>JAFXNC010000041.1 GCA_017529875.1 Ruminococcus sp. | reverse complement strand
TCCTGCCTCACCGGACGGAAATTCGCTCGCGGACGCTGTCCGCTCGGCTCTTTCCTGCGAGTGCAGGAGGACGGCTTTTCGGCGCTGCGTCTTGGTGCGCCCTTGTAACTGTGCGGAGACATCTTCACTTGATGCCCCCTCTTTTATTATGCGCAGCGCCGAGGTTCTCTGTTTGCGCCTGTGCTATGAATTTACTGCTTTTGCGCCTTGATAAGGGGCTCTGCCCCTTAAACCCCGCAAGGGCGCTGCCCTTGACCCGCCAGGGGGGAGACCCCCCTGGACCCCAATGCGCTCCGCGATCAGGTTTTCCGGCTTGTGCTTTTTTACCTTATCGCATCCTTCATAGCCTTAACATACTCCCCCACCGGCTTTGCCGAGGCCGTGCCGTGCTCTGCTATCAGACGTACTATCGCCGAGCCTACTATCACGCCGTCGGCGTACTGCGCCATGTTCGCCGCCTGCTCAGGGGTCGAGATGCCAAAGCCTACCGCGCAGGGCACGTCCGTGTTCTCCCGGACTACCTTAACCAGCGCCGCGATGTCGGTGGTGATCTTCGTCCTCACGCCGGTAACGCCCAGCGACGATACGATGTAGATGAAGCCGTCCGCCTCCTTTGCGATCATGGCGATGCGGTCAGCCGAGGTGGGTGCGATCAGCGAGATAAGGTCTACCCCGAACTGCTTGCAGACGGAGAGAAATTCCTCCTTTTCCTCAAAGGGCAGGTCGGGCAGTATCAGGCCGTCGATGCCCAGCTGGCTGCACTTGCCGATGAACCGCTCTGCGCCGTAGGAGAATACCACGTTGGCGTAGGTCATGAACACCATGGGGGTGCTGATGTCGGCTCTGAGCTTCTCAACCAGGCCGAAGATCTTGTCGGTGGTGACGCCTCCCGCCAGTGCGCGGATGTTGGCGCCCTGTATCACCGGACCCTCTGCGGTGGGGTCGGAGAAGGGTATGCCCAGCTCGATGAGGTCGGCGCCGTTTTTCACCATTTCCCGGACGGTGGCCTCGGTGGTTGCCAGGTCGGGGTCGCCGCAGGTTATGAAGGGTATGAATGCCTTGCCGTTTTTGAAGGCTTCTTTGATCTTACTCATAGATATCCTCCCCTCTGTATCTCGCAATTGCGGCGCAGTCCTTGTCGCCGCGTCCGGAGATCGTGACTATGATGATCTTGTCCTTGTCCATTTCGGGGGCTATCTTCATGGCGTAGGCCACGGCGTGAGCCGACTCTATCGCCGGGATTATGCCCTCGGTGCGGGAGAGGAACTCGAATGCGTTGACCGCCTCGTCGTCGGTGACAGGCACATACTCAGCTCTGCCGATATCGTGGAGATAGGCGTGCTCGGGGCCTACTCCGGGGTAGTCGAGACCCGCGGATATGGAGTAAACAGGCGCTATCTGACCGTACTCGTCCTGACAGAAGTAGCTTTTCATGCCGTGGAAGATGCCCACTCTGCCGGTGTTTACGGTGGCGGCAGTCTCGAAGGTATCAATGCCCCTGCCTGCGGCCTCGCAGCCGATGAGCCGCACGTCCTTGTCGTTGATGAAGTTGTAGAAGCTGCCTATTGAGTTGGATCCTCCCCCTACGCAGGCGATAACTGCGTCGGGGAGCCTGCCCTCGTATTCGAGGATCTGCTCTCTGGCCTCCTTGGAGATGACGGCCTGAAAGTCCCTGACTATCGTCGGAAAGGGGTGGGGTCCCATTACCGAGCCCAGGCAGTAGTGGGTGTCGTCTATACGGCTGGTCCACTCCCTCATGGCCTCGGAGACTGCGTCCTTAAGGGTGGCAGTGCCGCTGGTGACGGGCACGACCTTGGAGCCCAGCAGCTTCATCCTGTACACGTTCAGCGCCTGACGCTTGGTATCCTCCTCGCCCATGAACACCACGCACTCCATGCCCAGCAGCGCCGCAGCGGTGGCGGTAGCAACGCCGTGCTGGCCTGCGCCGGTCTCGGCGATGAGGCGGGTCTTGCCCATTTTCTTGGCAAGCAGCGCCTGTCCCAGGACGTTGTTTATCTTATGGGAGCCGGTGTGGTTGAGATCCTCACGTTTGAGATAGATCTTGGCGCCGCCCAGGGTCTTGGTGAGCTTGTCGGCGTAGTAGAGCAGCGAGGGTCTGCCGGCGTAGTTTCTCATCAGCTCGTCCAGCTCTGCCACGAACTCCGGGTCATTCTTGTAATGCTCGTAAGCCTGCTCCAGCTCGATGACCGCGTTCATCAGCGTTTCGGGGATATACTGTCCGCCGTGTATGCCGAAGCGTCCTTTGGAATTTGACATAGTATCTATCCTTTCTTCCTGACGGCGTTGACAAACTCCGTCATCTTATTCTTGTCCTTCTGTCCCTTGGTCTCTAAACTGCTGCTGGCGTCCACTGCAAAGGGCTGCAAGGTCTCGACAGCCTCGCCCACGTTCTGCGCTGTGAGCCCCCCTGCCAGGAAGTAAGGCCGGGTCAGGCTGCTTATCAGCGAGTGGTCGAAGGTCACGCCGGTGCCGGTGCCGGAGTCCAGAAGGATGTAGTCCGCGGCACTCTGCTCGGCGGCGGCGATATCCGCGGCGGAGGTGATCTTGAAGGCCTTTATCACCGGCCTGTCGGTGTGGAGCCTCAGCCTGTGGATGTAGTCGTTGTCCTCGCTGCCGTGGAGCTGTATCATATCCAGCATGGCGCCGTAGTACTTCATTATGTTGTCGATGGGCTCGTCCACGAAGACTCCCACCTTTTTGACCTCGCTGCCGATGAGGTAGCTTTGCAGCTCGCAGAAGGTCCCCAGGCCGATAGATCTCTTGAAGCCCTCGCTCAGTACGAACCCTACATAGTCAGCCTTTAAGTCTCTTGCGGCGATAACGTCCTGGGGACGCCTCATGCCGCACAGTTTTATCTTTGTCATCATGCTTCACCTTTCAGCTCCCTGAGCTTGGCAGGGATGTTTTCAGCCTTCATAAGCGCCTCGCCTACCAGCACCGCATCGGCGCCTATGGCTTCGAGGCGCTGAGTATCGCTCCTGTCGCGCACGCCGCTCTCGGAGACGAACAGCGTCCCCTTGGGTATCAGCTCCCGCAGGCGGCTGCTGTTGCCGGTATCTACGGTGAAATCGCTGAGATTGCGGTTGTTCACCCCGATGATACGCGCCCCGGCGGAGACGGCGATCTTCACCTCGTCCTCGTCGTGAGCCTCCACCAGTGCCGAGAGCCCCAGCTCGTCGCAGATGCCGATGTACTGCTTTATCAGATCGGCGGGGAGTATGGAGCAGATCAGCAGCACCGCCGACGCTCCCAGGAGCTTCGCCTCGTAGATCATGTACTCATGCACCGTGAAGTCCTTTCTCAGGCAGGGTATGCTGACCTCTGCGGCGATCTCTTTGAGGTACTGCTCCGAGCCTAAGAACCACTTGGGCTCCGTGAGCACCGAGATGCAGTCGGCGCCTGCCTCCTCGTACTGCCTTGCGATATCGAGGTAGGGGAAGTCCTCGGAGATGAGCCCTTTTGAGGGAGAGGCCTTCTTGCACTCGCAGATGTATGACAGTCCGTCCCGCGCCAGCGCCTTCTCGAAGGGGAGATCCCCTTTCGGCAGGGAGAGCGCCTGCTGCTTCACGTCGTCGAAGCTGATGAATTTCTTCGCCAGCGCCACACGCTCGCGGGCGTGCTGTGCCAGCATATCAAGTATCGTCATGGCAGCTCCTTATCTGTTCGAGACCTCGATGACCTTTTCAAGGGTCGCATAGGCCTTGCCGCTGTCGATGAGCTCCGCTGCCAGCTTTACGCCCTCGGCGATGCTGTCTGCCTTGCCGCCCACACAGAGGGCTGCACCGGCATTGAGCAGTACTGCGTCACGCTTGGGGCCCTTTTCCTCGCCTCTGAGGATAGCGCGGGTGATCTCGGCGTTTTCCTGGGGAGTGCCGCCCTTGATGTCCTCATGGGTGCCCCCTGCAAGACCGAACTGCTGGGGTGTGATGTCGTAGCTCTTGAACCAGCCCTCCTTGAACTCGCATACGTGGGTGGGAGCGGCTACCGAGATCTCGTCCAGCTTGTCGGTGCCGAAGACTACCATGCCCCGCTTAACTCCCAGGTTCATGAGCACCTGCGCAAGGGGCTCAACGAGGGAGCGGTCATACACGCCCAGCAGGAAACGCTTGGGGCTGGCGGGGTTGGTGAGGGGTCCAAGAATGTTGAACACCGTCCTGATGCCCAGCTCCTTGCGGATAGGGCCTACATACTTCATGGAGGTGTGGTACTTCTGTGCGAAGAAGAAGCAGAATCCCGCCTCGTCGAGAAGCTCCCGGCACTTGTCCACGTCCTGCTGGATGTTCACGCCCAGAGCCTCAAGGCAGTCGGCAGTGCCCGAAAGGGAGGACGCTGCCCGGTTGCCGTGCTTGGAGATCTTTACCCCTGCTGCGGCCACTACCATAGCAGAGGTGGTGGAGATGTTGAAGCTTTGAGCGTTGTCGCCGCCGGTGCCTACGATCTCCATGAGGTCGTCGTCGTTCTCGAACCTGGTGGCTGCATCACGCATGGCGGCTGCACAGCCTGCGATCTCGTCGATGGTCTCGGCCTTGGTGGACTTGGTGGAGAGCGCCGCCAGGAACGCGGCATTCTGCGTGGCAGAGGTCTTGCCGGACATGATCTCGCTTATTACCTCGTAAGCCTCGTCATAGGTCAGATCCTGCTTGTCAACTATCTTTACTATTGCCTTTTCTATCATGGTGATTACCTCCGTTTATGATTCAATGAAATTCTTCAGCATCTGTCTGCCCAGGGGGGTCAGTATGGATTCGGGGTGGAACTGCACTCCGTAGATGGGGTACTCCCTGTGCTGTACCGCCATTACCTCGCCGTCGTCGGTGCGGGCGGTGACTTTCAGGCAGTCGGGCAGGTTATCCGCCGCCAGCGAATGGTATCTTGCCACCTCGGTGCGCTGAGGCAGCCCCTTGAACAGCGGGCAGTCGTTGTCGAGGGTGACAGCGCTCTGCTTGCCGTGCATGAGGCTCTTGGCGTGGACGATATCCGCGCCGTAGGCCTGACATATGGCCTGATGCCCCAGGCATACCCCCAGGGTGGGGATCTCCTTGGAGACAGAGGCCGCGATCTTTACAGTGATGCCTGCGTCCTCCGGTCTTCCGGGGCCGGGGGAGAGGATTATCCGCGAGGGGTTCAGCAGCTTTATGCCCACCTCGGTGAGCTCGTCGTTGCGCACTACCTTGATATCCGGTTCAAGCTCGCCGATAAGCTGGTAAAGATTGTAAGAAAAGCTGTCGTAATTGTCGATAAGCAGTATCATACGCCCACCTCCTCTGCCGCTTTGAGGGCCTCCACCACAGCAGCGGCCTTGTTGATGCTCTCGCGGTACTCGTTCTCCGGGATCGAATCAGCAACGATGCCTGCGCCGCTGCGGATGAAGACCTTGCCGTTTTTCTTGAAGGCCGAGCGTATGGCGATGCAGGTGTCAAGGTTGCCGGTGAAGTCGATATATCCGATAGCGCCGCCGTAGAGACCGCGCTTGTTGTTTTCAAGCTCTGCTATGAGCTGGCAGGCACGCAGCTTGGGAGCGCCGGAGAGGGTCCCTGCCGGGAGTACTGCCGCCACGGCGTCCAGTGCGTCACGGTCGTCCCTGATCTCGCCCCGCACCGTGGATCCGATGTGCATAACGTGGGAGAACCGCTGTATGCACTTGTACTTTTCCACCTTGACGGTGCCGAAATTGCTGATGCGCCCCAGGTCGTTGCGCCCCAGGTCTACCAGCATATTGTGCTCTGCAAGCTCCTTCTCGTCGGCAAGGAGCTCGGTCTCCAGCGCCTGATCCTCCTCGTCGGTCTTGCCCCTGGGACGTGTGCCCGCAAGGGGGAAGGTGTGAAGCACGCCGTTTTCAAGCTTCACCAGCGTTTCGGGAGAGGCTCCTGCGATCTCCACATCGGTGCCGGAGAAGTAGAACATATAAGGGGAGGGGTTGCTTGTCCTGAGTATGCGGTAGGTGTTGAGCAGGCTGCCCTCATAGTCGGCGTCAAGGCGGTTGGAGAGCACTATCTGGAAGATGTCGCCCTCGGTGATGTAGCCCTTGGCCTTTTCCACCATCTGGCAGAACTCCACCTCGGAGAACAGCTCCCTGACCTCGCTCTGGAGCCTTCCGGGAGGCTCCTGGCACTGGCTGCCGTGCATGAGCAGGTCGGCCATCTGCCGCAGCTCCAGGCAGGCCTTGTTGTAGCCGGTCTCCAGGTCTTTGAGCTTCATGTTGGCGATGAGCACCAGTCTGCCCCGGTAGTTGTCGAAGGCTATGACCTTGTCGAAGAGCATCAGGTCGGCGTTCTTGAAGTGCTCGCTGTCGTCCACGGGGATCCTGACAGTGGGCTCGCTGTACCCGATGAAGTCATAGGCGAAGTACCCCACAAGTCCCCCTGTAAAGGGCGGCAGCCCCTCGATGCGGGGGCTCCGGTACTTGCTCAGCAGCTCCCTGATATGGGGTGCGGGGTCGTTTGTCCTGACCTCCACGCCGCCGATGCTGAGCTTGTCATCGGAGCAGGTGAGTTCCAGTGCGGGCTCGTAGCCCAGGAAGGACCAGCGCCCCCACTGTTCCCTGTCCTCTGCGGATTCCAGCAGATAGCAGTGGGTGGATACGTTTTTGAGGATCTTCACCGCCTCGATAGGCGTGCAGATATCCGACAGCAGCTCACAGCTTATGGGCATGATGTCGTATCTGCCGTCGGCGGCGTACTCCTTTGCGGTCTCGAATGAAGGGTAGAAATTCATAAGGCACCTCCGGTTTTGGTTTGCGTTCAACGGTCTCGGTCGTAGGTCTGCCGCAGGCATTTGAGTAATAAAAAACGCCCTGACAAAACCTTAAAGTTCTGTCAAGGACGAATAAACAGCTTATCCGCGGTGCCACCTTGATTCACAGCCATGCTGTGCCCTTAGCGGGATACCAACATATCCCCGGCAACTGACGTATGCCCACACGTCGCAGAATACTCTGTCCGAACCCGGACATTTGACTGCGCCCTCAGCGGTCCATTTGATGACTTGTTTTTCACCCGGCTCTCACCTTGTCACGGGCTCTCTGTGGAAGCATCATCACCGTTATCTCCGCGTCAACGGTTTCACATCTGCTATTATAGCACGCTCCGGGCGGTTTGTCAAGGGGGAGTGTAAAATTTCCCGCTCTGACAAGTGAAAAACGGATATCCTCTCCCTGTGGGGGAAGGCTATCCGTTTTTCGGCAAATTCTATATTATGATGCGCAAATATCCCTTTCATGTTACCCGCCCGGCCTTGCCGCAGGCGCGTCGGGTATAGAAGAAGTCATGTGTATTACTGCTTTTCCAGGTCAGCCTCGGCAGTGAATCTTGCCCACTTATACTCAGCGGTGATGGGGGTGGTACCGTCGTACTTGCCCAGCCAGCTGTCAACGCCCTTGCCGTTCCAGGTGTTCATCATGATCTTGCCGGGGGTGGTGGGGATGTCCTTGGTAGCGGAGTGTACGGGCACGCCGTCAACGTACCATACTATCTTCTCGGCAGTCCAAAGGAAACCGTAGGTATGGAAGTCCTCGGTGGCGTCGAAGTCCAGCTCATGGAGCTCCTCGTGGTTGCCCTTGCCGTTGGTGAAGTAGTTGAACTGCACCTTGGTGGTATCCTTGCCCAGGAACTCGATGTCGATCTCGTCCCAGGGGTTATTGTCAGAGGGTCCGGTGTAGGTGAAGAAGGAGGATACGACGCCGATGTTCTTGATAGGCTTCATGGACACCTCATAGAGGCCGTAGCCATAGAAATCGTTGGTGCGGAACTCGCCGCCGGTGTAGGTGTCGTCCCAGGACTTGTCGATGCTGAGCTTGAGCAGGCCGTCCTCGAAGACAGCGTTAGCGGCCTTCCAGGTGCAGTTGAACATATTGCCGTTGGACCAGCCGTCGGAGGCCATCCACTTCACGTCATCCATGCCCTTGGAGAAGTCGCCCAAGAGGGTGTAGGGGGAGCTGTCCTCGGCAGCGGTGCTGTCAGCTGCGCTTTCGGCGGTACTCTCAGCGGTGCTTTCGGCAGCACTTTCAGCGGTGCTTTCAACAGCGGCGGCGCTGCTTTCGGCAGCCTTGGAGCTGCTGTCCTCGGAGCCGCAGGAGCATACGCAGGTCAGAGCCGTAACGGCACAGAGCAGATAAGCAATTACCTTCTTCATAATAAATTCCTCCTTATTATTTATCCTTATTATCCTGTTATGACCGGTTCGTTCACGTTTATTCTGTGACTATATAATACCCTAAAACACGTAATCTTTATATCATAAATTTAAGAATCGTGTCGTGAAATTATCCTTCATAACATTTTTTACTAATGGTTCACACTACGGAAAACTATATCGTTTTCGGGATGAGCATACTGCCTCGGCTGCAAAAATAACAAAGAATAAAAAGAAAGAATAATCAAGGTATCGCCTCCGGCGATGATCCAAAGATCCGCAGCGCGGACACCTTAATTATTCTTTATTCTTTATTCTTTCATTCTGTCTCGTGGTGCTTGTCTCCTGTCCACTTCATCCTGAAATAGTTCTCCCTGTACTGCTTCGGCGTCATGCCTGTGTGCTTGCGGAAACAGTATATGAAGTGGCTGTGAGAGCTGAAATTGAGGTAGTTGCCGATATCCAGCGGGGTGTAGTCCGAGAATTTCAGCATATTCTCCGCCGCCTGTATCCTTCGGGACATGATGTACTCCGAGATCGTGACCCCCACCTCAGTCTTGAACAGCTTCGACAGATACTGCGGCGTGAGCCCCAGCATATCCGCCAGCTCCTGCACCCTGATGCCCTTGTAGATGTTCTCGTAGATCAGGTCGAGGCAGACTAAGATGTGCTTTGAATAAGCCTCGCCGGAGTTGATCTTCTGCATCCTCTTGGCGTATTCGAGGAAGGTCTCCCGGTGTATGGCCGAGAGCTGTTCCTCCGTGGTGCTTTCGTCAAGACGGTTGATGAAAATATCGCTTATGGTGTAGGCGGTCTCCATGGGCATACCTGCCTCGATGCAGAACCGGGCAATGAGCGCAATGGTTATGATAAGATGATACTTGATGTTCCTGATAGGGTCCTTCGAGAGCTTTCCGTAGCCTTCCACCGCCAGCGGCGTATACAGCTCCTTGACGCGCTCGATATTTCCCGAGCTTACAGCCGAATAGAACTCAAGCTCCTTTTCGTAGGGCGAATGCAGCAGACCGTTCTCCCTCTGGTAGAACTCCCTGTAATTCAGCTCCTTGTTGATACTCATACCCTTTCACCCTCTTTGACCGGCAGCCTTCACCGCCGGGGATAAGCGCCTGTAAAATAATTACATCCTCCACATATGGCAAGCCGCGCCGGGCACTACTGCCCGACGCTGCCATAATAATAAGGAGATATTATGAAGATGTCTTCTTTACTGATCCGCGACCTTCTTCTGAGCGTCTTCGATGAGCCAGTCAAGAGCCTTCTTGTTCTCCTGAACGGTCTCAGTCCAGCTGTGAGGATCGGACGGATGCATTGTGGCCTTCAGAATAGCGTCGGTGATGTCGGAAACATCCTGGTTGATGCCCTGAGCGAACTCGAATACGGGATGCTCAGCTGCCATCTCATAGATCTTTTCTCTCATCTCGATCATTTCATCTGTCCAGCCGTAGTCGTTTTTGAGCTGATCGTAGGTAACTTCCTTAGCCTTGGGATCAGCCTCAGCATAACGTGTGCAGTCGAGGAATGCAGCAACGCCCTCGGGGTTGGGAGCATTCTTTACGATGCAGAAGCCGTGAACACGGGAAGGAATGTACTGCGCATCGGAATCCTTGTCGCAGGGTACGGGTGCGAACATAACGTCACCTGCGGAGATATCGCCGAAGGGAGCAGTTGCAGAGGGAGCGTCCTCAATGGCCCAAAAGCCGATAGGATAGAACAGTGTAAGGCCGGATGCAAGACCGGTGCCCCACTTGTCCTTGCCGCCTCGAACATTCCATCCGTTCTCATGCTTGGGGTAAACAACGTTGTTCTTCTGGAGCTCGTACATATACTCCTGTACCTTGGCTATTCTGGGATCCTCAATGTTATTGACGATTTCGCCGTTCTCCATACCGATAAGAGGAATACCTGTGGACTCGGTCAGAGCGTTCTCATAGTACCAGGCGTCGAGAGCATACTTGTCGTTCTCGGGGTCAGCGAATGCCTTACACATATCGCCCATGGTCTCCCAGTTCCAGGTGCCGTTGGCGAACATTTCGGCAGGCTCCTCGATACCGAGCTCCTGAAGTACAGTCTTGTTATAGATCCAGATGTAAGCAGGGTCAACACGCGATACGCCTACATAGTGACCGCCGTGATATACGAACTGGTCACAGGCTGTCTTGACATCCTTCCACAGATCGCTGTCGAAGTTGATATAGTCGTCGATAGGCTCGATCATTTCCTTGATAGCGCCCTTGGGGAACATATCCATATCGTCAGCGCCGCAGAAGTCAGGAGACTCGTGTGCAAGAACTGCTGCTGCAAGATCGTCGAACTTGGTGTTCCAAGTTGTGGAGATGTATTCAATTGTGCCGTTGTACTTAGACTTGAACAGCGCCAGGTCAACGCCTATATCCTTGTCCTCGCTCGAAGTGGGGTTGATGTCCCAGAACGAGAACCACTTGATGTTGGTGTTGGTCAGCACTCTGTCGTCAGCCTTGCTGTCAGAAGCAATGTCGTCGATGACCTGCTGCTGGCTTTCTTCAAGGTCCTTGCCCATTACTGTGGTAACAGCACCGTCAGTGGAGTTGTCGGTGCTTCCGCCGTTGCTGCTTGTAGTGCCCGAATCGGTATCACCGCAAGCTGTCATAGCGGCAGCCATCATAACAGCGGCTGCGCAAGCTGCAATTCTTTTATAACCCTTCATTTGTTTCCCTCCGAATATTCCCGAAAAAGCTTAATGTCTCTTCTTAGCAACGATACCAGCGGCAGCAGCTACTGCAGCAAGAGCAAGAGCAGCGGTCTCAGCAGCACCGGTCTTTTGGTTGTCGTTGGAAGCAGCAGGAGTTGTGCCGGTGGTGTTGGTGTTGGTATTGTTGGTGTCGTTGTTTTTGTTGGCAGTGTCGGTAGCGGGCTCTGCGGTGCTCTCGTCAGGCTTGCTCTCCTCGCCGGAAGCGCCGCCGGGCTGCTGGAAGTCGATGTCGATAAGGAGCTTGCCGCCGTAGAATGCGCCTTCCTCTTCCCAGCCGGCTGCTTCGGGAGTAGCTGCTACAACAACGTTGCCGTCTTCGTCAGCACCCTCAACAGGTCTGATGTGGATCCTGATGCCGCCCTCGGAATCTTCTTCCCAGGAGGTCTTGTCAAGTACAGACTGGAATACGGTCTTCTTGGACTCGTCGAACTGAGTGCACTCGTCGTCGGTGCATGGGATGAACTCGCACTTGGTAACGATGATGTCATAGGGATATCCGCCGTCGGGAACGTTGCAGATCATGAGACCCATGTCGCCGAGAGTGCCGGCGCCGCTCATGGTCTTGTCGGCCTTAACGGGCATGATGTCATACTCGCAGTGGACAGTGCCGTCTTCCTCCAGGGGGCACCATGCGCCCTGACACCAGTTCCACTTCTGGCTCATGAAGAATGCCATAGCACCGAGGTTAGCGTCGTTAGCTGCGGCCTCTTCTGCATCATAGTAATCGAAAATGTTGGCTGCGGATGCAGATACTGCGAGAGTTGCGGTTGCAAGAACGGCTGCTGCCATGCCTGCGAAAAGCTTTCTGATTTTCATAGTTTCTTCCTCCATTTGATTAAGATTAAGATCGTCCGTCTCCTTACAGCGGACATATTTCAAGGGTTCGCCAAACTGCCCTTGTTACGTTATATTATAATATAATTTCAAATATTGTTATATCATAGATTTAAGAATAGTATCATAAATGTTGGGTCAATTAGTAAACTTTATGTAACTTAATTAATATTTCTTTCAAAAACCGCTAAAATATATCAAACATTTATGATAAATGTTAAACTGAGCATCATTTTTCTCCGTTTGCGTGGCAGCTCCTCCGCCGGGGCGGCTGTCCCGGCGGGGCTTACCAGCATTAAGGATGGAGAATAATATGAAAACTTTACTTGCGGTCAAAGATATTTGATGAGCTCCTCCAGCACGCTGTCCAGCCTGCCGTCGGAGAGGCCGAAGTCAACCTGCTTGTAGCTCCAGGCGCTCCTGCCGATGCCGAACTTCTCGAAGGCGGTGTTGATGTCCTTGTACCAGTTCAGCGTGTCCTCGGGGGAGGCGTGCTCGATGACGCCGTACTCGCCGCAGTAGAGGGGGCAGCCCCTTTCCTCGCAGAGCTTGGCGGCGTTGACGAACCTGCCGATGAAGTACTCGGCGGTGAAGCCGGTGTCGGGAACGTCGAGGTAGTCCTGGATGTGGGTGAAGCCGTACTCCTTGACTGTCCTGCGGTACTCGTTTATGTCGCCGGGGTAGGCGATACGGTAGTCGGCGGGCATATTATCCACCCAGTAGGCCGCCTGATGTGTGAACATGAAGGGGTCGTAGCAGTGGAAGTTGTATACGATCTTGTCGTCGGCGGGGTTTTCCAGATCGTGGAGCGCGTCCACCGAGTTGTTCCAGTAGCCGCCCACCAGTATGTAGGTGTCGGGAGCCAGGGCGCGTACCCTTGCGATAGCCTGACGGATGATGCCGTTCCAGGTGTCGGAGAGGGAGGGGTCGTTGACCTCGTTGAGCAGCTCGAAGGCCACATTCTCATGTCTGCCGCCGAAACGCTCTGCGATGCGCTCCCAGAGCTTGTAGAATCTCTCCTGAAGCTGCTCCGACTCGAAGAACCCGGCCTCGCCGTAGGTCTTCTCGAAGGAATAGCCGAAGGTCTTGTGCAGGTCGATTATCATATTCAGGCCGTATTTGCGTGTCCACTCATAAGCCTTTTCAAGATACTCGAAGCCGTACTCCAGGGGCTCGCCCTCGGCAGTCTCGAAGATGTTGTAGTCGATGGGGATACGGACGTGGTCAAGACCCCAGTCCGCGATGACCTTGATGTCCTTCTCGGTGATGAAGCTGTCCAGGTGGCCCTTGTCATAGGTGCCCTGGGAGAGCCAGCCGCCGAGATTTACACCTCTCATGAATCCGTTGAACTTTCTCATAATATATCCTCCGTTTAAGATATCCACTGTCTGATGTTAAATTTATTATATACTGTTTTCATTTCTGTGTATACCGTAAATGTAAGATATTGTATCAAAAATGTAATTTGCGGGGTTGTGGCTTTGACATTGCCGGGGGCTTGGTTTATAATAGTATAAACAAGCCATATTCTGACCGGAAGACGGTCATCCGTAACAGAGGGAGTGGAGCAAGTGGACTGCTTTGAAAGGATAACAGGGGATGTTTTCGACCCGTATATAAGAGCCGAAGCGCTGGCGTTTTCGGCCTCTGCCGAGGCTGTGCCAATGGCGGGACTGGAACGGCAGGTCTATGACCGCGCCGACAGCGGCCTGCTGGAAGAACGCCGCCGCAAGGGGGAGCTTGACTATGGCGGGGTAATCGTCACCGGGGGCTACGGACTGCCCTTCAAGTGGCTGCTGCACGTCTGCACGCCCTTTGAGCTGTCCGACAGCTACAACGAGACCGCCCTGCTCGGGGAGTGCTACAAGGCCTGTCTGCGCAAGGCTGACAGTCTGGGGGTGAAGTCGGTGGCCTTCCCGCTGCTGGGGAGCGGGATGCTGGGGTTCGACCCTGCCGAGGCCTACTGCATCGCTAAGCAGGCGATTACCGAAGGGACTAAGGGTCTGCGCAGGATGAAGATAATGCTGATCCTTGACCCGGGCATCGCCGAGCTGATCGCACTCAGCGAGAAAGACCCCAAGGCCTATCTGGGCGGCATCCGGCGGGAGTATCTGCACAGGGGTCTGCCCGAGGAGGAAGTGGCGGATCTGCTGCTGGAGCAGAACCTGCACTTAAAACGCGCCCGGGCAAAGGTAGCGGCGGTCATGGAGGGGGAGCGCATCAGCCGGGAGATCAGGGCGGAAAAGCAGGCCTATCTTGCCGCCAATGCCGGCAAGGGGACTGAGCAGGAGCTTGAAAAGCGTTTCGTGCTGGAAAAGCTCTCCCGGTACATCAAGAAGTGGCTCATGGGAGACAAGCCCCCGGAGGAATACACAGGGCGGCCCTACGAGCCGGAGGACAGGACGCAGAAGCAGCTCGCGGAGGATCTTATGATCTCGGAGTCCAGCATATCGAAGCTGATGAACCGCAGCTGCAACATTCCCTCCCGGACGCGGCTGATGCTTTTAGCCATAGGGCTGCGGCTGCCGAGAGCGGAGAGAATACGCTTCATCCTGTACGGCAACGAGGATATGAGGTACCCGCACGACGAGAACGAGCGCCGGCTGGAGGAATTCCTTTCCCAGTTTGACGAGCCGCCGCTGTACAGGCGCATACGCAGCGATATGTGCGTTCTGGGGTTAGAGCTGGGCAACGGCATGACCTCGGACAAGCTGGCGGTCGTGTCGGAGCAGGAGCAGGATCAATGATATATACTGTATTCAAGGAGCCTTCGGGCTCTTTTTTTTATGCTCAAAAACAGGATTTCCTGCCAGGAAACCAGGTTGGGCGAAATATGTGTTATAGTAAGATCACAACAGAGGAACACCCAAAATGAAAAGGAGGAATGATCCATGAAACCAGAGATCATCAACAGCAATATCGCCTATGTACACAAAGGATCGAGAGGCACCTCGGTCATCCCGCTGGACAGCGAGTTCCTGACCAAGAGGGTCGTGCCGATCTTCGGCAGCATCACCGCCGAGGCCGCGCAGGACTTCTACAAGAGCTTTATGTTCCTCAGCGGCTCAAAGGAGCCTATCATCGTTCCCATCTTCTCCAACGGCGGAGAGGTCTCGGCGGGCAGGTCGATGTACGACACCATGCAGCTCTGCGGCTGCGAGGTACACACGGTCTGCGTGGGCATCGCCGCAAGCATGGCAGCGACGCTCCTGGCGGCGGGCACCAAGGGTCACCGCAGCATCATCCCCCACGGGGAGGTCATGATCCATGAAGTTCTTGTGGGCGGCGGTATCGGCGGCTCAGCCACCAGCATAAGCAGGATATCCCAGTCGGTCAACGAGACCCGCGACCTGATGAACGGCATCCTCGCCCGACACACCGGCAAGAGCATCGAGGAGATCAACAAGGCAACGTCCTTCGACAACTACATGAACGCCGAGCAGGCCGTAGAATTCGGCATCTGCGACAACATCGTGACAGACATTTTCAAGGAGGTATGAACCATGGACAACAACAGCAAGAAGGATCTCGGGCAGATGACTTTTCAGGAAAAGCTCGACGAGATCAGGAAGATCTCGGAGGAGAACAGGAAGCTCCGGGAGAGGATCACGGAAAACGCTCGCACCGCAGAGTCCCTCCGGGAGCGCCGGCACAGGATGAAGGACGAGCAGCTGCACTTCGTCAAGAGCAGCGAGGAGGACTGTTATCAGGACCCGGACGAGTGGTACGAGGATGAGGAGGAGGACTTCGATGACAGCGGTGCGGATGACTTCGGGCAGCCTCCCGCCGAGGACAAGCCGGATATCGAGGCTCAGGGCAGAGCTGCGGAGGAGTTCAGGTCAGGGCGGCTAATAGCCGCCCGAGACGCCGCCTACCCCTTAGACGACATCGCCAGCAAGCGCAACAACAACGTGCTTGTGGTGGGAGCGGCAGGCACCGGCAAGACCCGGCACTTCGTGACGCCAAACATCCTGGAGGCGGTGGGGAGTATGTTCGTATGCGACCCAAAGGGGCAGCTCTGCAAGCAGTACGGCAGGTACTTCGAGGGCAAGGGCTACAAGGTGCGGCAGATAGACTTCGTACATCCGGAACGCTCCGACGGCTACAACCCCATGGACTACATCCGCAATACCCACGACATCACCAAGCTGGCTGCGGTGATAGTGGATGCCAAGGAAAGCGAGGGCACCAACGCCGACCCCTACTGGGACAGGATGACCGAGACCCTGATATCATCGCTGATAGGTTATCTGATCGAGACCCGCTCCAAGGACAAGGATTTCCACGGCATCCTTGACCTGCTGCTGAAAAGCGAGAGCTACGACCCCGACAGCTACAACAAGAACTCCGAGCTCAAGGAGATGTTCGAGCGCCACAAGAGGCTCAACCCCAGGAGCTGGGCTGCCGAGAAGTTCTGCCAGGCCTACGCCGCCCCCCAGAAGACCTACGACACTATCAGGACTACCCTCTCCGCCAAGTTCTGCGAGCTGGACACCGAGGAGATCAGGCAGATGATGCACCGCGGAGGCTTTGATTTCAGGAGAGTGGCTCAGGAGAAGACGGTGGTATTCGTAACCGTCAGCGACACAGACAGATCCATGGACAGCCTGGTGAACATCTTTTTCAGCCAGGCCATGAACGAGCTCTGCTCCTACGCCGACGACGAGTGCCCCGAGGGAAGGCTCCCCATACCGGTGAGGTTCTTCCTTGACGACTTTGCCACCAACTGCCGCATCGAGGAGTTCCCCAGGATGATATCCTCCATCAGGTCGAGAGGCCTCTCCACGATACTCATGCTGCAGGCCGAGGCTCAGCTGCGCAGCTGCTACGGTCACGACGCACAGACCATCATCTCCAACTGCGACACCTACATCTACCTGGGCGGCAGCGACATCGACACCGCCGGGAACATCGCCGAGCGCTGCGACTGCCCCCTTGCCGACGTGCTCTATATGCCGGTGGGCGAATGCCGCATCTTCCGCCGGGGCGAGCGCCCCGTGATATCCAGGCTCGTTGAGGTGGACAAGCTCATCAAGGATCTGGACAAATGATAACAGCCCCTCTGCACCGCGCAGGGGGGCTGTTATCTGTCAGATCAAATTGCATCTCACGGTAACTCTGCTCCAGCCTGACCAGGTGCAGGTGAACAGGGTCAGATCCCAGTTTTCGGAGCCGTCGGTCATCTGCGGGGTGTCCCAGCCGTTTATGAGCTCGCTCCAGCTTACCTCATAGCGGTATTGCTTCCCGCTCAGCAGAGTGTAGATCACCTCGTCCCCGGGCATCAGGGTGTCGAGGCCCTTGAAAAAGGAGCTGTAATTGTGGGCGCAGATCACCATGTCCCTGCGCACCGCCGACCCGGAATACCGGCAGGGGGCTGTCGCCATGTTCTGCTCCGTCCAGTCCCGCATCACAGGCAGCTCTATGCCCAGCTTCGGTATGGAGATCATGCCGATGTACTGCTCGCCGTCGAGCTCCAGCGGAGTCAGCTCCTGCTGCTCCTGAGTCTCTGTCTCAGCCTCATCGGGCGAGGCCTCGCCCGGAGCGTTATCACCGGGCTGTGCGGGAGAGGTGTCTGCCGGAGGCTGCTTTTCGATGTACTGCTTTACCTGAACCAGCGTCTCCGAGGCGTGCTCCCCTGCCGCATGATCCCGGTATCTGTTGAACAAAACGAGAGACACTGCCGCCATAAGCAGCAATGCCCCCGCTGCGATCAGTATACGACCGCGGAGTTTATTTTTCATCGGAGCCATCCTTCTTGGTCAGGACGCGGACTCCCATAGCTATCAGCACAAGACCTGCTGCGCCCAGTACCGGCACAGGCCACCAGAGCTGTCCTGTCTGAGGGAGGGGCGGATTTCCGCCGCCGCTGTTATTGCCTCCGCCGTTGTCGCCGCCGTCACCGCTGCCGGTGCCGGAGCTGGTGTCGTCGGGAGAAGAACTGTCGCCGCCTGTGGAGGAGCTGTCATCCCCGGAGCTGTCCCCGCCGGGCGCGGAGCTGTCGTCGTCGGGACGGGAGCTGCTGTCATCGGGGAGGGAGCTGTCCTCATGAAGAGCCAGAGCCTCCATTTTCGGGATGATGAGGCTTTCCTCGCCGGCTATGACCTCCACCAGTGCGGGAGCGGAGCGGTAGATGTAGGTATCGTCGCTCTCGTCCAGGCCGGAAATGAAGTAGATGCCGGGGGCGCAGGTAAGCTCTGCCCTGCCGTCGTCCTCGCGGGTGACGAGAACATAGTCCGGGGTAAGGGCGTTACCGATAACGAAGTCGTCGAGCTTGGCTGCGGACTGCTTCACTGCCTCGTCTCTGAGGTCATAGAACACTGCCCCCGAGGCGGCATAGGCCTCATAAAGCTCCAGATCGCCGTCGGCGTTTCTCTGACCCACGCAGTAGATCTTCCAGCTGAAGCTGCCGGCGACCCTGCCGCCGATGGATGCTTCAAGGGTCAGGGTGCCGTCATCGGCTGCATGAGCCCGGAAGGGCACAGCGAGAGCCATGAAAAGCATAACACATATCAAAGCCGCAAGCGGCTTAAAGGGTCTTGCTGCGGTTTTCATTCACATTCCTCCTCACAGCTTTATTGACCGCGATCCTGCCTGTCCTCCAGTACGGACAGCGGATCGTCGTGCGGGAATTTCTTCTTCTTTCCTCCGAACAGCCACCAGCCCAGCAGCGCCGCTGCGGGGATCGCCGCTATGAACGGCACGACTGTCATGGAATCCAGCAACACGGCGTCGGGGGAGACCTTCAGCTCAGGCTGCTCTGCATCGGCTTCCTTGGTGCCGGTGCGGTGGGCTCTGACCAGCAGCCTGTGGGTGTTGATGCCGTAGGGGGTGCAGGTCATAAGGGTAACATAGTCTTTTTCGGGGTCGATGAGCAGCTCGTCGTACTCATAGGGCAGGACTATGGATATCTTGTCCACCTCGTAGGTATAGACCTCCTTGAGTACGGTTATGGTGAACTCGTCCCCCTCCACCAGCTTATCGAGATCGGTAAAGAGCATGGCAGAGGGCAAGCCTCTGTGAGCCGAGATGACGGCGTGGGTGCCCTTGCCCCCAACCGGCAGCGACGAGCCCTGCAAATGTCCCACTGCCACGTTGAGCACGCCCTCGCTGGTGCCGTGGTAGATAGGCAGCTCAACGCCGATGGCCGGGATGTTGATGATACCCATTACACCGGTGCCGCTGACGTCCAGCAGCTCATAGTAGCCCTCAGCCTTATCGTAGTTTTTCAGGGGTGCTGCGATGTGCAGCAGCTTTTTGTTGTATTCTCGCGCCTGAGCTATGAGCTTGGCGGATCTGTCTTCTGTTATCTGATTGACCTTTTGCTGATAATCTGCGATAGCCTCGCCCTGCAAGTGCTTGTTCCAGAGGTTTGCAACGGTAGGGTACAGCATCACGGAGAGTCCCACCAGAAAAACTATAACGAGCAGGGTCGTTGTCCTTCTGCCTTTTTTCTTCCTCATGAGACCCTCCCTAATGCCCGGCGGCGGGGTGCCGCCGGACGCAGGAATCAATTTAGTTTACTGTAGTCAGACTGTCTGACCGCTTACTGTTCTTTCTTGGCTCTTCTTCTCACGATGAGGATAGTGCCGGCGATAGCGGCAGTAGTTCCGCCGAGTACATAGAACATAGTAGTACCGATGCCGCCGGTCTCGGGCAGAGTGCCGACAGGAGTATTTTCGAGCTCAGCAGTGAACAAACCGGCATCGTCAGCATCTGCAAGATTCGTTACTGCCGGGTTTTCGGTAGTCTGAGCTATGCGCTGTGCTGTGAGGTTATAGGTGTTGTCAACGACCGCATCGAACTGAGTCCAGTCCTGCTTGGTAACGATACCGCCGGTGATGGTAATGGTGAAGCTGGGGTTCTCGGGCAGTCTGTAGCCGGTAGGAGGAGTAACCTCGGTGATGGTGTATTCGCCGTCATCAAGACCGATGATGTTCAGCTCGCTGGCTGCATTAAGGCCAAGCTCTACAGGAGCACTGTTGAAACTGGTGACCTTGTTAGTGATGGGATCTGTCTCAACATACCAGCCGTCAGGATTCCGAACGGTGAATCTTGCAGCTGCTGCAGCCTGCTCGGGAATAGGAGCACCTGCGTTATCGGTCTTAACTATGGTCAGCTGATAGGTGTAAAGAACTACCTCGTCAACAGGAGTCTCGTCACTGTTCTCGGTCTCCTCATCGCCGTTGGGGTTCTCGTCAGTCTTATTGTTCGGAGTAGCCGGTGTGCCGGGGTTACCGGGAGAAGGCTGATCCGGTCTCTCGGGGATGTCTGCCCAGTTGCCGTTGCCTTCGTAATCGAAGCTTTCGGAATAGGTGAGCTTAGCGCGGTTGATCTCATAGCTGGTAGCTATGTCAGCGTTCTCGTTCAGGCAGCCGTTGTACTCAACGGTAACAACGGAATCCTTGTCAACGCCGTAAGCGGTGATATCAACGAAGTTAACAACGATAGTGCGGTTGGTGTAATCAATAGTTACTGTAAGACCGTGCTCAGCAGCCGCTTCTGCGGTATCAGCTGTATAAACTTCGGTATTTCCGATCTTAACTACGATAGTATTAGCGTCAACAGTGATACCTTCATCATAAGTATCGGTGATCTTGTACATATAAGCCTTGAACTGATCGATAGTCTCGGGCAGAGTAGCGAAGATCTTGAAAGGAACCATTTCATTGATGTTGTGGTCTGCAACATCGTTGAATACATAATCGTCGCTGCGGCCGTAAGTCTCGTCCAAAACAGCCTTTTCCTCGCCGACCTTCTTCTCAAGAGTAGGAGCGCCTACCTTGGGGCTGATCTCAAGAGCAACGCCGCCGAATACCTTCAGGATATTGGCAGTCAGAGCCCCCTGACCGCTGCCCTTCTGCTCAAGGATAAGATAGTAACCGTCAGCAAGGCTTGTTCCGGCAGCATCGATGGGTGCGCCATCGAGAGTCTGGGGGATTCTGCCGCTGAGAGTAGCAGCAAAATTCTTAGCTCTGGTGTTATCAAGGTTCTCGATAGCTGCCATTACATCATTCAAAGTGGGGTTAGCTTGATTGAGCCCTGCTGCTGAAGCGAGGTCAGCAACGGTAAAGCCGTTTGCTACAAGTGCGGGTTCGGCGATCTTGTTGCCGTCTCTAACGGTACCCGTGATGATGGGATAAGCTGTGAAGGTGTGCTCAGCTGTTGCTGTGGGAGCACTAACGGGTGTTGCCGCAAAAGCGGTCACGGATGCGGTTGCAACGCTCATGCTGAGAGCAAGTGCCAGTGCTGCGACTGCCGCCGCGAATCTCTTAGTCTTTTTCATAGTAAAAACACTCCTTATAGTTTTTTTGTGTGTTGGTCTTGTTTTATTGCAAACGGTCAGCCGCGGCTTTTCCGTCTGGTGATGAGGTAGTAGATCGCCGCACCGAACATGATGCCTGCGCCTGCCGCGATACAGTTCGCCGTTCCGCTGCCGCCGGTCTCGGGGAGCTCATAGGCGGGGGTATCGTCGGGCTGATTGAGTACAGTCACGCTCTGCTGAGGTGCGGGCTTGAGCGCCACGCCGTTGGTGCTGTAATCAATGGGGATGTACTTCGAGCTGCCCTTCTCTACTGCGTAGTAGTAGATAGGCTTTTCCTCGCCGTTGTCATCGTAGGTGACGAACAGTCCGTCGAGGGTGCCCGTCCAGTTATGGGCCCGGTCTACCGTCAGCTCCTTGTGGACAAGGTAGCTGTCGGGGTAGTTGACCTCGGCGGCTGAATAACCATCATCATCTTCTTCCGGAATCACTGGTTCATCAGTCATTATGCCAAGTTCAAGACCGTCAATGTCCTCAGCAGTAATTTCAAATATTCCGCTGTCGCTCAACTGCTGGTAAGTTATTACGACTTCAACAATGCCGTTTTCTCCGGGAATTGTCGGGACTCTGAATTTGAATCCTCCCGAAACAGCGATCCTGTTGCCGTTTTCCCAGCTGTTAAACGTTTCGCCGTTTACGGTATGCGCCCATAATTGCCAATCCTGAGCACTGCGTCCCTTAACAGTAATGTAACTCGTACTGTCTTTGGATGCAAGATAGTAAACCGTCCTTGTCTTTTCAGGTGTGGCAAGATCTTTTACAGTAGCCTTGACCACCGTAGAATTAACGATCCTGTAATTGCTTACCGACTGTTCGAGCTTTTCTGTGCAGCCGTAGATGTCGAAGGTGACTTCATCCACACCGTCGGGGGGCTCGGTGAGCCAGCTCTTGTTGACTGTCAGGGAGCCGGTCTCGTTGAGGACGTTTGTGATCTTCATGACGCCGGTGTTGATGCCGTTGACCTGATAGTAGGCCTTGTAGCCCTCGGGAACGACTTCCTTGACGAAGTAGTACTTGCTGCTGTCAAGCGCCGTCGCATCGAAGCTGTACTTCCAGCCGTTTTCAGCTGTGAGCGTGCCCTCTGCGATCTTCACCGCCGAGGCGTCCATGCCGTTGTTGTTGGCAGGAGCTGTGGCGCTGGTGGCTATGAAGTCGATGAAGGCGTTGCTGCTCTGGTAGATATCCACCGAGAACACAGCGTCCTCGGTTATAGCATTCCTGCTGCTTATCCTGTATTCGACCTCGCCGTTCGAGTTCACAAAGCCGGCTTCTACGTGCAACCCGTCGGTGTCAAAAGCATCCATTCTGTAATATCCGCTGTACTCGTAGAGTAAGCTTCCCGTAAATACCTCGCTGTCCTTACAGTAGAATATCCTGCTGTTCAGTTCGTCGCCGAGTCCCTTGTTAATGGCATTAAGCGTGACCTTGTGATAAACCGAGGCCTCCGGCGGGTCGTCCGACTGCCACAGCTCAACGGCTATGCTCTCGGGTCTGTTGGCCGATGTCTGATCCTCCCAGGTCTTCTCGACGTCGAGCTCCATGGGGTTGTTTGCCAGCTCTATCGCCGTACCGCTGCGGATCATGTTGACCGTCATGTCCGAAAGGCCGCCGTCTGTAATGGCCTTGACGGGTCTTGCTTCGTCGATCTCGGCATCCTTGGGCATCTCATAGAAGTAATAGTCCTTGCTGCCCTCGTCGAAGTAGTAGCCCGTGGGAGATCTTACCTCTGTAAGCTCGTATACACAAGCTTGCTGTCCGTCTGCACGGGTAAGGGGTATGTAGTATTTTCGTTCTGTCTGGGTATTGCCGAGGGTTATGGTCTTTGTCTCGTAAGACTGGAGATTCGGGAGCGTCAGCTGTCCGAAGGAAGAGGATTCCGGATCATTGACTGTCACCAGTCCGGCATAAGGCGTGGGGTTCGTTTCGCTGTCTGCCCATACGCCGAATACTGCGTTGCCCAGGGGATCGTCCTTGGAGTGATCCTCGTTTTCCGCGAACAGATCTTCGATCGGTTCCACATCAACGAGCGTCTCCCATTTGCCTGTGATAGTATTGTATCTTCTGAGTATGAACTGCGCGCCGCCCAGCTTGATCCGGCTGTTGTCGGAGCTCACCTTTTTAAGGGTGATGTCCGGGACTGCCTTGGCGTAGGCGCCGGAGGTCTGGAACTTGTTGAAGTCGAAGTTGGAGCTGTTCTCCGCCTTGTCAGCTCTGCCGTTGATGACGGCCTTGTTTTTGAGCTGCATGGTCTCGGTGGAGAATGTGTCGTCGTTCCTGGCCTCGGTGGAGAACTCAAAGGCGTAGTCGTAAACTATCCTCAGATGAGTCTCGTCAGGGATCCTCAGGGAGAAGGTGTAGACGTCGCCGTAGCTGCCTGCTCTGTCCTTGACGGGGAGAGTTTCCTTGACCGGAACGCTCATGCCGAACTTTGTGGGGTCCAGCTCCGTTTCGTTGTCATTGGCATCCACGCTGTATACCCTGATGCTGCCGGGATCGAGCTGCTCGAAGAATATGGGATATTCCGCGTATCTTCCCGAACCGTCCTCAACAAGGTTTATGGTGTCTTCGACTTGCAGGCTGGTCATGCCTTCGGGGATGATGTTTCTTGCATTGGGGTTGATATCCAGGGTGTAGGTAACGGCGTTGGGTATGGGCTGGTCTGATCTGTCCCTGGCCTGAGCCGCATTCTTGGTGATGTACTCCGCATCGTCGGTGACTGTTACAGCCACGCTGTCGAAGTCCGTACCCGCCATGACGGTGTTCTCAAGCTTTGCCGTGCCGTTCACTGTGCCGTCGGAGGTGTCCAGCAGGGCTTCGTTCAGGTCTGCCTCGGTGATATGGAGGATGTAGTCTATGGTGACCTTTCCTCCGCCGTGGACAGCAGCCGGAACATGGAAGTCAAGGGATCTGCCCTCCTGCTTGCAGGTGACTGTGTCCCCCGCAGGGTCGCCGACGGTTATGTCGCGGACATCATTGTAGTTGTTTGCCGTGTAGTAGGTGCCGCTCACGAGGATCATATTCTTCGGGAGGGCGTCTTTAAGGAGTATGTCTGTGGTGTTGTCAAAACTCCTCGAGTCGTTTACGTGAAGTCTGTAACTAAAATCGTAGCCGTCGCCGCTCTTTTCAAGCTCGGAGAGCTTCAGCTTGGGCTCGCCCCAGGTCTCGTAGTAATTGCCCCACTCGTCCTTTACCGTGTAGCGCTTGACTATCGACGTCCGCTTTGTGATGTCGTGGGTCTTGGTCACGGGGATCCGGTCGGGGAATTCCACGGTGTTCTCGAACCTGAGGTAATCGTTGTTGTCCATTACTCCGGGCTCGCTTATGAGCTGTGCGCCCTCTGCGGTGGAGTCGTATGCGACCTTGAGCTTATCGGCGCTTTGCAGAGCCAGATATTCGGGAGTGCCCTCGTCCACCTGCTTGAAGGTCAGCGTAAAGGCTGTGATGTAGTCGCCGTCGTATTCGGTGGCGGTGAGCTCGAACATCTTGGCAGGATCGGCGTCGCCCATAACTGACTGCCAGTTGTTGGCGGTGCTGATCAGGTCGATCTCGAACCGGTCGAGGCTGAACTGATCCGGGGTCATGTAGCATCTGAGCTCGTCGAGAGCCTCGGTGCTGTTGTCGGCGTTTCTGTGGAGCAGCGCCTCGCCTATGGTATCGGTGAAGGCGTCTCCCCGCTCCATTGAATCAATGAAGCCCTCGGAGTAGGTGCCGAGCTCGAAGTTCCAGCTCAGCACGAACTTGCCTGTGCCGTCTGCATCGCCCGGGCTGCAGTTCTTGTAAAGGTACTTATTGGTATCGCCTGCGTTGGCGGTGACGGTGGTCTCTATGGGTTCATCGCCGCCGTATCTGACGGTGTTGGTCTCCTCCACCGCCCTGTTCCAGTTAGTGACCGGATCGGTGTTTTCGTACTTGGTCACGTATTTCAGCGTGTACTGAGCGGAGGTCATGCCCTCCTTGAACGTGTAGTCCGTTCCGGAGTTGACCGCCGCAAGATCACCTGCGTCGGTGACGTCGTTGCCCTGCGCATCGGTGACCGTCAGGCTCCTGACCCTGCCCTGTCCGAACATGGAGTCGGTCAGGGTATAAGGAGAATCCGCAGTTGGGAAGGTGCCCAGGTCAACGCCGTAGGGGTTGTTTATCAGGATCGTCCACTCAATGGTGTTGTTCTCCCTGATGTAGCTGCCGCTCTTGTTGCCCAGGGTGACGTATCTTTCGATATCGGTCTGGACCGTGTCGGTCTCGTCGTTCCAGTCCGCGGTGTTGCGCACCTTGTAGCCGTACTGTGAGCGGAAGTCCTTGCTGGTGTCCGCAAGGGTGAGAGTATATTCAACATCCACTCTCTGGACTGTGGTGGAGCTCTGTATCTGGAAGTTGGTGGTCAGGACGTTGTCGATCTTGTTCACCGAGTAGAGTACAGGCACCGTCGAATCGACTACCGTGATATTGAAGCCGTTGGCATCCACAGGCTGACCGCTCGAATCGGTGATCGTCAGCACATCGGTGATGACCTGATCGTTGAGATCCGCGCCGTACTGGTTGATATAGGACACGGTGTAGTGCATCTTGCCGTCCGCGCCGAGGCTGCCCTGCTTTTCGATCTCGAACTGCTTTGGGATGTGGGCTTCCTTGGTGGCGGTGCTGAGTGTGCCGGTATCGTTTTTCAGCTCTGCGGTGTTGGAGAATTCCTTGTTGCGGTAGGGCGTCAGGTCGCCGATCTCCTGATAGTAGGTGATGGTGTAGCTCTCGGCGTTGTATACCGCATCGGTGTTGAAGGTCAGCGTATTGCCTGAGGCGGTAAGTATGCCCGCCAGTGACAGGGGCAGTCCGTTGACAGTGACGTTCGCCGCCGCATCTGTAAAGTCAGGATAGCTGACGGTGTTGTCGGGATCAGTGATCGAATCTCTTATCACCAGACCCGCTAAGTTCTGTCCGTCCCGGTTGTCCACCTTGACCGTCCAGGTTATGCCGGTCTCGCCCAGTGTATAATCTTTCGAGACCGTGGGGTTAATGATGACCGCGTGCTTGGTGGAATCCACGTCGTTGTAGGGTGTCGGGGCATCCGGCGGAGCGTCCGGGTCAACCAGTCCGATCCAGTTATTGATCGTGCTGCCGTAATCGGAGGCCGTTACCGGGGTCTTGTACTCGATCAGGAATTCCTGTATCGCGGTCTTGTTGTAGGTGATGCCGCCGTACTGTACATCGTCCTCGGCCATGGTGATAGTGAACTTACCTGTGGAGGAGTCGTACTGTATGGGGTTCACGCCCAGGGTCTGGGTATCGCCCACCTCCACCGGAGTGCCGCCGCCTGCGGGAACTACCCTGAGCTTGACAGAATCCGGCACTATCTCGGGAGGCGTGCCGTTCTCGCCGCCGATGAGATCGACTGCTTCGACCTTGGCATAACGCCAGTAGCCGTTGTCCTTATATATAGTATAGGACCAGGTGACGGTGTTGGTCTCGGGGTCGTAGCTGCCGTTGTTCTTGGCGATATCTGCGATGAGGTTTACCTGGATGTTGGCATCGGAGGTCTTCTGGGGAACGTTGTGCGCCTTGACCGCCACGTTGTTCTGACCCTCGATGATCCTGAGCTTTTCGGTGTCAACAGCGCCGTTGCTGTCAAGGAAGGTGCTGTTTACTGTTACCGGGCAGTTCCAGTAGTACTCGAAGCCCTTTTTCAGCGTTTCCTCGTCATCGGCGATTATCCGGGCGCTGAGCACCTCAGAGCCGTCCTCGGATGTGATGCTTTCGATCTTCAGCGTTACGCCGGTGGCCGGCGATCCGTCGGAGGCGTACAGCGGCCAGCTGGCGCCGGGGTTGAGGTCGAAGTGTACGTTTGAGCTTGTGAGCGTATCGGTGAAGGATACCTCCTTGCCGTCAACGCCGTTGACTGACTTGACGTTGATCTTGAAGGAGGAGCCCAGCATTCTCTGCGCCTGGTCTCCCATGCCCATGGTATAGCCCTCTGTGGGGTAGAAGAAGTCGTTGTTATAGCTTTTCTTCACCGCGAGGTCGGGGGAATGGGTGTAGCGGTAGATCGGCACCTTAACGTCGTTTCCGGCTATCTGATAGGAAATGTCCTCGGTGCTGTCGTCCTCGTGCCATACCCAGGCCTGGAAATCAAATCCGCCGCTTATGCTCTCGCCCTGCCTGTCGGCAAAGTACTGAGCCGTAAAGTCGAAGGTGATGACCACATCGCCGCTTACCGGGTCGAAGACGTAGGTTCCGATCTTCTCCTTGATACCGCCGCTGGAGTAAACGTCGCCGTTGAGATTCATGGTCGGGTCTATTTCCAGCTG
Organism: Ruminococcus sp.; assembly: GCA_017529875.1. Classification (GTDB taxonomy): domain Bacteria; phylum Bacillota; class Clostridia; order Oscillospirales; family Ruminococcaceae; genus FB2012. The sequence goes on along the minus strand of JAFXNC010000041.1, from coordinate 16,254 downwards.
GTCGGGCATCTGATCCCAGAGCTTGAACTGTATGCTGTTGCTGTGGCTGCTCAGGGTCTGGACGTCCTCACTTTTGAGCATGAAGCTTGCAGAGAGAGAAGAGCAGAACTTCTTGTGTCCCTCGGAGTCGTTCTGATCCTTGGTCACAAGGGCCGTGACGGAGTAAACGCCGGTCTGGGTACTGTCGCTGACGCCGTAGATGACGAGGGGCGAACCTCCGCCGTCGTCGAGGCGTTTCACGACTTCAACGAGTTCATTTTCGGTAACGCTGACTGCGGGACGTATCAGGCTCGCCGTAACGCTGAACATCACGGCAGCCGCAGTCACCGATGCCAGCGCGGCCCGGATACGCTTGAATCTGCGTCCGCTGAGAAAGTCCGATACGCTTTCTCTTATTCTGTTCATACCATACCTCCTTATCTTTATTATAAGGAAATCAGAATCCATTCTGATATTTGTCAGTAAACTGTAATGCTCCCGAAGGGCCATATGCACCAGATGACCTTGCCGACGATCATTTCCTCGGCGATGCAGCCTATCTCCTTGGTGCGGCTGTCTATGGAGTCCGAGCGGTGGTCGCCCATTACGAAGACGCGGCTTTCCGGTACCTGATAGGGCAGCTCGATATTGCAGGTGCCAAGGGCGGGTGCGTCGATATAGGGCTCGTCAATGAGCTGTCCGTTGACGGTCACGGCGCCGGAGCCTGAGATATCTATTATATCCCCCGAAAGGCCGATGACCCGCTTGACGAGGATCTTGTTGTTGTGATAGAATGCGATGATGTCGCCCCGTTCAAAGCCGCCCATCCTGCGGCAGACCACCAGCTCGTCGTTGTGGAGGGTGGGGGACATACTGGTTCCGGTGACTCTCAGCACCGGCAGAAACAGCATCGACACCAGCACCGACACCGCCGCCACCACGATAAGCGACGCCACGGTGTTGTAGAGCAGTTTCAGAAAGCTCCTGCGGCTTCTGACCCTGTCCAGCTCGGCTTTCAGCGCCTGTGCCGAGGGCAGTTCTTCGGGAGAGATGTTCATTCTGCGGCCTCCCCGGAAGTATCGGTATCTGCAAAGGCCTCGCCGAACCTGTCCTCATAGAGCCTTGCCACCATTGTATTGGTCTGAGCCGCCAAAGAGTGCTTTACTTCTTCCAGCTCCTGCCGGAGGCTTTCGTTCTCTGCCTTAGCCTCGTCCAGCTGACGGCGGAGCTCATACAGTATCTCCAGAAGTTCAAGGCGTTTGAGCTTTTTAAGCTCTTTGTCAGTCATAATAATTCCCTCCGGCGATACTTATACAAATATAGTACATATATTATAACATAATCAATCTCAGATGTCAAGCATTTTTTATCAAATCGCAATAATCCCGAAAACGTTTTTAGTACAAAGTGTGCAAAGACCTTGTTTAACTAAATCGTTTTCAATTCAATGCGCAACCGATACCGCAGGGACAAGGCTCTGATCTTTCCGGAATACCGGGTCAATTCTTTGTGCGTGATGCACAATTATTACACCTATGATTTGTTAAATGCGCCGAGGGTCACAGACTTGACAAGCGTGTGTATATCGTGTATAATGTATATATCGAGTATATACAATATAGGTGATCACTATGGACATTATCATTTCAAATCAATCGGATGCACCGATCTACGAGCAGATAGTCTCGCAGATCAAGGCGCAGATCATGAGCAGGCAGCTCAAGGAGGGGGACGCCCTTCCGTCAATGCGTGCTCTTGCTCAGGCGCTGCGGATAAGCGTCATAACCACAAAACGCGCCTACGAGGAGCTGGAGCGGGAGGGCTTTATCGAGTCTTTCACAGGCAAGGGCAGCTTCGTCAGGCGTCAGAACCGTGAGCTGGTGCGGGAGGAGTATCTCCGGCAGGCCGAGGGGCTTATCACAACTCTCTGCGAGAAAGCCCGCTCCGGCGGCATCACCCTTGCCGAGCTTCACGAGCTACTGGACATGATCTACGGAGGGGAAGAAAATGACAGATTTTGAAAACGCCATAGAGATAAACGCCCTCACCAAGCGTTTCGACGGCTTTACCTTGGACAGCGTGAGCTTCACGGTGCCCAAGGGAAGCATAATGGGTTTCATCGGGCAGAACGGCGCCGGCAAGTCCACGACTATCAACTCCCTGCTGGGCATAATCAGGCCCGACGGGGGGGAGATGAAGGTCTTCGGCATGGACACAAAACAGCACGAAACAGAGATAAAGAAAAACATCTCGGCGGTCTTCGACGAGCTGCCCTTCCACGAGCAGCTCAACGCCAAAATGCTGGACAGGATGATGCGGCACATCTTTGAGAACTGGAGCAGCGAGACCTTCTTCGGCTACCTGGAGCGGTTCCAGCTGCCGATGAAAAAGAAGTTCAAGGACTTCTCCAAGGGCATGAAGATGAAGCTGCAAATAGCGGCTGCCCTCTCCCACGGGGCAAAGCTGCTCATCATGGACGAGGCCACAACGGGACTTGACCCGGTGGTGCGCAACGAGATACTGGATATCTTCCTCGAATACTTGCAGGACGAGGACAACTCCATACTCATGTCCTCACACATCACCTCCGATCTGGAGAAGATAGCCGACAGCGTCACATTCATCGACAAGGGGAAGATACTGCTCACCGGCTACAAAGACGATATTCTCGCCTCCCACGGCATATTGAAGTGCTCAAAGGCGGACTATGCCGAGATATCACAGGACGACTTCATCTCGGCGCGGGTAAATGATTTCGGGGTGGAGCTGCTGGTTTCCGACCGTGCCGCCTGTGAAAGAAAATACTCCGGAGCTGTGATAGACCCCGCCACCCTGGACGATATCATGGTCTTCTACGTCAACCGGAGCGACAACCGGTACAAAAAGGAGTGGAGCTGAATGAAAGGCCTGATCTTAAAGGAGCTTTGGCTCTCCAAAAAGCTGCGCATCATCGGGCTGCTGATCTACCTGCTGATGTTCATATTCGCAGTACTGGTGAAGCTCTCGCTGCTCTACGGCAACCTGGGGCATCTCAACGAGGGAGCGCAGAAAGGCGCCGTTGACTTTACAACGGCGGTGATGACCTTCGGGTTCCCGCTGCTGCTTTATTCCTCCCAGTTCTCCTGTCAGATAGCCTCGGACGAGAAATGCCGTTTCCGGCTCTACGCCCACACCCTGCCGGTAACTGAAAAGCAGATAGTCAGCTCGGTTTATATCCTCAACCTCATATCCCTTGCTGTGATGACGCTGCTGAGCTTTGCAAACTACGGCCTCACCTGCGCCATATTTGACCGGGAGTTCAAGCCCATGTATCTGATCTACATTCTTGCCATAGGAGGCGGAATGTTCACTTTCACCCACGGGCGCTACACACTGTTCTACCGTTTCCGCAACGTGAAGAAGGCCACCACGGTCTTCACGGTGATCTGCATGGGACTTTACTTCGGCGTTGCCGGAGGATTTATGCTTTGGACAAACAGCTATGTGGAAAAGAGGGGACATTCCCTCGGGGATAATTCCGGCGAAGCTGTATTGGAGGACTTCTGGAAGGAAGAGCTGCAGCGTCCCCTGCTATGGCTTGAATCCAACGGCTGGTGGGTGCTGATACTGCTGATGGTCGGGCTGAGCCTTCTGTTCTGGCGGCTGAGCATCCGGGCGCTGAAAAGGAGGGATAACTGATGCTGGGATTTCTGTACAAGGACATAAGGACAAATCTCAAATGGCTGATAATCGGCATACTCGTTATCCTGTTCATGGTCTGCCTGATGACCTTAGCTATGGTGGCCGGGGACGAAAAGGTAGGAGCAAACGGCCTGGGCTCCTTCATGAAGATAATGCTGTTCGCTTTAGAGGGCTCGGCGTTTATCATCACAGGCGCCTTCACCCTCAACTACATCCAGAGCGACGAGCGCCGCAAATGGGGCTATTTCGTCACCTCGGTATCCGGAGGGCGGGCAAAGCAGGTGGCGGCGAAGTATGTTTTCGTGGCGCTGAACTTAGGGCTCACCTTCCTGATCTGCGAGGTCAACAACCTTATCGTCAGGCATTTCGTCGAGGACGCCCCCGACCTCACCGAGCTGCTGATCTCAATGGTCTGCCTGTCGCTGATAATGCGGGCGCTGGAGCTGCCCTGCATATTTGCCTTCGGCACGAAGGCGGGCACCCAGATCAAGGGCGGCATGATAGTGCTGATACTGCTGGGGACGGCGGTGTATTTCCTGTTCGGCGACCTCTCCTGGATGGGCACCGAGGACGAGATATGGGAAAAGATCTTCGTCTGGATACAGGGCTTTGACATAAGCAAGCTCATGGAAACGGCAGTGGGCAAGATACTGCTGGCGGGGCCGCCCATGTATATCGTCTCCTGCTTTATCTCCGCGAAGCTCTATCTCAAGGGTGTGGACAGGATGGAAAAATAAAAGACGCTGCCCTGTGTGTGTGCGCAGGGCAGCATTTTTTATATGAGCTCGTAGTTTATGCCGTTATCCTTGGCGTACTGCTCGGCGGCGGAGCCGGCGTGGCATTTGAGCTTGAAGCCGGGGATAAGCTTCATATTATCATTTCCAACGTAATATTCTCCGTCATCAGAAGCATAATACCCTAAAGCATAGTATCCTATGGATGTAACGCTGTCAGGGATATAGATATCTTTGATCATCGGACAGTCAAGGAACGCAGCTGTCCCGCCGGAGACGGCGTCCTCGGCATCCTCCCGAACTGCGCCCCTGCACGAAAAAAGAGCCCCGCAGAGAGGCTCTTTTGACCGCAGGTATCATGCTCAGTAAAGATCGGCGTCGAACAGGAAATCCGCCCAGTAGTACTGGCTCATGTATTCGTTCTGATAGGCGTTCACAGCGCCGGCGTCCAGCTCTTTGAAGCGGTAGTAGTCGCAGTCCAGCACCGCAGGGTTCACCGCAAGGGCGTTGTAGTCCTTGACCACTGCGGCCTCGGCGCCCACGGCTTTCAGCGCCTTTAACATGGCGTGGGTGAGCTGCTGCATATAGTTGAGCTGCTTTTTGTCGTAGGGCTCGTCCTCGAAAAGTGCGGCGGCGATCTCCTTGACGGTGCAGGAGCTGCCCTGCTTGTGGACGAGGTAGGCGAACATCTCCTTTGCCCTGCTGCGCTCGAACTTCACCCGCTCCCCGGAGGGGGTGAAGACGTCGAAGTTGCCGAAGCACTGCACCCTCAGCAGGGCGCTGCTTTTCGGCACTATGGGGAAACGCAGATCCTCCAGCTCACGCTTTACGTCCTCGGCGGTGACGGGTTTCATGATGTAGCCGCTGGCTTTGAGATCCATGGCGTCGCCCTTGTACTCCGAGAAACCGGTGACGAAGATTATGTTCATCTTCGGGTTGACGGCTTTGAGCTCCTTGGCCAGCTCAACACCGTTCATCCCCCGCATATGGATATCGAGAAACGCCACGTCGCAGCCGTTTTTCTCAGCGTCCTCCAACAGGTCGGTCTGCTTACCGAAGGCGGTCACGTCCGCATCCGGCCTGGCCTCTTTAACAGCCATTTCAAGCATTTTGAGCATCAGGGGCTCGTCATCTACACAGAGTATCCTCAACTTGCATCCTCCTCCTTTTTCTTCGGTATGATTATCTTTGCAGTGGTGCCCTCGCCGGGCTTGCTTGTTATCATCACGTCGGCGCCGCACATCTCCTTGAGGCGCCGCTTTGTATTGTCCATGCCCACATGGGAGCGGCCGTCGTCCTTCCTCGGGGCATCGGGGTCAAAGCCCACGCCGTCATCGGCGATGATGACCTCAAAGCCGTCCTCAGTCTCCCGGGAGGATATCGTCACGGTGCCGCCCTCGTCCTTCATGCCCACGCCGTGCTTGACTGCGTTCTCAGCTATGGGCTGCACAGAGAGCATGGGCAGCTTGAAGTCCGTGGCCTGTATGTCGTAGACGATGTTGAGCTTATCCGCGAACCGCAGCTTCTCGATGTAGAGGTACTGTTTGAGATGCTCCAGCTCTGTTTCAAAAGGCACCGGCTCGGTGCGTTTGAGGGAGTCCATATTGCCTCTGAGGTACTTTGAAAACGCGATAGTCGCTTCGTAGGCCGTATTCGGATCCAGCTTGCAGAGTATGGCTATGGAGGACAGGGCGTTGTACATAAAGTGAGGCCTTATCTGCGAGACCATGACCTGCACCTCGGCCTGATAGAGCTCTTTTTCCGCTCTTTCCTTTTCGCCGGCGATGCGTATATTTTCCTTGGTGTAGTGGTCGATCTCCAGAGCCAGGTCGGAGATCGCATCTGAGAGATACCCCAGCTCGTTGTTCACCGAGATCTTGTACATCTCATCTACGATCCTTGCGCTGTTCTTGTCGTCGGTATAGCGCAGGACGGCTCTCTGCATCCTTGCGGTGGGGCTGATGACCTTGCGGTAGAGGAAGACGAGCAGCACCGCCAGTACTGCGGCTATACCGCCCACGATGATGAGCAGCGCCCTTGTTATGGTGCCGGTGAGATCCTCCCGGAACTCGTTCCAGTTGTAGGTCACGCCGATGACCGCCCTGGCGCCGCCGTTCACAAGGACGGGCTTGTAGCCGATGTAGTAGCTGCCGGGACCGGGGAAGTCCGAGGTCTTCTCGAACCGGACGGTATTATCGCTGCACTCTGCTATCTCCTGCCACACGGGATGCTTTGAAAAGTCGTCATCCAGGAGCGTTCCCATTTTGATGCTTTCGCCGCTGTTGTTCTGGTCGAACAGCATGACCCCGTGGCCGTCGGAGGTGAGCTCCATCAAAAACAGGCTCTCGATATCGCCGCTTCCGGCAAGGGTAGCGGAGATACCCTGCCGGGCAGCATAGAAATACTGCCGCAGGAAATACTTCCTGACGTCATCCGGCATTTCCTCGAACCAGCTGTATTCAAAGCTGTCGCTGCGGGACTGATAATCTATGTAGACTCTCAGCTCCTCGTCGGTGAGGTCTCTGTCATAATCGAAGTCGGCCTTCTTTGCCTGCTCGATGAACCACTGCTGCACCCGGGGCTCGTTATTGTCCCCGATGAACATAAAATACTCATATCTGTCGGAGAGCATCTCCTGTATGTGATTGTTCTTCGCTTTGAGGAACCCGTCCACGGTACTGTGATACACCGTCAGCGCAACGGCGACGGTCATCAGTATGAACATGGGTATCACGATCACTGTTATCTGGAACAGCAGCCGTGGGGACCTTTTCAAGGTCTTCATCTTCTCACCCCGCTTTGCAAAGCCTTTTTTACATTATACATTATATCCGCGCAAATGTAAAGAAGAAATAAGAAAGAATAATCAAGGTGTCCGCTTTGCGGACGGATCATATGACCCATCGCCGAAGGCGATACCTTTATTATTCTTATTCTTTATTCCTTCTTCTTTAAGCAGTCGCCGCGCACTTTCACCAGATCGTGATGTTCCGCGCGATTATCTCTGCGCCCGTGGCGTAGTCGGTATCTCCCTGTACCTTTTCGATGACCGCGATGCAGTGTCTGTCGCCGAAGCTCCAGCCGTCGAATCCTATGGTATGGATGCCGGTATTCCAGAGGACCACTTCCCTCTCGGCGGGGTCCTTCTCGTCGATGTTGTAAGCCTTGACGTAGGCGTGGGTCACGATAGAGCCGATGAAGTTTGCTGCTATATTGCTTACCGAGAGGATATCGTCGTAGGCCTTGCCTGCTGTCAGGAGGGCGCCGGCGGGGAGGTCATCCGTGTTGAAGCCGTTCTGTCTGAGATACTCTCTTATGGTGAGGCCCTTTGCCGCTGCTGCGGAGGCCACTGCCCTCACCTGATCGCCGGTGAGAGCCTGCCTGCTTGCGATCTCGCCGTTGAAGCGCTTTGCGACTGTATCTGCGCCGACAGGAACTCCCTGCTGTGCCAGACCGTCGGTGTATTTACAGAAGATGCGGGCGGCTAACTCGGTGGCGGCGGTGTCCTTGTTGACGAGGATGTTTGCCGGGGTGTTCACGAAGGCGTTGTATCTGCCTCTGATGCCGGTGTCGTCGAACTTGACTACGGTGGTCTCCCTGTACTTGTAGACCGGCTTTCTCTCGAAGCCGAACCGGGTCTGTTTGAGGGTGGTGCCGCTCTGGTATCTTACCCTCACGGTCTCCTCGGTCTTCTTGCCGATGACCGCCTCGGTGATCTCGTTTACCTTGTTGAAGATAAGCTTTTCCTCGTCGGTGATGCGGGAAAGGTACTTGGGGTCGATCCTGCTCTTTTCCTCGGCGGTCATGTTGCAGACCTTCAGCTGTGCTGCCAGGCACTGGATGAGGGCGCAGCAGCCTGCCATGTAGTCGGTCATGATGAGGTCTACCACCGGCTTTGCCTTTTCAAGAGCCTCTCCGCTGAATACGGAGGACTTGGCGAAGTGACCGTAGACTATGGTGAAGATGTCGCCCTTCTTGACGAGGCTCGCTCTGTTGAGGGCCTGAGTCAGGCCGTTGAAGGTAACGAACACGTTGTTTGCCTCCGCCCAGCAGGAGCTGTCGTTGACGAGAGCTGCGATCCTGGCGTACTTGGTCTCCTCGGGGATATCCAGATCCCTGATTATCCTGATCTGGCTCACGATCTCGCTGATCTGAGCGTTGAAGGTCTTGAACTGGAAGCTGTCGAAGCTCTGCAAGGCAGTGATGTTTGCGATAGAATCCCGAAGGTCGTCGTTGAGGGAATCCACTTTATCGAACAGCTCCTCGATCCTGGCGTTGATGTCGTCAAGGGAGAGGTTCTTGCCATTGCCCATGAGGTCGTTTGCAAAAAGCTTGATATAGGGCGAGATGAGCTTTCCGCCGGGTACGAACTCCTCGAATACCAAATAGAGGGTGTTTGTTCCCATTTTCACGGCGGTCTCGGCGGTGAAGGGGGTGTTGGGAGCAGTGCTGTCTGCGGAGGCGGTGAATGATGCCATTGTGGTCACGGTCATAACTGCTGCGAGTATCGCTGCGATCTTCCTTGTCATTTTATTAGTTGTGTTTTTCATAGTGATCTCTCCTTTTCATTGTATTTTTTCCGTTCCTCAGGGGGCTTTCCCCTTTCTTTGATCACATTATAACACAGCCGCTGTTACAACAGTCTTACAGATCTCGGGGGTTTTCAAAAAATTTTTATCGGGCAAAAAAAATGCCCGCCGCAGCCGGCAGGCATTTGAAGGATCATTCCTGATAGGAGTAGAACTCGTCCCAGTCAAGGGCGTCGAGGGGGTCGTATTCGGGGTCTTCCTCCGGGTCGTCGGGGGCGTCGTCACAGGCAGAGCCGAAGACCGGGAAGGCTCCGCCGCAGAAACCTATGTCCCCCACACAGGCGCTGAGAGCCGCCGCCAAAAGAGCCTTGTAAAGCAGCGGGTCTTCCTCGAAACGCTCGCAGTCGTCTGCGATGCAGCTGTCGGTCAGATTCAGCAGTTCAAGGGCGGCGGAGATGTCCCTTTGGAGGTCGCGGGTACCCACCAGAGTGCTCTTTGCCTGATCGAGAGCGCGGAGCAGCTTGCCGTAGGCCGAGTCGTACCGGGACATCTCATCCAGATCCGACAAATAGAGCAGCGAGCAGGCCACCGCGCAGGGGTCGTAGCGACCCTTGGAGAGAACTTGTCCGCAGAGATCTTCAAAGCTGCGCACATAGTCTATAAGGGACTCGTCCTGCTCGGTCTCGGGGCGCAGGATGCAGAGGATGTGCCGCAGGTCGATGAGCCCGATGCCGCCCTCCAGCGCCTCGGCGAAGCGGCTCGCGGCGTAGATATATACCCCGCTGCCGCAGAGTGCGCGGATAAGGTCGTTGGACTTGTAGACGTCCCCGCCGAGAAAGCCTGTATCGGTGTAAGCCCGGGCGCCCAGGGCGGCGGCGAGGCCGCTCATATCCAGCTCCGGGAGCTGTGAGATGATGTTTTCTATTCTTTGTTCAGCTGTTAAAGTGTTCATGGTTTTCCTCCTGTTATGTGTTGTTTTGTCTCATGAGGCTATAATAATTTTAACACATATAAGGTGAAAAATCAATCGCAAATATTTAGCTTTTGCAGGGCTTGACGGGCGGGGATGTATGTGCATTTTAGTCTTGCATCCGCTTGTATAGGTCTGTTTATGCATATCACAGGTCCTCATGCACAAAAACAGTGTCGTCAGGTCTCGCGGGACGTCGATGCTGTTTTGCATAGGAATATATGAAACGCCCCCGGAAACAGCACTGCTGCTCCGGGGGCTTTGTTACTTCCAGTTTTTCCAGATGTCGGGACAGTAGCCTACTGTGGCCTGCTGTCCGTTGCGGACTATGGGCTGGCGCATGACCTGTGGGTTTTCCAGGAGCTTTGCGGGCTTTTCTGCATCTGTGAGATACTTTATCAGCAGGTAGGCGTCCTGATCCTTGCACTTGTCGTCAAGCAGCGCCTCCAGTGACCCCGCCGCCCGGATCACCGATTCAAGCTCACGCTTGCTCAGGCCTTTCACCGCCAGATCCACCGACTGGAATCTGATACCCCGCTCCTTGAAGAAACGCTCAGCCTTTTTGGTGTCCTGGCTTTTCTTTGTACCGAAGATCTGTATGTTCATATCCGCTCACTCTCCGACTGTCCCGGCTGATATCAGTGCGCATATCTCCCGGGGGGTGCCGCTGCCGTCTACCTTGCGGTCGGCTGCCGCAAGATATTTACCCATGCGGGCTTCATAGCGAGCCAGAAGCTCTTCCCTCGTGGAGCCTGCCGCCAGAGGGCGCTTTCTGTCTCCCTTGATGCGCTCGTAGCACAGCTCGAAGGGGGTGTCTATGAGCACTACCTCGCCGCCCTTTTTCGCGGCCTCAGCATTGACCGGGTCAACCATGGCGCCGCCGCCGGTGGCAACTATGAACCCGCTGGGAGCCAGCCTCTCAACGGCCTCCCGCTCCAGCTGACGGAAATATGCCTCGCCGTCGGAGGCGAATATCTCCGCGATAGTCCTGTGCTCGTAGTCCTCGATGTAGGCGTCCATGTCCACGAAGACCCTGCCGGTCTCGTCTGAAAGCAGCTTGCCTGCTGTTGTTTTGCCGCAGCCCATAAAGCCGCAGAGAAAGATCGTTTTCATATTCCCACCTCAGATCAGCCCGGAGACCTCGTCGATGATCTTCCTGATCTCGTCGGAGCTGTATTCGTCGCCGTTCCAGATGCGGTGCGCCGAGACCGCCTGCCAAACCAGCATAGCCATGCCGTTCTCTGCGGGCTTGCCAAGGGCGCGGGCCTTCTTTATCAGCTGCGTTTCAAGGGGGTTGTAGATCACGTCGAAGACTGCGTCGCTGCGCTCGATCAGGTCATCTGCGGCGGGGCAGGCATCCACGTTGGGGAACATCCCCACAGGGGTGGCGTTTACCAGCAGGTCGTAGTGAGGCTTATGCTCGCCGTCGGCAAGGACGATATCCACCTGAGCATCGGGGCGGTGGGTGAGTATCTCGCTCTTAACGCTCTGAGCCACGGGGAGATCAGGCTCGATGACCTGCACCGTCAGGCTTGCCCCCTCGAGAGCCGCAGCTATGGCGATCATGCGGCCCACGCCGCCGCAGCCGATGAGCAGCACGTCCCCGGAGAGCCTGGCTCCGAGCTCTTTGACCGAGCGCAGGAAACCGTCGCAGTCGGTGTTGTAGCCGGTGAGCCTGCCGTCCTTCTGAGCGACGCAGTTGACAGCGCCGTAGAGCTTTGCGGTGCGGTCGAGCTCGTCCATGAAATTCATCACCGCCAGCTTGTGGGGGATAGTCACGTTGAAGCCGTTGAGCTTTTTCAGCTCGCCGATGCTCAAAGTCAGGCCGTCGCCGGTGAGCTCGGTGAGGTCATATGAGGCCTCCCTGCCCTTGAGGGCAAAGAGCCTTTCGTGTATCTGCGGGGAAAGGGAATGTCCCAGCTTTCCGCCGATGAGAGTGTATTTTTCCATGTCAGTTCCTCCCTGTCATTTATGCGCCATGAGATCGGCAAGGGTGGTAGTATCTACCACCTGCCCGACGGCGGCGTAGATCTTCTGCCACAGGTAAAGTGTCTCGCAGCCTGCAGCACGTTCGCAGCCCTGCTCGCCGTCCGCGAGGCAGGCCACCGGCGCCAAGTCCCCCTCCGTTACCCGGAGTATGGCTCCCACGGTGTATTCCTCCGGGGACTTCACCAGCTTGTAGCCGCCCCCTGCGCCTCTGATGCTCCTGACCAGTCCGCCCTTGGTGAGCATGGAGATTATCTGCTCGAGATACTTCTCGGAAATGCCCTGTCTTTCGGAGATCTCACGCACGCTGCAGCAGCCGTCCTTGCAGTTCTCCGCAAGGTCGAGCATAAGTCTCAGAGCGTAACGCCCCTTGGTGGATATTCTCATATTCTTTCCTCCTTAGTTGGCCTTGACTATCCCCTTGATTATCATAGCCAGCAGATAGCAGAAATAGATCAGCATGGGGATATTCAGAAACACCTGCGCGAATCGCTGTCCGGCAGTCATGGCGTATTGTTCTTCCTTGATCTTCAGCCGGTAGGAATAGGCGAAGATCACAAAGCCTCCGGCGAACAGCAGCACTATATACAGCGCCATCTGAATCTCGTCGGCATAAGCCCAGCCCATGGCGTCTGCGAAGTCGTCGTAGCTGGCTATGAAGTTGTTGCATATGTGTATCACGATAGTGGGCACGATGGAGCCGCACTGTACGGCGATGATACCGGTGACGACAGCCGATGCGGAGGCCGAGGCCATCTGGGGGATATTGCCGTGCATCAGGCCGAAGATCAGCGCCGAGATCAACACCGCCAGCCACTTTCCGAAGGGCTTGAGCAGTGTGAGCACGATGCCCCGGTAGACGATCTCCTCACCTATGGGACCCATTACGATGACGTACAGGAACTGTATCACCAGTGCCGCCGTGGTGGGGGTGGATATGGAAAAGTCGCTCTCCGGAATGGTGACGCCGAAGGTGGAGAGGTAGTTTTGCAGTATAGTCACCAGCATGGCGATAGCGATGTTGATGAACAGGCACATGGGCATCCACCGGAGCCCCTCCGGGATATGGGAGAGTTTCGGGCGCATCATGTCGGAGATATCCACTCTGAACGCCAGCTTCGCCGTGATAAGCAGCAGCACCACGCTCACAAAGAATATGAACAGGTTGCCGCCCATGGAGAAGGCGGTGGACTTGGCAAAGTCCGGGTTCTCTCTCAGGTATTCGAGGGCGTCGTTGGGCAGGGGGATAAGGCTCCCGCTGTGGAGCGACGCTGCCAGAACGTAGTAGGGGTATCTGAGCAGGTAGTTGAAGATATTGTACAGTATCAGCAGCGCACCGAGCTTGGAGCAGTTTATGAACATCATCCGCTTTTCCCGCCGTCTGGCCTCGGCGAGCATGGTGTTATAGAGCGGGTAGTCGCTGCCTGTGGGGTCGAAATTCAAATGACTTGCCTCCCTGTTATCTCATGGGCTCTATGACCTTGAATATACGCTGTGCGATGTAAGGGCGGTTCATGGTGTAGAGGTGGATGCCGTCCACATCGTTGGAGATAAGGTCGATTATCTGGTCAGTGGCGTAGGCTATGCAGGCCTCCTCCAAGGCAAGGGGCTTGTGCTCGAAGCGGTTGAGCAGCTTCGAGAGCTTCGAGGGCACCGACGCTCCGCACATGGAGACCATCCTAAGGATGCTCTGCTTGCTGGTGACGGGCATGATGCCCGCTTCTATGGGCACGTTCACGCCGGCTATGGCGCAGCGCTCCCGGAAACGGTAGAAGTCCTCGTTGTTGAAAAACAGCTGCGAGATCAGATGCTGTGCGCCGCAGTCCACCTTGTATTTGAGCATCTTTATGTCCGAGACTATGCTCTCGGAATCGGGGTGCCCCTCGGGGTAGCAGGCCGCCGATACATAGAAACTGCTGTCGAAATGCTTTATGTAGGAGATCAGGTCGGAGGCGTGGGCGAAGTCGTTTTTGGGCTCCTGACCGGGTTTCAGATCTCCCCGCAGGGCGAGGATATTGGTGATGCCCGCTGCTTTCAGGCGGGTGAGGATGACATCTATATCCTCTTTGGAGTTGTTGACGCAGGTAAGATGAGATATGGGGGTGATGCCGTACTTCTCCTTTATTATGGAGCATATCTCGATTGTAGAGCTGTCGGCCAGATTGCCCCCTGCGCCGTAGGTGCAGCTTATGAACTCGGGACGGACTTCCTTAAGGCCGTCGAGGGTCTCATATATGGTCTCCACGCCGCCCTGGTGATCCTTCGGGGGGAAGATCTCGAGGGAGAAGCAGGGGCGGGTGCGGTCGAATACTTCATTGAGGTCCATGTTATCGCTTCCGTTTCTACTGATAGATGCGCGGCCGGGAACTTCCTGCCGCCGTATTCTATTATTATAACACATCAAGGCATCAAATTCAATTCCTATTCAAGCACCGTTATTTCTATATTGTAAACAAAAACGTAATAATTTGTTACAGCTATTGCATTTTCCGGGCAGTTTGATATAATTGTTTATAGTGTTAGCACTCTTGGTATGAGAGTGCTAAAATATGTAAAGCAAAGGAAGGATAACTATGCAGACCAAGGAATTCAAGGCGGAGTCCAAAAGGCTCCTGGATATGATGATCAACTCGATCTACACTCACAAGGAGATATTCCTCCGGGAGCTCATCTCCAACGCCAGCGACGCTATCGACAAGCTCTATTTCAAGTCTCTGACCGACACCTCGGTGGGACTTAACAAGGACGATTTCGCTATCGAGCTGGCTGTGGACAAGGACGCCCGCACCCTCACTATCTCCGACAACGGCATCGGCATGACCGAGCAGGAGCTGGAGGACAACCTGGGCACTATCGCAAATTCCGGCTCCTTCAACTTCAAGAAGGACAACGAGCTGGGCGAGGACGTGGACATCATCGGACAGTTTGGCGTGGGATTCTATTCGACCTTCATGGTAGCCAAGGAGGTAACAGTCATCACAAAGGCCTACGGCTCGGACAAGGCCTTCAAGTGGCAGTCCAACGGCGTTGACGGCTACACCGTGGAGGACGCCGAGAAGGAGACTGTGGGCACCACCATAATCCTGAAAATGAAGGACAACACCGACGACGAGAGCTACGACAAGTTCCTCGACCAGTATCAGATCCAGGCTCTGGTCAAGAAGTACTCCGACTACATCCGGTTCCCTATCAGAATGGACGTGGAGCACACCAACTACGACGACGAGGGCAAGGAGCAGAAAGAGGTAGTGCATGACACCCTCAACTCCATGACCCCGATCTGGAAGAAGAACAAGAGCGAGCTCACCGACGACGATTACAACAGCTTCTACACCGACAAGTTCATGGATTACACCCCGCCTATCACCCACATCCACTCCAAGAACGAGGGCATCGCCACCTATGACGCTCTGCTCTACATCCCGGCGAGGGCGCCCTTCGACTACTACTCCAAGGACTACGAGAAGGGCTTGCAGCTCTATTCAAGCGGCGTTATGATCATGGAGAAGTGCGCCGACCTGCTGCCGGACTATTTCAGCTTTGTAAAGGGTCTTGTTGACTCGGAGGATCTTTCGCTGAACATCTCCCGTGAGCTTTTGCAGCACGACAGACAGCTCAAGATCATCGCCCGCAACCTTGAAAAGTCCATAAAGAACGAGCTGACCAAGATGCTGAAAAACGACAGGGAGAAGTACCTGAAATTCTACGACATCTTCGGCTTGCAGTTTAAGTTCGGCATCTATCAGAGCTACGGCGCAGCCAAGGACACCCTCGAAGACCTGCTGATGTTCAAGTCCTCATTCGACGGCAAGAACGTCACTCTCGGAGAGTACGTGGAGCGCATGAAGGAAGGCCAGAAGGAGATCTACTACGCCTGCGGCGAGAGCGTTGACCGCATCGAGATGCTGCCCCAGCTGGAGCGGGTAAAGGACAAGGGCTATGAAGTTCTCTACCTGACTCAGGACGTGGACGAGTTCGCTATCAAGGTAATGATGAAGTACAAGGATCATCCCTTCAAGTCCATTTCCGACGGCGACCTTGACCTTGAATCCGACGAGGAGAAGGAGGAGGCCAAGAAGACCGCCGAGGAGAACAAGGATATGTTCACCTTCATGCAGGAGGCTCTTGAGGGCAAGGTCAAGAAGGTACAGCTCTCCTCGAGGCTGAAATCCCACCCGGTATGCCTCTCGGCAGAGGGCGCTATCACCATTGAAATGGAGAAGGTGCTCAGCGCCATGCCTCAGAACGAGAATCAGGACGTGAAGGCAGAAAAGGTGCTGGAGCTCAACGCCTCCCACCCGATCTTCGAGAAGCTGAAAACTCTCTACGCCGAGGACAAGGACAAGCTCAGGGACTACACCAAGCTGCTCTACTC
>JAFXNC010000073.1 GCA_017529875.1 Ruminococcus sp. | reverse complement strand
CTGCTTTATCCAGTTCGCCCGGGAGATTATGTCGGCGATAAGCTCGCCCCCCATGCCTGCGACTATCACGTCAGTGATCCCCTCGCAGGGCACGCTGCCGAGGCCGTCGGACAAATACACCCCGATCTTATCAGAGAGCCCGGCCTTTTCGATATTCTCCCTGGCAGAGGCCAGGGGCTTTTCGTTGATATCGCAGGCCAGGGCACTCTCGCAGATGCCGTTTTGCACAAGGTACATCGGCAGATAGCCGTGATCGGTGCCAACGTCGGCAGCCCGGCTGCCCCGGACGAGCCTTGCGCAGGCAAGAAGTCTGTTATCGTTCAAAGCAAATACCTCACTAAAAAAACAAGCTGCCGCAGGAAATTGCGGCAGCGCGGGATATCAGCCGTTTATATGAGCATTGATCGCCTTGGCGAGCTCATCTGCATCTACGCCGTGTACCATGCAGGCCTCCTCAAGAGTTTCGCCTCTCGATGCGGGGCAATACAGGCAGTGCATACCCATTGCCAGAAAATACTCGGAGGTAGTCTCGTCATGATCGAGAATATCGCCGATGATGGTCTCCTTGGTTACTTCAAAAGCCATTGCTAAACATCCTTTCCTGTGTACAGTAATACGGTTATTTCCTACCTGATTATTATAACCCATATCGGGACAAAAAGCAAGAGCTTTATTGAAAAAGAGGCAGTTTTTATGCTCCGGGAGAAATAATTTACAGTATATTTACACTCCCGCATAAAACGTTATGCCCTGCGGAAACGGTCCGCAGGGCATTCGTGACAAAAGCTTAGCTGCTTGATTATATCATGCCTGATCCTGCTTCATCTGAGCAAAGCACTCGCTGCAATAAACAGGTCTGTCCTCTCTGGGCTTGAAGGGGATCTTAGCTACGTTACCACAGTTGGCGCAGGTAGCCTCATACATCTGTCTGCCCTCTCTGGACGCATTCTTTCTTGCGTCACGGCAAGCCTTGCAGCGCTGGGGCTCGTTTACAAAGCCTTTCTCAGCATAGAACTCCTGCTCACCGGCTGTGAACACGAACTCATTACCGCAGTCCTTACAAACTAATGTCTTGTCTTCGTACATATTTTTTTACCTCGCTAAAAAATTTTTGCCCCGGCCGGACTTGCACCGGCACCTTTGTGAAACAACGCTCTGCAATTAAGCTACATGGCCATATTGATTATCTCAGCACTTCCTTGAGCTTTTTCCTCATCCGCTGGACGGCATTGTCCACCACCTTTGTGCTGACCCCCAGCCTCCCGGAAATGCTGCTGTAAGACAGTCCGGAGATATAGAGGCGGAACACATCAAGCTCCAGCTTGGAAAGCGCCTTGCTGATCTTGGAATAGAGCTCACTCATACTTTCGCGCTCAACGACGATATTCTCGGGGATCACCGACGCATCGTCTTCCCTGTCGAAGTCCTCGGCAAGCTGCTCATAATCCGTACCGGTCTTTTTGAAGACGTTTATCATGCGGTTGCGGATGCAGTGCTCGGCGAAAGTCCCGAAGGACGCCCCCTTATCCGGGGAAAACCTTCTCACGGCGTCAAGCAGCGCCAAAAACCCTTCCTGCGCAAGATCGTCACCGATAGTACCACGGAAGGAATCAGCCCGTCTTCTGATAGAGGGTGCGAAACGGCTTATGAGTTCGTCAACAGCAGTATTGTCGTCTTTTCGGCACAACAATACAAGCTCCTCATCGGGGAGGTCCTTAATACTGCCGCGAACATCTCCCGCCATAGACACCATCCTATCATTATTCAAGATGCATTAATATAATAACATCTGATTTATTCAAAGTCAAGCAATCTTTTAAAAAAAATTTATATTACCGAAACATTTGTATCATTCTACATATTTATCTAATCTATAATAGTTATTTTGACGAATAAAAGATAAACAGAGGACAATTTGCAGCTGCCCTCTGTTCACTTTTTCATAATTCTATAGATCTGCATACTCAGCTCTGCCGCGCTCAAATATGTCGCCGCCGGAGCAGTCGTTAGCAACGATAAGCGGAAAATCCTGAATATAAAGCTTTTTCACCGATTCGCAGCCGAGATCCTCAAAGGCAATGACCTCGCAGCTCTTGATGCAGTTACAGGCCAAGGCGCCTGCACCTCCCACTGCGCAAAGGTAAACGGCTTTATTTCTGACGATAGCGTCTCTGACTTCCTGTGAACGCTCGCCCTTGCCGATCATGGCGGCAAGCCCCATATCAAGGAGCCTGGGAGCGAATCTGTCCATTCGGGAGGAAGTGGTGGGGCCGCAGGAGCCTATGGGTTTCCCTTCGGGAGCGGGAGTAGGTCCGGCGTAGTAGATCACAGCATTCTCGATCTCGTAGGGGAGCTTTTCACCCTTCTCGATCATAGCCATGATGCGCTTATGCGCGGCGTCCCGGGAGGTATAGACCGTACCGGACACCAGCACCTTCATGCCGGCCTTAAGCTCTGTGGCTCTCGCCTTCAGCTCAGACGCATCTATCCTGAGCAATGACATCACTCCT
>JAFXNC010000072.1 GCA_017529875.1 Ruminococcus sp. | reverse complement strand
AACCCTTTTGAGGAGGCAAATGATTTTGCCAGCCGCGAACAGGCGTCCTATCAGCAGGAGCCTTCCCCTTACCAGCAGGAGGCAAACCCCTATCAGCAGCAGAACAACCCCGCAGGCTACCAGCCATATCAGCCCAACTATCAGCAGCCCTACGCTCAGCCCTATCCCTATCCCCAGACCTCAGCCGTGCCCGGAGGGAACATCTCAAAGTCTTCGGTAAACTTCATTCCGCACATTATTGCCATGTTCATTCTGAGCATTTTTATGATCTGCTCTCCGCTGCTCAAAATGTTCGGAAACAGTTCGTACAGCTTCGGTACCGCAAGCTATCTTAATGATATGTCAAAGTTAGGCGACAAAATGAACAAGAACGTCTTTTCCTTCACCTTCGAGCAGATCTCCGAGGGAGATGCCGATACCAAGTTCATGCTCATAGGCTTCTGGGTACACGCACTTTTTGAAGCCGTTGCTTTCATCTTCCTTGTGCTCGCTGTTTTCAGACTGTTCTCCAAGCGTCAGGACAAGCAGTTCAAGGTGCTTTCCGACCTGCGCATATCGCTGGTCTCAAGCTTCATCGGCATCATCGGCGTTATCGGATGCATGATCGCCAGCTATATGAATTACAGGAACTCCAAGTTCTCCGGCGTGTTCAGCGATGTTATCTATGTATGGGGATACATCTTCTTCGCCCTTTCTCTTATTTCGCTCATCGTTTGCAGCGTGTTCCGCGGCATGGCTAAGAGGCAGTTCAACCGCGACACCTCTTATAATGCAATGGCTGCTCAGGATATGCAGAACCGTTTCCAGCAGCAGAACAACAATTTCTGAATCTAACCGTATCCGGTATCTCCGCTGTGTTTTCTGCGGGATGCCGGGTATTTTTGTGCCTGTAAATTTATTTTGTTGAAACACTTGAAAAATCCTGCCGGTTATAGTATAATAACAATGTATGTATATTACCGAAAGGGGGTCCCCGAATGGACGAGCATCAGGAAACGAGCCGGATCATAGCCATGCGTAACACTATGATCGTTGTGTATACGATAATCGCTGTTGCAATACTGATCGTGACCAGCGTGTTCATGATCGTCTCCAAAAACAGATCCATGCTTTCACAGTCGGAGATCTACTGTTCTGTTGCGGTCCACCAGACGGGCAGAAGTGTTGAGAATTTCTGCGAGAACGTAGAAATGGCGTCCTCCATAATCTACGAGGAAAAGGAGCTCGTTGAATTCTATCCCAAGTATGATGATTACACTGCTGAGGAACTGGCTATCAAGGACAGGATCACCGAGCTGTTCTCAAAAGCCAACTATATTACCGATTACTGCGATTTCGGTATCATTTACAGCAACAACAGCGTTGCGGGCATAGTTTCCGACGGCACCCTCGATCTGCTCGGCGACAATGTCTTTCAGAAGACCTCTGATCTCATCAGAAGAAACGACAGGTCATGGAACGTGTTCTACTCGGACAATGTTTCCCGTATTTGTTTCCTCAAACGTGTCAACGACAATGCTGTCTTTATCGCATCTGTATATTCAAGCCAGTTCGGTCATGTGTTCGGAAAGCTTTCCTCATCTTCGAGCCTGAGCCTGTACCTTGCCGACAGCGAGGATAAGATCATCTTTTCAAGCGCCAACACCTCGGCGATCTACGGCGAGCCCCTGCCCGTTGAGGTCACTTCAAGAATGGGTGGCGAGGTGAATAAGACCGTCGGCGACGACAAGGGCGTATGCTGTGCTTTGGAGCTTGCCAACGGCTGGGCGATCTACTGTATCGTAACTCCCAACGTTGACGGAAAATTCAGATCCTCGCCCACCGAGACATTCCTTGCAGTCATCCTTCTTTCGACGCTTATCCTGTTCATCATGACTGGCTTCTTCATTGCATCCTTCTTTGCAAGCAAAAAGCGGATCCCGCGCATCAGAGAGGAAAAGCTTGACCCAGTCACCGGCGTGCTTACTCCGTACTACTGCGAGGAGCGTATCTCTGACCTGATCGAGATATCCCTCATCGGCGGTACATGGGCGTTTGCCATAGTCCGTATCAACGAGCTGGATCTCATTTCCGAGAGAGTAGGGGAGAGCTTTGCGGATCAGAGCCTCCAAAAGGTGGCGGAGATACTAAAAAACACTTTCGGCACCGAAACAGCCATAGGTCTCAACGGCTCCAAGGAGTTCATTGTCTTCTCTGATTTCTCTGATTTTGACCTGTTCATGTCACACAACAATCTGAGATCCAAGTTTACCGCCCTCAGGACCAAGCTTGACAACGTTCTTGTGGGCGAGAACGAGGACTACAAGCTTGACATCAGCATAGCCGTATGCATCTATCCCGATCACGGCAAGACTTTCGAGGACCTTGAATTCAAGGCCAAGTCGCTTATCTATGATTCGCCCAGCGATGAAGCGGCACGGCTGGTCTTCTATGACGAGAAAAAGTCAGGAGGCGGTAAAGCATGAGGATCAAACGCACACTTTGCTCACTGGGTCTTGCCGCCGCTTTGGCTCTGTCTTCCTGCTCCCAGCATGA
>JAFXNC010000071.1 GCA_017529875.1 Ruminococcus sp. | reverse complement strand
ACAGACCTGTGGTTGAGGCCGAGGAGGAGGCCTACTTCTTCAAGATGGCTCCCTTTGCCGACAGGATCGAAAAGCTGCTGCTGGAGACCGATTACCTCAGGCCTAAGTACAGAGCCCAGGAGCTGGTGAACAACTTCATCAAGCCCGGCCTCGAAGACCTCTGCGTTTCCAGAACGTCATTCACCTGGGGCGTGCCGGTGTCCTTCGACTCCAAGCACGTTGTATATGTGTGGATAGACGCGCTTTCAAACTATATCACCGCCCTGGGCTACGACAACGGCGCTCACAGCGACTTTGAGAAGTTCTGGCCTGCCGACGTGCATATGGTGGCGAAAGATATCATGAGATTCCACGCCATTATCTGGCCTGCTATGCTCATGGCTCTCGAGCTGCCGCTGCCCAAGCACCTTGCAGTCCACGGCTGGATAACCTTCCAGAGCAAGACCGGCGAGGCGCAGAAGATGTCCAAGTCTTTGGGTAACGTGGTTGACCCCTTTATGCTGGGGGAGCGCTACGGCGTGGACGCTATCAGGTATCACATACTCAGAGAAATGGCTCTCGGCGCTGACAGCGCATTCTCCAACGAGATCATGATAAACCGCATAAACTCCGACCTTGCCAACGGCTTCGGAAACCTGGTTTCCCGTACCGTGGCTATGGCGGATAAGTACTTCGGAGGCACCCTCCCCACTGAGCGCCTCGAAGGTGACTTCGACCAGTCTCTTATCGAGACGATCACATCCCTGCGGGACAAGGTGGACAAGTGCATCGACGAGACACGGCTCAAAAATGCCCTCGAAGAAATATTCGCAGGCGTTGACCGCGCCAATAAGTATATCGACGAGACCGAGCCCTGGATACTGGGTAAGGACAAGGCCAACAGCGCAAGGCTGGCATCTGTGCTCTATAACCTGCTGGAGGCTATCAGAGTTATCTCTACCCTGCTTTCTCCCTTTATGCCCAATACCATGCCCGCTGTGTGGGAGCAGATCGGCGCCAAGGCTGAGGACTGCACCTATGACAACGCCGGAAAGTTCGGCGTGCTGCCCGCTGACGTGACTGTTCACAAGGGCGCTATACTCTTCCCGAGGATAGACATGGAAAAGGAGATCGCCGAGCTCAATGCCATAATCGAGAAGAACATGGCAGAGGCCAAGGCCAAGCTCTCCGACGCCGAAAAGGGCGAAGAGTTCGTCCCGGCGGAGCTCAAAGAGGAAATAGACATAGAGGAGTTCGGCAAGGCCGACCTGAGAGTTGCTCTGGTCAAGAGCTGCGAGAAGGTGAAGAAGTCCAAGAAACTGCTTTGCTTGCAGCTGGACGACGGCTTCGGCGGCAGACAGGTCGTTTCGGGCATCGCCGAGTGGTATAAGCCGGAGGACCTTGTGGGCAAGAAGATCATCATAGTGGCGAACCTCAAGCCTGCCAAGCTCTGCGGAGTTGAGTCGCAGGGAATGATACTTGCCGCAGATACCCCCGACGGCGGCGCCGCAGTAGTATTCCCGGATCAGAGCCTCCCCTGCGGAAGTAAGATAAGATAAGCTCAATGCACGATCAGGTGCAAAGCAAAACCAGTTATCAGCCGAAGGGTGAGCTGAAACCAAAACCTCAGCTCACCCAACGGTGATATAAATTCCCAACAAAGCTCCGGTAGATAGGAAACACTCCGCGCGGACAAATAAGCTCGCTGCTCGTCGCAGAAAGTAAGAAGCGGCGCAAAAAAGGCAGGCAAGGGAACCGAGCCGTCCCGGAGTAAAAAAGCTCCGATAGATAGGAACCACTCCGCGCGAACAAAAAAAGCTCGCTGCTCGTCGCAGAAAATAAAAAGCGGCGCAAAAAGGGCAGGCGAGGGAACCGAGCCGTCCCGGAGTTAAAAAACGCTGCTCGTCGCAGAAAGTAAGAAGCGGCGCAAAAAGGGCAGGCGAGGGAACCGAGCCGTCCCGGAGTTTAAAAAAACGCGCTTGTAGCTCAGCTGGATAGAGTGTCAGACTCCGACTCTGAAGGTCGTGCGTTCGAATCGCATCAAGCGCACCATAATGCGGAAAGTGCCGTTGCTTATATGCAGCGGCACTAAGTTTACGTTGAAAGGAAGATGAAGCCTGTGAGCGGAAAAGACCCAAACCGCGATATTATAAGACTGATACCCAAGCAGTCCCCGGGACTGAAAAGGCTGCTGTTCAGCCGCGCGGGATTTTTTGCTGTGCTGATACTGATACAGCTCGCGCTGTTCTTTGTGATATATGGGGTCGTGATGCAGTTCAGGGTGCTGGCGATCATACAGATGGTGTTCATGTTCGCCATGCTGATATACCTGTACAATACGGATATGGATTCAAGCGCCAAGCTCACCTGGGCAGGACTGTTCATGTTCTTCCCGGTGCCGGCGGCACTGTTTTTGCTGTTCACCCGGCTGGATATCGGACACCGTGAGGAAAAGCGCCGCCATGCCGAGCTGCTGAAAGATTCCCGAAAAATGCTCAAACAGAACTCCCTCACTATCGTTAAGGACGAGATAATCGAGTCCGGCACCGCAGACCTGTGTTTTTATCTCAACCGTTCGGGCAGGTTCCCCATTTATGAGAATACCGAGGTGGAGTTCTTCCCGCTGGGCGAGGACAAGTTCAACGCCATGATCCCCCAGCTCATGAAGGCCGAGAACTTCATCTTCATGGAGTACTTCATCATCGACGAGGGCGTAATGTGGGGGACAATACTTAAAATACTCATCGAGAAGGCTAAGCAGGGCGTGGACGTCCGGGTCATGTACGACGGTATGTGCGAGATATCCACCCTCACCCACGACTACCCCGCGCTGATGCGTAAGCACGGCATCAAGTGCAAGCCCTTCTCGCCCATAAAGCCCTTTATCTCTACGTCCTATAACTTCCGCGACCACCGGAAAATACTGGTCATCGACGGCAAGGTCGCCTTCAACGGCGGCGTCAACCTCGCCGACGAGTACATCAACTGCCGGGAGCGCTTCGGGCACTGGAAGGATACTGCTATCATGCTCACCGGCGAGGCAGTGCAGAGCTTTACGCTGATGTTCTTGCAGATGTGGAACA
>JAFXNC010000070.1 GCA_017529875.1 Ruminococcus sp. | reverse complement strand
ACCATTGCCGGAGAGACCAAGTCCCTTTGCGAGCAGACCGGCTATGAGGAAGTGTCGCTGTCATCCCTGTCCACCAGCGACCACACCAGGATCACGGAGCTGCTGACGAGCCTTTCCGACTATACCGATAAGGAGAACATCAACCTCTCCCTGCCGTCGCTGCGTATAGATACCATGAGCAAGGAGATAATCGACCGCATCGCCGCAGTAAGAAAGAGCGGACTGACCTTCGCGCCGGAGGCGGGGACTCAGCGCCTGCGCGACGTTATCAACAAGAACATCACTGAGGACGAGATCATGCGCACCTGCAAGCTTGCTTTTGCAGAGGGGTATCAGACCGTCAAGCTCTACTTCATGCTGGGTCTTCCCGATGAGACCGACGAGGATATCGCCGGTATCGCCGAGCTGGCTCAGAAGGTAGTGGATCTTTACTATCAGACCCCCAAGGAGCAGCGGGGCAAGAGCATACAGGTCTCTGTGTCGGCTTCGACTTTTGTACCGAAGCCCTTTACGCCCTTTGAATTCGAGCCCCAGGCCACTCCGGAGCAGATAAAACATAAGCAGGGCTTTTTGCTTGACAATATCAAATCAAAGAAAATCCGCATCAGCTATCATCAGATGAACGTTTCCGTCCTTGAGGGCATACTTGCCCGGGGAGACAGGAGAATTGCGGATGCTATCTACTGTGCATGGCGAAAAGGCTGTACACTTGACAGCTGGGACGAGCATTTCCGTTTTGACCTGTGGCAGGAGGCATTTGCCGAGTGCGGCACAGATACGGCTTTCTACGCCAATCGCAAGAGAAAATACGACGAGATCATGCCCTGGTCGCATCTTGACTATATGATATCAAGAGAATTTCTTATAAGAGAGAATAAGAAGGCTCATGAAGCCAAAACCACCCGCAACTGCTCAGAGGGCTGCTCCGGATGCGGCGTTAAAAAGGAATGCGGAGGTGTTTACTGTGGCTGAAATGCTTCTGCCGAAGAATCAGGCGCTGCGCATCACCAGATATGAGTACAGGCTCGTTTTTGAGAAGAAAGGCAGAGCCCGGTATATTTCCCACCTCGACCTGATGAGAGCCTTTCAGAGGGTATTCAAGCGGGCGGGGATACCTCTTTGGTATACCCAGGGGTTCAACCCTCATGCCTATCTGATGTTCCCGCTGGCGCTGTCCCTCGGCATTGATTCAAGCGTTGAACCGCTGGATATCGCCCTGACAGAGGAGCTTTCCTTCGACGAGGTCAGGGACAGGATCAACTGGCAGATGCCCGAAGGCCTCAGGATAGTATCGGTGGGAAAGCCTGTCATGAAGCACACCGAGATCAGCTCCGCAGAATATGAGCTGCGTTTAAGAACAGATCTCACGCCCGACGAGACCGCCGATGCTTTCAGAAGCTTTGTCTCTCAGGACAAGATCGAGGTGGAGAAACGCACCAAGAAAAAAGGCATAAACCTTGTCGATATCAAGCCTCACATCGAGCTGCTTTCCTGTGAAGCTGCGGATGCTGAGACCGTGCTGATGCTCAGACTGCCTGCCGGCAGCGAGTTCAATCTGAACACGAATGTTGTTCTTGACGCTTTTGAGGCGTATTTTAAGGGAAGGATCAACTCGGTTTATACAACTCGCACAAAGATAATCGCCAAAAACGGTGAAAGTTTTACGTAGCCTGCTATTGAATTGCACTGGGAAATATGGTATAATATTTAAGCATTTGAATTACCGTCGGCTTGTTCCGACGAGAGTTAATGCCAAACCCCGTGATCATCGGGACGACATTAAAGCGGATAGTCCTCTGGCTTTGCAGGGCTGCGGTGCTCTGCGATAAAGTGTATGAATGTCTGAAAACAACAGGAGGAATTTAAAGTGGACGCTTTAAAACTGATCTCAAACTCAAGCATGAAGGAAAATGCCCCCGTAGTCAACATCGGTGACACCGTTAAGGTTCACGTAAGAATTGCTGAGGGTGACAAGTCGAGGATCCAGATCTTCGAGGGTACTGTTATCGCCAAGAAGCACGGCGGTATCAACGAGACCTTTACTGTACGTCGTGTAGCTCACGGCTGCGGTATCGAGAGAGTTTTCCCCATTCACTCGCCTGTGGTTGAGAAGGTAGAGCTTGTCAGAAGCGGTAAGGTTCGCCGCGCCAAGCTGTACTATCTCCGCAAGAGAGTTGGTAAGGCCGCTAAGGTCAAGGAACTTGTTAAGTAAGTCCTTCGATAAGGCATCGCTTCGGCGGTGCCTTTTGCTTTTATGTATATGTGCACAAAAAAACGCCCGAAAAATTGGCTGATTTTTCGTTTAGGTACTTGAAATCTACGCTTGGATTTGTTATAATGATATATTATAGATATTTATACCGAGAGAGGTGTCAATATGAGCGGAAATACTAATGCCGGAGCTTTGGACAAGAACGAAAAGAGCTTTTCGCTGGTCGATGAACTGCTTGATTGGGTCGAGGCCTTTGTTCTTGCGATATTTGTTGTTGTACTGATATTCATTTTCTTCCTGAGGATAGTTGAAGTCTCCGGGCCGTCCATGAACCCGACCCTGAACGACAAGGACAGACTTATCCTTACTCATCTGAACTATACTCCCGAGCGGGGCGACATAATCGTTGCCAATTCCAAGGGGCTCGATAAGTGCATCATCAAGCGCTGTATCGGCATCGCCGGAGATACAGTAGTCATTGACTACAACAAGAACAGCGTTACCGTCAACGGCACCAAGGTGCAGGAGGATTACCTCGGCGAGGCTATGAGGGGCGATCTTGCGGTGTTTGACACTTCCTTCAAGACTGCTGACGGAGTTTATACCTATCATGTCCCGGAGGACACTATCTTTGCTATCGGCGATAACCGCAACCATTCCACCGACAGCCGTTCCGCCTATGTGGGCTTCATCAAGCTCGAGGACGTTCTCGGCAAAGCGTTTTTCAGATTCCTTCCCTTTGGAAGTTTCGGTTCTATCAGCTGAATGAAAGGTGAAGCTGACAGATCATTTGCCGACGAGGCTCTTGATCTGATCGAAACGGTAGTTTTGGCTGTCTTCGTTTTCATTTGTGTCTTTACCTTTGTGCTCAACGACGTCAGAGTCGTGGGCGAGAGTATGCAGCAGACCCTTTATAACGGCGACAAGCTCATCAGTCTGAAATTCATGTACACTCCCGAGCGCGGCGATGTGGTCATAATAAACTCGGAGAACATGAAGGAGATCATAGTGAAGCGCATCATCGGCGTACCCAATGACAAGGTGGAGATAGACTACTCCGAGGGCAGCGTTTATGTGAACGGAGAAAAGCTCTCCGAGCCCTATGTGAACGGCACTATGACCGAGAGGAGCACATTTGCTTCGGTGTTCCGCGATCCGGCCTCCGGCAGGTATGTATACAAGGTGCCTTTTGACAAGTATCTTGTTCTTGGGGATAACCGGGATCATTCCACCGACGGCAG
>JAFXNC010000069.1 GCA_017529875.1 Ruminococcus sp. | reverse complement strand
ACGGCGCAGGCACTTCTCCCTCCGCTGATGTATTCGCTTATGCAGCCGCTCAGATCAAGAAGGCTATCGACTCTACCATCAAGCTCGGCGGTATGGGTTATGTTTTCTGGGGCGGACGTGAAGGCTACGAGACCCTGCTCAACACCAACATGGGTCTGGAGCTGGACAACATGGCAAGGCTCATGAGACTTGCTGTTGATTACGCAAGGAGCAAGGGCTACAAGGGTGATTTCTACATCGAGCCCAAGCCCAAGGAGCCCACTAAGCACCAGTACGATTTCGATACCGCTACCGTTATCGGTTTCCTGCGCAAGTACGGCCTTGAAAAGGACTTCAAAATGAACATAGAGGCTAACCACGCCACACTTGCTCAGCACACCTTCCAGCACGAGCTGAGAGTTGCAAGAGATAACGGTTTCTTCGGCTCTATCGACGCCAACCAGGGCGACCCGCTGCTGGGCTGGGATACCGACCAGTTCCCCACCAACGTTTATGATGCTGCTCTGTGTATGTACGAAGTGCTCAAAGCAGGCGGCTTCACCAACGGCGGTCTCAACTTCGACGCCAAGGCTCGCCGCGGCAGCTTCACCAAGGACGATATCTTCCTCAGCTACATCGCCGGTATGGACGCATTCGCCCTCGGCCTGAGAATCGCTGTCAAGCTCATCGAAGACGGCAGGATCGACAGTTTTGTCGAGAGAAGATACGAGAGCTGGACTACCGGCATCGGCAAGGACATCATCGACGGCAAGGTAACAATGGAGGATCTCGAAAAGTATGCTCTTGAAAAGGGTGAGGTTACAGATTCTCTGACCTCCGGACGTCAGGAGATGCTTGAAAGCGTTCTCAACAACATCATGTTCAAGATGTTCTGAATCCAATAAAAGGAGCCGCACCTGTTTTCGGGTGCGGCTTTTGCTTTGGTATATCGTATTACAGAAAGCGCCTCCGGGCTAAGCCCGGAGGCGCTGTGTTGTTATCAGTACTGAACGTCGGAGAAGCTGAGGCCGACCTGCTTGCCTTCATAAGTAGTGGAGTACTCGAAGGTGGTGGACTTGACTTCTGCCTTGCCGTTGCTGATATTGCAGGAGGCGATAGGGGAGCGGGTTATGTAGATCTCCTTAGTCTTTCCGGGGTAGTTGCTGTCATAGACCTGGAGGATGTACTGACGGTGTACCTTAGAATCCTGGATGAGCCCGATGGCGTTAACAGTGTGAGTGTCGTCGATAGTGGTAACTACCGGTACGCCCTGAGCCAGCAGAGATTTGAGCTTTTCAAAGCCTTCATCGCCGTTGGTGAGGTTGAACTCATACTGCTTGTCGTTCCACTGGAGGGAATTGAGGGTGTGAAGCGCGGCATAGAGCTCTGCTTCCCAGTCAGAGTAGGTGCTCTTGATCTTGTCGAAGGAGTTTGCTATATCGAGGCAGAGCAGCTCGACTTCGTTCCACTCAACAGAGCCGCTTTTCATCGAGTACTTCTGCGAAGCCCAGCCTGCCAGCTCGGCCTTTTCTCTGATGCTGTCCTTGATCTCCAGAACGGTCCCGCCGCTGGAGAAGTCAAGATAGCTCTTGGGATCGGAGAACTCGCCGGCAAAGGCGGAGGGGATAATGTTTATCAGCGACTCGCGCTTGTTGTACTGGTCTTCGAGCTTGGTGCCGGTCAGATCATAGCCGGCGGCATTGTATTTGAGCTTGCTTTCCTCAGAGGGTGAGGTGGAGCCGACCTTGGTCTTGATGTTGCCGAGATACCAGTCTCTTGCAAACACTGCCATGCCGAAGTCTACGCCGGAGGAGCTGGTGGTGCGGAAATTCTTGAAGGAGAAACCGTTGGTATCGGGCTTGAAGCCGGTGTTGTAAAGGGAATAGCCCTCGATGGTATCGTCGTTGCTGTTGTAGCTTATCATATCAAAGTCGAAAGTGGTCTCGATCTGCTTATATACGTCGGTGAGAGCAGCTGCATCGGCTGCGGAGTAGTACTTGCCTTCTGTCTCGGCGGCAAGCTGCTGGAGCCAGCTTCTGTCGATGTCTCTGCCAAGTCCGACAGTCATGATGGTTATGCTCTTTTCCTTAGCGAGAGCCACAAGCTCGCCGAGGCTCTTGCCGTTCACTTCATCGGATTCACCGTCTGTTAGGAACACGATGACGTTGCGCTGCTTTTTGGATCCTCCCGCGGTGAACTCCTGGATGCACCTTTCAAGTGCGGTCTGGCTGTGGGTACCGTTGAAGTCCTCGGAATTCTTTCTGATGCTCTCGAGAGCGGAGGTCAGCTTGGACTTTTCGTTGGTGAAATCCTGGAGCTTGGTGTATGTGCCTGTGAACTTGGATATCAGGAAACTGTAATCGCCGTTGAGCCTGTCAATAAGCTCGGAGGCAAAGTCAAGACGCTTGAAATCCACGTCATAGCCGGTGAAATCGGCGTACATCGAACCGGAGTTGTCTATGAGGAATGCGACCTTGGTGCTTGGCTCCTCGTTGGCTATCTTCTCGACGCCGATGATGTAGGTGCCGAGCTCGGAGATATCAGCGGAGACGGTCTTATTGTAGGCGTCGGTCTTGGAGCTGATCTTCTCATAGGAACGGTCGGAGCTGTTGAATTTCAGCACGGTGATATCTTCGATACCTGCGCCCAGCTTTTTCAGCTTTTCCTCATCCACATTGAAGGTCAGAGAAAGCTTCTCAAATGCGAAATCGGTATATATGTCGTAAGCCTTGGAGATAAGGCCGGTATTGGAGCTGATGCTGGTCAGGTTCAGTTCCTCGATAGTCAGGTCGGCTACGTTGGGGCAGCCTGTGATCTGAGCGGTAACCGTGCCGAAGGTCCTGTTAATGGTAACGACCCGCTTGGAATCATCAGTAGTGCCGTCGCTCTTGGCCTGCTTGGGGTCGGTGCCTGCCATGATCTCATAGCCGTCCAGCATACCGTCCTTGTCGGAATCGGGATTGAGTGGGTCGGTGCCGAGGGATATTTCGTCGCCGTCGGAAATACCGTCGCCGTCGGTATCCTCGTTTTGGAGGTTGGTACCGCCCTTGCCTTCGTTGACGTTCTTGATGCCGTCGGAATCCCAGTCGTCGTTGTCAAGGAACTCAGCCTCTTTATAGGTGGAGTTGATATCCAGCTGAGCTACCAGAGCCTTGGCCTTTTCCGTTTTATTGTCGTTTACCGCCTGTATCGAGGATATGACCGCTATCACGATCACTACCACTACGATGACCGCAATAGCGATAAGGATTATTTTTTTTCTTGATTCCTTTTTGCTGCGCTTCATGCTCAAAGCTTCGCCAGCAGACAATTTTTCAGCCATTAATTTACATTCCTTTCACAAATTCAAATGGTTGACTATAAACAGACAATATAGCTATATATTATCTTCTTATACAATATTAACACAAACAGGATAATATTTCAATAGCAAACTGTGAATTTTTATAAATAAATTACACTATAATAATTATTGAATTATGAAAGAAAGCGTGATATAATAATATAGTTATTGTTCGTATATCAGAAAGGATTCTTACCATGCTCATAGACTTCCATTTTCACGCTTTTTCCAACAAGATCGCCGAAAGAGCCATAGGAGTTCTCCGGGATAACTGCGGCGTCGAGCCGCTGACCGACGGCACCCTTGACATGGCACTGCGGCTGTTTGATGAGTGGGGCGTTGACAAGGCCGTTCTGCTGCCAATCGCCACCAAGCCGGCTCAGCAGAGGATCATCAACGACTGGGCGGTCTCTGTTCGCAGCGACAGGGTGATCTCATTCGGCACAGTACATCCCGATGCAGAGGATCTGTTCGAGGAGATCCACCGTATCAAGTCTCTCGGGTTGAAGGGCTATAAGCTCCACCCGGATTATCAGGGTTTCTTCATTGACGAGCAGCGCCTTGATTCCATGCTTTCGGAGCTTGAAGCTATGGAGATGCCGGTAGTTATCCATGCAGGATTCGACCCGGTCTCGCCGGAGCTGGTACATTGCACTCCCCAAGCCGCCGCCGATATGATCTCCCGTCATCCCAAACTCAAAGTCGTCCTTGCCCACATGGGC
>JAFXNC010000068.1 GCA_017529875.1 Ruminococcus sp. | reverse complement strand
GGTAGGCGACGACAACATCATCATCTTCGGTATGAACGTTGACGAGGTGGAGAAGGCCAAGCCCGGCTACCGTCCCATGGACTACTACAACCAGAACGGCATCATCCACCAGGCACTCGACACCATGACCACCGGCATCAACGGTGAGCTGTTCAACGAGGTCGCTCACAACCTGAAGACCACCGACACCTACATGACCCTTGCAGACTTCGACTCCTATCAGAAGGCACAGGCCTACGCCTCTGAGTGCTACAAGGATCAGATGAAGTGGCAGAAGATGTCCCTTGCCAACATCGCCAACGCCGGCATATTCTCCGCCGACCGCTCGGTAGAGGACTACGCAAGAGATATCTGGAAGCTTACGAAGTAAGCGCGGGCGCGGGAAACTTAGTTGTTTCAAGGCACTTTTGTTAAGGCATTAACAAGAGTGCCTTTTCTTTTTCTTTGCACAGCGCCCGCTAAAAGAATAAAGAAGAAAGAATAAAAATAAAGAATAATTAAGGTGTCCGCAAAGCGGACGGATTTGAGATCCATCGCCGGAGGCGATACCTTAATTATTCTTTCTTCTTTATTATTATTCTTTCTTCTTTAAGTTCTTCTTTAAGCGAAAGCTTTCACCGCTTACTGTACTTCGTACACAGTGATGTCCTTGCCCTTTACGATGTATACGCGGCCGAATGCGCAGTAGGCCTTGTCAAAGCCCTCCTGTAACTTTTCGCCGGTGTAGAGGTCGTAGAGCACCTTTTCATTGTTGATATCCAGCAGGTAGTTGCCGAAGTAGGTGCCGGAGTACTTCACCTTAAGGGAGGTGTCCTCCTTGCCGGGGATGAAGTAGCAGTAGCCGTCGTCGATCTTGATGTAGTCGCCCAGCTTCATGTAGCTGTCAGCACCGGAGTAGATCACCTTGCCGGTCTTCACGTTCATCAGGTCGTACTTGCCGTCGGCGTTGCAGACGCTGAAATATCCGGGAACGTTGGAGTAGTAGATGTACTTGTACTCGTCCTTGGTGAGCTCCTTGCCCTCAAGGTCGAGGATGCCGTTCTTCTGGTAGTCCTCGGTGGTGGCATAGGAGAAGCAGCCGCCGCCGATGTAGTCAACGCTGTTGTACTTGGGCTCAACGATAACGGTGCCGGTGTAGTGGATGATGCCCTTCTTGCGGGAATCGGAATCCATGAGAACATAGAAGTCATCTGTGCCGTTCATCCTGGATACGCTGTAAGGAGTGGTGAACTGCAGGGTCATGCTGTGGTCGTAAGCATAGGTCTTGTCGTTCTTGTAGCAGGTCAGCAGCTTGCCGCCGGTGGGAGTGATGCCGTCGGTGAATTCCAGCTTCTGATCGTCGGCGGAAACATAAACTGCGTCGGAGTTGCTGTCATAGAAGGAGATGATATCGCCGTATACGGTGTAGCGGGGGCTGGTGGTAACGGTGGTGTTCTCCAGGTACTTGCGGTTGAGTGTATCGTATACCTTGACCTTGCCGGTGTACAGAACGTCTTCATCGGTTGCCTCGACAGAGAACTGTCTCTTGGTGGCGTAGTAGATAGCCTCGTCCTCGTTGGTGGTCTCAGCCTCGGGGAAGAAGGCCATAACGAAGCGGTCGTCGATCTCCTTGAAAAGGCCTGCCTTCTCGCTGGCGGAGATGATCTCGTTGCCGTCGGCATCCACAAGACCCTCATAGACAGTCGCCTCGGTGCCCTTTGCATCGTATACATAAAGGCCGGTGTTGCCCAGTTTCTTGACATACTCTGCGTTGCCGCCTACCAGCTTTTCGCCCTTGTAGTCATAGATGGTGGCGTTGTTATCCTTGTCCTGAACATAGATGTTGTCATCCTGGAAGCCTACGCCCTCGATCTTCAGCTTGCCGGACTCCTTGAGCTCAGGGGACTTGGGGTCAGCGGGAACGGTCTCGGCGATGATCTCGGTGAGAGGCTTGTCGGGAGCGGCAGTCTCGTCGGGCTGGCTGTCCTCGGCAGGGGTGCTGTCAGCGGGAGCGGGCTCGGCGCTCCCGGAGTCCTCGCCTGCATCAGCCGCAGCAGAGGAATCGCCCTCCTGTACTGCAACGGAGGAGGTGTCCTCTTTGCTGTCCTTGTCGCTCTTGGAGGAGCTGTCCGAGTCGCCGCAGGCAGTCATGGTCAGTGCGATCACAGCCGCAAGCAGAGCGGATAATCTTTTTGCTTTCATTTTGCGTTCTTCCTTTCTTTTATTAAACTCCCTGGCGGGAGAGCTTGTCGATGGCTTTCTTTACTCTGTCAAGCGTCTTGTCCCTGCCGATGATGGCAGCAAGGTCTGTACCGCCGCCGGGCGTAGAGCGCTGACCCGAAAGTGCTATCCCCAAAGGATAGAGCAGCCAGCCGTTCTTGACCTCCAGCTCCGCAGCGCAGCCTGCACAGGCCTCATAGATGCCGTCCTTGGTCCAGTCGGTGACGGCCTCCAGCTTTGGCAGCAGGGCATTGAGGGCGGTAAGGGAGGTGGCAGCGTCGGTCTTGAACTTCTTGTTCTTGTAGAGCTCGTTGTCATGATCTTCCGGCATACTGTCTATGAAGGACACCCTGTCGGGGATGTCCGAGAGTATCTCGCAGCGGGGTTTGAGGTTCTGACACAGCAGGTCGATGTCGATGTCGCTTGTGCAGACCTTTCTTATCCAGGGCTCCGCGAGTTTTACAAACTCATCATCCGGCAGCGCCGAGATATGTGCGGCGTTGATAGCCTTCAGCTTCATGCTGTCGAAGATCGCCGGGGACTTGTTGATGCGGGTGGGATCCCAGATCTTTATCATCTCGTCGAGAGAGAAGATCTCCTCCTCACCCTTGGGGCTCCAGCCCAGCAGCAGCAGGTAGTTGAGCACCGCCTCGGAGAGGTAGCCCTGCGCCACCAGATCCTGATAGGAGGCGTCGCCGTTGCGCTTGGAGAGCTTGTTGTGGGCGTCCTTCATTACCGGCGGGCAGTGGATGTATGTGGGTACCTCCCAGCCGAAGGCCTGATAGAGCAGGTTGTATTTCGGCGTGCTGGAAAGGTACTCCGAGCCGCGGATGACGTGGGTTATCTTCATTAGGTGGTCGTCCACCACGTTTGCAAAGTTGTATGTGGGCATACCGTCGGTCTTGATAAGTATCTGATCCTCCAGCTCCGAGTTGTCCACCTCGATGTGACCGTAGATGATGTCGTCGAAGGAGGTTACCCCCTCGGTGGGCATCTTCTGGCGGATGACATAGGGCATACCGGC
Organism: Ruminococcus sp.; assembly: GCA_017529875.1. Classification (GTDB taxonomy): domain Bacteria; phylum Bacillota; class Clostridia; order Oscillospirales; family Ruminococcaceae; genus FB2012. The sequence goes on along the minus strand of JAFXNC010000068.1, from coordinate 937 downwards.
TTCAAGGTTGGCCTTGACCTGCTCGCAGCTCAGGCAGCGGCACTTGCGGTCATAGTGACCCACAGTCTCGCCGGCGGCCTTCTGCTCCTCGTGGAGGGCGTTGAGGCGTTCCTCGGTGCAGAAGCAGTAATAAGCGTTCCCGCTCTCGACGAGCTGCTCGGCGTACTGCTTGAACATACCCATTCTCTCGCTCTGGACATAGGGGCCGTAGTCGCCGCCGATATCGGGACCCTCGTCCCAGGTCATGCCGTTTTCCCGGAGGGTGTTGTAGATGACATCCACGGCGCCTTCCACATAGCGCTCCTGGTCGGTGTCCTCGATGCGGAGGATGAAGCTCCCGCCGTCATGTCTGGCGGTGAGATATGCATAGAGCGCGGTGCGCAGGTTCCCGACGTGCATATAGCCGGTAGGCGAAGGCGCAAAGCGTGTTCTTGTAGACATAGATGACTCCCTTTCTATTTCATTTTAACCTTAAATAGTATAGCAAATAACGGCCTAAAAGTCAAGAAAACCGGGCGTTTTTCGTCAGATACGGAAAAAACCGGGCGCAGGAAAGCCCGGTTATGGCAAAACAGCCGAAAAAGCACCGCCTCACGCTGTCAGGCGCATCAAAAACAGCACAGCTCCGTACACCGAGGCGGCCAGTGTGCCGTAGAGTATCACCGGTCCTGCCACGGTGAATATCTTCACTCCCACCCCGGTGATAAGGCCCTCGGTCTTGTACTCAATGGCGGGGGCGGCGACGGCATTTGCAAAGCCTGTGATAGGCACCAGCGTCCCTGCGCCGCCGTGCTTGGCGAGCCTTGCATAGAGCCCGAAGGCCGTCAGCACCACCGACGTGAGTATCAGCGACACCGACACCGCCGCCGAAGCGGTCTTCTCCGAAAGCCCCAGCCCCCGGTACAGCTCCCCGAGCCCCTGCCCTGCAAGGCAGATG
>JAFXNC010000067.1 GCA_017529875.1 Ruminococcus sp. | reverse complement strand
AGCCCAGTCTTCTTCTTTTACGTTTTTCAGCTCGTATTCGAGTCTGCCGAATGAGCTGTCAAGGTCTCTCGATTTCAGAGTTTTGAGCTCGGCCTTTACAGCCTCGAGATTTTCAAGCCCCTGGGCATTCTCCGGGAGGTAAACCGTTACGGTGGTCTCACAGTTTTTCAGTCCCATAAGATCATCGTCGATATAATCCCAGTTTACACTTTTATCGTTGAGAAACTCCTCGAAATCGGTACTGTCCTTGATGACAAAGCCGTTTATACCCATGCCGAGCAGCGACCCGGTAAGCGGTTCGATACCCTTCGAGGTAGTGTATATATCCATTTCAACCCAATTCATAGCTGAACCTCTTTTAGACTAATTTACATTATTATAACATATTTATGTCTTAATGTCAATATAAATATTAAAATTTTCTTATCATCGGCCTGATGTCCTTACCGATGAAGATAAAAGGCAGATAGCTGCCGGTTATCCTTGAGACAAGGCGCTCGTTATAGTTCATATTCAGCTCGCTGATGCTCTGATTTGTAGATATGATCGTAGGTCGCTGGGCGTTGAGCCGGGCATTGATGATCTCATAGAGCGCCGATTCTGTGAATTGCGACTGAAACTCCGAGCCGAGGTCGTCGAGTATCAGCAGGTCGCAGCCTATCAGCGTATCGAGGGTGTTCCCTGCTGCCCTGCCAAAATGCTCGTCCTCCACTTTTCTGAGGAAGGTTGCGAGCTGACCGATAGCAACGCTCATACCCTTTTCCGTTACCTCCTTGGCGATGCAGGAGGACAGAAATGTTTTACCCAACCCGGTCTTGCCGATGAAAAGCAGCGAGGGGCTGTTCTGAGAAAAGCCCTCGGAGTACTTCCGGCAATAGTCGTAAGTCTTCTTCATCCTGGCGCGGGGAGATACATTTTCATCCGCGGCATCGGAATAATAGTCAAGCTTGAAATCAGCAAAATCGTTGAGCTTGATGCCGCAGTTCTCAGCCATTTCTTCGGCGGCATACTGTTTCAAAAGCGCCTCAAAGCACTTGCAGCGCAGCCCGTCCTTGTAGCCGGAATCCTCGCAGACCCTGCAGGTGTATGCAGTCTTGAAATAGTCCCTGTCTCCTGTGAGAGCCTGGAGCTTTGAACCGAGCTTACTGCTCAGTTCGGTGCTTTTCTTCCTGAGCTTTTCGATGTTGTCATGAAGCTCCGTGCCGCCGTTGAGTATTATTTTCAGATACTCGTTAGCGGTACCTTCAAGCTGTTTGCTTATAGCAGCCACCTCGGGATCCTGTGCGAAAAGCTCTGCTTTTCTTCGCTTAGTCTCTGCCTCAGCTTCAAGCTTGCGCCGTCTCAGTTCCTGTCCGGCTCTTGAATAAACGCTCTCGCTGTATTTAGCCATTGTTGTTGCCTCCGTTCTCGGGATCAAAGCTCATTGCGAATTTCTCCCACTCGTCAAGGTCGTATGAGGTGTCGGTATTGCCGGTGTTTTTCTTGTAGTGCTTGGGCTTGTACTGTTTATCCTTTTCGATGACCTGCTCGGGGGTCTTGATATCCTGGTCGAACCAGCTGTTGACAATAGAGGCTATGTAGTTGAATTTTGGCTCCCCGATAGAATCCATGCACTTGTCGTAGGCGATATCCAGCATTTCGATGCTGATGCCTTTCTCCTGCCAGGAGGCAATGACCTCCCCTTGACGTGTGGAGGGCTTGCCCTTCAAGCCGAGTGCCTTTACAGCCTTGTACTCATAGGACTTGATCTTGGACTGCCTTATGATCTCCGCTTCAACATCCGCATAGTCAACTATGCCCCTGTCAAACCAGTCCTTGCCAATCTTCTCAATGTAGGCGATGCTGTCCTTGCCGAGCTTGTGACTGTACTCGATTATCAGCAGCAGTGACTGCGCAGCAAAGCCGTAATAGTCCAGCAGATTTATCAGTCCAAGCAGCTCGTTGTTCTTGATGACTGTACCCTTGATGTTCTCAAACTCATGGACCACATACCGAAGCTCCTCGCTCTGACTGAGCTTTTCGGCAAGGTCCTTCGGGGAATACCTGACGGAGCGGACAGGCTCTGCTTTTGGCTCGGGCTGTAAAGGTGGTTCTTTCACAGGCGCCGATGCCGGGACAGCCTCAGTCTTTTCCACAGCCGGAAGACCTTCCACCCTCAGCACGCCCACACTCGCCCAGTAGTGGACAGCGTCATTGACGGCGGCTTCCTTTACGCCCGAAAGCCTTGACAGCTCTGCCGTATCGGCAGTATTGCTGTTGCCGGAAAGGATGCACAGCAGGACTTTAACGTAGTTTCCGTCAGCAAGACGAAGATGCTCGTCAACGATACTGCAGGGCACATTGAAGAACCGACCCCAATGGTCAAAATCTATTTTATAGGTCATTTTTGAACCTCCGATAAAAGCGAAAATGTAAGCTTATTATATCATAGTTGCAATCCCTTTTCAAGATGCAGATTGACCAAAAAACGGAAGCGAATTTCTCCGCTCCCGTTTGACTTATTTCAAGACTTTTTTCAGGTACTGCCCGGTGTAGGACTGCTCACATTCGGCTATTTCTTCGGGGGTGCCTTCGGCCACGATCATGCCGCCTTTATTGCCTCCCTCGGGGCCCAGGTCGATGATGTGATCGGCAGTCTTGATGACATCAAGGTTATGTTCGATGACAAGTACCGTGTTTCCTGCATCGCAGAGCTTTTGAAGCACGTCCGTCAGCTTGTGGACATCGGCAGTGTGCAGGCCGGTGGTAGGCTCGTCCAGGATATATATGGTCTTACCGGTGGATCTCTTTGAAAGCTCCGTAGCGAGCTTCACCCTCTGAGCCTCACCTCCCGAAAGAGTGGTAGCCGGCTGACCGATCTTGATATACCCGAGTCCGACCTCGTAGAGGGTCTCGAGCTTGCGCTTGATCTTGTCGTGGTTAGCAAAGAAGCTCACGCCCTCCTCCACGGTCATTTCAAGCACGTCGTAGATGTTCTTGCCTTTGAATTTCACTTCAAGGGTCTCGCGGTTGTAGCGTTTGCCCTTGCAGACCTCGCAGGGGACGTAAACGTCCGGCAGGAAATGCATCTCAATTTTCAGTATGCCGTCGCCCTCACAGGCTTCACAGCGTCCGCCCTTGACGTTGAAAGAGAATCTTCCGGGGCCGTAACCCTTCATCTTGGCGTCGTTGGTCTGAGCGAAAAGCTCTCTGATATCGTTGAACAGCCCGGTGTAGGTAGCGGGATTCGAGCGGGGCGTTCTGCCTATGGGCGACTGGTCTATGGCTATGACCTTATCAAGGTTCTCGGTGCCGAGGATATCCTTGAACTTGCCGGAGCGTATCTTGGCGCGGTTCAGTCTGCCCGCAAGCTCTTTGTAAATGATCTCGTTGACCAGCGATGACTTGCCGCTGCCTGAAACGCCTGTGACGCAGACGAATTTTCCGAGGGGTATATCCACGTCGATATCACGCAGATTGTTCTGGGCCGCACCCTTGACAGTCAGCTTTTTGCCGTTGCCTTCACGGCGCTTTTCGGGGACGGGTATCTTCTTTCTGCCGCTGAGATACTGGCCTGTAACTGAGTTTTCGCAGGCCTTGATATCGTCGATAGTTCCGGTGCAGACTATCTCGCCGCCGTGTATACCGGCGCCGGGGCCAACATCAACTATGAAATCCGCATTGTACATTGTGTCCTCGTCGTGCTCTACAACAATAAGAGTATTGCCGAGGTCGCGGAGGCGTTTAAGGGTCGCTATAAGCTTGTCGTTGTCCCGCTGGTGAAGCCCTATCGAGGGCTCGTCAAGGATATACAGCACTCCCATGAGATAAGAGCCGATCTGAGTGGCAAGCCTGATGCGCTGGCTCTCACCGCCGGAAAGTGAGCTGCTGGCTCTTGCAAGGGTCAGGTATTCAAGGCCTACGCTGGAGAGGAAACCAAGTCTCTCCCTGATCTCCTTGATTATCCTCTCGCCGATCATCTTATCCCTGTCAGAGAGCGCAAGCTTATCAAAGAAATCAAGAGCCTCGGTTATTGACAGCTTGCAAAGCTCGGAAATGTTCTTCCCGCCTACGGTGACTGACAGGCTTATAGGGTTGAGCCTGTTGCCGTGACACTCGGGGCAGGGCTCGTCGCTCATGACCTGTTCGATCTCGGCTCTTGCCCAGTCGCTGGCTGTTTCTGCGTATCTTCTTTCCAGATTGGGAATGATCCCCTCAAAGGCTGAGTCGTACTCATGCTTGAAATACTCGTTGCTTCGGGATATCTTAAGTTTCTGTCCCTGAGTGCCGTAGAGGAATACATCTATCTCATCCTGGTCAAGCTCTCTCACCGGTACATCAAGTGATATGCCGTAGGTCTCGGAGATAGCCTTGTAATACGCCGCGGCAAATGAGCTCTCATCAAGACTGTTCCAGCCGCTGGCCTTGATAGCGCCCTGATTGATCGAAAGCTCCGGGTTGGGGATGATCAAAGCGGGGTCGATCTTCTTGTATACTCCGAGGCCGGTACACTTCTCGCAGGCGCCGAAGGGGTTGTTGAAGGAG
>JAFXNC010000066.1 GCA_017529875.1 Ruminococcus sp. | reverse complement strand
CCCGAACTTTGAATAATCTGCGAAGCCGGGGTAACGCTCGCTTTTCCATTTGAAGCGCCCGCTGTCAACTATGATGCCGCTTATGGAGTTGCTGCTGCCGTTTATATACTTGGATGATGAGTGTATCACGATATCCGCGCCGTGTTTCAGAGGCTTGATAAGATAGGGAGTGGCGGTGGTGCTGTCTACTATAAGCGGTATGCCGTTCTCCTTGCAGGCCTTTGAGACGCTTTCGATATCGGTGATATCCAGCCGGGGGTTGCCGATAAGCTCGGTGAACACGGCTCTGGTCTTCGGGGTGACTGCCTGTGTGACAGTTTCATAGGTGATGCTCTCCAAAAATACCGGTACTATCCCGAAGGCTTCGAGATCCTCGAACAGGTCTATGGTGCCGCCGAAAAGCCCTGTGCTGACGATGACCTCATCCCCCGCCCTCAGTATGTTCATCAGCGCCGCCGTCACCGCCGACATCCCCGATGCGCAGGCCGCCGCGCCTATGCCGCCTTCAAGTGCGGCTATTCGCCGCTCGAATGCGTCTACCGTCGGGTTGCCCGCTCTCGTATAGGAAAAGCCCGCCGCCTTGTTGTTGAAGACCTTTTCCAGCTGCTCCGCGCTTTCGTACTCAAAGGCGTTGGCCTGATAGATAGGCGGCAGCGTAGAGCCGTTGGTGTCCTCGGAGCGGACGGTGTGCAGTATTGCGGTATTGAATTTCATATGTGTCACCACGCTTTTTGATTTAAAAATACTTCTTCCCCGCCTTGCGGCGGGGAGAGTATTCTGTATGGGAGTTATGCAAGTGTTCTTATGCCCGCAACGAGCCTGTCAATGTCGTTGTAGGAGTTGTAGAGCGCCAGCGTCGGGCGGACTGTGCCTTCGAGACCGAAGTGTCTCAGTATGGGCTGTGCGCAATGGTGTCCGGTGCGGACTGCTATGCCCAGCTCGTTGAGCCGCTGACCTACTGCCTCGTTGTTCACGCCGTCGAGGACGAAGGAAAGCACGCTGGCCTTGTTGGTAGCCGTACCGATAAGATGCAGACCGTTGATCTTGCGCATCTCCTTCATGGCGTAGACCAGAAGCTCATGCTCGTGACGGTTGACCTCGGGCATACCTATCGAATTGAGGTATTCAAGTGCCGCGCCCAAGCCCACCGCATCGGCGATGCTGCCTGTGCCGGCCTCGAACTTGTTGGGCGCCGGATTGTAGATAGTGCGCTCAAAGGTAACGTCCTTTATCATGTTGCCGCCGCCGTGATAGGGTCTTGCGGCTTCAAGGACGTCGCTCTTGCCATAGACTGCTCCGATGCCGGTGGGAGCAAAGATCTTATGCCCCGAGAACACGAAGAAATCTGTGTCGAGAGCGGAAACGTTGATCGGGATATGTGCTATGGACTGTGCACCGTCGATCAGCGTTCTTACGCCGTGTGCGTGAGCGATAGCCACGATCTCCTCAACCGGAGTTACTGTTCCGAGGGCGTTGGAAACGTGTGTCGCGGAGACGAACTTCGTCCTGCGGGTGAACAGCTTTTCGTACTCGGAAATGATTATCTGTCCGGTCTGATCCACGGGGACTACTTTGATAACTGCGCCGGTCTCCTGACAAACCAGCTGCCAGGGAACGATGTTGGCGTGATGCTCCAGCATGGTGAGGATTATCTCATCACCGGGCTGCAAAAGGGGCTTGACGTAAGCATGAGCCACAAGGTTGATAGCCTCGGTGGTGCCTCTCACGAATACGATGTTGTCCTTGGAGGGTGCGCCGATGAAGTCAGCGGTGATCTGCCTTGCGTTCTCGTAAGCGTCGGTGGAACGTGCCGCCAGCTCATGAGCGCCTCTATGGACGTTGGAGTTTTCGTGTGTATAGTAGTAGGAAAGCCTGTCGATGACCGTCTGGGGACGCTGTGTGGTAGCACCGTTGTCCAGCCAAACAAGATCGTAGCCGTTGATCTTTTCAGACAGTATGGGGAAGTCGTTCCTGATCTGAGCGAGGGTCTTGGTGCCGACTATGATGCCGCTGTCCTGCTTGGCGGTGGGGACTTCTCTGACCTCGGACTGAGCCTGCTTGGGAACGTAGGTCTCGGCCTGACCCTGTGAAAGCACTACCGGTGCATATCCTGCAGGAGCCTCAGCGTTGGGAACGGGCTGTTCCTGGGGGACGGTATAGGGGTCATAGGATGCATAGTGCTGTGCTGCGCCGATATAGGGGGATGCGCCGTAGCTGTCGGCAACGCTCTCATACTCGGAGCCGCCGCCATTGTACTCGTTGGCGATCTGCTCGAACTCAGAAACGCTGCCGTAGGATGTAGCCGCCTGCTCCGCGGAGGAAGCATAGTTCACGCCGCCGAAATAGGTCCCGGCCTTGGCTGCCGCATCGCTGATAACGGAGGTGTCTCCGCTCGTCACAAGACCCTCGATGCCGCTTGCGCAGCGGGTAGGGTCAAGATCGGGGAAGAGAGAGTTCGCAAGGTTTGTAAGCTCTGCCTCCGAGGGGATGCCGTAATTACTCGTAGTCATAGTATTCACCTACCTCGACATCCTCGAGAACAGCGATAGCGTCGTCCGAAAGAATAGCAGCCGAGCAGTAGAGTGAAAGCAGATAGGAAGCTACGCCCTTATCGTCAATGCCTCTGAAACGTACCGAAAGGCCTCTTGCCTGTTCGTTCTTGAGGTTGCGCTGATACAGACCGATAACGCCTCTCTTGGCCTCGCCCGTGCGGACAAGCAGGATGTTGGTCTTGCCGCTCTTGCTCTTGGGGTTCTTGAGACCGTCAACCAGCAGCTTGTCGGTGGGGATGATAGGGATGCCTCTCCAGAGAATGAAGGTGCCGCCTGCGATGTTGGCAGTTACAGGGGGAACGCCTCTCTTGGTGCACTCTCTCTCGAAAGCAGCGATAGCTCTGGGGTGAGCCAGGAAGAAGGAGGGCTCCTTCCATACCTTGGAGATCAGCTCGTCCAGATCGTCGGGAGTGGGAGCGCCGTTCCTGGTCTGGATGCGCTGAGAATCGGGAACGTTCTTCAGAAGGCCGTAGTCATCGTTGTTGATGAGCTGGCTCTCCTGACGCTCACGCAGGCTCTCGATAGCAAGATCGAGCTGCTCCTTGATCTGATCGTAAGGGGAGCTGTAAACGTCTGCAACAGCGGTGTCAACGTTGATGATAGTGGAGATGGAAGCGAGCTGGAGCTCACGGGGATTCTCCTCATACTCAACATATCCCTGGGGGATGATATCGGACTTCTTCTCAACAGAGCAGAGAACATCGAGAGGGGTCTCGCCTTCCTTTACCTTGTTGATCCTGTAGATACCGGAATCAAGTCCCTTGAACTCCAGTACCTTAGTGATCCACTTGGGAGTAAGTGCGCCGTACTGCGGTCTGGTCTTGTTGACGTCCGCAAGGTTATACGCGGCTTTCTTACCGAGAGCCACGATCTTGTCGTTTGCGTTTTCCTTTGCCATTTTAAATTCCTCCAATAAAGAATAATTATCAATAAAAGAGGAATCCTTTCCTCTTCTATTTTTTAGTATTTCGGGAAGTCCTTATCGACTTCCTCCGCCCAGGCGTTGGTGCCGCCTCTGAGGTTGTAGAGCGGGCCGGTGTATCCCGCCTCCCGGAGAGTATACACGGCGCGGATGCTGCGTTTGCCCTCCTTGCAGACGAATACGGTATCGACCCCGGGATCAAGCTCCTTCTGCCGTCTTTCAAGCTGACCTATGGGGATGACTATCGCCTCCGGGAACTTGGCTATCGCTCTTTCATGGGGCTCGCGGACATCTACTATCGTGACCTTTTCGCCCTCGTCGAGGCGGCGTTTGAGCTCCTTCGGCTCGATGCCTTCGACCTTTTCCTCTTCTTCCTTCTGCTGAGTGAGTCCGCAGAAGTCCTCGTAGTCGTATTCCTCTATCTCAGTGATCGTCCTGTTCTTCCCGCAGATCGGGCAGGAGTCGCTCTTGCGTATTTTAAGCTCCCGCCATTTGAGGTTCCATGCATCAAATGTAACAACACGCCCTATCAGGTTCTTGCCTCCGCCGACGATGAGCTTTATGACTTCATTCGCCTGAAGCGTCCCGATAACTCCCGGCAGCACTCCCACTACTCCGCCCATTGCGCAGGAGGGAACAAGTCCCGCCGGGGGCGGTGCAGGGTACATACATCTGTAGCAGGGACCCTCTTTCGCATAGTAGACTGATACCTGACCCTCGAACTGATACATCGCACCGAACACATCCGGCTTGCCCAGCAGCACGCAGGTGTCGTTGACAAGATAGCGTGTGGGGTAGTTGTCCGAGGCGTCCGCCACCACATCGTACTGGGAGATTATCTCCTCCGCATTCTCGGCGGTCAGCCTTGTGTTGTAGGTGATGACCTTTACCAGCGGATTGATCTGCTTGACGCTGTCCTTGGCCGAAGCAACTTTAGGTCTGCCGATGTCGCGGGTGCCGTGGATCACCTGCCGCTGGAGGTTGGTCTCTTCCACTTCGTCGTTGTCGATGATGCCGAGCGTACCCACGCCTGCGGCGGCGAGATACTGTATCAGCGGTGTTCCGAGACCGCCGGCTCCGACGATCAGCACCTTTGCGGCTTTCAGGAGCTTCTGCCCCTTGACGCCTATCTCCTGCAAAAGCAGGTGACGGCTGTAACGGGTGATCTCGTCATTGGTGAGCTTTTCGCCCTTGGTGTCTCCCAGGACACTCGGAAGTCCCGATCCTCCTGCAATAGCCGGAATAAGGATCACCTCATCTCTGTCTCTGACCTCTGTATCGAAGCCCTTCAGGTCGCGGATGTTCTCGTCGTTCACGAATACATTTATAAAGGCTCGAAGCTGACCGTTCTCATCGAACAGTGCCTTTCTCGTCTCGGGGTATTCCTCGGAAAGCACTTTCAATATCTCTCCCACCGTGCCGCCTTCAAGCTCCACCTCCGAGTGATGCTCGGTAAAGAGCCTGAGGGTCGTGGGGATAACTACTGTGACTGCCATAGCTATACTTCCTTTCGGTAGTTGATAAGGAACGGGAACTGTTTTGCGTTCTCCCATATTTCCTATCGGTTTAGTATAGTATAGCACTTTAATCCTACCGTGTCAATAGGTTTTGACCGTTGTTTTTCTGATTTGTAGCTTTGCACATCACTGATTAACAGCAGGCAAGCGCAATCAGTCAAATTGTATAGAACCAGGAGGTGTCTTCCTCGATATTGATGCGCTCTATGGGGTTGGCTGCGTCATAGTTGTAGCGCAGCTCCTGATTCTTCACGCTCACCTTCGCACCTTCGGGGACTGAGTGGGTGATGAATGCGTTACCGCCTATCACGACGTCCTTTCCGATAACGGTATTCCCGCCGAGGATAGAGGCGCCGGAGTAGATAGTCACATTGTCCTCGATGGTCGGGTGACGCTTCTTGCTTTTCAGCGCCTGGCCGCCCCTCGTAGAGAGCGCTCCCAACGTCACGCCCTGATAGATCTTCACGTTGTTGCCGATGATCGTAGTCTCGCCTATGACGATTCCCGTGCCGTGGTCGATGAAGAAATACTTGCCTATGGTCGCCCCTGGGTGAATGTCAATGCCCGTTACGCTATGAGCGTATTCGGTCATCATTCGCGGGATAACGGGGACCTCCAGCAGGAACAGCTCATGAGCTATGCGGTTGACGAGTATGGCGAAAAGCCCGGGGTAGGAGTAGATTATCTCATCACTGCTGTAGGCTGCGGGGTCGCCGTCATAAGCCGCCTTTACGTCGGTGAGTATGTACTCGCGGATGACCTTTATCCGCTTTATGAAAGCAAGGGCCTTGTCTCTGGAGGTGATGATGACCTCTTCCTCGTCCCGGTGTTCTTCACCGAGAACTATGGAGATCTGCTTGGTGAGCTTGAAGACCACATCCTCCAGCAGCATGGAGAGATTATTGCGCAGTGTGAAGACCTTGATATCCTTGTTCTTGAAATAGCCGGGAAAGATGATCTTCCGAAGGCTGTCCAGAATATCGATGATGACTTCTTTGTCCGGGTGGTTGAATATCTTCGATGTTTCGCTGAGATCCTCGCTGTCGTCGAGCAGATCGTTTACTATATCGCTGATGTTTTCTTCAAGCACGTTCATAGTGAAGCTCTCCTTAATTCCCCCAACACAGATAGGAGTTGAGGGTAATCATATATTTCCTATCAAGCAGGTATATTATACTATATAAAACCGACCAAGTCAATAGGTATGGTTATA
>JAFXNC010000065.1 GCA_017529875.1 Ruminococcus sp. | reverse complement strand
ACATCGGGTGAACAGTTTATCAAAAATGTAATATGCGCTCCCCGCCCGGAGACAAAAAGCTGTCAGGGAACCGCCCCCGTCGTCCGGGAGATTGTATGAAATGCGCGCAGCCGCCGCCAAGGGGGAAAAGCAAATTGTTTAAAGCGCCAAAATTTGAGTTTTTACTTGCGAAATGCGGCAGCCGGTATTATAATAGTATTGGCCGTCAGGCTGACTTATATATTCTGAAAGAAGTGCTGCCGTTTTGGATAAGATCGGATTTTTCCGGGATCTTGCTATCATATTTCTGTGCGCGAAGATAATGGGACTTGCCGCCCAGAAGCTCAAAGCCCCCCAGGTGGTGGGCGAGATCGTGGCGGGTCTGCTCATAGGCCCCTCCATTTTCGGCTTTGTGGAGCAGTCGGAGTTTCTTTCCATGATGGCTCAGATAGGCGTGGTGCTGCTGATGTTCAGCGCCGGCATCGAGACCAATATGCGCGACCTGTTAAAGACCGGCCCCAAGGCTCTCGCCATTGCCTGCGTGGGCGTGCTGGTGCCCCTCGGAGGCGGTACGCTGCTTTACGGAGCCTTCTACGGCTTCGGTGACTTCGGCAGCGAGAAGTTCCTCTCGGCGGTGTTCATCGGCACTATCATGACCGCGACTTCCGTGGGCATCACGGTGCAGGCCCTTAAAGAGCTGGGCAGGCTCAAAGGCCACATCGGCACCCTCATAACCAGCGCCGCCATAATCGACGACGTCATCGGTATAATCGTGCTCACTTTCGTCATCGGCTTCAAGAACCCCGAGAGCCACCCCATGGACGTGGTGCTGCATACCGGACTGTTCATACTGTTCTCGGTGGGCGTGGGCGTGGTCTGCTACTATATATTCAAGTTCATCGACAAGCGTTACCCCCACCAGCGCCGCGTACCCATACTGGGACTTGCGCTGTGTATGTTCCTGGCCTATGCCGCCGAGGAATACTTCGGCATCGCCGACATCACCGGCGCTTACGTGGCGGGACTTATCCTCTGCTCGCTCCATGACTCCAACTACATCGCCCGCAAGATCGACATCAACTCCTACATGATGTTCGGCCCCGTGTTCTTTGCAAGTATCGGCATCAAGACCCAGTTCGACGGCTTCACCCCGGAGCTGCTGCTGTTCTCGCTGTGCTTCGTGGCGGTGGCGATGCTCACCAAGGTCATCGGCTGCGGCCTGACCGCCCGCCTCATGAAGTACAATATGCGCGACAGCCTCAAGGTCGGCGTAGGCATGATGACAAGAGGCGAGGTGGCGCTGATAGTTTCCCAGAAGGGCCTTTCTGTCGGCATGATGGACGCGAAGTACTTCACCTCGGTGATCCTGCTGATAATCGTATCCTCCATCTTGACCCCCATAATCCTCAAGCTGCTCTACCGCGGAGAGCCGGAGGAAACAGAGCCGGAAGTCCCCGCAGAGGCTCAGACAACATAAAAACCAGGGCGCCGGGAAACGCGCCGCCGCTAATAAAATAAAGAATAAAGAATAAAAAGAAAGAATAAAGAATAAAAAAGGTATCGCCTCCGGCGATGATTTCAAAAATCGTCCGCAAAGCGGACTCCGGAGAGCTTTAGCTCTCTTTTATTCTTTATTCTTTATTATTATTCTTTCTTCTTTATTATAGCAGAGCAGGCACTTCTGTCACAAAACTGACAGAAGTGCCTTGACTAATACTTCTTTGTCGCGCCTGCGCTTTTCCGGCATTCGGTCGGATCCGAAGACCCTAAATAAAAAGACCGCCTTGCCGTCGTATGGCGAAATAAAACCCGCAATTAAGCAGGTGGGTGTCCCCCCATGGGTTCGCGCTCCCTTCGTCCGTAGCCCGAAGCAGCCGAAGCGGTCCGGGTCGGGAGGTCTGCAGTCCGCTTCCGGAGACAGGACTCCCTATAAAGTGATGTGGGATATTATACCATACTTGCTCGCACAAGGCAGTGATTTTTCTTTGATATTATTATAGCACAAAAATGTTGAAAATACAATAGGTAAATATGTGCAATTTATAGAGACCAAAATTGTACAGATTAACTATTATCAGGTTACTGGGGGTCTTCCTCCTCGTCCTCGTCGCCGATATCGTACATTTCCTCCAGGCGCTTGATGAAGATCTCGCCCACGCGGTCGTACTCCTCCTCGTTCTCGTCGAAGGAGACCATCATCTCCTCGTCGCCCTCGAATACGGATTTAAGGATAACGACCTCGCCGTCAGACTCCAGCATCTTCTCGGGATCGTCATAGTAGGGTGTGAGCGCGAAGTACTTCTCGCCGTCCAGCTCCATAACGTCCAACAGCTCGAACACCTGCTCCTTGCCGTCTTCATCCTCCAGTGTGTAAAGATCGGGTGTGTTTTCATTCATCATAGCTCATACCTCCTGATGTCCCTCAAAAACTAATGCGGCCTTCAAACGAGCGCCGCAACACTATTATTATAACACTCTTTATATTAAAAGTCAAGCGGTAAATTCTGAAAGAAATATTAAATAAAATAATTTCGATTTTTTTGAAAAAACCTATTGACAATGACCAAAAAGTGTGGTATAGTATATTCAAGGAAATCGAAAGAACCAAATCAACCGGATCTTAGTTTCCTTAATATAAAAGTCGCAGGCAGGTTGCGGACGGTAAAGGAAGCGTTCCGCAGGAGAAGCCTAATCAGACTTGAAAGGAGTCGAGCCCCCATGGACGTAATTGAGATCACCCAGCTTCGCCGAGAGGCTCGAAGGTCTTGATCTAAGCGAGAAACAACTCAGGTGTACAGACTGATAATCTCCGACCTATATGGTTAACATAATATAAGACTATTTCGGGCTTCGAGGCAGAGGCACTTTAACGAGGATGAAGATTCAATTTTATGATAAGGATGTGGTTCCCATGATCACGCGGAGCTTTATCACAAGACTGAATATCATTTAGAACGGAGTGTTTCCAATGCACAATCGAGGCTTTTTCTGATACCTTAAAATCAGTGAACATAAATCTATTCAGAGAGAGTGAGTCCGATGAGAACTTGAAGCTGACTGCTTGAACAGCAAATGAATATCATACCCGTAATTCTATAAGGAGTGGTGCGTTATGAAAGTAAGCATCATGAGACGTCTGAATATGTGAAAGAATGGGGTGAGTCCAAAGGGCTGTTTAGCTTGAATCCCAAGTGGGTTCGATCTTCGACAAATATCAAAGCATAAAGCAACTTAAAGGAGTGGTGCAATATGATCCTAAATTGCACGAAACGCTTGATTATCTGAAAGACAGGGGTGAGTCCAAAGGTTACTTTAGCTTGATCCGGACAACGGCGCGGGATGCGCTAATTCAACGAAAGGTAATAAGACCAATGGTTTGATTAAATCTTCTTTCGCTTAATACTACGAGATTGGAGTGAGTCCACCCGAAAGCTAAGCTAAGCTGCGACAGTGATTTTATTCCGGCAGCACGAAGAAAATCTTTCTTGGAGTGAATACCAATGTACTAAGCAGTTAGTTCTCAGACAATTGAATATTGATATATCAGGGAGACGGTGCGTGCCGCCTCCCTTTTATTGTCGGCCTGTTATCGCCTCCGGACGTTGACATCCCCGGTGTTTTGTGCTATCATTAAATTATTAAATCCACGGTACCACATATTCTATCTCCCTTTTTTGATGTGTATTGCTATCCGTAAACAGATTCGCCCTCGCCGCCTGAGACTGCCTCTCCCCTGCTCCGGGGACAAATACAGCCGGTTAAACATTCTTAACAGCTTATTGATTGACAAATCCCGAGATATATATTATAATATAAGTCAGTCGAAAAACCACATATCACAATAAACGGAGGAAATCTTATGTTGCTTAGCGGTTCGGATATCATCGCGGAGTGCCTCATCGAACAGGGCGTCGATCTTGTTTTCGGCTACCCCGGAGGCGCGGTGCTCAATATCTACGACTCACTTTATATGTATTCGGATAAGATCAGACACGTTATCACAGCCCATGAGCAGGCTGCCTGCCATGCCGCTGACGGCTACTCCCGCACCACCGGCAGAACAGGCGTAGTCATCGCCACCAGCGGCCCCGGCGCTACCAACCTCGTTACCGGCATCGCCACCGCTTACATGGACTCTATCCCCCTCATCGCCATAACCGGCAACGTCTCCACTAACCTGCTGGGTCTCGATTCCTTCCAGGAGGTGGATATCTGCGGTATCACCATGCCCGTGACCAAGCACAATTTCATCGTCAAAGACGTCAACGATCTCGCTGAGACTATCAGAGAGGCCTTCTACATCGCCAACGAGGGCAGAAAGGGCCCCGTACTCATCGACATCCCCAAGGACGTCACCATAGCCAAGTGCGAGTACACCCGCACCGAGCCCCGCAAGATCATCAACCACAACCCGCCCACAGTCACCGCCGAGATCGAGGCAGCCGCAGAGCTTATCAAGAACTCCGAGAGGCCCTTCATCTACGCAGGCGGCGGCGTGGTGAGCTGCAACGCCGTTGAGGAGCTTGAAGTCTTCGCTGCGAAGCTCGACGCTCCGGTGGCGCTCTCCCTCATGGGTCAGTGCGCATTCGACAATACCAAGGCCGCCTATACCGGTATGCTGGGTATGCACGGCACCAAGACCTCTGCCCTTGCTCTGGGTCAGTGTGACCTGCTGATCGTGGTGGGCTCCCGGTTCTCGGACAGAGTTATCTGCAACCCCAACACTTTCGCCAAGGACGCCAAGATCATACACATCGAGATAGACCCCGCCGAGATCGGCAAGAATATAAACGTTGACGTTCACGTAAACGGCGATATCGAGTACATCGTGGACAAGCTCAACTCCCTGCTGCCCGACATGAAGCATCCCGAGTGGATGAAGCAGATCGCCGAGTGGAAGGAAAAGTATGCCCTGCGTATGCTGCCTATCTCAGACCCGGAGGAGGTACTCCCCCAGCAGGTGCTGGAGGAGCTTGACCGCCTCACCGACGGCAAAGCTATCCTCACCACCGAAGTAGGCCAGCATCAGATGTGGGCAGCACAGTTCTACAATTTCCGCGAGCAGCGCTCCTTCGCTTCAAGCGGCGGCCTCGGCACCATGGGCTACGGCCTGGGCGCATCCATGGGCGCCAAGCTGGGCAACCCCGACAGGACTGTGGTCAACGTTGCAGGCGACGGCAGCTTCTTCATGAACTGCAACGAGCTCTCCAGCCTTGCAAAGCACAACATCCCGGTCATCGAGCTGGTGTTCGAGAACAACGTACTGGGAATGGTGCGCCAGTGGCAGAGACTGTTCTACGGTAAGCGCTTCTCCCAGACCGATATCGACAGGGGCACCGACCTGATGAAGCTGGCGGAGGCCTTCGGCATCGAGGGAGTAAAGATCACCAAAAAGAGCGAGATCAAGCCCGCTCTCGAAAAGGCACTCTCCTGCGGCAGACCCTGCCTCGTTGAGTGCGTCATCAACAAGGACGTGAACGTTCTGCCCATGGTACCCGCCGGTGCAGACGTCCTCGAACCGATCATGGAAATAGATCTTAGCAAGTGATACACGCATAAAACTGCCTCACCCGGGGCAGTTTTATTATGAGCGTAATAAACCGAAGGAGGCAGCCATGAAAAGGGATAAGCAGTTTATCAGGATGCTGATCGTCGTGGTCGTCGGCGTGGTGCTGTTCTGGGTGCTGTTCAATTTAGCCTATATCTACAAGCATATCAAGAACCTTCTCAGCGTGCTCTCTCCCCTGCTGCTGGGGATACTGCTGGCACTGATACTCAACGTGCCCATGAGCGCCATCGAGCGCACCCTGTTCAAGCCCGACAAGGACAACAACTACGGTAAGATCAAGGGCAAGATCAAACGCCCGGTGTCGCTGCTGATAACCATAGTCATACTCATCGCCGTACTGGTGACGGCTATCGCGCTGGTACTGCCGGAAATGGTCAACACCGTGGAGCAGATGTCGGACAAGGTGCCGCAGCTGGCGGAGGATCTTTCGGACACCATCAAGGGCTCGACGATACTGCAAAAGTTCTTCAACGTGGACGAATGGACAGCGGACAACATCACCACCCGCATCCGCTCGCTGCTGGACAACAGTGAGGTGCTGTTCAAGACCCTCATCGAGACTATGAACTTCGCCACCACCATTTTCTCCGGCATCGTGACCTTCATCATCGCGCTGTTCTTTGCGATCTATATGCTGATGCAGAAGGAGCACCTGAAACACGTACTGTACCGCTTCACCTTTGCGGTCTTCCGGCAGGATATCGCACGGCGAATCTGCGCGGGCTGCAACCTGAGCAAGGAGACCTTTGCGAAATTCATCACAGGCCAGTGCATAGAGGCCTGCATACTGGGACTGCTGTGCTGCCTGGGAATGGAGATATTCGGGTTCCCCAACGCCCTTGAGGTGGGGGTACTGGTGACTGTGACGGCCTTCATCCCCATAGTGGGCGCATTTGTGGGCGCGGCAGTGGGAGCATTCTTCATCATGTTCACCAGCTTTTCCCAGGCGCTGTGGTTCATACTGTTCATCATAGTATTGCAGCAGCTTGAGGACAATCTGATCTACCCGAAGGTCGTGGGCAAGACCGTGGGCCTGCCGTCGCTGTGGGTGCTGTTTGCGATCATGGTAGGCGGCTCGGTAGGGGGCATACTGGGTATGTTCATAGCGGTACCGCTCTGCTCGATACTCTACTGTATGTTCGGGGAGCTTCTGAGGTACCTGGAAGACCGGAGGGAACAGAAGGACGCACAGTTCATAGGGCCGCCGAAGCCGCACTGACCCCCTCCGGCAGCTGACATCTCATAATAAACACCTGACCGCGGAGCCCTCCGCGGTCTTTTTTTGCCCGCGAGCATCGGTATCTGTATACCGGAAGACCTTCCGGGAAGAAAATGGTAAAATCTGATACAAAACTATTGACGAATTGTTAATTCTATGGTATAATGATTGTGTATAACAGAGAACCGTACACGGGTTTTGTCAATTTTCACAAGCAAAAACTATTTTCCGGATCAAGGTGATAAGAATGGACAGATACCGCTATTCCGAAATTGAACAGGCTCACATGGAAAAGTCTATGGTGCCCTTTGCTATATATCAGTTTCTCAACAAGCGCGTCGTTACCGTGGTACTGTCGGCGGGATTCAGGGAGATCTTCGGCTACGACGATATAGCCGAGGCTTATTTCGACATGGATAACAATATGTACAAGGATACCCACCCCGAGGATGCCGCCCGCATCGCAGACGCCGCATACAGGTTCGCCGTGGAGGGCGGAAAGTACGACGTTATATACAGGACCTTCGACCGCAAGGCGGGTCACGGCTATAAGATAATCCACGCCCAGGGCGTACACATCTTCGAGGAGACCGGCGAAAGACTGGCTCAGGTGTGGTATACCGACGAGGGAAACTATGAGGGCGGAGAGGAAGGCGATATGCTGCTCAACCGCTCCCTGCGCAACGCCATCTATGAGGAAAGCTTCATCCGCGCCACAAGCTACGACAGCCTGACGGGTCTGCCCGCCATGACATATTTCTTCGAGCTGGCCGCCGAAAAACGCGCCTCAGTCCCCAAGGACGAGGATCCCCCGGCTATCCTTTTCATGGACTTCTCCGGCATGAAGTACTACAACCACAAGTACGGCTTCGCCCAGGGAGACAAGCTGCTCCAGGCCTTCGGAAGGCTGCTGGCACAGCACTTCGGCAACGAGAACTGCTGCCGCCTGGGACAGGATCACTTTGTGGTGATGACCGGGCCTGCGGATATCGAGAACAGGCTGCAAAAGCTCTTTGACGAGTGCGCCCGGATAAACGACGGATGCTCCCTGCCCCTCCATGTGGGCATCTACCTCAACTGGTACGACGGCATCGTGGTCAGCATGGCCTCCGACAGAGCCAA
>JAFXNC010000064.1 GCA_017529875.1 Ruminococcus sp. | reverse complement strand
GTAGGAGGTCTCCTTGTCGGTGAGCCCTACCAGCTCCAAAAGCTCCCGCGCCTTCTGCACGGCCTTGTCCTTGGGTACGCCTGCTATTTCCAGGGGAAAGCAGATGTTTCTGAGCACCGTTCTCTGTTCAAGCAGGTTGAATCCCTGAAAGATCATCCCGATGTTGCGTCTGAGCTTCAGCAGCTCCTTCTTGCTGAGCCTGCCGACCTCGCTGCCGTCGATGACGACCTGTCCGGAGGTGGGCCTTTCGAGGTAGTTGATGCACCTCACCAGTGTGCTCTTGCCCGCGCCGGAAAGCCCGATGATGCCGAATATCTCGCCGTCGCTGACGGTGAGGCTCACGTTACTGAGAGCGGTGAACTCGCCCTTTTTGGTCTTATAGGTCTTGCTGATGTTTCTGAGCTCTATCACCGTTCTCGCCTCACTTAGTATTCCTATCGGGTATGTATGGATTATAGCATATAATTCATACTAAGTCAATAGGGAATATCGAACAAATAAAAACCAACATTCCCGGAGGATTTTGTGGTAAAAAAAGAATCTTGTGATACGCTGTACCTTAGCCTCACCGACAACGGCGACGGCACTTTCCAGCTCATCATACAGAAGGTCGGTGACTGAAATGGCAGAGAGGCGTGGGGACAATCGGCATCGCGGACGCTGATGAGGTGGATCTTTCCAACCTGCAAAGACAGATCATCCACCAAACCGCCGACGTGGACAAGCCGAAAGTCCTCTCTGCCAAATGGAGGAGGAGCCGGTGCTCAACTCCTTCCACATCGAGGGGGACAAGGCTGAGAAAGAACAGCTGGTCATCACCGACGAGTGAGCACAGCATCTGTATCTGAACAACAAGCCCCACAGGGCGGCATTCGTAATGCCGCCCTGCGGGGCTTTGCTTTGCTATTCAAACCGGGCCTTATGCGCTGAACACAGCCTCGATCTTTTTCAGCCTGGCCGGGTGACGGAGCTTGCGCAGGGCTAAGCTTTCGTACACCTTTATCATCGGCAGGGGGATGTGCATTTCAAGAGCGGCTGCCTCATGAGATCTTCTCACGCCGTCGGTGAGGCCGTAGAGCATTTGGAGCACCTTCCTCTCGGACTCTGAGACGGTGGCAAGCGCCGCATCCACCGCGGGTTTTATCCTCCGGTACCTGCGGTAAAGGTCAAGGCGTATATCCGCCAAGACCGCGTTGACCAGCATGGTGTAGCCGATCCTTTCCTCGGGCATCACGGAGCAGTCATTTAACAGCATCTCTGAAACGCGGTTGATGTCGTCCTCGTTGAACTCGCCGAGTGTGACCGCCTTTTCGTCGAAGCTGTCCTTGGAGAGATCGAGGGAGACTATCTCCTCGCAGGCACGGTTGAGGACAAAGGCGCGGACGAACTCGTACTTCTCGTTGTCGAGGATTATGTCGGGAGCACCCAGCTTTGTCACAGTTACAAGGCGTATTGCACGGACAAAAGCATTATGAGCATGGACCTTCCTGCCGAGGCGCTGTTCGGCAAGCCCGGAAAGGGCTTTCTGTCCCAGCTTATCATTGTCATAACCGCCGAAGAAAAGCTCCCACACTTCTAAGAGCTTCGCGGCATAGCTGTCGTCGAAAAGGCCGTCGAAGTCGGGTTCGCAGTAAACGTCCTTATCGGCGTCGGCAAAGTATGCGCCTATCTCTTCGAGGGCGTCACAGTAAATGGCGGCCCTGTCGGCGATCTTCTGAGCCTTGTCGAAGTCCCAGTTCATCCTGCACTTGTAAAAGCGCGGATTTGAGCCGTTCTCTTCGGGTTCAATGTCCCAGCCCTTGATGATAAGTGTGCCTGTGCTGTCGGTGTTGTTGAACATATCCTTTACGATGTTCCATACCATAAGAATACTTCCTTTCTGTCTCAGTCCGTGTGTGCGAGGGGGGATCTGCGGCATTACACCGCAAATCCCATCCTTCTTTCTTCTTCGTCAGTCAGGCCGAGGGATACGGCTTCAAAGTCCTTGGCTCTCAGCAGGCACATCTCGTCCTTGTCCAGAGCCTTGTCCGCATATTCGCTCACCAGCCGCGCCGACTGCCTGATGACAGCCTGCTCGAGGAAGGTCCTGACATAGCGGCCGTTGCCGTAGTTTTCCCGCTTGGAGGCTTCGGCGAAGATGTCGAGGCATTTCTGCTCCGCGTCCCGGGAGATGGTATACTCCTTCTTCCTGACGCGGAGCCTGAGAATGTCCAGCAGCTCCCCGGGAGTGTAGTCGGGGAAGTTCAGGTGGAAGGCGATACGGCTGCGCAGACCCTCGTTCTGCTCGAGGAACAGCTTCATCTTGTCGGGGTAGCCCGCGAAGATGACTATAACTCTGTCACGGTAGTTTTCCATGAGCTGAGTTATGGCGTTGACCGCCTCGGTACCGTAGGAGTTCCTGTCGTCGATAAGGGAGTAGGCCTCGTCGATGAACAGCACGCCGCCGTCGGCCTGCATGAACTTTTCCTCGACGATCTTAGCCGTCCAGCCCACATACTTGCCCACAAGATCCTGCCTGCCGCATTCCACCAGCTTGCCGGATCTGATGATGTCTTCCTCTTTGAGGATCTGCGTGAGCAGGCGGGCGAAGGTGGTCTTGGCAGTGCCGGGGGAGCCGGAGAACAGCATATTCAGGGAGGCGGCATCGTTTTTGAGGCCCATCTGCTCGCGCAGGCATTTCATTTTGCCTGCCGCGACGATCTTGTCCAGCATCGACTTGGCGTCGGTGAGGCCGATCATCTCTTTGAGTTCCTCATAGGGCTTGTTCTCGGTCTCGGCGATGACCACCTTGCAGCAGTCCTGCTTTTTGTAGGCCTTGTAGATATGGTTTTTCAGGCCGTCGCCGTACCAGCTGTTGTAGGCATTGTAGATGTCGGTAACGGTGTAAGCCTCGTTATCGGGCAGGTACCCAAAGACCTCGTCCATGCTGTCGGGCTTGATGTCGGACTTGTCAGTAAGGTCGGTGAGGTAAGCCTTAGCCTGCTCTGCGGTGCCGGAACCCTCGGTGAGCTGGATGATGTCGGCCTTGGCTGTGACGTTGCCCACCGCGTCGGAGTTCTTGACGGACTTGCCCATGATCTCCACGAAGATGAACAGGGTGTCCTTCTTCATTTCCTCGAGTATCTGCCCCGTGACCTTGGTGAACTCGTGGAAGTCGCTGGCAAAGCGTCCCGCGCCGGTGTCGCTGCACAGCTCCAGCACGATGATGCCGCCCTCGGAAGCCGTCATGTGCTGGCGGTATCTCTCGTCACGGTAGGCGCCCTTTTTGAAATCCCTGAACACCGACAGCCTGTTGGAGGGCAGTCTGCCGTTGCTCCGCAGCGCCCTCACCAGCAGCTCGTATATATCCTTTGCGCCGCCCCAGTCGCCGGCGCTGATGTAG
Source organism: Ruminococcus sp. (assembly GCA_017529875.1). GTDB lineage: Bacteria > Bacillota > Clostridia > Oscillospirales > Ruminococcaceae > FB2012. The sequence continues at coordinate 6,031 of JAFXNC010000064.1, read as the reverse complement.
TAGTGGACGGGATGCCCGTAGTAGGCCTTGGCGTTCTTCTTGGAGTAGATGCGGGAGATCTCCTCCATAAAGCTCTTGGAGGCCAGGATCTTCTCGGCCTGCTTTCTGCACTCAGCGGAGCTGAGCTTGGGCAGCTCGATGACCTGCTCCGTCCAGCTGTAAGGCATGGGGTCGAAGATGTTCCCTGCGCGGTAGTCGATCTTGAGCCTGGTCAGTATCTTTCTGCCGTTGCCGTAGCTGGTCTCGCCCACGTTCATCTTGAACTCGTCCACCGTTACCTCATGAGAGCGGTGGATCACGCAGTCGGGGAAGACCCTGCCCAGGATGCCGGCGATGACCTTCTCATCGAAGGAGGCGACCTTCGCGGCGGTGTAGACGAACAGCGTTCCCTCGTCCCGGGATGTGATGCAGCAGAGGATATCATCCTTCATGACATATTCGGAGTAGAACTTGTCGTTGAGGCTTTCGAGGGTGCTCTCGGAGTAGCTGAGCTCGAAGGAGCTCCTTGTCCTGTACATCCTGGCGGCCTTGTTGGGGTCGAAGCTTTTCCATCTGAGTTCGTAGGAATAGTAGATCATGTTGTTACCTCCTGTGGTCTTTGGTCGTTGTGTGTGTTTGTCAGCGGCTTGAAACTACCTTGTCGATAAGCCCGTATTCCAGGGCCAAAGAGGCGGTGAGCCAGGTGTCGCGCTCGCAGTGTATGGCGATCGTCTCCGGGGTCCTGCCGCAGTTTTCCGCCAGGATGCCGTAGAGTCTTTCCCGTATACTGAGGATATGCTCGGCGGCGATCTGCACATCGCTTGCCTGACCGTTTGCCGTACCGAGGGGCTGGTGTATCATGATCTCGGAATTCGGCAGGGCGAAGCGCTTGCCCTTTGTGCCTCCCGCCAGCAGGAAAGCTCCCATACTCGCCGCCACGCCGACACAGACAGTCGATACATCGCACTTGATGTATCTCATGGTGTCGTAGATAGCCATACCCGCGGAAACAGAGCCGCCCACACTGTTGATGTAGATGCAGATGTCCTTGTCGGGCGCCTGGGCCTCAAGGAAAAGGAGCTGTGCCACCACTGCGCTGGCAGCCGCATCGGTGATCTCGCCTGAGATAAAGATCACCCTGTCTTTCAGCAGGCGGGAGTAGATGTCATAGGCGCGTTCGCCCCTTGAGGTGGATTCGATAACAGTCGGGATAAGGTTCATAGTGAGACTTCCTTTCTTTTTAGTTATAGTAAATTGCGATCATGGGCTCCCCGATATCGCTGACGGCTCCGGGGAAGGCGGATTTTGCGTTTTGGGGATAGCACAGTATCCGGTCAGGCTCAGCGTTTACGAGAGCCTTATCGACTATGGCGGTGACGCCCTCGGGGATCACGATCTCTTTATCCCGGCCGTTGTATTCCAGCAGCACCGTACCGAGGATCACAAAGTCCTCCTTTTTGCGGTCCCTGTACCACTTGGTGTTGTAAAGGTCGGTGGCTTCCAGCAGGGTGAAGTTGTCGGGGACGTTGATGACCGAGAGGCTGGTGCAGTCGTCGAAGGCGCCCAGCTCGATCTCTTCCATGCTCTCGGGGATAGTCAGTTCTTCGAGCTGTGTGCAGCCCTTGAAGGCGTCCGCCGCGATAGCAGTCACGCCCTCGGGGATGACCACGCTCTTTTCCCTGCCCTCGTAAGAGGTGAAAGCATTGTTGATGTTGTTGTTTGTGTTGTCTGTCTTGATCATGGCAATCTCTCCTTTTTTCTGTCTCGGTGTTGAAAACGGTTGATCTATCTTTTAAGGCTCCTTTCGTGCCTTGAAAGTGCATTTTGCAAACAGGCATAATTACCCCAACTTATTTGAGTCGTAGTTGTATATAATATAATTTATATGGAGTATTTATAATATTTTATATGTAGTGTTTTTGTTAAGGTGTATTAGGCATTATATCATATTTAAAACGGCTTGTCCACAGTTTTTATAGTTTCCGTATAAAGTTCGTACACTTGCACAAATGCACCCTTTTTGATTTATGCAGTTTTTTCAACAGAGCTGTTTCTATACTATATAATAGTATAGATTGCGGGCAAAACTACGGTCTCTCTGTATTTGAGTCTTACTGATTTCGGGATCCGTGCAGAATTCGGGCAAAAAGAAAAAGAGCATTTGAATTGATCAATTGCTCTTTAACAGATCTCTTTACCAATAATATACCATATAAATACTCTCCTGTAAACACTTACTGCGCAGTTTTGGCAATTCTTTGTTGTTTTTCGTACAGATACACAAAAAGGTCTTGATTTTATATGCAGAATATGATATACTGTATTTGAAATCTTTTATCACAAAGCCAAAGAAAAGAGGAACATAATATGGATAATGAAAACACTCCCAAGAGTATGCTGGATATAGAATACATCCCGAGATATCAAAGGGACCTGGGCGATGCTCTGCTCTTTGCCAAAGGCAAGCAGTCAATGGCGGAATTTGCAAAAAAGTGCGGCATGAACCCCATCACCTGTTCAAGGATAGTCAAGGGCGACATACGCAAGCCTCTGAGCCAGGCGGAGATCAGGACGATCGCAGAGAATTCCGATGAGCCCACCGAGGATATTTTTGAATACCTTATGAGCGCAAACGGTATGGTCCCGAAGGACAGAAAAACTCCGAGAAGTTTGGAGAACGAAAAGCGCAGGCTGCTAAACAATCAGCGGCGCGAGAATATGCAGACGATCATAATGCGGCGGCTGTTCGAGGGCGGCAAGACGATCTCGCCGGTTTTCAATACCCCTCTGGAGGAGACCGATCCGATATTCCGGAAAAGCAAGTTCAATTTCTCGCGGCGGATCGTCAATTTTGCGCTGAGCCTGCCCGGGAACAGCCCCGAATACTGGAATTTCAGGATCAGCGTGTTTACGGGTGCGGAATATGCAAGCGATCCTGAAAAGTACGAAAGAGAGGTCGGTTATGAAGTCAGGGACCTGTTCAGCTGGAGCAGCGATCTCTTTCTGCGCGACATCTGGGAACCGGAGGCTTTCGAGAACTCAAGGTTTTCATTTGTGTTTGTAAATAAGGAGCTGTTTGAAAGTCTTTCAGATATGCTTGAGGGGATAGAGTTCAACAACTCCTTCTCCCTCATCCTGCTCGACCTCGACGCTCAGACTGTCGCGGAGGAAAGACTGCTCCCCCGGCGCAGCGCGAAAGAAGAAAAAAGTCTGTTCTGACGATCAAGACAGCTGCGGTGTGTATCGCAGCTGTCTTTTTTCTTGCAGCGACCGGTGATCCTTATTATTAATATAGTATATCAGGGTATCAGGTCAAGGTCGCCGAAAAACCGTTCGGGGTCTGTTGGATCCCAAAACAGTTCTTCATCGGGGAGCAGCTCGTCTTCGCTGATCGCAAACGGATCTTTTTTGTTCAGGCACTCATCAAAGCGCCTGCGCTGATCTTTACGGCGTTTCTCGGCAGCACAAGGTCGGTGACGCCGGGTTCCTCGATGTAGCCTGTGATCTCAATGAAATCCGAGAAGCCCAATATCTTGTTTGTGATAAATCCCATAGTGATACCTCCTTGTTGTCTCAGTCCAAAGCTCGTTTCAGGTATGTGCGCAGCCCTCCGGCAAAAGGGTATAGTGAAACACAAAAAGCTATAATTTCCCCCACCGGGGAATTACATTATAGCACACGAAAATCCCGTTGTAAACAGTTACTGTGAGTTTTAAAAAATTTTGCAAGAACAGTCCCGGATTTTGTACAGCAAGTGCATATCCGCACTGCTGATGATCCTTCGCGGTGCCTTCGGACGTGAAAACAGCTGCGTATCAAACGCAGCTGTCAATGCAGAAATAGTATTTGGTATTTGCCGGATGATAGCTTATCAGAATCCCCAGACAAAAATGCCGCCGTTGTGGTCTATCAGCTCGGGTGAGCTGATATAGACGTAGCTGTAATTGCCGTAGCGGGTGGAGGCGGCCTTGCCGTCCTTGGTCATGAAGGCGCGGATCTTGATGTACCAGGTCTCTCCGGCCTTCGGGACTTTTGAGAAGGTCTCGGAGGTGTGGTCAAGATCGGTGGTCGTCCAGCTGTGGACGTTGTTCTTGAAATCGGGGTCAGTGCTGTAAAGCACCTGATAGCCTGTGGTGCCGGGCTCGCCCTTGTGCCAGGTCAGCTTGAAGCTGCCGTTTCTGAATACCCTGCCCTCTATGATCATCGGGGGGGCGGGCTTAACGAGGTAGGTCTTGTTTATGGTGCCCTTGTAGAAGCCCTTGCCGGTGATAACGGCGGTGGCAGTGCCGATCCTGTTGGTGTTCTTGTAGGTCACGGTGAAGTCCCGGCCTTCCACCAGCTTAACGGTGCCGTTCTTGACTGTTACCGTCGGCTTGGTGTTCCTGCCGAGGGTATAAGATGCATAGGGCACAGTGGCCTTGAAGCTGCTGAGGTCGGAGGTATTCTTCAAGGATACAACGGAGCTGTAATTGCCGTACTTGGTGGAGGTGAGCTTGCCGTCCTTGGTGAAGAAGGAGCGTACCTTTATATAAAGGGTCTCGCCGGTCTTGAATACGTTCTTTATGGTGCCGCCGGAGATATACTCCCCGTCCGCATAAGGCGCAAAGACCTGGGACTTGCTGTCGGAGAAGTCCTCCTTCTTTGACCACACCACCTCGTAGCCGGTAGCCAGGAGATCCATGTTCCAGTCCAGGGTGACATTGCCGCCGGAGGCCAGCTTGACCCCGGTGATGCTGTTTTTCTCAGGCTTGATGACAAATTCCTTATAATACTTGCCGGCGTAGTTTCCGATGCCCTCAACTGTTATTGTGCGGACGCCGACTTCCGTTTCCTTGTCATAGGTGACCTTGTAGTCCTTGCCCTGAGTGAGCTTGGTCGTGCCGTCCTTGACTGTTACAGGGGGCTTGATCGGGTCGCCAGTGAAGGTGTAGGAGCAGTAGGGTATGGTGATGGAGCAGTCGCAGAGGTTCTTTCCCGATGAGAATTTGATCTTGTTTTTATTTGCGTATTTCTCTGCGGCGGAGCCCTTGGTGCCGAAGATCACGAAGTCGGTATCCACGCTGTCAAAATAGGTGAAGCCAACGCAGTAATCACCGAAGGTGGTGACAGTTGAGGGTATCTTCATAGTCTTGAGTGAATAACATTCAAAGAAAACATAATTCCCGAGCTTTGTAACGCCGCCGAGGTCAACTTTTTCAAGCTTGGTGCAGTCGCCGAAGGCGCCCTCTCCAATGGTTCTGACCGATGAGGGAAGGGTGACGCTCTTTATGTTGCTGTTATAGTAAAAGGCATAGTCAGCTACCGATTTTACAGTTGAAGGCACCGTCACCGAGGACGCACCCGGGCAGTAGATGATCGTTGTTTTGTTCTTGTCATAAAGCACGCCGTTTTCAGAGGAGAAATACTTGTTGCCCGAAGCGACTGTGAATTTGGTGAGCTTGCAGTCCTGAGCGAAAACATAATCTCCGATAGTTTTTACTGATGATGGGATGACTATCTCGGTGAGTTCAGAGTTGCTCTCGAAGGCTCCGTCAGCGATCGATGTGATGCCTTCGGAGATCGTGATCTTCTTGACAGTCTCCGAGCTGTTCAGGAAATCTTTGCCTACCGAGACGACCTTCTGTCCGTCTATCGCCGCAGGTATCGTGAAGTTTGCCGGAACGGGTCCGTCGTACTGATAGACCTCTATGCCGCCTTCAACATAGTTGTAAGAAAACAGGCTCGTTCTCTCTCTGATGTAGTAGTATCTCGGAGCGGTGCCGCCGTAGCCTGCATCGGCCTCGTAATACTTGCCGCCCGCATAGATCATGGCGTTCATGTGTCCGCTGCCCGCACCAAAGTCCCGGTTGGCATTGCGCCCCCATGCCTTGAAGCCCAGCTTCGTACAAAAGGATATGATAAGATTGGTGCTTGCCCAGCAGTCGCCGCCGCCGGTGATCACCATTCCCACACCGCCGGAGCAATAGGGGCTGTAATCGTAGCTTGCCGCCATTTTGCAGGCCTGCTCGATCTTCTGCTTGGGGGTCATGGAGGACTTGACGTTCTTGCTGAT
>JAFXNC010000063.1 GCA_017529875.1 Ruminococcus sp. | reverse complement strand
CGGCACCCTGAAAGCCGGTGCCGCTTACATCCCCTGCGACCCCGAATACCCCCAGGAGCGCATAGACTACATCCTTGAAAACAGCGGTGCGAAGTTCATCATCACCGACTCGCCCAGGGGCTTTGCCAACGAAATCTATGCGGAGGACCTGCTCAAAAATGAGAACGCCTCCGCCCCCGACAGCGGCGTGACCCCGGAGGACACCGCCTACCTTATCTATACATCGGGCTCCACGGGCAGACCCAAGGGCGTTGCTGTGGGTCACGGCTCTATCGCCAACTATCTCACGCCATACCCGGAAAATATACACATCAAGGCTCTTGCCGACGAGGGCAGCGTTTATGTTTCGGTGACGACGGTATCCTTCGATATGTCGCTGAAAGAGACCGCAGCCGCCCTCTGCAACGGGCTTACTCTTGTGCTGGCTGATGAGGCTCAGACCAAAGACCCGCAGAAGCTCTGCGCCCTCTTTGAGCAGACCGGCGGCGACGTATTCAACGCCACGCCTTCACGCCTCGAACAGTATATGCTCCTTGACAGTTTCCGCAGCGTGCTGGCGGGGTGTAAGATAATTATGTGCGGCGGAGAGAAGTATTCTCCCAAGCTGCTCCAAAACCTGAAAGCCGTCACCAAAGCCCGGATCTTCAACACCTACGGCCCCACCGAGATCACTGTTTCCTGCAACGCCAAGGAGCTCACCGACGAGACCGAGATCTGCGTGGGCAGACCGCTGCTCAACGTCAATGAGTACATCGTTGACAACGACGGCAACCTGCTGCCTCCCGGCGCTGTGGGCGAGCTTTGGGTCGGCGGAAAGGGCGTTGCCAAGGGTTATCTGAACAACCCGGAGCTTACCGCAAAGAGTTTCCGTGAGCTTAACGGCGAGCGCATCTACAAGACCGGCGACCGCGCCCGCTGGACGGACAGCGGCGACATTAAGATACTTGGCAGAAACGACGATCAGGTCAAGCTCAGAGGTCTCAGGATAGAGCTGGGCGAGGTGGAAAAGGCCATACTCTCCTGCGAGGGGGTAAAGCAGGCGGTTGCCGTTATCGGAAAGATCAACTCGGTGGAGCATCTCTGCGCCTACTACTGCGCCGATGAGAGCATCACTCCCGACGCCGTTAAGGAGCATATCTCAAAGCGGCTTGCGGCCTATATGATACCCTCCTGCCTGATAAGAATGGACGCCATGCCTCAGACCCCCAACGGCAAGACCGACGTCCGGGCGCTGCCGGAGCCTTATCTTTCCTTCAATACCGAGTTCAGCGAGCCTGTCAACGAGACGGAAAAGCAGCTCTGCGATATCTTCGCACAGGTGCTGGGTCTCGACAAGGTCAGCGCCGACAGCAGCTTCTTTGATCTGGGCGGCACCTCGCTTACCGTTACCAGCGTGCTTGTGAACGCCAACGAAAAGGGGCTGGAGATATCCTACACCGATATCTTCGCGCTGAAAACTCCCCGGGCTCTTGCAGCAAAGGCTCTCGGAGGTCAGAGCGAGGACGACGGCCTCTCAAACTACGATTACAGCGCCTTTGACGGCATACTCAAAGCCAATCAATTCGGGCTCGGAGCAGGCGAGCCCAACGCTGTGGGCGATCTGCTGCTTACAGGTGCCACCGGGTTCCTCGGTATACATATCCTCAGAAACTTCCTTGACAACTTCAAGGGCAAGGTATGGTGCCTGATAAGAGACCGCAAGGACAAAGGCATCCCGTCGGAGCTTATGCTCAAAGGAATGTTACACTATTATTTCCCCGGCGAGTATGACGGCCTCTTCGGTGAGCGCATCTTTGTGGTGAACGGCTCTGTCACCTCGGACAGCTGGTTTGAGGAGCTTAAAGATACGAAGATCGACACCGTCATAAACTGCGCCGCTCTCGTTAAGCACTTCTCCGATACCGACGATATCGAGAGGGTAAATGCAGGAGGCGTAAAGAACCTTATCGGCTTCTGCAAGGAGCATAACAGTATGCTGGTGCAGATATCGACAGGCAGCGTGGCGGGGGACAGAGTAAACGGCTATCCGCAGTCTGACCGAAAGCTGGACGAGCAGAGCTTCTACTTCGGACAGTACATCGACAACCAGTATGTAAAGAGCAAGTTCCTTGCGGAGAGATACGTCCTCGAAGCAGTGCGTGACGGCCTCAGAGCCAAGATAATGCGCGTCGGCAACCTCGCCCCCAGATCATCGGACGGCGAGTTCCAGATAAACTTTGCCACCAACGGCTTTATGGGCAGGCTCCGCGCCTATGATCTTATCGGGGCTTACCCCTATTCCATGATGAACTACCCCGTTGAGTTCGCCCCCATAGACGAGACCGCAGACGCCATAATGAAGCTCTGCACCACCCCCGACAGCTGCGTGATCTTCCACCCCTTCAACAACCACTTCATCCCCCTCGGCGATATCATTCTGAGGATGAAGGAGGCCGGACTTGATATCAGGCTTGCGGAAACGGATGAGTTTGTTTCCCGCCTCGACAAGGTGCGCAGCGATCCGAAAAAGGCGGCTATGCTCACCACCCTGCTGGCCTACGACAACAAGGACAGCTCAAAGAAGGTGGAGATGATCTCCGTTGACAACGAGTACACCACTCAGGTGCTTTACCGTCTGGGATTCAGCTGGTCGATGACGGCGGAGAGCTACATCATAAACTTCATCACACTGCTGAACGGGCTCACATTCTTTGACGCAGGAGGCGGCGCAGAATGACTTTGAAAAGAAACAGCGTCCTGCTGAACAGAAAATTTAACGAGTATCTTATCCCCGCCATACTCAGCGCCATGTCCATACTGCTGGCCTCCTTTATCGACGGCATCATCGTTTCCGACCTCATAAGCCCCGACGCGCTGTCGGCTGTGTATCTTTCCGACCCGGTGATACTGTTCTTTCAGGCCGTGTTCTTCCTCTTCGGCATCGGCGGGCTCATAAGCATATCCACAGCTCTCGGCAACCGGGACAACCGCAAGGCAAATGCGCTGTTCACTCTTGCCGTGGTGGGCTCGGTGATATCGGCGGTGCTGGTGACGGTCTTCGGAACGCTTTTCACCGACGGCATAGTGTCCCTGATCTGCAACGAAGAAAAGCTCACCGGTATGGTGACGGACTATGTGCTTTACAGCTTTTACGGCTGCTCGCTGATAATCATTGTACCCGCATTCTCCTTTCTGATGAGAGTTGACGGTCAGCCCAAGCTGGCCTCTGCCATACTCATCACATCAAACGCCGTGAACCTTATTATGGACTTTGTCTACATCAAGGTCTTTGATATGGGCATAAAGGGCGCCGCCCTCGCCACGGTGACGGGCTATGCCGTGGGCCTGGTATTCGTGATCTACTATCTGTTTTTCAGCAGTAAACGAGCCCTCAGATTTGTTAAGCTCGGCATACAGGAGATCAAGCTGCTGGGGGAGCTCTGTGCCAGCGGTATATCCTCGGTGCTCAATACCATACTGCTGTTCGTCAAGTCGGTGCTGCTCAACAGGATCGTTATTTCCACCGCCAGCGTTGAGGGCATAGGAGCATTCTCGGTGTGCAATCTGCTGCTGACCTTCATTTCCATGTTTGTCTCCGGCGGCGCGGACACCATGACTCCCATAGTGAGTATGCTCTGCGGCGACAGGGATCTCAAGGGCATAAAAATGACTATGAAGCGGACGTTCATCTTCGTCCTCGGCTGCTGCTCGGCGGTGATAGCCTTTGTATGTCTGTTCCCGGAGACGGTGCTGGGCTTTTTCTCCTTCGATGCTCCCGAAAAGCTGGAGGCGGGCGTTCCCGCGGTCAGGATATTCTCCCTGAGCCTCATCGGTATGAGCATCAGCTACATTATGATGAACTATTTCCAGTCCACCAAGCACAAGCCCCTTTCGGTGATGATCTCGCTGCTGCGGGGACTGATAATAACCGTACCCCTGGCCTGGGGCATGGGTAAGGCCTTCGGCGCAGAGGGCATCTGGTGGTCGATCTTCATTTCTGAAATGCTGACTGCGGCGGCGGTGTTCGCCGTGAGCTTTGTTATCAGCAAACGCAAAAGCGACAAATACACCGGCATACTGCTCTTTGAAAAGGACGCGGAGAACGCCGCCGAATACGATGTGAGCCTTGAAGCAGAGGTGCAGCAGGCCGTAAGCGTCTCAGAAAGCATCAGCGGATTTGCCCTTGCGAATGATGTCTCCGAGAAGACAGCCCGCTATGCGGGTCTGCTGGCGGAGGAGACTGTGGAGCATATACGGCGGTTCAACACCGGCAAAAAGCCGCCCCGCATCGACCTGTTCTGCAAGGTGCTGCCGGATAAGCTGATACTCACTGTCAGGGACAACGGCGCAGTATTCGACCCTGCCAAGACCGATGAAGACACCGAGGAATTCTCGAACCTGAAAATGATAAACAGCGTTGCCGAAAACGTTGAGTATTCAAGAGTCATAGGGCTCAACAATATGCTTGTTGAATTAAGGAGGTAAGCAGTATGCTGAAATTTTATCTGTACAATTTTTCGCCCTCAAGCTCTGCGGAGCAGATCGTCGCCGACATAAACATGATGTGTGACAAGACCATGCAGTACAAGCGCATGGAGGACATAATGCTCTTTGTGGGCGTGCCCACCGCGTCCCTTGAAGCGGTCTGCAAGAGCATCGAGGACAGGGAGCTTGTGAAGCTCTGCTCGCAGTGCTTTTGCGCGGAGGGCGTTTCCGGTATGCCTACCGCCGAGCAGCTGAAAGCCATCGGCGCCCACGCCGGGATGACCGGCCTTGCCGACAGAAGATACATCCTCGGCGAGCCGGACAGCTTCATCCGGGAGGGCGTAGGGAAGCTGCTTTCCCTGGGTATGAAGTGCCTGCTCTGCTTCGGCGAGACAGCTCAGATGAAACAGCAGGGCACAGCCAAAGCCGTTGTCACCGAGCAGATAAAGACCGGCCTTGCAGATGTGACCGTGGACGCCGCCTACCGCACCGGCCTGCTATACCGTCCGCTTTGGGAGTTCGGGGGCGAGGCCACAGATCTTGACTATGCCCTTGATATGATCGGGGCGGTCAAGGATGCAGCCGCCTCTGCGCTGCCCACCCTGCCGGAGCCTCTGCCCCTGCTCTACGGCGGTACTCTTACTGCTCCGCAGCTCAGAGACCTCTATGAAAAGCAGATCATTGACGGCTATTTCGCCGATGCCGCGAACATGACCCCGGAAGAATTCACCGAACTCATCGACGCCGTGGGCAACGTATGATATCGCCGCCTGCGCGGCTCCGAATATAAACGAAACAAAAAGGCCTCTCTTGACCGTTAGATCAAGAAAAGCCTTTTTTCGTTGGTCCTTGTTTTACTGCTCCGCAGTTCCTTTTTGTATACTATCCCTTCCCCGCGGCACCAAGCTTTTCAACAGTATCTTCAAGTATCGCTTGCCGCAGTTCGGTCAGCCATTCTGAGAATGAAACGGTGTCGAATGCATAGGTCTTGTTCAGCTCATATTCGTTGTCCGACCACGTTTCAAGGGGCGATTCATTGTGCTGTATCAGTGCTTCAAGTTTATCGAGTGCTTTGTATATTTTTGCCTCCGCTGTTTTCTGAGCCTCCATTTCACTGTACAATGCAGAAAGGTCCTTTGATACTTCCGCCGGCATTGAGCTTATCCAGCTGTGCAGAAGTGAATCTTCCGTTTCTCTCTCTGCATCGGTTTTCAGGAAAGTGGGGATATCGCCGGTAAAACATTCTCCGAGGTCGTGGATGATGCACATATCCACCACCTTGTTCATATCAGCCTCCGGAAACTCATTTCGCAGCAGCAGCGCCATAAGAGATATCCTCCAGCTGTGTTCCGCAACGCTCTCAGTCCTTCCGTGGGATGTCGTACAGTGCCGCGGAGTGTCTTTCAGCCTTTCCGCTATGTGCAGTATGTCAAGATATTCCCTTGGTTCCATTTGCTTTTCCTCCTCATTTTTTCTGTGCAGGCCGGCCCCGCCTTATAGAAACCCAGTCTTGCCAAGGAATCAGAGAATCCATTTTCTCAAGGAACTGTTTTTTGTTGGTCTTTGCACTCTGGAAGGCATCGCCGAAGAGCGCAGTTTGTAGATTGCTTTTCATACGTTTATTATATCATATTTTTAGCTGCTGCGCAAGTTGTGCGGTGTTGCCTTAAACATTACTTATAGATCCCTTTTTTGACGTGTATTGCTCTTATGCCCTCGCCGGCTCGGGGAGAGCTTTTTCCGTCGGATATCTGTCAGCAATACACAACCAAATTTGGATACTTATAAAACGAGAAGCCTTGCACAGCGTTCCGTGTGTCAGGCTTCTGTTTCTTTGGCTGGTGTGCAGCCCTCATTATTCGCTTTGCATGATCCTGCACCTTACTGTATATCTGTACGAGCCGGTGTAATTGCAGGTGAACAGCGACAGATCATATCCCGATGCGACCATATCCTCCACCTGCCTCGGTTCGAGAGCCTCGGATTCGGCCACGGTATAGCTGTAAGTCTCGCCGTCCATATTTGTAAGATCCACCCTGTCGCCGAGCTTGAGACTGCCCAGCTGAGAGAACCCGCTGATGTAGTTATGACCTGCGATCCTTTATAGCGCTTGATACTGTTAACGTGCTGACCGTCTACGATCTTGTACTGTGAGGTCAGCTCGTACTGAGGATGTCCCGGCTCGCCGTTCTGATAGTAGTCATCCGGTATGAAGGAGACAGGGAACTTCACATCACATTCCCCGAGGCACAGATCCTGAACATAGGGCTCGTCAAGCTTTGAGCCGTTGACGTAAACGTTGCCCTCGCTGTCCATATCCACCTTGTCTCCGGGCAGACCGATGACACGTTTTAGCAGCATCTTGTTCTGCCACGAGATACAGCACACATCCCCGCTGTCCGGATCCTTCGACCTGACGAGCAGCAGGATATCCCCGTCCTTCATCGAGGGCTCCATGCTGTCGCCGGAGACCTGTATCACAGGCATGAACAGCGTTGAGATGAGCACAGCCACCGCTGCCACCACTATCAGCACGGCAAGGGTGTTCACAAACATCCTGCGGAATCTCCGCTTATGGGCAAGCTTGTCCTTTTCTGCGCGTACCTGCTCGATGGTGGGGCGGTTCTCTTTATTATCTTCGTTCATCAGGTCATAGACCAGATCGACGAGTTCTTCGCGTTTAAGATCTCCCAGATCTTTTTTATCCATAATTTCCCTCCGACAGAAGCTCCGCCGACGAAAAGCTCGCATATCGCTCCGAACATTTTATCCACATAGATAAACACGATCATAAAAACTCCCGCAAGGGGGATGAGCACGTCCATCACCCTGCTCTTGCGGGTCTTGATATATGAGAACATCAGCAGGAGCGGCGTTATCAGGATCATCTGTGCAGAAAGCCGGTGCCGAGCAACAGCCAAATATACACCGCGGCATCATCCCGGACCCGCAGTATCAAATGCCCCCAAAAAACGGAAACGGTGTTTCAGGGACTTTGCCGCGGATATGTGGTAGACTTTATACAGACGCAGGGAAGTCCCCTGTGCAGCACCACAACAACGATCTTAACGGGAAGGAGTGACTTCTGTGAACAAAGGTTCAAAGCGCGGCGCGGCGGTATTCTTCCTCGACGAGGCCGACAAGAAGTTCAGACCCGACTTCAACAGCCACGGCAAAGATTTCAATGCATCGACCCAGTCTTCCCTGCTTACGCTGATCGAGGGTGCGGTCAAGTACGTTCCGGACAAGGACTCCACCGTGGACACCAATGACACGATGTTCGTGATCATGGGGGCGTTCCAGGATCTCCGGGATCAGAAAAAGCAGAACTGCGAGACCCTGGCCGAGCACAGCATCGACCGCGAAGAAAGCGATCTCACCGACACCGTAGTGATCGAGAGCCGCTCCAGGGCAAAGGCGCTGGGCTCAAAGCCGGACAGGCAGCTGACTGTCGAGAGCTGATGCGTATGCACAAAAACGATCCCCACAGTTTTTCGCTGTGAGGATCGTGCTGTTTTGGGTTTGCAGCGCCACTACCGCTCCGTGACCAGTCTGCTGTTCTCTATCCGGTAGACCTTGTCCGTCAGGTCGAGGATGCGGGTGTCGTGAGTCACCATGACGGCGGCCTTGCCCCGCCTTTTCACCTCGGCTCTGATCATCTCGGCAACGGCTCTGCCCCGCTCGGCGTCAAGGCTGGCTGTGGGCTCGTCGGCAAAGATGATATCCGGGTCGTTGACAAAGGCTCTTGCTATGGCTGCCCGCTGTCTCTCGCCGCCGGACATCTTCGAGGGGTACTGTCTGCGGCATTTTTCGATGCCCAGCTCACGCAGCAGATCATCCGTTCTGATCTTGTCTTTAAGGCTCTTGTCCTGCACAAAGGCAAGCTGATCCTCGGTTTTGAGAAAGGGGATAAGATTGTGGTTCTGGAAAACAAAGCCTATCTGCCGGCGCCGGATGTGGGTGCGCTCTTTCTTGGAGACGCCGGTGACATCCTTGCCTGCGATAAGGATGCTGCCGCTGTCGGGGGAGAGCAGAAGTCCCGCAACGGAGAGCAGGGTGCTTTTCCCGGAGCCGGAGGGTCCTACCACCGCGGCAAATTCCCCCGCCTGCACGCTGAGGGAAACATTGTCCAGGATGACCCGCTTTTCGGAGCCGTCGGGGTATGACTTGCAGATGTCTTTCAGTTCAAGCAGTATCTCACTCATTGTCTCCGCCTCCTATTGCGATCATTGGGTCTATGCGGGAGATGTTTACCACCGAGATCAGACTGCTCAGCACCGAGATCGCTATGAAGGCCGCTGTGACGATGAGCGCATTGGGCACTTCAAGAAAGAAGGGCATTTTCTCGGGCATCCCCGCAGCCATGCCGAAGGTCAGCGCCAGCGATACGGCGCCTGCGAATACCGATATGATGCAGACCTCGCAGATGACCATTCCCGCCAGCTCTGCGCTGCTCAGACCGATGGCCTTCATCACGCCGAACTGCCTGCGCTTGTGCAGGGTCATAATGTAGTTGAATATGCCTATGATGACAGCCGATACGATGACCAGCACCCACACTATCATTGTGACCGTCATCTGTTCGGCGGTGTAGGAGGGTATCTTCTGGATGATGTCGTGCTTGCTCACTGCCTCGTACTTTTCCGTGTCGATATCAGGCGCCTTATCGCCCTTTACGGCTATGGCGTGGTACTCGGTCTGATACATGGGATTGTAGGCAAGGCGCAGCTCGGTGTAGCAGTCGCCGGAGATGTATCCCACGCTGCTGTGACAGTACATCCTGTCCTTCACAAAACCCGCCACAGTAAACTCATACCCGGAGGCGGGATCGACCACCTTGTCGCCAACGGAGATGCCCTCGGCCTTGAAATTGTCGTCGAGCAGTATGGGATGCCCGGCGCCGCTTTCAGAGAGCGGGCTTCCCTCCGTGACCTCCGGCTCCGCGAAGCTGCCGGGCTCTATGGCAAAATAGGTGATGTCCAGCTTTTCGCTGCTGCCCGGCCTGGCGATGTGCATTCTTTGGATATCCAGAGGCGCTGCCTCAAAGCCGTCGCTGCGGAGCTTGTCAAGCAGTCCTGTCTCCACTGCCGACACCGTTATCAGCTTTTCCGCTGACTCATCGACTATGAACTGATCTGCGTCCATCGTATCTATCGCCGACGACACATCCCGCCCGAGCCCCGATGCCAGTCCCGTCAGGAACAGCACCATAAACATCAGCAGTATGAGCAGCAGTTCGATAAGGATGTATTTCCGCTTTTCATAGGTTATCTCTTTCCAGGCATATCTCATGACCGCACACACCTCTTATCTCTATCAAAACAAAGGCTGCCGATGTCATGACCGACAGTCTTGCTCGTTGTTAAGGCAACACCGCACAACCACCGGCTAACGCCTTTGTACATCATCCGCTTGCATATTTTCCGTCATATTACCCAAATTCTCCTTGCCTTGCGCCAGCAAGGCGGCGTCGAATTTAGGCAATCTGACGAAAAATCTGACTGCGCGTCTGACGCACAATGGTTGTGCGGTGTTGCCTTTACTTTTCAGCCGGCTCCCACTTGCATCTTACGGGAGAAACAATAGAACCGTCCTTCTTCGCGCCGTTCTTCACCTCGCCGCCGAGATCAAGGATGCGGTCTATGCACTTGTCAACATAGCCTCTTTCCTCGGCTGCGTGTTCAGCGTACTTTTCGCCCAGCTTTGAAAAGCTGTGTTTTCTGTAATTATACCACAGATCATGCTTCAAGTCAATCGAGGGGGAAAAATATGATCCTGCGATCCGGGGCTCTCAAAAATCCCTCGGATCCAGATGATACACCTTGCCGTAGTCCCTGTTGACCGCATAATCAAGGGTAAAATCCGTCAGGTCAAACACCACCGACCATTCCGTATATACGTTGTCCGCGGAGTACAGCGGCTCCTGCTTGGCGGCCTCCAGCAGCTTCATCGCTTCTTCGGCCGTGTTCTCGGGCTTATCCTTCAGGGCTTTGTCAAGAAGATCGAACCGCTCGCACATACCCGAATAATCCCCCTCGGCGGAGAGCTCGGTCATCCTGAAATTGGTGCATACCGGGTATCTTACCACCGTCATTTCATTGTTGTGCCACTCCGCCACAGCAGTGTTACCGGCGGCGTCGGCGATAAAGATATGCTGCGTCCAGCCGTGGGCAGTGTGGATATCGTACTGCCTCAGCAGATCTATCGCCTCATCCACCGTGGCGGCGCGGTCAAGCATCAGGCGTATCGCCATAGTGACTATGAGCTCCGGTGCCTCGGTGTTCAGATGCGTTTCGGAGTTTCGGTCAGTGTCCAGCAGAGAGACCGCCAGACCCTTCTCGTTCATGCCGTCGAGACTCATGTAGGGAGCCGCCAGCAGCGCCGCCCTCCCCAAAAAGCTGGTGGTGGTATTTTCGCTCTTTTCGCCCACCGATACCATATCCGTCGAGACCGTGGATACGGCAGCGTAGCCGTCCTTGGGGTGGGTATACACGCAGACGGTGTCCGAACCGAACAGATCGAAGTTGCGCCCCATAAGCTTTTTCCCGCCGGGCGCCGGCGTACAGAATGCGGCGCAGCCGTACTTTGAAAAGTTACCCTCGATCTGATACCCGAAGAACAGATCGTCGCAGACGAATTTCAGCAGGTCGTCTTCGTTCCTGATACCGGCAGCCAGTGCGTCGTCAAGGTGATAGTTCTGCTGATAATCCATGGTATAGAGGTCGTCTCCCACGTTCCTGATGCTGAGCATTGTTTTGATCCTGCCGCGGAGGATGATCCACGCCGTGATCAAAGTCACCAGCAGCAGACCTGCAAGGCTCAGGGCGGTGATCCTGATGATCTTTTTTGCCTTCTTGCTCATGTGAGATCCCTTTCTCCGGCGCTCAGTTTGTCATAGAACTCCTTGAGCACTTCATAGAGCTCGCCGAAGGAGGATGCCGTGCGGTCGATATCATACTTTTTCACTTCTTCGGGGATGTCGCCCTGCGGCATGAACCAGCAGCTGGTAAGGCCGGCATTCTGAGCTCCCAGCATATCCGAGGTGAGGGAATCCCCGATGACGATACAGCATTCCCGGGGGTCGCCAATGGCTTTTATCACCTGCTCGAAATACTCACGGGCGGGCTTGGCTGTACCAATAGTCTCGCTTACGAACACCCCGTCAAGATGCTCCGAAAGCCCCGTAGAGTTTATCCTGCCCATGGCATTCCGCTCAGCGCCGTTGGTGACTATGTACAGCCTTGCGTCGGGAAGACCGGTCTCGAGCTTTTGGAGAAACTCCGGCACCCCCTCCATAAGCACGCCGTTTCGGGACATAATGTCTATGAAATCGCTGTTTATCTGCATAAGGTCGATACCGTCTGTGTAGCAGCCGCATTTCTCAAACAGCCGCCTGAACCTTTCCTTAAACAGCCCGGGCTTTGAGATGAGCCCTTTCTCGAAATCCAGCCACAGAGCCTTGTTGGCCTTTTTGAAGAAGGCATACCGTTCCTCGGAAAAGGTCAGATCTGCGGCCTCCATAACAGCTTTCAGTGCAAGCCTCTCAGAGGCGTGGAAATCAAGCAGGGTCTGATCGAGGTCGAACAGCAGATCACAGCGCATAGATCATTTCTCCTTTTTCCGGGGCAGCCCCGTTGGTTCTGAGCCGGCAGCAGTAAGAGCTGCCGGTAAACGCCTGACTATTCATCTATTATATCAGAACCGGGGGGAAAAGTCAATTTCTGTTATTATGCCAAATGAAAAGAGCACAGCTCCCGCCATGCTCTTATTTCATCGGTAAGGAGCAGACCTTACAGTCTCCGTTCCTGGCGTCCGGGATCACTTTTTCTTTTTAAGGCAATACCGCACAATCCCTGTGCGTCAGTATGCGCAACCTCAACTGGCGTTGAGGCACAGATTTTCGTCAGATTGCCTAAATTCGACGCAGGCTTGCAAGCGAAGTTCACTTCGCTTTACGCAACGTCAAGGAGAATA
>JAFXNC010000040.1 GCA_017529875.1 Ruminococcus sp. | reverse complement strand
TATTATTATATACCTTGTTTGTGGATTTGTCAACGGTAAGAAACAAAACCATATGATTATGATATCTGTTTCGTATATAACTACAAACAGAACACGTTTATGTTTGTACATATTTAATCGATAAGATCATGAATAGATTTCAAGTTTCGTGAGATTAAACATTTGATATTTCATATTATTAGCAATTCCATATAATGCCTTTTATTATGGTGCACAAGATTTTTCGGTGTATTTGTTTAATGCTACAAAAATTTCGGGATATACAGGGATATTTATTGCAGATTACCTTAAAAAGTGGTATAATATATCATGTATAATTGTATCATATTACAACATCCATAACACAACATGGAGGTAATACCGTGAATAAAAAAGTTATAAAACGATCAGCGTCCTTTGGGATCGCTTTTCTTATGCTCCTTTCATCAGCCGGAGCCCTTCCCGGGGCGGAGCTTTTCTCCGGGTCGGCTGTCGCAACGGCTGAGGCCGCCTCGGCGGTGGTCTGCAACGCCAACGAGCTTACTCCTTTTAAAAACAGGACCCGGCAGGAGGTGGCGGAGAGATATTCCCAGGCGATGATGGCAGGCGACACCTACATCAACAACGACAGCCTGACCTACTACAACGTGCGGCCTTCCTTCGAGAACCCCTATTATCAGGGCATCGTCAGCGACGATACCCTTGAAGTCATGCAGGTGATGACCGACTACTACCGCTGGCTGGCTGGCTCGGAGGAGCTTGCCGAGAAGTGCACCCAGGACGAGAGCCTTCAGTATCAGGCTCTTGACCGGAACTATCAGTTCGCACATTACATCAGCAATTCGAGCAAGCCCGCCGATATGCCTGACGAGCTCTGGCAGATGGGCTTTGAGTGCAACCATAACATCCTCGCCCGGGGATACAGCCCCAGAGACGCCATATCGGGCTGGATGAACGAGGGCTACTCCCTTTCGAGCAGGTCCTGGAACACCACGGGACACAGATACGCTCTTATCCGACCCGATCATACCGGCTTGCAGTTCGGCTACTGCGGCAATGTGGCGATAGGCGCCTATTCCTCCGCTGTCCGGAACAAGCCTTGCAAGGACACCTTGATCGCCTACCCATCGCCGGGAGCTTTCCCCGCCGAGGCTATCCCGCGCCCTGCGGTCTCCGTATGGAGCGTTGACTGGGACACCAGTGCATTTTCCTTCAACATCTCCGATGTGACCGTTACTATCACCAATCTCGGCACAGGTGTCACCTTTGTCCGCACCGCAGCCGATGATACTCTCACTGCCGCGGCCGACGGTCTGAGATTTGTTCAGGCGGAGGATTACAATACCTCGACTCAGAAATACGAGGGCTCCTACAAGATAACGATAACCGGCCTCAAGGACGCCGATTCAAAGGACGCCGTCATCGAATACACCGTGGATTTCTTTAATGCCTCGGAAACGGCGGCTTCAAGGGTGAGATCCTTCTCGCTGATATACGACACCGTACATATCCATTCCTCCTGGGATAACGAGGAGGGTCTTGCAAGGCTTGCCTCCGCTCTGCCCACCACCGTCACCGTTGTCACCGATTTCGGCTCCAAGTACACCGTTCCGGTAGCCGGCAAGTGGGTCTTCAAGGCCGAGGACAAGTGCTTCCACAACACCGTTGACAAGTCTCAGCTGCCCTCCGTTGCGATAGACAGCTACGGTGTGCTGGACGACATAAAGATCAGCTACGACGTGGACGACGACGCCTGCGAATGGTTCTATCTGCGCACCACGCCCGCCAATACCGGCAGCATCAGCGACGGCACCTCCATTGCATTCAATGCAAGAAGATACGTCTCCTCCTATACCTCTACGACCATCTGCCGCGTGACCACCGACGAGAACGGCAAAGAGAGCGGCACTATCGTATACGATACCGTGCTTACTCCCGACGCCCTCACCAACGGCACCTCAAACCCTGTGGTGTTCACAAATCCTTCGGCAAGGGTCACCGACAGCGGACAGTATTTCTTCCTCTCCTATCATCCTCTGGCCTACTGGAATGACGCCTATTTATCCGAAAGGATGATAAGCGTCAACATCGTCCACAACTACACCTCCGCCGTGACCAAGGAGCCCACCTGCACCAGGAAGGGCGAGCGCACCTACACCTGCTCCGGCTGCGGCGACACCTACACCGAGGATATCCCCCCCAACGGGCACCATTGGGAAGACACACAAGTCGATCCCACCTGTACCGAACAGGGCTATACCATCCACTACTGCCCCATATGCAAGACCGAGGAGAGGGACACCTATGTGAAAGAGCTGGGCCACAACTACATCTCGGTGATAACCAAGTCCGCCACCTGCACCGAGGACGGCCTCTGCACCTGCACCTGCTCGAGGTGCAGCGACTCTTATACCGCCGTTATCCAGGCCACGGGGCACAAGTTCGACGAAAAGGTCACCGAACCCACCTGCACCGAGCCGGGCTGCATACAGCGCACCTGCTCGATCTGCAAAGCCACCGAGACCATAGAGAACGCTCCCCCCACCGGGCACAGCTATGAGATCATCAACTCCAAGGCTGTCACCTGCACCGAGGACGGCTTTGAGACCTATGTATGCTCCGACTGCGGCGATACCTACACCGATATCCTGGTGGCTGAGGGGCACAAGTTCCATGACGAGGTCATCGCGCCCACCTGCACCGAGCCCGGCTGCACCCGCCACACCTGCACCGTCTGCAATTACACCGAGGAGGAGGATTACGTTGACGCTCTCGGGCACAAATGGTCCTCCAAGGTGACTGCCAAGCCCACCTGCACCGAAAACGGCGTGCGCACCTACACCTGCTCGAAATGTCACGACAGCTACGAGGAAGTCATCGAAGCCGAGGGCCATCTCAATGATGACTCCGTCATTGAACCCACCTGCACCGCCAAGGGCTACACCCTCCACAAGTGTTCCAAGTGCGGCTACGAGCGCAGGGACACCTTTGTGGACCCCCTGGGGCACTCTTTTGAGGAAGTTGTCACCACCGAACCCACCTGCACCAAGACGGGCCTGCTCACCAGGACCTGCACCCGCTGCAAGCACAGCGAGACCGAGATCATCCCTGCCGCCGGTCACAGGTACGAAGACACCGTTATCCCTCCCACCCTGACCGACGAGGGCTACACTATCCACTACTGCCCGGTCTGCAAGGATGAGTACTGGGACACCTTCGTTCCCCCCGGAAAGCCGGTATGCAGCCTGACCGTCAATGCCATTGACCCGAAATACAGCTCTCAGACAGTGACTGTCACCTTCTCCGCCAAAGGCACCGAGGATGTGACCGTGACCGCCGAGGACGGACAGTTCACCCTCCCCGACCTGCCTGACGGCGCCTACACCATGACCGTCAGGGCGCAGTATTTCGTGTCTTTCAGCTGCGAAGTCAGCTTCTTCGGCGGCGCGGCACAGGGTCTGCCGGAGATAAAGCTTGACCTGTTCGGAGACCTTTCCGGCGACGGCAAGGTCAACATGAGAGACTATGCCCTCCTGCAAAGGCATCTGGTAAGGCCGGGGGCTGTTTCGATATCGGAGGTCTGCGCCGACCTCAACAGCGACGGCAAGGTGAACATGAGAGACTATGCTCTGATGCAGAAATACCTTGCCGGCGCGAAGATAGATTTCAAGTACTAAGGAGATGATGAGGTGAACAAGCCTGTCAGGACAGTCCACCGGATATTGCAGGCGCTGTGCCTGCTCTGTCTTGCGGGCAGCATGGTCTTCTACCTGACCAGGTGGGGCTCCCTGCCGGAGCAGCCGGGGATACACTTCGCCCCCGACGGCAGCTTTGACGTCTACGCCTCCAAAGTCTACGGCTTTTACCCTCATCTGATAATGCTCATCACTATTGTCATCAATATCGTTGTGACCTGGCTGGTGGGCAAAGAGAAGCTGAAGCTCGGCCTCAAAGTGGATGACCGGGGCAAGAACATCATCCTCAGCTCCATAGTTATTGTTCTTGATATCGTTGCGCTGCTGGTCTGCGGCTGCTTTGCGGTGTGGTCGTACAGCGTTTCCGTGCAGGAGCCTCTCAGCATGAAGCTTATGTCAATGCTGCTTTACGCGGCTTTCGGGGCAGCTATCGCGGGGGGCATCTTCCAGTGCGTCGTGAACGCAAGGCACAGGCTAAGACCTGAAACAGAGGAAGACCTCTCCCCCGGAGAAAGGAAAAAGCAGCGCCTTCGATTTATACTCACCGGCCGCAGCAGCAGGACCGACCCTGCGCTGTTCCACGGTCTGAGCCGTGCGGTGAGCTGGCTCGCGGCGGGGATCATGCTGTTTATGACGGCCTTCGTCCTTGAACGCCTTCCCTCCGGCGATGTTGCCGACGAATACCACGGCCTCGCTTACTTTGCCAACCTGGACGGCTACTATGCCAAATGGCTGGTGTTCCTGCCGCTGATAGCGGCGGTGCCTTTTATGGCGCTGTTTGAGGTCATGGGCATACGCGCTAAGAAAAAAGGCACCGTCCCCGCCATGCTGCTTGCGGACAGGCTGAAACTGATCTTCGCAGGCTTCGGCTGCTGGTGGGAGCTGGTGCTTATTCACGAGCGGGAGATAGGTGTGGTCTCGGTGGGGCTGTTTTTGGTGCTTTGCGCAGGGGCGGCAGTCCTTTACTATCGCGGCAGGCGGGACAAGGAGTGATATGTAAATGACCCAGCAGCCACGCAGGGGCTTTGTCCCCTCCGATACACAGGACTTCGGCGAAGAGGCTCTCCCCACGCTGCGCAAAGCCGCCTCAGAGCTCTGCTACCTTACGGGGCGGGGTTATCCGGTTTTGAGCGCAGTCAGATTCATCGGCGACCATTACCAGTTCACAGAGCGGCAGCGCCTCGCCCTCGCAAAGGTGGTCTCCCCGGAGGATAAGATACTCTCCCGCCGCAGCCGGGAGGTCACCGGCATCTCCGGCAGGACTGTATATATCGACGGCTTCAACGTCATCATCAGCCTTGAAATAGCCTTCCTGCGCTCCATGCTCTTTTACTGCATGGACGGCACTGTGCGTGATCTGGCGGGGCTCCACGGCTCCTACCGGCTCATACCAGAGACCGACTTGGCGATCAAGGCTCTGCTCTCCGCCCTGGGCAGGCTGGGAGTCAGCGGCGCGGTGATATATCTCGATAAGCAGGTCTCCAACTCCGGGCGGCTCCGTGAGAGGATACGCACCCTTGCCGGGGACACAGGCTATGAGCTTCAAGTCATCCTGGACGGCCAGGTGGACACGGTGCTCAAATCCAAGCCCCTTGCGGCCTCCGGGGACGCCATAATCCTCGACGAGTGCGGGGAGTGGTTCAGCCTCGCCAGGTATGTGATAGGCACAGAGATAGGGGACTACCCCTACATCGACATCACGGGGCAGCTCAAATGATCCTTTAAGGAGGGAAGGTCTATGTCAGACAGCAAAATGGCCGAGGCCAAGGTCTCGCGGGAAAAAGGGATAGTCAGGACGAGCATGATAGGCATAGGCGCCAATGCTCTGCTGGCGGGCTTCAAGGCGGCAGTGGGGCTCATCTCCGGGTCTATCGCCGTCACCCTGGACGCGGTGAACAACCTCTCCGACGCCCTTTCCTCCGTAGTTACTATCATCGGGGCGAAGCTGGGCGCCAAGCCTCCCAACAAAAAACACCCCCTGGGCTATGGCAGGATCGAATACCTCAGCTCAATGGTGGTGGCGGCTATCGTGCTATATGCGGGCATCACCTCGGCGGTGGAGTCGGTCAAGAAGATCGTCCACCCGGAGAAAGCGGATTACGGCGCTGTGATGCTGGTGATCATTTCCTCGGCTATCGTGGTAAAGCTGATACTGGGGCAGTATGTGAAAAAGCAGGGAGAAAAATACAGCTCGGGAGCACTGGTGGCCTCGGGCTCGGACGCCTTGTTTGACGCGGTGCTATCCGCATCGGTGCTGGCCTCGGCGGTGATATACCTGATCTGGGATCTGTCCTTAGAGGCCTATGTGGGCGCGGTGATCTCGCTGTTCATCATCAAGGCCGGCATCGGCATGATGATCGAGACCACCGACGATATACTGGGCAAGCGCACCGACAAGGAGGAATCCGACCGCATCAAGGGGCTCATCTGCGAGTTCCCGGAGGTGCAGGGGGCCTATGACCTGATACTGTTCAACTACGGCCCCGACAGGAATTACGGCAGCGTACATATCGAGCTGCCCGACACAATGACGGTGGAGCAGGTGGACAAGCTCACCCGACGGATACAGATAAAGGTCTACACCGAGACCGGCATCATCCTCACCGGCGTGGGGGTATACTCCCACAACACCACCGACCCCGAGACCGCCTCCATGCGGGAGAAGATCAAGGAAAAGCTCAAAGACTACGACTGGGCGCTGCAAATGCACGGTTTCTATGCCGACAAAGAGAACAAGACCATGCGATTCGATGTGGTGATAAGCTTTGATATCGAAAGCGCTGAGGCGGTGCGTATCCTGACGGAGGATGTCAAAGCCCTCTGCCCGGACTACACGGCGCTGATCGTCCCGGATATAGATGCGTAAACTACCTACATACAAAGGAGTGTTGATAATGAAAACCTTACAGCAGATCATCGACTCGTCGGACAAGATAGTGTTCTTCGGAGGAGCGGGAGTGTCCACCGAGAGCGGCATACCGGATTTCCGCTCCCAGGACGGGCTTTACAATCAGAAGTACGACTACCCGCCGGAGCAGATCATCTCCCACTCGTTCTTCATGAACAAGACTGCGGAGTTCTACCGCTTCTACTGCGACAAGATGCTGGCTCTGGACGCCAAGCCCAACCCGGCGCATCTGAAGCTGGCGGAAATGGAGCAAAAGGGCAAGCTGGACTGCGTCATCACCCAGAACATCGACGGACTGCATCAGGCGGCGGGGAGCAGGAAGGTGTATGAGCTCCACGGCTCTGTACACCGCAACTACTGCATGAAGTGCGGCAAGAGCTACACGGCGGAGTACATCAAGAGCTGCGTGGGCGTACCCAAGTGCGAATGCGGGGGGCTCATCAAGCCGGACGTGGTACTTTACGAGGAGTCTCTGGACTCGGAGTGCATAGACAAGTCGATAGCGGCTATTGCTTCATGTGACACTCTGATAATCGCGGGCACCTCCCTGACGGTATATCCGGCGGCGGGGTTTGTGAGGTATTTCCGGGGGAACGATCTTGTACTCATCAACCGCGACCCGACGCCGATGGACAAGGACTGCGATCTGGTGATACACGACAGTGTGGGGAAGGTGCTTGGAGCGATAACGGTCTGAGCAATTGATAACGGATAATTACGCGCAAGCAAAAAACGATCGCGGAATGTGCTCCGCGATCGTTTTTTTATGCTTGCTTATCTTAATGTAATGTACACCACATACCCCGCATAAGCGGCTGCCATCGCGGCGCCCTCCCAGCGGTCAAGGGTCAGCTTCGTCCAGCAGAAGATCATGGTGATGACGCTCATGGCTATCAAAGCTATCAGGTCTATGGTGTTCGCCGTCACAAAGCTTATGGGCGAGATGGTCGCGGCTATGCCCAGCACGAACAGTATGTTGAAAATGTTGGAGCCGATGATGTTGCCCAGCGCTATGTCGGTCTCGCCGTGCTTGGCTGCCACTATCGAGGTGAACAGCTCCGGCAGGCTGGTGCCCAGCGCTACTATGGTCAGGCCGATGACGTTGTCCGATATGCCGAAGGAGCGTGCGATCTCCGAGGCCGAATCTACTACCAGCTTGCCGCCGAAGGCTATTGCAGCGCCTCCGCATACGATGAATACCAGACACATCCAAAGCGGCATGATCTTGCCGTCAACAGGCTCCTCGTCGTCGGCGTTGCGGGCACGGCGGGCTTCAATGACTGTATACGCAAGGAAGCCGCAGAAGCACAGCAAAAGCAGTATGCCCTCCAGCCTGCCCAGTGTGCTGCCGATAAGCCCGAACACCAGCAGCAGAGCCGCACAGAGTATGGAGAAGGGCAGCTCCCGCTTGAGGGTCTTTTTCTTTATCAGCAGCGGCACCAGTATCGCCGTCACGCCGCAGACTATCATAAGGTTGAAGATGTTGGAGCCCACAGCGTTGCTTATGGCAAGGTCGTTCTTGCCCTGTATGGAGGCGCTGACGCTCACCGAGGTCTCGGGGAGGCTGGTGCCCATGGCAACTACGGTCAGGCCGATTATCATGGTGGGCACACGCAGGCGCTTTGCAAGTCCCGAGCTGCCGTCAACAAAGAAATCGGCACCCTTGATCAGCAGGATGAACCCGCCTATCAGTAATAAATATTGCATACAAATTATCTCCGATCTTTTGAAATGCGGGGCTTATCCGAAGATGAAGTCGTTGATCTTTGAGTATACTCCGGTCAGCTCGCTGAGCAGCGTCAGTACCTCCTCGGTCTGCTCCGGGGCAAGGCCGAGCCTGGCGGTGAGGGAGTCGAAGAATCTCTGCTCGTCGGGGTCGTAGGTGCTGTCGGAAAGCAGCAGGGCAGCGGTCTCCAGGAGGATTATTTTCAGCTCCTGATCCGAGCTGGAGGCGATGAGCCTGTCGGTGGCCTCGGCAAAGCCCTCTCTTTCATCGAAACGCACGTCGATGTGCATTTCCTCGCAGTACTGCTCCACAGTCAGCTTTTCCTCGGCGGAGAAGTTGTTGTTGGCCTTGGATGCGTGGATGCAGAGGTCTAAAAACAGTTCCTTCTGTTCATTGGAAAGTCTGTTGAGAAACATATGGCTTACTTCCTTTCTTTTCAGATCAGATCAATATAGTATACGCTCTTGTCGGGGGAGAGCACTCGCTGGGACTTGATATCCACGTCCCGGAGGCGGTCTATTATGTGGGCTGAGTGCATATGGGTGACGTTCATGCGTATCTTGACATTGGCGTCCATGCGGAGCTTTTCGAGTATGGGGCTCACCTGCTCGCGGTTCAGGGGCAGCAGCAGACATAGCTTGTCCTCTAAACGGTAGCGGTAGGAGAAATAGTCCTTGGCGCTGCCGCGGAGCACTACGTCATAGGTCTTGGGGTCGTAGTCGAAGCCTCTGCTCTGGCAGAACTGACAGGCCTTGTCGATGAGCGCATTGACCTGCTCTGTGTTGATGTTGTCGAGGCCGTCGCCCTCGCCGTTGACTATGGGCTGCGAGCACATCTCGAAGATGACCTCAGCCAGCATGACAGCGCTCTGATAAGCCAGGCGCTGAGTGTCGCCGAAAGTATTCCAGTCGGTCTTGCCGTTTTTCTCCTTGAGCTGTGCGATGGCGGTCAGGTGCTTCTCGAAGATGCCCCTCACCATGGACAGCGACCAGGTGTAATTCTCGGCCAGCATTTGCAGGGAATCGTAGTAGTTGAACTTGCCGTTGAGTATCTTCTCGGCCTTTTCCA
The DNA here is from genome assembly GCA_017529875.1 of Ruminococcus sp. Taxonomy (GTDB): domain Bacteria; phylum Bacillota; class Clostridia; order Oscillospirales; family Ruminococcaceae; genus FB2012. The sequence goes on along the minus strand of JAFXNC010000040.1, from coordinate 26,088 downwards.
TATCCGCCCAGACGTCCTTGGCGTCCTCGGAAACGGAGATAGCGGTATCGGTAGGCAGCAGCCACGCCTCGGCGGCGGTGTGCATACGCAGAAACCACATGGGATCGGCAGCGGCCTCGGCAAAGGCCTTGGCGTCAAAGGGGACGAGCTTCACGGCGGAGACATTGATCTGGTTGAAGTCGGGTCTGTTGACTATACCCTCCACCACCTGACACAGCTCTCCAAGCTTGCCCAGTGCAGCCAGTTCCTCGCCCTCCAGCGCAGACATGGCGCAGGAGCAGTCCTCCTCCTTGATCCTCAGCTTTTCAAGGTTGCCGTTATGCCTTTTCACGGCCTCCTTTACAGAGCTCTTGCCCTTAGAGCCGTTCTTCAATGAAGCGAAAGCTCCCACCAGAAACGGTAATGGCATCGTATATGACCTCCTTTTCAATTTCTGACCGGCAGCCGTCTTCCAATCTCGGAGATCAGTATGCCGTCAAAATCATCTCTTGTAAATTCTTTCATATCGCCGCCCGGGTATTTTTCGGGCGAGTATCTTGCCGCAGGCGAGAGCTTGATCCTGCGGGGCGCGTGGAGCACCACAAAGCAGAATCTGTCCTCCCCGGGCATACGCTGGAAGATGTTCATTATCCTGAAACGCAGCCTGAGATAATCGTTCTTATCCGGCTCGTTTTCAAGCCGTGCGAAGAACTGCTCCTCCCGCTCGGTAAAGGGTATCATCATGGTGAGCTCGCGGCGGCGTTCCTCGGCGGCACGCTTGTCCGCCTCGATCTTGTCGAGCCGGGCTTTTTTCAGTGCTATGAACTTCTCGCAGCTGTATATGTCGGTAGTCCAGACCGCCTTATGTACGGTATAGAGGGCCAGCGCGTCGGTGAGGGCGTTATGGAAGGCGCCCGTAGCCGGGACGTAATCGAAGGCCGAGGCCAGATCCTTGATGTTGATGGCCTGGGGCAGCTGCATTTTTTTGATAGTCTCGTTCTGTATATCCCGAACCAGCGTAAGTACGCGGCTGATGTTGTTATAGCTCCTGCGGGCGCGGCCGTGCTGCCTTATCTCGGAGAGCAGGCCGGGGCGGTCGAAGTTCCCCCAGACCCCCACCTGATTTATGCCGTACTCGCCCAGCAGTCCCATGACCTCTCCCATGACCGCATCGGCGTCGGGGGAGAAATCTATTTCCTCCTGAGTGAGCTTGGTGAGCTTTCTGCACTGCTTGGTGAGCTTGCTGTGGATGTTGGGCTTGACTGTGCGGTAGAAGGTCTCCAGTATATTGTACTGACCGTCGCAGACCACGAGCCCCACACTGAGCAGCTCGCACTGCGCCTTATCTATGTAGAACCCGCAGGTGAACTCGAAATCTGCGAAACAAAGGTTTTCAGCTGAGATATCATTCCCCTCCCTTCGTAAAAGGTCAAATCATATTCTCTCATTATAACTATACCACATCTTTTAAAAAAAAGCAATAGTTTTATTATCCCTTTTTTGATGTGTATTGCTCTTATGCCCTCGCCGCCTGTCGTGTGAACGAGCCTTGTTCCAAGGCTCGGGAGGTGCGGAAAATGCATCTCCCCCGCTGACGCGGGGAAGAACATTTTCCGCCGGATATCTGTCAGCAATACACAACCAAATTGGGATTTCTATTTCCGCATTTTACCTCTCACGGTTTGACTTGCCGTGGCCGGGGCTGTCACAAACTTGCCGTGGCCGGGGCGCTGTTCCTGCTCGGAGACAGGGCTTACGCTTATGTTGACCCCGCTACCACCAGTTATGTGGTACAGATAGTCTCGGGTATCGTTATCGCCTGCGGTACGGGCATCGGCATCTTCTGGAACAGACTGGTCGGATATAGCCTGGGAGTATTCCTTCACCACCAAAAGGCCGGTGCTGTTTATCGATACTCCGATGAAGGTCATGAACCCCGAGTATGAAAGGTTAGGCATCGAACCTATCAACAAGACCATGAGAACTGAGGTAGGCAGGATCATCGGGACCGAAGACCTTGACAGTATCAACGGGGTCATCTCGGGGATGCTGGCAGAAAGAGAAAAGTACGCTGCACAGATCGAAAAGGTCAGAGCGGCACATCTGTACAATATCGGCCGGAGTGCCGAGCTGTGCGGAAGGTATATCATAAGATCGCTGAACAAAAAGCGCGGACGCTGAAATACGAAAGGGCTGCTGCACAGCGGCCCCCATTCAAATGAAAAAGCCGCTGACGGAAACTCCGTCAGCGGCTTTCCCAAAAAGTAAGGAAAGTAAAATGAATTGAAAAAGATTTCTCTTAAACGCTTGAATTGCGGTGGCTCTCCGCCTCGCGGATGAATGCCTCCATGATCGCGACCGCGCCCTCGATGCCTGTCTTCGAGGAGTTGACGCACAGGTCGTAGTTCTTCGCCTCGCCCCACTTCATGTCAGTGTAGTAGCTGTAATAGTTGGCGCGGCGCTTGTCAGTCTTGCGGATGAAATCCTCGACTTTGTTCTTCTCAATGTCGTACCTCTCCAGTATGCGGCGGCGCTTCTGCGGCATGGCACCGGTGATGAAGAAGTTCAGCACATCGTCCCGGTTGCGCAGCACATAGTCGGCGCAGCGTCCCACGATAACACAGGGACCCTTATCCGCCAAAGACCGGATGGTATCGAACTGTGCTAAGAATATCTTCTGGTTGAGGGGCATCTCGGGGTTGATCCTGCCGTCAGGGGTAACAGGGTAGTTGCCCATTACCAGGGAGTAGAGGAAGGAGTTAGTATAAGTCTCGTCGTGCTTGACGAACAGCTCCTGAGTTATCCCGCTCTCCTTCGATGCGATCTCCAGCAGCTCCTTGTCATAGAAGTCGATACCAAGGTTTACTGCAAGCTGTCTTCCGATCTCGCGTCCGCCGCTTCCGAATTCACGGCTTATCGTTATGATAGACTTCATGACAAAGACCCCCTTTGTGAATTTGTTGCTCTCGAAAAATTTAGACAATTTGTTATCGTCCTTACTTATTATAACATATTATTCCCGTTTTGTATAGCTTATTTCAAAAAAATCATACACAAATTTATTTCAACGTGTTTGTGTGTCCTGCACAAACATGAGCTTTCGGGCAGGCGGTTCATTGGCTATAATGGTTATATTATATGACTAAATCACGGGGTGAGGGGGTCTGGGCGCATACTATGCGCCCAAAACGCCCCCTCCGGCGCTTGCAAAACGCGCCCCGATGTGGTATAATATCAAGGATACACGAAACCATACCGAAAGGAACCACAGAAATGCTGATGAACACCTTTGCCGCGTTCTGCGCGGGCTTTGCTTTGAATATAGTGCTCGGTTCGCCGAAGGGCTATCTCAACATCGAGAACCTTGTGCCGGGCTTTTGTATAGGGATAGAGCGGCTGCTGAAAAAAGGCTACAAGAACAACTCCGAGGCGCACCGCATGGCGGGCGTGCTGCTGCTGGTGATGACGCTGCTGGTCTTCGTGGGGATACCCACGGCGGCTATGCTGCTGCTTTACCCTGCGTCGCCGCTGCTCTCGTTTTTCCTGGACTGCTTTTTCTGCTGGACCTGCTTCTCTATCATGCATACCCGCAGGGAGCTTGAACATATCGCAAGGGCTCTCCGCAGCGGGCGCCTTGACCTGGCAAGGGTCAGCATCTCCAAGCTCACCGGCAGCGACTGCTCCGACATGAACGCCGACGAGCTGATAAAACGCTCGGTGGAGCTTGCCGCCGACTGCGGCGCAGACAATGCCGCCGGTACCCTGCTCTATGCCGCCATGTTCGGCGCTCCGGGAGCCCTGTTCTACCGGACGGTCTCGGTGCTGAGGCGCACCTACTCCACCCGCAGCGAAAAAAGCGACAACTTCGGCAAGGCCGCCCATGACCTGTGGTGTTTCCTCGATTTCGTGCCTGCTCACATCTGCGCCGTGCTTTCAAGCTTTTCCGCTTCGATCTTCGGCCTCGATACCGAGGAGTGTTTCCCCACCTTCAAGCGGGACAGAAAGAACCTGGTGGCCTCCAACCTTGCCCCCTGCCGCTGTGTGTATGCCGGCGCTCTGGGCATAACCCTGACCCCCAAGAGCTGCATCCGGGACGGTCAGATAGCCTTCGTTACTATCGGAGTTGACCGCCGCATCTCCACCTACGAGGACGTGGCAGTCTCCAACGAGATAATGTACGCCGCATCCTTCTTCACCATGCTGACCTTTGCAGCGCTGAAGCTTATTGTTACCCTGATAATCATTCTCTGAGAGGTGCAGGATATGGAAAAGAAACGTTTCAAGATAACCGCCGAGGATATAATCAGCGGCAAGCAGAGCGCCGCCGATGCGCTGGCTCCGGTGTATGAGCTGTTCGACCTGTCCGCAGGGTATCTGAACTACGTCGCCGACTGCACGCTGGTAAACACCGAGCAGCTGCTTTGCTACGCGGTACACTGTTATATAGAGGAAGTCGCCGCGGGGGGACATGAGAAGTTCCTCCTTGACCCCGCCGGTATGCTGTGGCGGGAGGTCATCATCGGCCTTGACGAGATCGGCGCCCCCGATACCGCCGAGATGCTCCGGGAAATGCGCAGCAGATTTCACCCTGAGCTGGCCTTCGAGCAGGCCCAGCGGGTAAAGCAGGTGCAGGAGGGGGATATGTACTTCGACGAGGAGGACAAATTCTTCCACGAGCATGAGAAGGAGCTGCGTTTCAAGCTCACAGACTACATCAGGGACTACGCCGAGAAATTCGAGTTCGACGGCGAGATATGACCTTTGTACGCTGACAGAAGGAGTGATAACATGGAACGAGGAAAATTTGCAGCCTGTGCCTCCGACGAGCGGCACCCCGACTGGCAGACCCATATCCGGCGGGAGACCCCGCTCTATCAGCGGGACAACGATATCAGAACGCCCTTCGAGCGGGACTACACCCGCATACTGCACTGCCTTGCATACCGCAGGCTCAAACACAAGACGCAGGTATTCTTCAACATCGACAACGACCACATCTGCACCCGCATGGAGCACGTCCAGCACGTTGAGTCGGTGAGCTGCACCATTGCAAGGTTTTTAGGGCTCAACACCGACCTGACCAGAGCCATCGCCATGGGTCATGACCTGGGACACGCGCCTTTCGGTCATGAGGGGGAGATCGAGCTCACCCGGATACGCAACGAGAACGGCATGGACAAGTTCTGGCATGAACGCAACAGCCTCCGGGTCATCGACAAGCTGGCGCTTTTGGAGAACAACAAAAGCGACTTCAACAACCTCGACCTCACCTACGCCGTCAGGGACGGCATCATCTCCCATTGCGGCGAGGTGGACGAAAACGGCCTCATGCCCCGGCGGGAGGCCATAGACCTTGACATATACAGCAGTCCCGGGCAGTACGCCCCCTACACATGGGAGGGCTGCGTGGTGAAGATCTCCGACAAGATCGCCTATCTTGGGCGTGACATTGAGGACGCGATCCGGCTGGGATTTCTTGACGACAGCGACATAGCCGACCTGGGAAGGCTTTCGGGCAAGTACGACGAGAGCACCATAAACACCACGGTGCTGATAAACGACTTCATCGTGAGCATCTGCGAGAACAGCTCTCCAGAGGCGGGCATCAGGCTCAGCGACAAGCACTGCCGTATGCTGGACGAGATCAAGGCCTTCAACACCCAGCGCATCTACAAGAACCCGAAGTTCGACGCCTACCGCAAGTACGCCTCGCTGGTGATAAGGTCGGTATACGAGCTGCTGATAGAGCAGTACTGCGGCGCTGACACGGTGGCGAAGCTTTTGTCGATCAAGCATTCATACCGCTCTCTGATCTCGGATTTCATTGACTTCATCAACAAGTACATGGCCCCGGGGATGCTGGGGGACAAGCTGGGCAGGTACGAGCGGTACAGGAACGCGAAGATCTACGGAGATCTGGGGACGCGGGAGCAATACGCGGAGGCGATACTGGATTTCATTTCCTGCATGACGGACAGGTACGCGGTGGCGATACACAGCGAGCTGCTGAGGTACTGAAAAGGAGCAATAACGCAAGCATAGATAAAATGCAAGCTGAAAAGACCACCGTTCGGTCTTTTCAGCTTGCATTATTTCTTGCATTATTTCGCTCAGAACAGCCCGTAAATGTTCCCCTTGCTGTCAACATCAATGCTGTTGGCCGCAGGTACCTTCGGCAGTCCCGGCATCGTCATGATGTCGCCCGTGTAAACTACCACAAAGCCCGCTCCCGCAGACAGCCTTACGTCCCGGACAGTGATCTCAAAGCCCTCAGGCTTGCCCAGCTTGTTCGGGTCGTCGGAAAGCGAGTACTGCGTCTTCGCTACGCATACCGGGATATCCGCAAAGCCCAAAGCCTCGATCTCCTTGATGGACTTCTCCGCCTGCGCAGTGTAAACCACGCCGTCAGCACGGTAGATCTCCTTCGCAAGTGTGCCGATCTTTTCCTTGATAGGCTTCTTCTCGTCGTAAAGCGGTGCGAAGTTGGAGGGCTTGCTCTCGATAGTCGCGCAGACCTTCTGAGCAAGGTCGCGTCCGCCCTCGCCGCCTTTTGCAAATATCTCCGCCAGGGAGTACTCAACGCCCATTTCCTCGCAGGTGCGGGCGATAACGGCGATCTCGGCGTCGGTGTCCGACTCGAAACGGTTGATCGCAACTACCACCGGTACGCCGAACTTGTGCATATTCTCGATGTGAGTTTTCAGGTTCACGATGCCCTTTTCAAGCGCCGCAACGTTCTCTGTTTTCAGCTCCGTCTTGGGTACGCCGCCGTTGTATTTGAGGGCTCTGATAGTGGATACCAGTACCACGCAGGAGGGCTTGAGCCCCGCAAAGCGGCACTTGATATCGAAGAACTTCTCGGCGCCCAGGTCGGAGCCGAAGCCCGCTTCGGTAATGGTGTAGTCCGCCAGTTTAAGGCAGAGCTTGGTGGCTCTCACCGAGTTGCAGCCGTGGGCGATATTGGCGAAGGGTCCGCCGTGCATGATCGCCGGAGTGTTCTCCAGGGTCTGTACCAGGTTGGGTTTCAGGGCGTCTTTAAGCAGGGCAGCCATTGCGCCGCAGCCGCCCAGGTCCTTGGCATAGACCGGCTTGTTGTCGTAGGTGTAGGCCACCAGTATGCGCTCGAGGCGGGCTTTGAGGTCGTCCAGGTCGGCGGCGAGGCAGAGGATAGCCATGATCTCCGAGGCCACGGTGATCTGGAAGCCGTCCTGACGGGGGATGCCGTTGACCTTGGAGCCCAGTCCCACGATTATGTCACGCAGGGCGCGGTCGTTCATGTCGAGGCAGCGCTTGAAGAGTATACGTCTCTGGTCGATGCCCAGGGGGTTGCCCTGATGCATGGAGTTGTCGATGAGGGCGCAGAGCAGGTTATTGGCGGCAGTGATGGCGTGCATATCCCCGGTGAAGTGAAGGTTGATGTCCTCCATAGGCACTACCTGAGCATAGCCGCCGCCGGCAGCGCCGCCCTTGATGCCGAACACCGGTCCCAGGGAGGGCTCACGGAGCGCCAGCATGGCCTTCTTGCCGATCTTCGCCATAGACTGCGCCAGTCCCACTGAAACGGTGGTCTTGCCCTCGCCCGCAGGCGTAGGATTAATGGCGGTGACGAGGATGAGCTTGCCGTCGGGTCTGTCGGCGAGCTTTGTGAACAGCTCCTCCGAGAGCTTGGCCTTGTAGTGACCGTAGGGCTCGATATCGTCGTCCTCGATGCCGAGGGAGTGGGCGATATCATAGATCTTCTTCATTTTCGCCTGCTTGGCAATCTCGATGTCTGAAAGCATAGTTTTAGGCTCCTTTTATATTTATTTGCCCTGCCGGGCAGATGCGGTAAGCTCATTTTTCTGTATTGCTGCCTCCGATACGGATGATCTCATCGTAGACCTGCGAAAAGGGTATTCCGCTTTCCGCAAAAGCATCAAGGGCCTTATCCCTGTAAAGCGCTCTTGCGGCGGCGACAGCTCCGGCGTTTATTTTCCCGAACTGCTTGAGGACATCATCTCCTCTGCCCTGCTCCGCACCGCGCAGCTCATAATAGCTCTGGATGCAGAGCTGGACGAACTCGACTTCTCCGCCCTCGAGGATATGCTCTATCTGCTTGCCCCGGATATACGGGTCATCGTCATTCCAATGGACGCTGCCGCAGTGGGGATCCCGGGCGGCGTATCGGATATGCCTGATATTTGACATAACTATCGTCCCCATACACATAGGGCAGGGCTCCATAGTAGTATAAAGCACCAGAGCCCGGACATTATACTGCCCGGTATCCAGCCGGCGGAGGATATTCGCCTCGGCGTGAGAGATCAGCCGGTTGAGCGTGCCGGCCTCTGCGCCGCGGTTATGATCTCTTATGAGCAGCCCGCCGTTTTCATCGAACAAGGCGGCTCCTATGGGGATACAGCCGTTTCTGAAAGCCTCCCATGCCTCGTCAAAGGCTGTCTGCCATTCAGGCGAAAGGCTCTGCCACATATCATCACCTCTTATCCGTGTTCAGGAATATACTGATGTCAGCCCGTAATACTCCTCGATGCACAGCCCGCTCTCGGTGAGGCGCCTGGCCTTTTCCTTGCCCACATAGCGAACGTGCCAGCTCTCGTAGTTGTAGCCGGTCTTATCCTCCTTGCCATAGGGGTAGCGGATGATGAAGCCGTACTTCCAGCAGTTCTTTTCCAGCCACTGCGCCACCGCCGAACCGTTGAAATACCGGCTGGCCTGGTTTACGTCTATGGCCAGCCCCGACTGGTGCTCGCTGTGACCGGCTCTCGCGGAGTACATATCCGCCGACCACTGGCTGCCGTCCCGGGCGACATAGTTCCAGTAAAGCTGATTCTGATAGGCGTAGTTTCTGAACCCGGAGCATATCCAGATCGAAAGGCCGTCGGCCCTGGCGCCCTGCTGCATCTCATTGAAGGCCGCCTGGGTCTCGTTGGTCAGTCCCCAGCCGTAGGTGGAGGGCAGCGAGTAGGTCTTGTTGACGATCAGCAGGCCGTCCACATAGGTCAGGCCGTTTTTCTGAGTCATGTAGGGGAAGGCGCAGTTGCGGGAGCGGTCGGAGTAGATCTTCTCGCCGTTGTACATCTTGTAGGCCTTTACCGTGAATATGTAGTTCCGGTCAAGGCCGATGCCGGCGGCGCTGTACGACGTGCCGCTGGTCTCCCCCAGGAGCTGCCACTTGCCGTCCTTTTTGAGCTTGACCTCGTAGCCGTCTGCACCTTCAACAGGATCCCAGGTGAAGTTCGTGGCGCTCTCGTTGGTGTCCACGAAAAACAGCGTCGTGGCGGGGGCGGCGGGTCTTCCGTCGGAGGGTTTCTCCGGCTCCGGTTCGGGTTCGGGTTCCGGTTCAGGCTCCGGTTCCGGTTCGGGCTCAGGTTCGGGCTCGGGCTCCGGTTCGGTGACTCGGTGCAGCTCCGGCTCTGTTTGAGGTTCCGGCTCAGGTTCCGGCTCGCAGTAGGTGGGCTCTGTCACCGGCTCGGTGACAGGCTCGGTCTCGGCCTCGGTGACTGTGGTAGTCTCCGGGGCTTTTGCAGTAGTCTGCCTGGTGGTCTTCTTGGTGGTCTTTTTGGCAGTAGTCTCAGGAGCGGGGGCTTTTGTGGCATCTGTCCCGGATGCCGACGTGGCAGCCGTAGTCCCGGCAGCGGCGGCAGTAGTGCTGATGGGGTCTGCCTGCCTTGTAACGGTCATAAGCGAGGTCTCCTTATCCTGCTGTCCGCAGCCTGCCAGCATCATAAGCGCCGTAAGCGCGGCAGCGGCTCTGAACCATTTCATACTATCATTTCACTTCCTGCTTTTCAGTTCGTCTCCCAGGCGCTCTATTACGGTGTCGAGCACCTTCAGTCTTGCATACTTCTTGTCGTTGCCCTCAACGATCACCCACGGTGCAAATTCAGTCGAGGTCTTCTGTATCATCTCGTCAACAGCCGCCTCGTACTGATCCCACTTCTCACGGTTGCGCCAGTCCTCGTCGGTGATCTTCCAGCGCTTTTCGGGGGTGTTCATGCGGTCGTTGAAACGTCTGAGCTGTTCGTCCTTGTCGATATGTACCCAGAATTTCAGTATCACTACGCCGCACTCCGACAGCTCTCTCTCAAACTCGTTTATCTCCCGGTAGGCCATGGCGCAGCGCTCCGACGGGGTGAAGCCCTCCAGTCTTTCAACCATGACGCGCCCGTACCAGGAGCGGTCAAATATGGTGATGTGTCCGTCCTTGGGGAGGTTTATCCAGAACCGCCACAGATAGTGGTGTATCTTCTCCCTGGCGTCCGGGGCAGCCACCGGTACGGCCTCATAGCCTCGCGGGTCAAGTGCCGCGCCTACGCGCTTTATGGCGCCGCCCTTGCCTGCGGCGTCCCAGCCCTCGAATACCAGCATCACCGGTATCCTGTGCTTGTATATCCTGCCGTGGAGCTTGGCGAGCTGCTTCTGGGCGGTCTTGAGCCGCTCGGTGTATTCCTCTTCCTCCACAGTCTTGCCCTCCAGGACTACTTCGGAAAGCCTGGGCATCTGCTTCATGTCGAAGAGCTCCGCCACGTCGCACTCCGGCGGGTAAACAGTATCGGCCTCGAGAGCCGCCGAGATGCTCTCCACAAGTATCTCGAAAAGCTTATACCGGGCGAACTGCTTATCCTCGGCGTCTATCACGTTCCAGGGGGCATAGGCGGTGTCGGTCTGTTCAAGCATATCCTCGAAACGCTCCCGGTATTCCTCGTAGTGCTTGTTCTGATATCTGTCCTTGTCGGTGACGCGCCACTTGGTGGCGTCGCTTTCGCCCAGCTTGTCAAAGCGCCTTTTCTGCTCCTCCTTGGAGATGTGCAAAAAGACCTTGACTATCAGATAGCCGTCGTCGGTGAGCTGGCGCTCGAAGATGTTCACCGAATTGATGCGGCGTTCGTATTCCTTCCTGGGGATGTCCTGCTCGATGCGGGCGGCTGCCAGCTCCCTGTACCAGCTGCGGTCCATGACCAGGAGCTTGCCGTACTCGGGTATGCCCTCGAAAAAGCGCTTCATCAGCGGGTAGCGCCGCTCCGCCTCGTTTGCGGGCAGGGTGGAGGTCACTTTGAAAAATCGCGGGTCCAGCAGCTTTATGGTGCTTGCGATGAGCGTGCCCTTGCCCGAGGCGCCCCAGCCCTCGAACACGATCATCACGGGCAGCTTGTTTTCCTTCATCTTTATCTGGAGCCCCGAGAGGTTGGTCTGGAGCTCTTTGGCCTTGGCCTTGTAGTCGATGCCGGCCTGCGCCGACTGCGGGTTTGAGAGCATATTCATGGGTTTGACCTCCTTTGTTTTTCTTATCCTGTGCATATGTGTATGCCGCTCTATATATTATACACCATTTCTTTACATAATGCAATCATCCCATTGGAAAAAATTAATATTTCGTGTAAAAAAACTATTGAAAAACGTTTTCGTTTGTGATACAATGATAATATATCTCACTTGTGTTGATAAATTTATGTGATTATTTAACACTTTTAATCAATCAGACAGTCAGAAAGGCGGATCACGTCATATGGAAAAACTTAGAGAGATAGCTCTGATCGTTGCCGGCATCGACGAGGAATACCAGAACGGCATCATCGACGGGATCATTGCCTGTGCAAGAGAGCGGGGCGTATCTTTGTCCTGCTTTGCGGCCTTCGGCGGCGTCATCACCGGCAAGGGCTACGATATAGGCGAATACAACATCTACAACCTGATAAACTATGAGCGCTTCGACGGCGTGCTGCTGATGATAAACACTATCTGCGACGCGGATCAGAAGCAGCGCCTTGCCGATTCCGCCAAGGCCTCCAGGCTGCCGGTGGTGGTCTTTGACTGCGGCGAATACCCGGAGTTCTACAACATTACCATAGACAACATCTCCGCCATGAAGGAGCTGGTGCGCCATGTCATCACTGTCCACGGCGCAAAACGGCTGGGCTTCATCGCGGGACCCGAATCCAACCCCGAGGCAAGAGACCGCCTTACGGCCTTCAAACAGGTCTGCGAGGAATACGGCATCGAGGTGCCCCCGGAGGCTATCCATTACGGCGAGTTCCGCTCCATTGACGGGCGCCGCGCTGCCGAGGCCATACTCAAGAGCGGCGGCCCCCTCCCCGACGCCCTTATCTGCTCCAACGACGCTATGGCGCTCTCCGCCATGAGCGAGTTCTCCAAGCACGGCATCCACTGCCCCGACTCCATGATAGTCACCGGCTTTGACAACACCTACAACGCAAGATACCATTTCCCCTCACTCACCACCGTCGAAAGGCCGCTGGTAAGGGCGGGCTTCCTTGCCTGCGATACTGTGCTCAGGCTCATCGACGGCGAGAAGTGCGACAAGGTGCAGCGCCTTTCTGCAAGGGCAGTGTTCGCCGAGAGCTGCGGCTGCATGAACGCCGAGAGCATGGATATCCCGGAGTACCGGCGCAGCGCCTACAACCTGATAAACAGCTGCCGTGAGGACATCAACCTGCTCAACCGGCTCAATTCCGAGCTTGCCGAGGCAGAGAGCGAATCCCAGAGCATGAGCATAATCTTCGGATTCTTAGAGGACATGGACTGCGAGCGCTGCTGCATCTGCCTCTGCGACGACTGGGATAAGGGCAACGACCTCAGCGAGTGCCTGATAAACGGCTACACCGAGACCATGCACGCCCCGCTGATATGGGACAGGGGCGCGGTGCGCTATTACGGCTCGTTCCCCACCGAGCAGATGAACCCTATCCCCCACGAAAGACCCGGCAGCTTCAGCTATTTCCTGCCGCTGCATTTCCGGGAGAGGTGCCTGGGGTACTTTGTGGCTACCAACGGGGATTTCCCTGCCAAGAGTATGCTCTGCCATTCGGTGCTGATGAACATTTCCAACTCCCTTGAAAACGTGCGCAAGCTGATAAACCTCAACTCCGCCATCCGGGAGCTTGACAGGCTTTACGTTACCGATCCGCTCTGCGGCATCTTCAACCGCAACGGCTTCATCCGCCGCGCCGACGACCTGCTGACCCGCCTGCGGGAGAAGGGCAGCCTGGTGGCGATATCCTTTGTGGATATGGACGGCCTCAAACACGTCAACGACGATTACGGTCATCAGGAGGGAGACTACTCTCTCAAACGCCTTGCGGGGACGCTCTCCGAGTGCCGCCGTGAGGGGTGGATATGTGCGCGGTTCGGCGGCGACGAGTTCATCGTCATGGGCGGGGCATCCTCTGAGAGCGAGGGAGCGGAGTTCGAGAAGGACTTCAAAGAGCGCCTCGCGGAGATCAACCGCATACAGAACAAGCCCTACGACATCACGGCGAGCATAGGCACGATAGTGACGGCGATCAATGAGGACGACACGCTGTTTACCCTGATAAACCGCGCCGACGAGACTATGTACGAGGACAAGAAGCGCAACCCGTCGAGGTATATACGCAAATAAGAACAGCCCGGGCTTTTCGGAAAGCCCGGGCAATTTTTATAAACAGCGCCCCCCATTTTATAATAAGCCCGACCCCTGAGCCAGCCAAGAAAAAACAGACGGCACCAGCCTGCCGTCTGTTTTTAAATTGGGAATATGAAGGATATAAGGAGGATTATTCAGCTTTGCTCTCCGCTTCCTCAGCGAGATAGTTGTTGGCCTGCTCGATGAGCTGGTCTACCTCAGCCTTGAAGGACTGAACGCACTCGGTCCAGGTCATGGGAGTACCGGTGTTAACGGTAGCGGAGGTTACGTTGTTGTTCATAACGGTCAGCAGATCGTCAGATACACCGCCGGAGAAGTCGTAAACAGGGTTCTGGTTTACGAGATCGTAAACAGTCTTTCTCATCTCGATCATCTTGTCGTTCCACTTGTAATCGTCGCGGAGCTGAGCCTCGCCGATCTCGGCAGCCTCGTTCTTGCAGAGCATACGGCAGTTCATGTAAGCCGCGAAGCCCTCGGGGTTCTGAGCGCCCTTGCAGAGGAAGTAGCCGTCAACACGGGCGGATACATAGGTGGTGTCGCTGTCGTCCATTCTCGGCATCGGAACGAACATTACTTCGCCGGCCTCTACGTCGCCGTAGGGCTTAACGTTCTCAGGCGGAGCCTCGATAGCCCACATACCGCAGGGATAGAACAGGGTCTCGCCGGAGCTCAGGCCCTGGCCGTATGTATTGCCTCTTACCTGCCAGTTGTTGGCAGCAAGGTTGTAGCAGACGTTGTTCTTCTGGAGGTCGTACATAAGGCCCTGCATCTTGGTCAGGGTAGGATCCTCCATGTTGTTTACGATAGCGCCGTTCTCCATGCCGATGATGGCCTTGCCGCTCATATGGCACATACCCTTGGAGTACCACCAGCCGTCGAGACCTACGACTTCGTTGTCCTGATCGGTGAAGTTGATGACCATGTCGCAGAACTTGCTCCATGTCCACTCGCCGTTGTAGTACAGCTCGGCGGGATCCTCATAGCCCTTTTCCTCTACGACCTTAGTGTTGTAGATGCAGACGATATCAGGCTGAGACTGGATACCGGCAACATAGTGCTGCCCCTTGTAAAGGAAGGCGTCGTTGGTCTCCTTGGCGGGAGCCCAGAGGTCGGAGTTGAGGTCGATAACATCGTCGATGGGCTCGAACATAGCTCTGATAGCGCCCTTGGGGAAGCCGTCCATATCCATAGCGGAGAAGAAGTCAGGGGACTCGTTGGCCAGCACCTTGGCAGCCAGGTCGGTGTATCTGTTCTCCCATGTGGTGGAGATGTACTCGAACTTGCCGTCGTACTTATCCCAGAACATCTGGATATCGGGAGGAACTACCGCGCCCTCTGCGGGGTTGATATCCCAGTGAGAGAGGAACTTGACGGTGGTGTTCTCCAGCTTGGTGTCATCCAGCTTCTCGGCGATGGAGGCTACCTCCTCCTTCTGCTCCTCCTTCATGGAGATAGCGGTACCGGTGGTCTCAGCGGTGGACTCGGTCGAGGCGCTGTCGGCTGTGCCCGCTGCTGTGTCGGTCGAAGACGATGACGATGTGCTGCCGCAGGATGCGATGCTCATGCTCAGCGAAAGAGCACATATAGCGGCCAGCATTTTCTTGGTGTTTTTCATTGTTTATCCTCCTGTTCAGATTCGATGATCCTCCGGGAACCTGTTGTTCCTCGCGGAGGTCAGTTTGTTTTTTGGTATCTTAATTTTATAACATATGGCAAGATATTACTAATCACTTTTTGCGGTTAAGATATTACTTTTTGCTAAAATATCTTAAAAAAAGCGCAGTTTTTGATAGATTTCGGCTGTAAAAGTATCAACAAAAACGATTTCGGAGCGATAAGCGCCGGAGAACAATGGAATCAAATGGCAAGAAACGGTCAAAAGTTGCGGTGGAAGTGAGTAGACTTATCATTTTTTGCGCGTACAGCCACCGCTAAAAGAAAAAAGAAAGAAGAAAGAATAGATCCCTTTTTTGATGTGTATTGCTCTTATGCCCTCGCCGCCTGTCGTGTGAACGAGCCTTGTTCCAAGGCTCGGGGAGAGCATTTTCCGCCGGATATCTGTCAGCAATACACAACCAAATTGGGATTTTGTTTTAGCAGGCGCTGCACAAAGAAACGAAAAGGCACTTCCGTCAGTTTCCTGACAAAAGTGCCTTAATTAAAACATCTTTATCGCGCCTGCGCTTTTGGGGGCGCTGCCCCGGTTTCTTCCGAGCGAAGACGAGAAAAAAAGATCCCTCAAAACGCTCCGCGGTCGTTGTTTTAGCTCGTGGGTCCTACGCAAAATTGAATACCCCTATCAAAAGCAGCCAGCTCAACCCGTAGTAGGTCACTACCGCCACCAGGTCGTTCACCGTCGTGATCAGCGGCCCCGAGGCTACCGCCGGGTCTACTTTGATCTTCTTGAAAAACAGCGGTATCAGCGTACCCACTGCACTCGATATCAGCATCGCCAGTATCAGCGACGCACCTATGCACCCCGATACCGCGAAGGAGAACCCCGCCGGTTTGTCCTTGAAAAAGCAGATATAAAGCCCCACAAAGACAAAGGATAGGGTGCCCAGCAGTATGCCGTTGCAGAAGCCGACCCGCATCTCCTTCGTCACAAGATGCGCTTTTTGCCTGAAGGTAAGATTCTCGTCCATCAGCACCCGGATAGTCACCGCCAGCGACTGGGTGCCTACGTTACCGGCCATGTCCAGTATCAGCGACTGGAATGCCATGATTATGGTCAGCTGCGCTATCACCTGCTCGAACACCCCGACTACGCTGGATACCAGCATACCCAGTCCCAGCAGTATCATCAGCCAGGGAAGGCGCTTCTTCATGCTGGCTCTCAGCGGCTCGTTGAGGTCTTCCTCTGCGGTCAGACCGGCGAGACGGGCGTAATCCTCGCCCATTTCGTCATCAACGACTTCGATGACGCTCCGCGCCGTGATGACGCCCAGCAGGCGGTTGTTCTCGTCCAGCACCGGGATTGAGTCCTCGGAATAGTCCTTGAGCTTTTCGATACAGTCGTCGATGCTCTCCTGGGCGTAAACGTAGGGAAAGCTGGTGGCGATAAGGCTCGAAAGGCTGGCGGAGCTGCGGGCGGTTATGAGCTCTTTGAGGTCGATGGCGCCGTAGAACTCCTCGTTTTCGTCGGTGACGAAGATCGTGGAGATGTTGTCATTTTCCTCGGCCTGTCTGATGAGCTCGTTCATGGCCTGTTTTACCGAAAGGCTCTCGCGGATCACGATGCAGTTCGTGGTCATGCGGCTGCCGATCTCCTCCTCGTCGAAGGAGGCTATGAGCCTGATCTCCCGGCGGATATCCTCGGGCAGCTCGTCGATTATGAGGATGCGTCTGTCCTTGGGTATCTCGTGGAGCACGTCGGCTGCGGTATCGGTCTCCAGGCCGGAGACGATCTCTGCGGCCTTTTTGATATCCATTTCATTGAGGTACGCGCTGGCGGAGTCCTCGTCGAGGTGCTCGAAGGCCTCCGAGACCAACTCTGCGGGACATATCCGAAAGAGCTTTTTGCGCTCTGCCGGAGCGAGCTGTTCCATAGCGTCGGCAAGGTCGCTGCCGTGGTAATCCCCAAGCTTTTCGGCAAGGGCCTTAGGGGACTGATTACCCTTGATGAGCCTGACGATCTCCTCCACATACTCGGGATAATCCGGCATTTCAACGATGTTTGGTTCATCCATTTCGATCACTCCGTTTCAACTGGATTTGAAACGGGCGAAAAAATCCCGCAGAGCAGCTCTGCGGGTCACAGGCATATCAAAGCGCCGGGAATCAGAGGACGCAGCAGCGACTGCCGCTCCCCGAACCGGTCGTTATTGATATGCCGCACCATCGCCCGCAAGAGTCGCCGTTGTCACTGCCTGTCATCTTATTCACCTCACTTACAATCAATTAACGGTACACTATTATTATACACCGCCCGTTGAGAAATGTCAACAACTAATTGAGCCACTTGCAGTTTTGCGGCCGGGAGGCGAAGCGCTCCGCGATCAGGTTTTTTCACTTCTGCAAGACCATAAGGCAGAGCTAAAATAAATTGACATATCCCGCTTGTTGTGCTATACTATATGTAGTATGTGCATTTTTCAGCCGGTACTTTTGAAGGGGAGGAAGTGAGAGCTTTGCGCAAGGTCGTGACCCTGCCGCCGTATTCTGTGCTCATGTCCGTCTATGAGCGCGAATTGCCCGAAAATCTTAATTCCAGCCTCGAAAGTATGCTCCAGCAAAGCTACCCCCCGGACGAGGTCGTGCTGGTCTGCGACGGTCAGCTGCCCTGCGAGCTCAATATCATCGCCAAGTCCTTCGAGGGGGAGTATCGGAGGATGTTCCGCATCGTCCGTATCGACGAGCACGTCGGAGCCGCAGCCGCTCTTAACGAGGGGATCAAGGCCTGCACCTGCCCCTATATAGTCCGCATGGACTCCGACGACGTCTCCTACCCCGACAGGTGCCTGCGGCAGATGCAGCTCTTTGCTGCCAAGCCCCACCTTGATATGATAGGCACCTTTGCGGAGGTCTACGACATAGATAAAAACGAGACCGTGGGGGTGAAAGTGCTGCCCCTGAAACACAAGGAGATAAAGAAATACGCCCGCCGCCGCAACCCCTTCTGCCGGCAGACTCTGGCCTTCCGGCGGGATAAGGCCGTGGAGATCGGCGGCTATGCGGAGCTGGACGAGTGCGAGGACTACGAGTTCGCAGCGCGGATGCTGGCCAACGGCGCCAAGGCCCGGAATATCCCGGAGGTGCTGGTGCGCTACCGCATCAGCGAGGCCGACTACCGCAAGCGCAAGTCCCTGCGCTCCACCAGGAATTTCATCAGGGTCAGGAAGATGATCCGGCGCAGCGGCTTCTGCTCCCGGGCGGATGTGCTGATACCCAGCGCCATGCAGGTAATGCTGTTCCTGCTGCCCTGGAAGGCCACCCGGCGCTTCTACACGAGGATGAGGAAAAAGGGTGCCGGCAGGGAGGAAGTCGTGCTGCCGGCGGAGGAGCTCAGGTGATCAGTTTGGGCGAATAGTATTCGCCCAAACTCGCAGTCTCTCAAATCAAACAAAGGAATGGATAACGATGTTTGCAAAAATAAACAGTCTGGGCCTCATGGGGCTCAATGCCTTCCCGGTGGAGGTGGAGATCGAGGCGAGCCGCGGGATGCAGAGCTTCGACGTAGTCGGGCTGGCTGACGCGGCAGTCCGGGAGAGCAGAGAGCGTATCCGCTCGGCGCTGCGTTCCTCGTCCATAAGCTTTCCCTCACAGAAGATCATGATAAACCTCGCCCCCGCCGATAAGAAAAAATCCGGCTCGGTGCATGACCTTGCCATAACTGCGGCGCTGTTCGCGGTCATGGGGTTCTGCACCCCCCAGCAGACCGATAAGGCCGCCTTCATCGGGGAGGTGTCCCTCTCCGGAGAGATACGCGGAGTCACCGGCGTGCTGCCTATGACCATACTCGCGCAGAAAATGGGCTTTGAGGAGATCTATGTCCCCTTCGAGAACGCCCGTGAGGCCGCCGTCGTGGACGGGATCAAGGTCTACGGCGTGGAGAGCGTGGGACAGCTGGTGCTGCACTTCTCCGGCAAGGCCGTTATGGTGCCTGCCAGCGGCGCTAAGATAGGGGAGCCCGATTACTTCGGCACCCTGGATTTCGCCGACGTAAAGGGTCAGGCCACCGCCAAGAAAGCTTTGGAGATCGCCGCCGCAGGAGGTCATAACGCCCTCATGATCGGCGCACCCGGCTCCGGCAAGTCCATGCTTGCCAAGCGTATGCCATCCATACTCCCGAAGATGACCTTCGAGGAGTCTATCGAGACTACCAATATCCACTCCGTGGCGGGTCTGCTCAATAAGGACAACCCCCTTGTGACGGTGAGACCCTTCCGGTCGCCGCATCATACCGTGTCGGCGGCGGGACTGTCGGGAGGCGGCTCTGTGCCGCGCCCCGGCGAGATATCCCTTGCGCACAACGGACTGCTGTTTTTGGACGAGCTGGCGGAATTTTCCCGCCTCGCCTTAGAGATACTCCGGCAGCCGTTGGAGGACAGACAGGTCACTATCTCAAGGGTATCGGGGAGCGTCACCTATCCATGCTCGTTCATGCTGATAGCCGCCATGAACCCCTGCCCCTGCGGGTACTTCGGGCATCCCACCCGCAAGTGCATCTGCAATCCAAAGCAGGTGAAGAACTACCTGTCCAAGGTCTCAGGGCCGCTGCTTGACCGGTTCGACCTGCATATCGAGGTGGCGCCGGTGGAGTTTGCGGATCTGTCCTCGAAGGAGAAAGAGGAAAGCTCTGCGGAGATCAGGAAGCGGGTACAGACTGCCCGGGACATACAGACCCAGCGATTCAAAGGCACGGAGATCACCTGCAACGCCCGGATAACCAGCGACATCCTGCAAAAAGTCTGTCCGATGAACGAGAAGGCACAGAATATGCTGAGGGGAGTATTTGACAGGCTGGGGCTTTCGGCGAGGGCATATGACCGGATACTGAAGGTTGCGAGGACCTGTGCTGACATGGACGAGAGCGAGGTACTGACTGAGCGGCACATTGCGCAGGCGGTACAGTTCAGGAGTCTTGACAGGAAGTACTGGGAATAAGAAAGCAAGCAGAAAAGGGCGAATTTCCGTCCGGCAGTGCAGATAAATCAAAAAAAGTAAGGTGCATCAAAATGATACTATCCGACAAGACCATAACCAAAATGCTCAAAGACAGGACCCTCGTTGCCGAGCCGCTGACTGAGGGGCAGATACAGCCCGCCAGTATAGATATACGCCTGGGGAATACCTTCGCCGTGGTGGAGGATACACCCTCCGGCATCATAACCCTCGAAAGCGAGATACACTATAAGACCATCACCGCCGATACCTATTTGATAATGCCGGGACAGTTCGTCCTTGCTACCACTATGGAGTACTTCGAGCTGCCCGACGACCTGACGGCCTTCGTGGAGGGCAGGAGCTCTCTGGGGCGCATGGGACTGTTCATCCAGAACGCCGGCTGGGTAGACCCCGGCTTCAAGGGGGAGATAACTTTGGAGCTGTTCAATGCCAACAGGTGCGCAATTGAACTGAAAGCCGGGCGCAGAGTGGGTCAGCTGGTGTTCGCTAAGCTGGATGACCGCGCTCTGAACCCCTATAACGGCAAGTATCAGGGGCAGACCGGTGCCACCGGCTCCCGGGTGTTTGCGGATAAGGATAAGTGATAACATGAACGATATGATACAGGAGAGCGCGGTCTCGCGCTTTCTGCGCTATGTGCGCATTGATACACAGTCAAAAGAGGATGCCGGTCGTTTCCCCAGTACCGAGGGGCAGATCGGCTTTGCAAAACAGCTGGCTCAGGAGCTTCAAGCCCTGGGCGCAGAGGACGCCGCCTACGACGAACAAAGCGGCTGCGTCTACGCCCATATCCCCGCCAGCGAGGGCGTGAGCGGCAGGACGGTGGGGTTCATCTCGCATCTCGATACCTCCCCGGAGGCCTCCGGCAGGGACGTTGAGCCCCGCCTTGTGGAGATCTACGACGGCGGCAGGATCATCTTAAACGAAGAACAGGGCATCACCCTCGACCCGGAGATCTACCCCGAAATGCTCCGCTATACCGGTCAGACCCTTATCGTCACCGACGGTACCACGCTTCTCGGAGCCGACGACAAGGCAGGCGTCGCCGAGATAATGACTATGGCTCAGACCCTGCTTTCTCCCGGCGCCCCGCCCCATTGCCGGGTGGCGATAGCCTTTACTCCCGACGAGGAGATCGGCGGCGGGATTGCGAAATTCGATCTTGAACGCTTCGGCGCAGACTACGCCTATACCGTTGACGGCGGCGCCATAGGGGAGCTGGAGTATGAGTGCTTTAACGCCGCCTCCGCCAGGATCATGGTAAAGGGCGTGGGCATACACACCGGAGAGGCCAAGGGCAGGATGAAAAACGCCTCCCGCATAGCCCTTGAATTTGATTCAATGCTGCCCGCCGGGGAGCGCCCGGAGCTCACCGAGGGGTATGAGGGGTTCTTCCACTTGGAGTGTATGACCGGGACCGTGGAGAGCGCGGAATCAGAATACCTGATACGCGACCACGACAGGGAGAAGTTTGAGGCCAAAAAACAGCTGATGCGTGATATCGCTGATACCCTCTGCCAAAAGTACGGCGAGGGGGCGGTGAACGTTGAGATCAAGGACACCTACCGCAATATGCGGGAGAAGATATACCCGGAGAATATGTTCATCGTGGAGCGTGCCCGGAGCTGTATGAAAGCCCTCGGCATCGAGCCTGAGATACAGCCCATACGCGGGGGCACCGACGGCGCCAACCTCTCATGGCGGGGGCTGCCCTGCCCCAACCTTTGCGCCGGGGGACATAACTTCCACGGCAGGTATGAGTACTGCTGCGCCGAATCAGTGGAGAAGATAGCAGAGCTGCTGACGGCGCTGACCGCAGAAACGATCTAAAAGGGAAATGTTGAAGATGCTGATAAAAAGGAAAAGCAAACGGCTTAAGATCAGGAAAAAGAGAATATGGACTGCTGTGCTGATGTTCCTGCTGATGACGGCTATGCTGGCTGCGGCTATGCTCATAACCGTGTCCTCCTTTATCAGCTATATCGTGGACAACAAGGTAAACGAGCAGCTGGAAATGATGCAGATAATGCAGTCGGACTACGAGGAGAACCGCTCCACCGGCTTTGCCGACAAGTACGGCATAGACTGCTTCATAACCAACACCGAGGGAGAGGAGATATTCGTCTACGGCAGGAACACCTGCGACATGAGCGCTCCCGCGGCTCTCGAAACTGCGGCTATGTACCGCAACGAGTACACTATCTACCCGGATAAGGATTCCAACGTCCTGACCCCTGACGGCGAGGGCTCCCTTACCTTTGAGATAGGCAAGTTCCTGAAAGAGGCGGAGAAGTACCTGAAAGCCAACGAATCCGTCAGCCTCTTCACCACCGGCTACGGCTCTGACGACGAGAGCGTAGACCCCTACATCAGGCTGCCGGTGTGGATCTCCACCGAGCTGTTCGGCGGCGGAAAGCTGTTCGTCAAGAGCATGGTGACGGTGAACATCAACTACCTGATGGCCTTCCTCAGGATAGTGGCTATCGTGGCTATAATCTATCTTGTGATATTCGTGCTGATGATAATAAACGTCATCAGCAACATCTCAGTCCGCAACAAGCTGATGAAGCAGTTCCTCCGGGACGTTGTCACCGGGGGCAACAACAGGGTGTTCTACTTCTCCAAGGGCGAGCCCACGGTGAGAAAGCGCTTCAACGCTAAGAAGACTTATGCGGTGCTGAGCATACAGTTCGTGAAGTATCTCAACTTCTGCATCTGCCATTCCATTGACGAGGGTGACAAGATGCTCTGTGCGGTATACGATGTGCTCAGGTCACAGCTGAGCCGCCGGGAGATAGCGGCACACTTCGATTCTGCGGAGTTCGCGGCGCTGCTGGAGATAACCGGCGAGCAGGAGCTCAGAGAGCGCACTGAAAAGCTCCTTGCATTGCTTGAAACTATCAATCCCGATCACAAGCTGAGCTTCCATATCGGTTCCTTTATCATCGGCGTTGTCACCGATGACAACGGCAAGCCTGTGAGAAGAAAGACCCTCGACTTAGAGGAGTGTTACAACAACGCCCGCACCGCAAGAGAGGTGCTGCTGGACAGCGACGCTTCCGGTACTGCCATGTTCGACGAGAAGCTCATCGAGGAGCAGCGCTGGACAGATACCGTTACCGAGCATCAGAAGGCCGCTTTGGAGAACGAGGAATTCACCGTCTACTACCAGCCCAAGTACGACCCCCGCACCGACGAGCTCCGGGGCGCAGAGGCGCTTATCCGCTGGCAGTCGCCGGAGTTCGGCTTCGTGACGCCTAACCGGTTCATACCCATATTCGAGGACAACGGCTTCATCACCGAGATAGACCACTATATGCTGGCTCACGCCGCCAGAGACCAGAAACGCTGGCTGGATGCGGGGCTGAACTGCGTGCCGGTGTCGGTGAACGTTTCGAGGGCGCACTTCATCGAGGAAGACCTTGCGGAGCAGATCAGGGATATAATCGACGCCGAGGGCACTCCCCACGGCCTTATCGAGATAGAGCTCACCGAGAGCGCCTTCTTCGACGACAAGAAGATGATGCTGGAAACGGTGAAGCGCCTCAAAGAGTACGGCTTCACTG
This sequence comes from Ruminococcus sp., assembly GCA_017529875.1. Taxonomy (GTDB): domain Bacteria; phylum Bacillota; class Clostridia; order Oscillospirales; family Ruminococcaceae; genus FB2012. The sequence goes on along the minus strand of JAFXNC010000040.1, from coordinate 2,493 downwards.
TGTCTATGGACGACTTCGGGTCGGGATATTCCTCCCTTAACTCCCTTAAAGATATGCCTCTGGACGTGCTGAAGCTGGATGCGGAGTTCTTCCGGGGTGAGTCGGAGGACGGCAGAGACAGGATAGTTGTGGCCGAGGCCATACGCCTTGCCCGCAACCTGAATATGCGCACCGTGGCCGAGGGCGTGGAGGTCAGGGAGCAGGTGGATTTCCTGGCCGAGCAGGAGTGCGACATGATACAGGGCTACTACTACGCCAAGCCCATGCCCCGGGACGACTTTGAAAAGCGCCTCAGCGGCAAAACTGACCGGGAGGGATGACCTTGCAGACCAAGATAAACTATCAGCTCATGCTGGACAGGGAGCTTGAAAGCATCAAGTCCTCCGGCAGAGTGCCGAGGCTGCTTTTGCACAGCTGCTGTGCGCCCTGTTCCTCCTATACGCTGGAATACCTCTCGGAGTATTTTGAGATAACGGTGTTCTACTATAACCCCAACATCTGTCCGGCGGAGGAATTTCACCGCCGCGCCGCCGAGCAGCAAAGGCTCATATCCCTGCTGCCGGTGAAGCATCCGGTGAGCCTCATCGTGGCGGACTATGACCCCCGGGAATTTTACGACGCGGTCAAGGGTCTCGAAGATATCCCGGAGGGGGGCGAGAGATGCTTTGCCTGCTACCGGCTGCGCCTCGAAAAGGCCGCCGCCCTCGCCGCAGAGCAGGGGTATGAATACTTCACCACTACGCTGTCCATATCCCCTCACAAGAACGCTCAGAAACTCAATGAGATAGCCTCAGAACTGTCGGGGATATACAAGGTAAAAGCCCTCCCCGCCGACCTGAAAAAGCGCGGGGGGTACAAGCGCTCTATCGAGCTTTCCCATACCTACGGGCTCTACCGGCAGGACTACTGCGGGTGCATCTTCTCTCAGCGGGAGGCCGCCCGGCGGTATAAGATACGCCCCCTGGATAAGACCGAATACCCGCTGCTGGATGACTTTCTCTATGAGGCCATATTCATCCCGGAGGGGGTCGAAGTTCCCCCGCGGGATATAATACTCCGCCCGGAGCTGCAGGTCTATGTGGAGGACTTCGGCACACGCCGCGGGGACTATGCCCTTGCCGCAGAGATACAGGGCAAAGTGGTCGGCGCGGTATGGGTGCGGATAATGGAGGACTACGGTCATATAGATGACGACACGCCGTCCTTCGCCATATCCCTGTACCCCGAATACCGGGGGCGGGGCATCGGGACGGCGCTTATGAAGGCCATGCTGATGCTGCTCAGACGTGAGGGCTATCCCTGCGCATCGCTGGCAGTGCAGAAGGCCAACTACGCCGTTAGGATGTACCGAAAGGTCGGCTTTGAAACAGTCAGCGAGAACGAAGAAGAATACATCATGCTTTGCAGGCTCGGCTGAGAACAGGAGGAATACACCACGGACACCGCTTTACTCATCGGAAAACAGATCGCGATAATGTTCATCATAATGGTGATCGGAGGCGCCTGCGGCCTGGGAGGACTCATCACCAAGGAGGGCACAAAGCAGCTTTCCAAGGTGGAGCTGCACATCGTCAACCCGCTGCTGATATTCATGTCCTACCAGACGGAGCTGAACAAAAAGCTGCTCAAAGGGCTGGCATGGTCCTTCGGGCTGGCGGTGCTGTCCTTTGCGGCGGCAATAGTGCTGGCGACGCTGCTGATACCGAAAAAGCGCCCGGACTTCGAGATCGAGCGCTTTGCATCCATATACTCGAACTGCGGCTTCATCGGCATACCGCTGATAAACGGCATCTACGGTCAGGAGGGAGTGCTGTACCTTACGGCATACATCACGCTGTTCAACCTGCTGGTCTGGACCCACGGATATATGCTGATGAAGGGCAAGCGGGATCTTTCGGCGTTTCTCAACGCCTTGAAGAACCCCTCTGTGATCGCGGTGATAGTGGGGCTGACCTGTTATCTGACGGGACTGCGGCTGCCCTCGGTACCGGCGGCCTCCCTTGATTACATCACCGGGATGAACACGCCCCTTGCGATGCTGATAGCGGGTGCGATCGCCTCGCAGACCAACTTTCTCAAGGCGATGCAGAACTCGGGGATATACATTGTCTGCGGGATGAAGCTTTTGCTGGTGCCTGCGGCTTGCTACGGGCTGATGAGGCTTACTCACGCGCCGGAGCTGGTGGTGATGACCCTGACCATCGCATCGGCGTGTCCGGTAGCGACGACCGGGACGATGTTTGCGGTGCTTTTCGACAAGAAGCCGGAGCGGTGCTCGGAGTTTTTCGCGGTGACAACGGTACTGTCGGGGTTCACGCTGCCGATATTGACGGCGGTGTGCACGAAGCTGTATTAAGGCAACACCGCACAACCCGCGGCTTGCGCCTCTGCACGTCATCTGCTTGCATATTTTCCGTCATAGCACACAAATTTTCCTTGCCGGGCGCAAAGCGAATTTCGCTTCGCCCGCCTGCGTCAAATTTATGCACTCTG
>JAFXNC010000039.1 GCA_017529875.1 Ruminococcus sp. | reverse complement strand
CTTCTGTAGTGCCTCCATTAGCCATAGTTTCAATAACTACACTCATCATTTCAAGTTCCTGTATTGTTAGTTTTTTCAAACCTTCTTCAATGAGGTTGACCTTTTCTTCTCTTTCTTCGTCGGTAAGTTTGATTTCTGCATTTCCCATTTGATTAACTCCTTTCGTGTTGTTAAGTATTGTTCAGCCTTATGCTGTACCATAATTATACACCTATAATAAGTGTATGTCAATAAGGTATTATGAACGAATTAAGTGCTTGTATTTTGTGTATATTATACACTTGAATTGTGTGTATATAACTGATATAATATATTTTGGGGGTGAGCAAGTGCCTATAAGATATAAAATTGATGTTCTGTCAGCTCTGAAAGCAAAAGGGTATTCAACATACAAGCTCCGCAAAGAAAAGCTGTTCGGTGAACGTACGATCCAAAAGATCAGGGCGGGAGAATTAGTCAACGCGGAGAATTTGTCATTGATCTGCAAGCTGCTGAATTGTCAGCCCGGAGATATTTTAGAATACTTGGATGAATAAGCGGGCGTTACATTGTCGATAACAAGCCCGCTATATTGCATTTGCTTTCATAATAAACCATCTTGCTTTTCCGTCATAATAAAAATGGTCACGCATTGTTAAAAAAACGCATGATAAAAAGAATATAAATTTCTTTATAACCGAACATAATAAAAAGTAACATGATAAAAAACAACAGTCCAAATGATTGTACTTGTATTTGGTCATAGTTTTGGTCATAGTTTGGTCATACAAGTTACAAAACACAAATATTCAGTACAAAACAAATCAAACGCAAAAGGACGATAAACCACACTTTGCGAGCCAACACAAACGCTGTAAAACAGCGCAAATACGCGCTTTCGTCGTTCGTAATGCGCAGGTCGCCGGTTCGAGTCCGGCTACCAGCTCTTTGCCCTCACTTTTGGTGGGGGCTTTTACTTTTTTCAGCCCCCGCCGCCAGACATTTTTGGGCTCCTGTGCTGAGTTGGCGGCGGCGGAGTTGCCCGTCCGGCATGACCCGGTTCGAGTCCGGCTACCAGCTCCAGTGCACAGCGTGCACCACGCAATGCCGCCTTTTGCGAGTGAGCAGAGGGCGGCTGCTTTTGTTTGACGGCGGGGCTGTTCCTTTGATCCTTTTTTATTCCTGTATCTTTTTCTTCTCAGCCATCCTCCCTGTATTATCAGCATGATTTGCTTTTTGCTCTTGACAGTCCGAAATATTTTTGCTACAACATGTTAAGAAACTGAAAACTTTGCAGAAAGGGTTGACAGTTCTATGCTGACGCTGTTAGATTCGACAGACAGAAAGCATAACTGTGCCTTTTTCACAGGCTAATATTTTGGATCTTTATCCCCCGATAGGGTAGGTATGTCCTTTCGGGCGTTTTAATTTTGGATAAACATAAGGAGGAACAGATATAAAAAAATTGGCAGCAAAGATAACAGCGGCAGCGCTGGCTGTTGCTCTTGCGGGAGGACTGGCGCCCAGAGGCTTCCTTGATGACGGCCTCGGCTCGACTATCGGGGTAAGTGCGGAGGCACAGACAAAGGCGATAGGCATCGGTGTCTATTGGCAGACAGGCGACAGTATTGATTTCGGTGACAACCAATAACTGACAAAACCGCCGCAGGCACTTCTGCGGCGGTTTTTTATGCTCTTTCGGATGACCGTCCGGGCAACTGTACGCATATTTGGACAGCTGCGGCGGAGCATCATCAGCTCAGGTCAAGGCTCCTGACCCTCTTCCGAAGCGGGCGCAGGAAGGGCGGCTTGCCGGCCTTGCATGGATGCCGATCTCGTCCTTGTCGGTGTAAGCAAATGTTTTCATATAGTGTTCTTCATTTCGGTTCAGATCAGTTTTATTTCACGCATCTCCTCCGCGTCGGGGTAAGATGCGATAGCCCCTTTTTTGGTCACGCTCACGGCGCAGAACCGGTTTGAAAAGTCGAGGCACTCCGCAAGCGTTTCCGTTGAAAGGCAGCCGAGACTATCAACATGAGCTCCCAGCTCGTTGAGCTTGTAGAGAAACGCCCCTGTGAAGCCGTCCCCGGCGCCTGTGGTGTCCACGGCCTTGACCTTGTATGCCTGGGAGAAGGCCATAGTGTTTGGGGTAAAGGCGTAGGCGCCCTTGCTGCCAAGAGTGTAGAGCATCAGCTTCACGCCCTGCTCAAAGAGCCATTCTGCGCCCTTTTCCGGCGTATCGCAGCCGGTGATGAATCCAAGCTCGTCCTCCGAGAGTTTCACGATATCGCTGAGGGGGATGAACTCCCGGACAGCGGTTTTCAGCGCCTCGCGGCTGTCCCAGAGGTTGAAGCGCAGATTGGGGTCAAAGCTCACGATGCCGCCCCGGCGCTTCATGATGTCTATTGCACGCCTGTGGGCGTCTTTCATTGGGAAATCCCCGATAGACACGCTGCAAAAGTGCAGGCAGAAGACCCCGTCGAAGTATTCCTCCTTCACGCTGTCGGCGATGTAAAGCATATCCGCCGAGGGCTTGCGGTAGAAGGAAAATGTGCGGTCGCCGTTCTCGGCGAGGGACACGAAGGCCAGGGCTGTATTAGCCTCGCCAGTCAGCGAGATGCAGCCGGTATCCACGCCCGCGTCCTCCAGCCGGTGCATTATCCTGTGCCCGAAGGGGTCGTCTCCCAGCTGCGTCAGCAGCCTTGACTGTCCTCCGAGGCGCGAGAATGCCGCGCAGACGTTGGCGGGCGCTCCGCCTACCTTGGGCGCGAATGCCCCGACCTCGTCGAACTCGCAGCCGCTGCGGTCGGGGATGAAGTCGATAAGCGCCTCACCTATCGCCGCAAGTATGTTAGCCATCGTAACTCACCTCTATCCCTTCAAGCGTGAAAAGCGTGCCTGTGATGCCCTCGGTTATGAGCCTGACCTGTGTATCTGCGGGGTACATCCTTGTGGAGAGCACCGTCTCGCCGCAGTTTAAGAAGATCTCCGCGGAGGTCTTGTCGGCGATGATGCGGATATCCCGGCACTCCGGGAGCCTGGCGTATCTCACGGTCCTGCCGCAGCCGGCGTTGCCGAGGAATCTGAGCCTGACCTCGCCGCCGCTGTAAACGAGAGTAAAGACGTTTGCCAGCACCACTGAAAACTCCTTTTCCGTATCGCCTGTAAGCTCAAAGGGCAGCTGAGTGTCGAATGACCTGCCGTCGGTGACTGTCTGCTGTTCGCGGCGCAGCTCGGTCAGCTCTCTTGCAGGGCTGCGGAGGATCTTGCCGTCCTCTCTCACAGTCAGCTCGCAGGGGAGTGTGAGACAGTGCTGCCAGCCGAGGCCGACAGTCGGATTTGAGTAGGGGATATCGCCTATACCCATCCAGCCGATGAAAAGCCGTCTGCCGTCGGGAGCCTCAAAACTCTGGGGCGCATAGAAGTCAAAGCCGTTGTCCCATTCGGTATAGACCCCTGTGTCCAGGTCAAGGCAGCCCGAGCTGTAAACGTTCTGAAAGCGGTATTTTTCCGCCGCAGCGCCCTGGGGAGATATGCTCAGGAACTTGTGCGTACCCAGGGTGAATACATCGGGGCACTCCCACATATACCCGAGGCCGGGGGTGCGGACTTCCTCTTCAAACTCCCAGTTTTCGAGATCGTCGGAGGCGTAAAACAGCACGCAGCCCTTGTCGTCCAGGGTCCTTGCCCCCAGCACCATATGATAGCGTCCGTCCTCCTCCCAGACCTTGGGGTCGCGGACGTGGCAGGAGCAGTAGTCGGGGTAATCCGAGCTGCGCAGCAGGGTCTTCTTTTCGCTCATGGTGTGACCGTCCTCAGTGGTGACGAGGATCACGTTGGCGCCTCTGCCGCTTGTGGTATAGTCGTGGTCGCCTTCCTCCATGACGTTGCCGGTGTAGAAAAGATACAGCTTGCCGCCCTTGACCAAGCCGCAGCCGGAATATACGCCGTTACGGTCATCGGGGGTGTCGGGGAACAGCACCGTCCCGGTGAACTGCCATTTACGCAGGTCGGGACTCTTGAAGTGCCCCCAGCACTTGCGCCCGCCGCCGTCAGCCCTGTCGGGGGCATACTGGAAATAAACGTGGTACTCGCCCTTGAAAAAGCAAAGTCCGTTGGGATCGTTGAGCCAGCCCTTTAGCGGCTCCAGGTGCAGGCTCTGCCTGAGATCATTCATCATATCAAACACACCCCTTTTCATATTCGTTCAGGCGGGAGAAGACCCGTCTTTGCATTGTTGTTTCGTTGTACCGATAAGCTTGTCGAGATACTCGGCATGATCGTCGGCGTTGGCGAGATCTCTCTTGCCGCTTTCATTATAGCACGGTCTGTCGGAAAAGTCTATTGACGGATAGCAAGAATCCACAAAGATCATTCCGGTAGCTTCACACAGTTTCCCGCTCCGCGGGAGCCTGAAGCCGTTTTCAAGGCAGTAGAGCATGACCCCCGCCGCGATGCAGTCGGGGGTCATGCTGTGGACGAGCGCCGTTTTGCACAAAAAAGACCGCCGCAGGACTGCTCCGGCGGCGGTAGGTATCAATCGTTCAGAAAGGCCAGCAGCCGTTCCTTGTAATCGGTGGCAGTATCGTAGACCGCGTGACCGTAGCCGCTGTACATATACAGCACCGCGCCCTGCTGTCCTTGCAGCTGTCTGGCGATCTCTATGCTTGCGTCTCCCCCAAGCACTCTGTCGTCCAGCGAGCCGATCACCAGCGTCGGACAGCTAATCTTCCGTATGTCCCCGGTGACGTCTATGCCGCGCATGGCCTTGGACTGGATAACGAACCGTGCAAGGTCTTCGTCGGTCACGTCCTTTGACAGCTCGGTCAGCAGCCCCCGGGACTGCTCAAATATCTTCGGGGGATAGACAGCCTCGCCGAAGGACAGATATAGCTCCGCCCTGTTGCCGGCCTCGGCGAGCCCTATCCACTTGTCGAATATCTGATAATGGTCATCGTCCACATATGCCGAGGTGGAGCCGAGTATCAGCTTGTGTACCAGCTCCGGGTGCTCAGCCGCGATCAGCAAAGCCAGCACTCCCCCCTGTGACGCGCCGAACAGCTCCACTTTTTCAAGCCCGAGTATCTGAATGACCTCTGCGGTATCATGCGCCATATCCCGAGCGTTATAGGTCTCAGGCAGCTCTTTCCGGCGGTCGAACACATAGACGGTGTGATCCTCCCCGAACCTGCGGTACTGTCCGGCGACGCTGTCGGCATAGAGCATCACGCTCTGCACGCCGATCCCCGGCAGTATCACAAATGTCCTCTCACCCTGCCCGAACCTGAAATAGTCCATTGAGAAAGAGCCTGTATTTACTGTTTCGATAGTCATGTCGTTCATCTCCCCGATCCTGCTGATAATGTTATACATCTATTATAGCACAGTCCTCAGAGATTTTCAATCATCGGAGCCGAAAAATCTCAGGGGCATAAGAATACACTGTTTGATATTTTACGGTTGAAAAACGTTTTGACCTGTGGTATAATAGCATAAGCAGAAACCTAAAAGATTATGAGGAGGTATCGTAATGAAAATTGCAGTACGTTATTACACAAAGACAGGCAACACAAAAAAGCTGGCGGAGGCAGTAGCAGGCGCAGTCGGCGCTGAGGCAAAGCCCATATCCGAGCCTGTTGCCGAGAGCGTGGATATCCTGTTTCTCGGCAATTCATACTATGCCTTTACCATTGACCCCGAGGTGAGGGAGTTCATCAGGTCTCTTGACAAGTCCAAGGTCAGCAAGATCGTCAATTTCGGCTCCGCAGCGATGCTGGGCTCCACCTTCAAAAAGATCAGGAAGGAAGCAAGTAAAGTTGGCATCCCGGTGGATGACCGGGAGTTCCACTGCAAGGGGCAGTTCAAGGGGATGAATAAGGGCAGACCCAACGAGGAAGACCTCAAAGCTGCCGCAGAATTCGCAGCACAGGTGAAGGGCTGACCGAAGCCCGCCCTGTTAAGCTCACACGGAAAGGTGACTCTTATGAGGATCACAGTTACATATGAAAAAGGACAGACGGCCGGCACCCGCGGTGCAGGGCGCGGCTGAGGTAAGCGCTTATGAAGATTATCACCCTTGTCGAAAACACCTGCGGGCGGGAGGGCTGCATCGCAGAACACGGCCTCTCTCTCTACATCGAGACCGGGAAACACCGGCTCCTGCTGGATACAGGTCAGACTGACGCTGTCGTGAAAAACGCCGCAGCTGTTGGGGCAGACCTGTCCGCAGTGGATACGGTGATACTAAGCCACGGTCATTACGACCATTCCGGCGGGATAATGCCCTTCTCGCGGCTCAACTCTGCCGCGCAGATACTCATGCAGAGGTCGGCGGCTGAGCCTCACTATAACGGAGAAAAATACATCGGCATAGACAAGGACGTTCTCGGCCTGCCGAATGTCCGCCTTCTGGACGGAGACTTCCGCCCGGATGACGAGCTGTTCCTGTTCAGCGGCATCACCGGGCGGCGGTGCTATCCTCAGGGCAACAGAAAGCTCTCACGTATCGTGAACGGCCGGCGCCTTCCCGACGATTTCGGGCACGAGCAGTGCCTTGTGATAACGGAAAAGGGCAGGCACTTTCTGCTCTCGGGCTGTGCCCACAACGGTATACTGAACATCCTCGACCGTTACAGGGAGCTTTTCGGCAGCGAGCCTGACTGCGTTATCAGCGGGTTTCACATGATGAAACGCGACGGCGAGCATACCGATGAAGAAAGGGCCGTGATCCTCGAAACAGCCCGGGAGCTCGCCGAGATGAATACAGTCTTTTACAGCGGTCACTGCACCGGTGTCCCGGCGTTTGAGCTGATGAAAGAGGTCATGGGCGATAAGCTCCGAGCTCTGCACAGCGGGGAAACGGTCATTGATACGACACCGTAAATACGCGGCTCGTTATTATTTATTCAGGATCGACTGCGGTTTCCTCGGCAGGCTTTACAATGTTGTGGTCATAGTCTGCAACGACGAGATACCCCGCACCTTCAATACGGGCGTGCTTGCCACCATAGGCTGCTTTATGTTCATATTCAGCGCCAACTACGGCGAGATTAACAGCCTTTGCGAGAAAAAGCTTGAAGGATACAAAGAGTATTCGACCATAGCTTTGACAGCACCGCTGCTGCTTGCAGCCGAGGCGGTCTGCATACTTGTGTTCAGCATGTTCTACTTCACCACCTCGGTGACGCCTATCACCGAGAAATTTACCAAAGCCATACCCGTCTTCATCTTTGCCCTTGCCTACTCCGACAAGTTCGATGACCTCATGATGAACGGCTTCTTCGTCGGAATAGGCTTTGCGGTGCTTGAGAACCTTGTGATCCTGACCCAGGATTTCAGCAGCGTTACCCTTGTCTGGGCTGTCATAAGAGGCTTTGCATCGGGACTTATGCACGGTATCTGCACAGGCCTCGTGAGCATTTGCATATCCTTTGTGAGGAATAAGAAAAAGCTCTTTTACTGCGGGCTGTTTGCCACATTCAATCTTGCGGTGGTATACCATTCTATATTCAATTCCCTCGTTCAGAGCAGCTCGAAGCCGTTGAACTACATCGGTATTGCCCTGCCCATGCTGTAAACTTAGGCATAAATGATTCCTCCGTTTTCTATTTTATTTTACTTAACGTCGTTATTTCCGGCGTTCTGTAAGTAATACCCCGGACGTATAGGTTTGGTTGCAGATTTTTGAAAAAATTTTTGACTGATTTCCCGGGAGTATCCGATACATTTAATAAAGGGACCTGATGCACTTCCGCATCAGGCCCCATTGGCTTTATACTATCTTTCCGTCGCTGATCTCGATTATCCTCCCGCACTGCTCCGCGATGCCCCGATCATGGGTCACGATAATGACCGTCCGTCCCTGCTCGGTGTTCAGCCGTTTGAGCAAAGCCATGACCTCCTCCCCGGAGGCGCGGTCAAGGTTGCCCGTAGGCTCGTCGCAGAGGATGACGTCGGGGCTGTTGATAAGCGCTCTTGCTATCGCTGCCCTCTGCTGCTGCCCGCCGGACAGCTCCGAGGGGTAGTGCTTCACGCGGTCCCCGATATCGAGAGCCTTGTACAGTTCGTCCGCGCCTGCGTCCTTGTTCTTCGCAAGGCGTGACGGCAGCAAGACATTTTCCTCAGCAGTAAGCTCGGGTATCAGGTCAAAGAACTGAAACACAAAGCCCACGTTTTTAAGCCGAAACTCCGAAAGCTCGCTGTCCTTCATGGAGCCGATCTCCTTGTCATTGTAGAAAATACGCCCCTCCGTGGGCTTGTCCAGCCCGCCGATAAGGTTGAGCAGCGTGGACTTCCCGGAGCCCGACTTGCCGATTATCGCCACCATTTCGCCGTCGTTTATGGTGAGGCTCACGCCGTCGAGAGCCGTCACCTTGCCCTCGCCCTTGCCGTAGGTGCGGGTGAGGTTTTCTGTTTTTATCATCGTCTTTTCCTCCCTCTTGCCAGTGCGCCCGCGATGTCGGGCGTGAACATTCTGAAGCTCTTGCGGGTGAGCAGGATAGTGACTATGCACATCACAGCGAAGATCGTGAGCGTGGGGATCAGGGCGTTCATGAACAACATCATTTTATCGGTCATAAAGTACACACGGACATCGGTCTCCCGTGCCTGTATATCGTTTACGGCATTTATCTTACTCAATAACTCGGGGGTATACCCGTGATCAGCTGCTGAAGATATTTCTGATAATTCATTAAAAGCGATCCTCGCTTCGTTCGCCAGTTTGTCTGCTCTGTTGTTTGCTGCAAGCATCATCAACTGCATAGCCTTTATTCCGCCGTAGGCCATCGTGCCCGAAATGAGCGGCAGCCTGATGCTGTCAAGGGTGAGCCTGCGCCTCAGCCGCTTTATCGGCGTACCCACCGCACGCATAATACTGATCTGGTATTCTTTAAGCCGTATTTTCAAGCCTATGCCGTTGAAGTAAGCCGAGAAGCCCAGCAGCGACATCACAAGCACCAGAGCTCCCATAGAACCGTAAAAGCTGGCATTTCGCAGGAATATCTCCCGGCGCTGCTGTGCGTAGGAATAGAGGGTGAAGCCTGTGCCGAGTGGCAGGCTGTTTCCGAGAGCTTCCTTTGCGAAAAGCTCAGTATATCTCGCACCTGCGAGCCCAAGAGCTTCCGCACCCGAGGCTGTGGTCAGCAGGTTGTAATCGTCCCCCTCCGACACCGAATAGCGCAGTATCCTGTCCATGCTTTTCGGCAGAACGACCACCGCGCCTATCTTCGTGTCTGACTGTGTTAGCTTTGAGATACCGAAGCCGTTATCTGTATCGGCAGCACCCACAGTTACGGTATCACTCGCCGCGAGAGGCGCATTACCGTATCTGACAACAAGAAGCACTTCCTCGCCGGAATTCAGCTTGTCTGCATTTATCTCTCCTGAGGTGACATACTGTGATAGCTCGTTTATCGTACCGATATCTGCAAGGGCGACGGGCGACTTGTAAAGGGCCTTTCCCGAGTTCAGCAGAGCCTTTCCTTCCTCAGAGGAATGGTCGATGAAAAACTGTTTTTCCTCCGCAGAGCCGTAGGTTATGCTGTTTTTCAGCTTGCTGCCGCTGTCAGCGACTATGAAGGTGTGAGGGATATTTCCGTGAGCTGTGATGCCTTCGAGACTGTCCGCATCAGAGTCGCCGATACCGTCAAAATGCTCCGAATGAAGAGCAAACAGGAAGGAACCCGACCCTGCTGTCTTTACTTCCGAAGCTGAGTAGTATTCCTCGACACCGTCCTCGTCGAAGCTGAACTGCCTGTTCTGTCCGAATTCGGTTGAGATCAATTCATGGAACTCTCCTGTTTCAGGGTCAAAACTGCCCTCGGTGCTGTGAAACAGCATATAGCCGTAGATCGTTCCGAAACAGATCAGCGCAAGGGAAAGGGTCTGTATCACCGTTACGGCGCGTGTGCGGAATACCCTGCCGAAGCACCGCCATAACGCGGCGGCCTTTTTCTTTTTGCGGCTCGGAGCCTTGACACGCGATAACAGTGCCGCAGTAAGATAGCCCGCAAGCAGTACGGCTGCCCCCACCGAAGCTCCCGCGATGAACGGGTTCGGCATTATCCACGAAGAAAGCTCATTCGGAGTGAAGCCAGTGAAATCCTTGTACCCCATAACGCTCGTCCGATAAGCACAGATACCGAGGTGCGCCGCCGAACCCAGAGCGATTCCGATAACTGTCTGTATCCCTGCAAGACAGAGATACTCTATCGTGTACATCACCCTTATCCTGCGCTTTGAAACGCCTATCCTCCGAAGCATCCTGACAGTATCCTCACGCTCCGCGAAAATGTTCCTCATCACCGCTAAAACAGATAGAGACGAGATAAGCGCCGCCACTATATACAAAGGCATTATCTTATGGTTCTCCGCTCTGAAACTCCATATCCCGCCCCAGACAGCATAGTATGCCCAGTTGTTATACGAACCATCGTTATCATCCGTAAAGACAGACTCATCTGCATCACGTACAATGATCGAAAAGTCATCCTTAAAGCTATCATGATCTTCAAGATCTTTGTCGGGTATGCTCACATACTTGACATTGTCGAGCAGTATATAGGAATACTCGGGAGCCTTGCCTGCATCACCGCCTACGAATATCATCGGGAAATAGTGCTTGAACGAATCTGTACCCGGTCCGAATACATCTCCGTTGTAAACCTGCTCTATATATAGCCTTGACAAATTCCGGTATGTAAATTCTTCATCGTGAAGTATGCCCACAAGGGTGTATGTACCTGTATCGAGGGTTATGCTCTCACCTACGCTGCCGAAGAAACCGAACACATTGAGCACACTGCGGTATATGGCTATCTCGCCCTCCTTCTCGGGGAGGCGTCCGCTCTCTATGGGCAAATGTGCCAGGTTTTCGGGATCATCAAGAACAGCATACTCAAATGTATTCTTGCCGATACCAGTCCTTCCGAGGACAGCTACTTCGCCTCTGACGGTATCCTCCTTCGACACAAAGTCGATGACCTCTTTATGGTCGTCTGTGATCATAAAGGTCTGACGCCCCGAAAGATCGTAATTGTGATCCAGCCCCGTGATGAAATCCCGCCTGCCGTTCAGGAAAATACAGGTCACCACCGCACAAAGCAGCACCCCTGAAAACAGCAGCGCTGCAAGGCTCTTCTTGTGCTTCGCCCAGTATTTCCGGGTGATCCACAAAAGCTCCCGCGCCGTACCGCCGCTGGCTTTGCTGAGGCCGTAGGGTATGCCCACCGCTATCGCTGCCGCACCCGCCGCGGCTATCCCGACAGTCGAGGTGTCCAGCTCGCCCAGCAGCGCACGCATCGGCACCGCCCCGAACATTGCGCCCTTGCCGATCAGCTTTTCAATCTGAGCGCGTATCTTTTTCCGTGCGCGGTGGAGCTTCTGCGAGACGTTGTTCTCGTTTGTGCCCATAGCCTCCGCGACCTCGGAGACCGACATCTCGTCGTAGTAATACATTATCACCGCCGAGCGCTGGTCGGGGGAGAGACCGTCGATTATGCTCTGGAGCTGGGCTCTCGTCTCCGCATTGATCGCGTAGTCGTCGGGGAGGAGGAGGGGGGCATTGAGGGCGGCTTCGGAGAGCTGCTCCGGTGTGGCCGCCACCTCGCTGCGGTCATTTGATCTCAGATGATCGGAGCATTTGTTATATGCTATCGCGTACAGCCATCCCGAAAACGCTGCGCCCGAACGCAGAGAGCCGATCTTTTCCATAGCGTCGATAAAGGTTTCTGAGGTCAGGTCCTCGGCGGCACTTTCCGAGCCGACACAGCGCTTGCAGAAATAATACACCTGTGAGCGGAACTCTGTATACAGCTGTTCAAAAGCCGCGCTGTCGCCCTGCTTTGCCCGCTCGGCAAGAGCAGATATCTCACTCCTGTTCATCGCCCTCATCCTCCTTTGCTTTTGCTGAAAATACTCGCGCACGTATCCGCGCCTCGCGCTCGCTGTCGAGCGCAGCATCGAATTCAAGCTGTCTCAGCAGCCAGACGATCAGCTCGTCGATAGTCAGCTCCATGATACCGCCCCTTTCAAGAGTGTCTGCTTATTAGTCGCGGCAGGGGGCATTTTGCTTATCGGATTTTTGCGGATTCTACTCTTTGCACAAAACTGAAAGACTGAATTTGTGCCATGTGCATAGCTTGAAACGTGCTATATCATTACAATTCTAACACAGCCTGCGGCAAAAAGCAACGGCATTGAATCAGTTTGAGTCGTGATTGACTTTCCCCTTTCTAATAATATGAAAGGGAACTATGCCGAAGGAGGTCATATCTATGCGTACTGTACCCGATGAACTTAAAATATATGAACTGTCAAAGCTCTGGAAGGAAGCGGAGTATGATTTCGCATTCTGGGATAAGCTCCATATCGACTGGGACGCGGAGTACAAGGCAGCCCTGCCCCGCGTTCTGGCTGCAAAAGATGTCTATGATTACTACAAAGAGCTCAGGAGGTTTGCCGCTTTGCTTTGCGACAGACATACGGATGTATCGAACGGGTACACCTTCTCTGCCGGGGAGGACTTTGTGGATGTTATGAAAGCCCACACAGACGCGGTATTTATCGACAGCCCTCGGGGCAGCCCCTGCAAATCAAGCTCGAAAGCGGCGGATGGTTCCGTATCTGCACAAGGTGCTGCTTTGCTCAGAACGGCGAGGATATCTACAACAAGGGCTTTGCCCCGGATATCAGAGTGGAGCACAGTCTCGCGGATCAGACCGAAGGCCGTGACAGGGCTTTGGAGAAGGCGGTAACGATCCTGAAAGAAAAGGCGGGTTTGTAACAAGCCGGGGGGATTGTATGCCGGTGGATCTGCACAGGCATCTTGACAAATCCAACGGCCTGCGGTATAATAGCATAAAGCAAAGGCGCTTCGGTCACGGGATCGGAGCGCCTTTTTTTGTGGAGGGATAACTATGAAAGACGGTTTTATAAAGATCGCCTGCGCCACGCCGGAGCTCAAGGTCGCAGACTGCAAATTTAACGCGGATAGGATCATCGAGCTTATCAAAGAGGCTCACGGCAGGGGGGTGAAGATAGTTTGCTTTCCGGAGCTGTCGGTCACAGGTTATACCTGCGGCGACCTGTTCTTGCAGGAAATGCTCCTGACTTCGGCAAAGTCCG
>JAFXNC010000038.1 GCA_017529875.1 Ruminococcus sp. | reverse complement strand
TTTTTGATTCCGCCTTTTATCTCACTTGTTCCGCACTTCTCACCCGGTCGGACGGCGGGCAGGGCTTTGGCGGGAGTTCCGGGGGGCAACTGGTTATCAAAGCCCGTTTTTTGATTCCGCCTTATATCTCACTTGTTCCGCGCTTCTCACCCGGTCGGACGGCGGGCAGGGCTTTGGCGGGAGTTCCGGGGGGCAACTGGTTATCAAAGCCTGTGGTCTTGCAGTGGTGAGCGGCGTGAAACACTTACTATACACTTTTATATCTTCTTTATTATTTTTATTATTATCTTTTTATCCCAATTTGGTTGTGTATTGCTGACAGATATCCGGCGGAAAATGCGTAGGCTCTTAAAGAGACTATTCCCCCGCGTCAGCGGGGGAGAGCATTTTCCGCACCTCCCCGAGCCTTGGAACAAGGCTCGTTCACCCGACAGGCGGCGAGGGCATACAGAAACCAAGAGAGCAATACACATCAAAAAAGGGATATCTTTATTTAATAATAGTTGGGAATGTCTGCTTGTACAAGTCTGCTTTACCCCCTATGTCTCCTTTCGGGGGTTGAAATTTGCGTCGCTTTGTGGTATAATCTGAATAACGGACTTGTACCGACGTTATCCGCATCATGCCCGACAAGTCCGACAGCAAGGAGTACAAGGTCTACTCGGAGTATCTGGATTTCTACGACTGCACAGGGAATTTCTATATCGTATTCACCGAGCCCGGCAGCTATACCAAGCTTGCCGACCTGCTGGGGCGCACCCTTGACGCCGCCTGGCCGGAGGAGCTGTGCTCGGAGCTCAAATGCGCTTATTTCAGCTTTTGCCGCAAGTGCAGGAGCGTTCTGAAGATAGATGATGACCGTCAGGGAGGCTATCGACAAGGCTGTTGCCGACAAGAACGATATCATCTTCACCGTGTCGTCCTCTATGATGACCGAGACTCACAAGGCCGCTGCCCTCAACCCCAATGTGCGGTTCCTCAACTGCTCCGTGGGCGGGACGGCGTCCTCGGTAAGGTGCTACCAGGGCAAGTTCTATGAGGCATCCTTCCTCATGGGCATACTGGCTGCCGACAAGCTGCTGACAGTCTGCGGTGCCGGTGAAAAGCGCCGTATCGCCTATATTGCCCGGGAGGGCGGCGACCTGAAAGCAGAGTATCTGGAATTTCTCGTCACTATGGGCAAGAGCCCGGTGCTCTATGTTCCCGGCAACCACGACAGCAGATATGTAGAGCGTCCCCCCCGAGGGCTGCGACTGCATCGACGGGAAGATATACACCTTCAAAGGTTTCAGGATACTGGGCTTCGGCGGCTCCTTCAAGTACGGCGACAGACCCTATATGTACACCGAAAAGGAGATGCGCCGCAAGATCCGGCGCACCAAACAGACCATATTCAACCACTCCGGCATAGATATCCTGGTGACCCATTCCCCGGCAAGAGGCTACGGCGATATGGATGACCTGCCCCACAGGGGATTTGAGTGCTTCAACGAGCTTATGGAGCGATGTCATCCAGCCTATATGCTCCACGGTCATGTCCACGCAACCTACGGCAAGCGCTTCAAGCGGGTCATCGACCACCCCAGCGGCACCAGGATAATCAACGGCTACGAGAAATACATACTTGAAGTAGATGAAAGCAAGATCGGCACCATGACCCGCGGGACCGTTTTGAAACGGCTGTTCGGGGCATTCCTGTGACCGGCGGGAGAGACGTTTTATAATGAAAAAGTATCAACTCAAAAGAAAACTGCTTATACAGGTCGGGCTTGTGGTAGTGCCGATCTTCCTCATCATGATCGCGGCGGTGACATTCTCCGTATACAGGAGCACTGTCAGCGGCTTTCTTGAGGCGCAGAACGACCACATGACCGAGATACTGGAAAGCGAGGCTCAGAGCGGGCTTTTCGGCACCACATTTTTCCTCGACTACTGGGAACAGCACCCCGATATGACGGAGCTTGACCTCCCCCAGAAGGACGTGGATGCCATTGTGGAATACTTCAACGAGCACACCTGGTCGGAAATGGGCGAGTGGCTGAAAAGCAGTTCCGAGGCCTATCAGGGCTACATGGCCTACTCAGCCTACCAGCTGATCGAGGAGGTATCCAAGCTGGACGAGAGCAAGAAGTCCTACGACAGCCTGTTCATCATCGACATCAATCCACCCAACGAAGGCTTTATATACTGGGAGCGGGGCAAGGACAAGGACGGGGACATCCACAAGCTGGGCGACAGGCTTGATATCTCCCTGTCGGACTATCCGGAGCTTGAAAAACTGCTGGAAGAACCCACCTCCGAGATATTCTTCACCAGAATGAAAGATTTCACCATGAAGGGCAGCCAGTACATAGGTTTCAAGCCCATAGTCATCGAGGGAAAGGTCAGAGCAGTCATGGGTATCTCATATAACTGGAGCCAGCTGCGCAACGCCCTTATCGGCACAGTATGGAAGACCTTCTCTATCGGTATCATCGGTATGCTGGCGGCTATGGTGATACTGTTCATGATGCTCTATTTCAGAGCTATCAAGCCTGTTAAGATAATCCAGGAGGGCGTCTGCGACTACATCGACAGCAAGGACAGCAGCGAGATCGCACAGAAACTTTCGGTCATCAAGGCGAAAAACGAGTTCGGCAGCTTGTCAGGCAATCTTACCGAGCTTGCCCGTGAGATAGACCAGTACACCGCCGAGAACATCAAGCTGGCGGGAGAGCGTGAAAGAGTGGCGGCGGAGCTGGATATGGCTCAGAAGATACAGACCCAGCAGCTGCCCGGAGTATTCCCGGCCTTCCCCGACAGGACGGATTTCGACATCTGCGCCTCCATGACCCCCGCAAAGGAAGTGGGCGGCGACTTCTACGACTATTTTCTGGTGGACGAGGATCATCTTGCCCTTGTTATGGCGGACGTGTCCGGAAAGGGCGTACCTGCGGCACTGTTCATGATGATGTCCAAGATACTCATAAACAACTACACCATGCAGGGGCTCTCTCCCCATGAGGTGCTGGAGGTTGTCAACGACACTATCTGCCGCAACAACACCAACGGTATGTTCGTCACCGTATGGCTGGGCATACTGGAGATATCCACCGGTAAGATAACCGCCGCCAATGCCGGTCACGAATACCCTGTGATAAGGCAGCCCGGCGGCAGCTATGAGCTGTTCAAGGACAGACACGGCTTCGTACTTGGAGGCAAGCTTGGCAAGAAGTACAAGGAATACGAGCTCACCCTGCAAAAGGGCGGCACGCTGTTCCTCTACACCGACGGCGTACCCGAAGCCACCGATAACAGTGAGAATATGTTCGGCACCGAGCGCCTCACCGAAGTCCTGAGCCGCGACCCGGACGCCTCTCCCGATAAACTCATCGAGGCGGTACACAGCGCCGTCAATGAATTTGTGGGGGACGCACCTCAGTTCGACGACCTGACCATGATGGCAGTCAAGCTGCTCTGAGATATGATCTACATTTTCGACGCCCCGGGGAGCATCACCCCCGAAGAAGAACAGCTCCTGCTTGCCGCACTGCCGGAGCAGAGGCTGAAAAAGGCTCTCGCCTACCGGCAGCGCATCGACAGGCTCTGCTGTGCGGCTGCCTACCGGCTGCTGTGCTGCGGCCTTGAAAGGGAGTACGGCATCACAGCCTTTACCCTCAGAGAGGGGGAGCGGGGCAAGCCTTATCTGCCGGAGCATCCGCAGATACACTTCAACCTGAGCCACTGCCGGGAGGGGTGCGCCTGCATCCTCTCCGACGCCCCGGCGGGCATCGACATCCAGGACAGGGTCACAGTGAGCGAGCGTGTCCGCAGGGAGGTCTGCACCGATAACGAGCTGACAAAGATAGCCATGAGCCCCGACCCGGAGGGAGAGTTTTTCCGCATCTGGACGGAGAAGGAGGCCTATCTGAAAATGCTGGGTCTCGGCATAACCGGAGGGCTCAAAAGCCATGATACGACCCTGCTGCGCCCTCACATCGCAAGCCGCGACTTCGGCAGATACACTCTGGCGGCTGCAAAGGAGAACAGCGCCGGTGAGCTGGAGAGGCTTATTAATAGCCCGGTGACAGTAACGGCTTAAAAACGAACGCGGAGCGTTTTCCCACTTGGCTGCATTTCGCTCTGCGTTCGTTTTTTTACTTGCGTTATCAATTTTCAATTCGATACACTTTAACCACACGGAGGAACAAAAATGATATACACAGTCACATTCAACCCGGCTATCGACTACGTTATGCGCTTTGACAGCCTAACCCCCTGCAGAGTGAACCGCTCCGCAGGGGAGGATATCTACTTCGGCGGCAAGGGCATAAACGTCTCCGCTGTGCTTGCGGAGCTGGGCATCAAGTCCAGAGCCCTCGGCTTCACGGCGGGCTTTACCGGGCAGGCTATCGAGGAGGGGCTTGCAAAAATGGGCATCGATACGGATTTCGTCCGGCTGAGCAAAGGCTTCTCCCGCATCAACGTCAAGCTCCGTGCTGCGCAGGAAACTGAGCTCAACGGCTGCGGCCCCGATATCGGCGAGGCTGCGCTGGATGAGCTTTTCTCAAAGCTCGAAGCCCTCAAGGACGGCGATACCCTTGTGCTGGCGGGGAGCATCCCCCCCTCGCTGCCGGAGGATATCTATGAGCGGATGCTGGCCTCCCTCGCGGGAAAGGCCGTCAGGACGGTGGTGGACGCCTCCGGGGGGCTTTTGATGCGGGTGATGAAGTACAGGCCTTTCCTTGTGAAGCCCAACAACCACGAGCTGGGGGAGATGTTCGGGGCGGAGCTTACCGACATCGGACAGATAGAGAAATACGCCGGAAAGCTCCGTGAAATGGGCGCTCAGAACGTGCTGGTATCCATGGCGGGAGACGGGGCGCTGCTGCTGGACTCGGAGGGAACGGTCCACCACTGCGGGGTATGCAAAGGCGTTGTGAAAAACTCGGTAGGAGCGGGGGACTCCATGGTAGCGGGTTTCCTTGCGGGCTTGGAGCGGGGCGGCTATGAAACGGCTTTGAAGCTTGGCACTGCTGCCGGTGGCGCCACGGCGTTTTCGGAGGGACTGGCAAAGGGTGAGATGATCGAGCGGATGCTCGCACAGATAACGGAGAATTGATAATGGATCGCTGACGCCTGACGCTCCATAACTATTCACTGATTCTACCCCCCGGGCATATCTTGTGGGACTTCCCGACATGGATATACAAAATAGTGTGGCTGCGCAACAGTAAAATTCGGCGTACCGCTTGACAAAAGCCTCGATTTGTACTATAATAAACTATGGGCGTGTGCCCGGACGGCACACATTACGCTATGCGAAGGGAGGCAGGGCTTTGAGATCAAAAAGAATACCGGCAGCTGCGGCAGCCGTTATTATGGCGCTTTCCTGCGCATTCAGCGCCTTTGCTGAGCCCGCTCCGCTGGAGCCCGCCGAGACCGGCGAGGGCGTCACCACCTCCCAGACCGAGGTGCAGACCACCGCTGCCGAGACCGAGGCAACTACTGAGGCTACACCCGCCGTGACTACTTCCGTCACCGAGGCCACAGGTATGCACAGAGTTGAGACCACAGCCCCCCAGGGCGGCGGCTCTGAGGGTCAGCAGACCCAGGCACCCTCCTCTGCGGCTACCACCACTTCAATGACTACCCCCGTGGCAAGGGAGATCAAGCCTACCAAGGTCTTCCTTACTATCGGCGATATAAAGGACGACGAGTTCGATGTTACTCTTAACGTCGATCCCGACCCCGAGACCCTTATCTCCAGCGCCACTATCAAGATCGAATACGACGATTCTCTCATGGAGCTGAGGGGCAGTCTGATCAATACAGCCTCCATAGGAGGACAGCCCACCGAGGAAGAAAAGGACGGCGTCTATACCTTCAACTATATCAACCCAAAGGGTACCACTTACCGGGGCGTATACGCTACTCTGAAATTCAAGATCACCGATATGAAGATGACCTCATCCGTTATCTATGTTTCGGTGGAAAATCTGGAAGATACCGACCTGCTGGCGATCGCCAACAACATACAGAACGGCATAGTCAAGTACCGCGAGGACACCGGAAGCGAGCCCGAACCCGCCGACGACAGCTCCTTACCCGAGGACGACAGCTCACAGGAGCTGCCGGTGCTGACGGTAAAGGCTGGGGCGCTGCCCATGACCCTTGACGAGCTTTCCGTTCCCGACGTGAAGAACATCAAGTCCGTGAAGGTGCTGGACACCTCGCTGGCGATATACGAGCAGGGCGCACTTACGGCGCTTGCCGCGGGCGAGACAGAAATGGTAGTCAAGTACAACAGCGGCAAGGAGCTGCATTTCAAGCTGACGATAGACAAGGCGGACGAGCCTGTATCGGCGGCAGAGACCAGCAGCGCAGCCGAGCCTGTGCAGGACACCTCGGGGCGCACCTTTGCTATTGCGGTAGCGGTGATGATAGGCATTGCGGCCATTGCTGTGGAGTACATCCTCATTATGAAACCCTTCGGGAGGAAGAATATTCCCGATGATGACGACGAGGAAGAAGAACAGTACGTAGCATACGATGATGACGATGACACCGAGATGGTACAGAACCCGGAGGAAGTCTTCGCAAGGCGGGTAAAGCCGGAGGAAAAGAAGACGAGGCCGAATAACAATAAGAAATAATAACAGCGCCGGCTCAGGAGAGTCGGCGTTTTTTTTGCAGAAGTTATAAATCCACAGCACAGGCGAGAACAGTACACCCGGTGAGTCAGGAGGTTGGGGCGGTGAGGGTAACGCCTGCCCGGTAGAAATATAGTGAACAGTTTTTTTGAGACAGAAAAAATGCTCCCCATAACGGGGAGCAATTCCATTTCAAATCAGAACTCGATCTTTCCGTAAAGACCTGTGTTCAGGTTATCCTCCGGCTTGGGACGCTTGTAGTCCTTCTCGAAGGATGTTGTGATATCGTAGTGGGCTCTCGGCTTTCTGTCTCCGCCGCGGCGGTTGTTGCCGCCCTTTCTGCCGCCCTTGCCGCCTCTGAAATCGTTCCTCGGCCTCTTTTCGGTGGAGCTTATCAGCACCTTTCTGAAAGGCTCCTCACCGGTGGAGCGGGAGGTAACACCCTCGATCTCCGCAACAGTCGCGTGGATGATACGCCTCTCGTAGGGGTTCATGGGCTCAAGAGCAGATGTCCTGCCGTTTCTCTTAACGTTGGCTGCGATCTTTCTCGCAAGCTCCTCAAGCTGGGTCTTCCTGCGGTCTCTGAAGCCGCTGCAGTCGGTGGAGATACGGAAATAATCCCTGTCTACCTTATTGCAGACGAGAGAGGAAAGATACTGGAATGCGTCCAGCAGCTCGCCCTTCTTGCCAAGCAGCTCCTCAAAGCCATCGGCCTTGATATCGAACAGCGCACCGTTCTCAGTGTCGGTAACTGTGATCTCGGCATTCTCGATGCCCATTTCTGCGATAAGGGACAGCATATACTTCTTTGCGATTTCAGCCTTGGAAACTCCGGATGCCTCTGCCTTGGGAGCAGGAGCCTCAACAGCAGGCTTAACCTCAACAGTGCCGGGCTCGTATTCGGCCTCGACCTTTGCCTCACCCTTAACCTTGCCGAAAAGTCCTCTCTTCGGCTCCTCGAGAACGTTGAAGGTTATCTCGCTCTCGGCTGCCCCGAACTCGGTGCAGGCTGCCTGCTTGGCTTCTTCGACCGTGGCAGCGGTAAAGATTTTTTTCACTCTGATCATTCCTTTCTATTTTCAGGCGGAACAGTTATTTTCATTCTTTATCCTCGATGTACTCGTCGCCGTATTTTTCCGCCATTCTTTTCCTTGCTTCGTTGAGCTTCTTTCTCTGGAGCTCCTTTAACTCGCGGTTGGAGAGCTTCTTGGTCTCGTCACCGTCGTCGTCATCATCGTCGTCATCGTAGCTTCCGGGCTTTTCGCCGCGCTGCTCCTGCTGCATTTCAAGAGCTCTCTCCATAAAGGACTTCTTTCCGCTCTTGCGGCGCTCCTTGTTCTTCTCCATCTCCGCCTCGACGATAGCCTTCATCTTGGTGGGATTGTAGATAATGTTCAGGAAGATTATCTGAACTACCGAGAAGAAAGAGGAGTAGATCCAGTAAAGACCCAGTCCTGCGGGATACTCAAATGCGATCCACAGAGAGAACAGAGGCAGAGCCAGCAGAACGATTCTCATGCCCATGCCCATCTTCTGAGCGGGGTTGTTTTTCTTGGTGAAATAGTTTGAAATAATGGTAGCCACCAGCTGCAGCGCAAAGGACAGGAAGGGGATGATTGCCAGCCAGCTGCCGAAGGAAGGGATAGCACCCAGTGAGAGACCGAAGAACTCGTACTTGAAGTTCTCGGCGAAATTCCTTACGTCGTCGGGGAGGATGTCCGCATACTTGGCGTTTTCCTTGTTCTTGTCAACAAAGTCGAAGGTAGCCAGCTCGGGACGGGATACAACAAGGTTCTGAGATACATATTCGCCGTTGGTGATGAATACGTCGATGTCGGGATGCTTCTCAAAGACCTCGACCAGCTGCTTCCAGTAGCCGTCCTTTTCCTTCTTCTCATCCTCGTCGGCGTCGGAATCGTAGCCGAAGAGCTTGTAGGTGTTCTTGTAGTTCTTGTCGTCCTCGTTGACGATAGCCTTCTTTACGTTATCAAAGCTGTTGCCGTTGCTCTCAAGGAGGGCTGCCATAGTGGTGTCATGGCTCTTGATATCCTGAGATACCGCTGCTACCATTGAAATGGTGTTGCTTGACTTGGTTATGCTGTCCTTGTCAACATTGGAAATGTAGGTAAGAGGCCCGTAGATAACGGGGATCATGGAGAACAGGATAAGCATGGAGACCAGCATGGGAAGACAGCTTGCCATGGGGTTTACGCCGTGCTTCTGATAGAGAGCCATTGTCTCCTCGTTGACCTTTTCCTGATTCTTGCCGTATTTTTTCTTGATCTTTTCAAGCTCGGGCTGGATCAGTGCAAGACGGGCGGTGCTTTTCTGCTGCTTGATGCTCAGAGGGAGCATCAGCAGACGTGTGAGCAGGGTAAATACCAGCAGGGCTATACCATAGTTGCCGATCAGGTTGTAGCAGCCCTTCATCAGCCAGCCAAGGGGCGTAGCAAACAGACTAAACATAATTCATACCTTTCCTTACTTTCCGCTTTGACAGACAGAGCTTATTCATCATCTGTCACAGCGGCTTTACTTTCCTTATTCTTTCTCATATTCCCGGTGACTATATCCTTGTACGAAAGCTTTTCGGGCACCTTATCTATCCCACCTAAGCTCCAGGGATTGCAGCGCAGAAGTCTCCACCCCGAAAGCACAGTACCCTTTATAATGCCGTGCTTTTCATACGCGGTCAGGCAGTATGACGAGCAGCTGGGGTAATACTTGCACCTCGGAGGAAACAGCGGGCTGATAAGCTTCTGATAGAGCTTTATGGGTATGATAAAAATGTACCTGAACAGTTTCATTTCTTTTTATTGTTCTGCCATGCAGGCAAAGTTTTACTGTCGTTCGATAGCATCTTCGGGATGAGCCTTTTCCTGATGAAGCTCATCACATCATTTGAGGTCTTCTCGCAGGCGTCGTTTCTTGCGGCAAAGATTATATCGTATCCGATAGGCAGCTCCGCCTCGGTAAGACGGTAGGCTGCGCGGAAAATGCGCTTGATGCGGTTGCGCTGAACGGCGCCCCCCTGCTTCTTGCCCACGGATATGCCGAAACGGTTGAAGCTGAGCTTGTTCCTGGCGAAATAAGCCGTCACGAAGCCGCAGCTCACAAAGCCTCCCGAACGGAAGCAGCGCATGAATATTTTATTATCCTTAGCCGTTTCAGTAAACAACATTTTCTAAAACAGACCTCCAAAAAAGACAAAAGACCCTATACCGTTCAGACCGGCCGAGCGGTATATGGTCATTAAGGCAGCACAAAACTGTTTGGCATCATACGCAAATGTGCAACAGAGCACACCGAGCCGTCAGCCGGTGACTGTGCTGCCCGTCACGGGATCAATAGCTGAGTCTTGCTCTGCCCTTAGCACGTCTGCGAGCCAAAACCTTTCTGCCGTTTCTGGTAGACATTCTTTTCATAAAACCGTGAACCTTTTTTCTCTGAAGCTTCTTGGGCTGATATGTTCTTTTCATTTCACATTTCCCTCCTTCGGAATTTGTCATCACAAACAAATGAGTCTGACTAAACAGGGTATGATATCCCCGTAAAGCCCCTGCATTAAAACATTATACCTCAGACAGAGTACATTTGTCAAGACCGTTCACAATTTTTTTAAAAATTATTGAGGCTTTATACTGCGAAAAACCGCGGCTTTTATAAGAAAATCTGAATTTTTTATTACGCCAATTTTTACCATTCTACATATAGATTTCTATATACCGAAAACTTCAATATGCAGTATGCCATAAACGGTTTTACGCGCTTTGCGATACTATTATAATTATATAGCCGTTCAATTAAAATTTACTTGAAATTTGATTTGAAATATGCTATAATGTATAGTGTATTGATTATAATAGCATAAGTCTCCCCTTGCGGCTGAAAATGCCCCGGGAGAATATATTAAATGATCAGAACTAATATAATTTCACAGTAAAGGAAAGGATTGAAAAAACTGATGAATTCGCTCAACGAAGCGTTTGATCTGGTAGTAAAGTACTGCGAGAACGATACCGACAGGATCAGCTCCATCGCTCTCGACAAATGGATCAAAAGTCTTGAACCCTACAAGCTGGAGGGCAATACCGTCTTCCTGCTCACAGAGAACAACTTCACCAAGAATCTTATCACGGCTCAGTACAAGGAGCTTTTGGAGGAGGGCTTTGAGAACGTCCTCGGTTTCTCGGTAAAAGTAGAGCTGCTTATCCGCTCCAACCCCGACAGCGAGGAAAACCCCATGCTCAAAAACGACAACGGCCCGGAGCAGTTCGATAATCTCACCTTTGAGAACTTCGTCAAGGGCAAGTCCAACGAGCTGGCATACGCCTTCTCCACAGCCGTTGCGGGCAAGAACGAGTCAAACGGTCAGGTGAATACCAATCAGACCTTCAACCCGCTGTTCATATACGGCGATTCCGGTCTGGGCAAGACCCACCTTATGAAGGCTATCGAAAACGAGGTCAGGAGAAAGAACCCCGACATCAAGATCATCTATACCACCGGTGAGAATTTCTTAAACGAGCTCATCGAGGCTATCAAGAACAACGAAACCAACGAGTTCCACAACAAGTACCGCGGCGCGGACTTCCTGCTCATCGACGATATTCAGTTCATCGCCGGCAAGGAGACCGTTCAGCAGGAATTTTTCCACACCTTCAACGACCTCTACAACGCCCGCAAGCAGATAGTGCTCACCGCTGATATCGCCCCCTCGAAGATCAATCTTCTCGAGGACAGGATCAGATCGAGATTTGCCCTCGGCGTGCAGGTGGACATCCAGCCGCCCGATTTCGAGACCAGAATGGCTATCGTCAAGAGAAAGGCGGAGCTGGTGGGTCTTCAGCTTGGGGACAACATCGCAAGGCTCATCGCCGAGAAGATCAAGACCAATATCAGACTTCTCGAGGGCACAGTAAACAATATCAAGGGTCTTACCGACTTCACCAAGGAGCCCCCCTCCATGGCTATGGCTCAGAAGGTTGTCAAAGAGATCATAATCCAGAATCATCCCCAGGAGATAACCGTTGACAGAGTGCTCAACGAAGTGGCGGCAGTTTTCAAGATCACCCCGGAGGATATCAGGTCCACCAACCGCAGCAAGAACATTTCCCGGGCAAGGAAAGTGGCGATCTACCTGCTCAAAGAGGTCAAGGGCATGACCTACCTCGATATCGGCAACGAGCTCAACAAGAACCACTCCACCATGACCATACACTATCAGAGCATCACCGAGGAGACCGCCCGCAACAAGGACCTCAAACACATCATCGAGGACCTTGAAAAGAACCTAAAAAATAACTGACCCGGTAACATGAATATATCCGAAATACCGTTTTCGTAAGACAGGGGCAAAAACCGGGTTCTCAAAGAGGATTCAACAGGTTTTCAAAGCTCAGAGGCTCCGTGATCTCCGTACATAAGGCTGACTGTCAACAGCATGGGGCAAAAATGTTGAAAGATTTCGGTTTAGGTTTCGTGGAAATCAAAGATATTTCAACACAGTTTACTAATTTATCCGAATTTTTCAACACGGATCTTTCCTGACGGAGCTTTCAACATTCTCAACATTTTATCAAAGCTGCAAAGTTAAGATCTCACGGTCATCAAAGGCCGCAGATACGGGGCATTGAGAAGTTATTGGAGTTTTTGAGCCTACTAATACTAAAACTAACAAAAATAATTATATTATTGTCTTACTCTCCCGTCCAGGCGGCAGAGACAGGGTTGATAAACTTCCCGCGGCAGTGATAACGATTCGGAGGAAGACGCTATGAGAATAATGTGCAACAAACAGAAGCTTTACGACGCTGTGATAAACACGGCGAAGGCTGTTCCCGAAAGAAGCTCGATACCTTCTCTCGAGTCAATGAAGTTCAGACTGGAGGATTCGGTGCTGGAGCTTACCGGCTATGACCTTGAAATAGGCATCAGGACATCTATCGCAGTCAGCTCTGCGGACAGCGGCAGCTTCCTGCTGGACGCCAAGCTTTTCAGCGAGATGATAAAGAGAGTCCCCTCCGACGATGTTATCATCGAGGTCAACGAGAATTTTCAGGTGACTGTCGAGAGCGGGAACCTTATCTATAATATGAGAGCCCTTGCCTCCGACGAATACCCCGAGCTGCCGGACAAGAACAACTGCGACAAGATCACGGTGCCTCAGAGTATGCTCAAGTCCATGATAAATCAGACCATCTTCGCGGTGTCCATAACCGATATGAACCCTGTGCTCAAGGGCGAGCTCTTTGAGATCGAAGGGGGACGCTTCAACCTGGTGGCTATCGACGGTTACAGGCTGGCGCTGAGGACTGAGAGCATCAAGCAGAACGAGGACAGAAAGTTCATCGTTCCCTCCAAGACTCTGGCGGAGGTCTCGAGACTTCTCAGCGACAATGAAGACGAGAACGGCGACCTGTTTATTGCACAGAAACATATAATCTTTGACGTCAACGGATATCTTGTATATTCGAGGCTCATCGAGGGAGAGTTCCACCCCTATAAGAGCTCACTGCCCAAGTCCAGCACCACCGAGGTGGTAGTCAACAGGAAAGAGCTGATCTCGGCGCTTGAAAGAGCTATGCTGCTGATAACAGAGAGAAATCAGAGCCCGATCAGATGCTATTTCGAGAACGGCATCATCAAGCTCAAATGCGCCACCGACAGAGGCAGCCTCCAGGACGAGATCAGGGCGGACATAACCGGCTCGGTCATCGAGATAGGTTTTAAGGGCAAGTATTTTCTTGACCCCCTGACCAGGATCGACGACGACAAGGTCAAGCTGCAAATGGGAGGCAGTCTGCTGCCCATGAAGATAGTCCCCCTCAGCGGAGACGCATACACCTATCTTGTACTGCCGGTAAGACTTTCGAGAGAATAAAAGAGAGGTAAAAGAAAATGGAAGAACTTGAATACAGATACGATACACAGCTGCTCATCGACGGCGAAGATCTTGACGAGGATGAGATCAACGACTACATCACGGACAATTTCGTGGGAGATTCCCTGCTGGTCGTGGGCGACGATGAGCTGATCAAAATTCATTACCACACCAACGAGCCCTGGAAGATACTCGAATACTGCCGCACCCTCGGCGAGATCTATGACATAGTGGTCGAGGACATGGACAGGCAGCAGAGAGGGTTAAAGGGCTGAATAGATTTTTCGGCTTAAAATGCGTAGGCTCTGAAAGACAGGTATTTGCTATGAAACAGGAAGAGATAAAGATACACACCGAATTTATCAAGCTTGACTCCCTGCTGAAATTTGCGGGGGCTGCCGAGACCGGCGGACTGGGCAAGGAAATGATCGCCTCGGGCTGCGTGAAGGTCAACGGCGAGGTCTGCCTGATGCGGGGAAAAAAGATCAGGGCAGGAGACAAGGTACAGATCGACGGTATCGACACAGAGCTTGTCGTAGTATGATATGGTCATTTCACAGTTAAAGATAAACGGATTCAAGAACCTTAACGACATATCCATAGAGCCTCACAACAGACTGAATATCCTCTACGGCGACAATGCTCAGGGAAAGACCAATCTTGTGGAGGCCATATGGCTCTGCACCGGCGTCAGGAGCTTTCGCAGCACCAAGGATAAGGATATGATCGACATAAACGGCGAGACCATGAGCATCGAGCTGAAATTTCTCGATTGCAGCCGTGAGCAGACCGTGAGCTACCGCATGGCAAGACCCAACATCAAGGATAAAAGCTGTGCGCTCAACGGCGTTAAGGTAAAGGCTCCCTCAAAGCTGTTCGGGGGGCTGAGCTGCGTGGTGTTCACCCCGGAGGACCTGGAGCTTTCAAAGGGCTCCCCGGAGAAGCGGCGGCAGTTTGCGGACCTTTCGGCGGCGCAGATCAAGAACTCCTATCGGTCGGTGTCCGAGAAGTATGAGCAGGTGTTGGAGCAGAGGAATATGCTGCTGAAAAATATCTCCCTGGGGCGCTCCCAGCGGGATGAGCTGGATGTGTGGGACATACAGCTGGCTCAGATGGGAGCATATATCTCCATGCTGAGATACAGCTATACGAGAAAGCTGGGGGCTTATGCTTCAAGGCTATACTCCGAGATATCCGGCGGCAGGGAGCGGCTGGAGCTTTGTTACAGCTCGACGGTCTTCGACAAGCTGGAGGGCAGGACGGACTATCGCAACGATCTTGCACCGGAGTACCTCGAAGCCATTAAAAAGGGCAGAGAGGAAGATATCCGCTTTGGCTATACCGGCAGAGGCGTCCACAGGGACGATCTGTGCGCCTATATCGACGGCCTGCCTGCGAGGGACTTTGCCTCACAGGGACAGCACCGCTCAATAGCGCTGGTGTTGAAGCTGGCACAGGCCAACATACTGCTTGAGGAAAGCGGCGAGGCGCCGGTGTTCCTTCTGGACGACGTGCTCAGCGAGCTTGACCCGTCGAGGCAGGAGTTCGTGATATCCAAGATAGACAATATGCAGGTATTCATAACCTGCTGTGACGGCAGCATCCCGGAAAACAAGTCCGGCAAGCTCTACCGCATCAGCGGGGGAAGGATAGTAAGATAACAGGAGGTCGAAGCCGGTATGTATCTTCACTTAGGCAACGGTCACATAGTGAACGAAAAGGACATAATAGGCATATTCGACCTTGAAAAGACCTCAGTGTCAAAGCTCACCAAGGACTATCTGTCCCATGCCACCAGGCAGAACAGGGTGATAAACTGCACCCTTGAAATGCCCAAAAGCTTTGTGGTGGCGCTGGACAGCGAGCTTACCGAGAGGGTATATATATCACAGCTGGCCTGCTCGACGCTGAACAAGCGCAAGCACAGGGGCGGGCTGTGAAAGACAAGTCAATAGTTTACATTTCAATATTTCAACGCGGAGGAAGATAATTCTATGAGCGAAGAGATCAAAAAGGAAAACGAGCTGGTCGAGGTCAGCGAGATCTCGAAGGTGGATGTTGACTACAACGAAAACCAGATACAGGTACTGGAGGGACTTGAAGCAGTCCGCATCAGACCCGGTATGTACATCGGCTCCACGGGGCCCAAGGGTCTGCATCATCTTGTGTATGAGATCGTTGACAACGCTATCGACGAGGCGCTGGCAGGCTACTGCACCGAGATAACCGTCGAGATACTGCCCGGCAACGTTATCCGCGTCACCGATAACGGACGCGGCATACCCACCGGCATACATCCCACCGAGAAGATCTCAGCGGCAACGGTGGTTTATACCGTGCTCCATGCCGGAGGTAAGTTCGGCGGCGGCGGATACAAGGTAGCGGGCGGTCTCCACGGCGTGGGCGCGTCGGTGGTAAACGCTCTCTCAGAGTGGCTGGAGCTTACCGTTTACGACGGCAAGAACGTTCACTTCCAGCACTTTGACAGAGGTGAATACAAGGAGCCCCTTAAGATCATCGGCGAGACCGACAGGACCGGTACCTCGGTGGCTTTCAAGGCCGACCCTCAGATCTTCACCGAGACCACCGTATACGATTATGAGATACTGCTCACAAGGCTCCGCGAGCAGGCGTTCCTGAACGCGGGTATTAAAATAGTATTCTCCGACAAGAGAAACGAAGCAAACATCATCTCCGAGACCCTTTACTATGAGGGAGGCATCAGGGAGTTCGTTGACCATATCCACAAGGCGAGAGGCGTTGAGCCCATCTCCGACAGGGTCATCTATTTCCAGGGTATGCAGGGAGATATGTTCTGCGAGATCGCATTACAGTACAACGATACCTATAACGACGTTATACTCTCCTTTGCCAACAACATCCACACCCCTGACGGCGGTACTCATGAGACGGCCTTCCGCAACATGATAACCAAAGTCCTCAACGAGTACGGCAAGAAGTTCGGCCTGCTCAAGGACGGAGAAAAGCTGGTGGGCGAGGACGTAAGAGAGGGTCTTACCGCCATAATCTCGGTAAAGCTCACAAACTGCGAGTTCGAGGGTCAGACCAAGGGAAGACTTGGCAACCCCGAGGTAAAGCCCTTTGTTGAGAAGATCGTCTCCGAGAGGTTCATGGACTACCTCGAGGAGAACCCCGAGACCGCTCAGGCTATCTTTGAAAAGTCGGTAGCCGCCAAGAGAGCCCGTGAGGCCGCCAAGAAGGCCAGGGACAACGAGCGCAAGAGAAAGAGCGCTCTCGACAACGTTTCCCTGCCGGGCAAGCTGGCAGACTGCTCCGAGAAGGACCCCTCCAACACCGAGATCTATATCGTCGAGGGAGATTCGGCGGGCGGTTCCGCCAAGGAAGGCCGTGACAGGCGTTTCCAGGCTATCCTGCCGCTGTGGGGCAAGATGCTCAACGTTGAAAAGGTCAGGATAGACAAGGTCTACGGCAACGAAAAGCTGATGCCTGTTGTAACTGCTCTGGGTACCTCAATGGGCGAGGACTTCGACGTCACAAAGCTCCGCTATGACAAGGTCATCATCATGGCCGATGCCGATGTGGACGGCTCCCATATCAGGACGCTGCTGCTGACCTTCTTCTTCCGCTTCATGAGAGAGCTTATCTCGGCGGGACACGTTTATATCGCGCAGCCGCCGCTGTTCAAGGTCTCCAGAGGCAAGCAGGTAAGATACGCCTTCTCCGACGAGGAGAGAGACAAATACATTGCCGAGATACAGAACGGTCAGGACGTCAAGGTGGATGTCCAGCGTTACAAAGGTCTTGGTGAGATGGATCCGATACAGCTGTGGGAGACCACCATGGATCCTTCGTCCCGCATCATGATACAGGTGACTATGGAGGACGCCGTCAAGGCAGACGAGATATTCACGGTGCTCATGGGCGACAAGGTACAGCCCAGGCGCGAGTTCATCGAGAAGAACGCACAGTACGTCAAGGATCTTGATGTGTGATATTCAATGCACAATGCAATATTTCCGGGACATTCTCACTGCACAATGCAATATTTCCGGGACATTCTCACTTATACAGACAGGAAACATGAGAAGCGGCTTAAAAAGCCTTATGCCCGTTGCAGTAAGCGAGAGACGATGATAAAAGGACAGCCGAAGTGCGGCAGCACAAGGCGTCCCGGAAATAAAAAAGGCGTCCCGGAAATAAAAAGGAGGATTATTTTGGAAGAAATAGTTGAGAATACGGAGCTTGCTGTCAGCGAGGAAACCTCTGTCAGCAAAGAAACGGAAGACAAGTCCTCCCTGTGCAGTTTTGAGTTCAATGTGACTATCCCCGAGGAGGACGACGCCTTTAAGGTATTTCAAAGACGGTATGTGTTCAAGCGCAACGTCATCAAGAGCATAGGCTTCGGGCTGCTTGGGATAGGGTTCTTAGTGTCGTCCTTTATCTACCCGGACAAGGTGATGAACTACATACTCTTTGCGGTATGCGCCGCGGCGGTGTCCATGATCTGGTACAACAACGTCAAGATCAGACGCTCCCTAATGGAGGCGCTGAAAATGCTGGAGGACGACAGGTATATCTTCACGCTGTTCGAGGACAGGTTCAGGATCGAGACCATAGTCCCCGATGAAGAAAGGAACGCCGAGGACTTCGAGGAGATCCCTCCCCAGGAGTTTGACCTCAGCGACCCCATGCTGGACGCGGTGGAGAAGCAGGACAAGTTCGTGATAATAGTCAAGAAAGCGACTATCTATGTGCTGCCGAAAAGATGCATGAACGATGAGCAGATGTCGCTGGTAAGAGAGAAGACTAAGTCGGTCAATATATGATAACCGCACCGGGTCAGGAGTCCCGGCGGTCTGAAAGAGAGTGGTATTTTGTTTGCTGAGAATTCAACGGTTATAAAGTCTGATGTAAACAGTATTATGCAGGAGAGCTTTTTGCAGTATTCTATGGCTGTAATAGTCTCCCGTGCTCTGCCCGATGTAAGGGACGGCTTAAAGCCCGTTCACAGAAGGATACTCTATACGATGTACGAAAACGGCCTCTATCCCGACAAGCCTTACAGAAAGTGCGCGGATACCGTCGGTAACGTGCTGGGTAAGTATCACCCTCACGGCGACGCTTCGGTGTACGATGCTATGGTGCGTCTGGCACAGAGCTTCTCTCTGCGCTATCCCATGGTGGACGGTCACGGAAACTTCGGCTCCATCGACGGCGACCCTCCGGCCGCCTACCGATATACAGAGTCGAGGATGTCCAAGATGTCCCTCTGTATGCTCTCTGATATAAATAAGGAAACAGTTGACTTCCAGCCCAACTACGATGACCGTCTCAAAGAGCCGGTAGTGCTGCCCTCGCGTTTCCCGAACCTGCTCTGCAACGGCTCTGTGGGTATCGCGGTAGGTATGGCTACCAATATCCCGCCCCATAACCTCAATGAGATCATTGAGGGCATGAAGCTGCTGGTGAAGAACCCCGACTGCACTCTTGACGAGCTCATGGAGTGCATCAAGGGGCCGGATTTCCCCACCGGCGGCATCATCATGGGCCGTGCCGGCATCAGAGCCGCTTACGGCACCGGCAGAGGCAAGATAACCCTCCGCTCCAAGACCTCTATCGAGGAGATACACGGCAGGAACTGCATCATTGTCAATGAGATACCTTACATGGTGCTTAAATCGAGACTGCTCGAATCTATCGCAAACCTTGTCAAGGACAAGCGTGTCGAGGGCATCCATGACCTGCGGGATGAGTCGGACAGAGACGGCCTGAGAATCGTCATCGAGCTGAAAAAGGATGCTATCCCCGACGTGGTGCTCAACAAGCTGTTCTCATATACCCAGTTACAGGATACCGTGGGCGTCATCATGCTGGCGCTGGTAAACGGTATACCCAAGATACTTACCCTCAAGGAGTGCCTGGAGCAGTATATAGACTTCCAGGTTGAGGTCATCGAAAGACGTACCAGATACGACCTGCGCAAGGCAAAGGAGAGAGATCACATCCTCCGGGGCCTGAAAATAGCCCTCGACAATATCGACGAGGTCATCGAGATAATGAAGTCCTCCAAGAACATCCCAGAAGGCAAGGAGAGACTTATCGCACGCTTCGGCCTGTCGGAGATTCAGGCTGACCATATCGCAAACATGATCCTCGGACGTCTTACCGGACTTGAAACTCAGAAGATACTGGACGAACTGGCTGAGATCGAAGCCAAGATCGCCGACTATGAGGATATACTCTCCAATCATCAGAGGGTGCTGGATATCATCATCACCGAGGTGGAGGAGATACAGAAGAAATACGGCGACGACCGCCGCACAATGATCGAGAACGTCAGCGGCGAGGTTGATATCGAAGACCTCATCCCCGTGGAGGAAAGCGTCGTTACCTATACCAATAACGGCTATATCAAGCGTACTCCCGTGGCGGCATATAAGGCTCAGAACCGCGGCGGACGCGGAGTTTCGGGCGTTAAGCAGCGCGAGGACGACTTCGTCACCGAAATGACCATCTGCTCCACCCACGATCACCTGCTGTTCATCTCCAACCTGGGCATCATGTACAGACTCAAATGCTATGAGCTGCCCGAGGGCGCCAAGACCGCAAGAGGCAGCAATATCATAAACCTGCTGCCCCTCAAAGAAAAAGAAAAGATCGCCCAGATGATAAAGACCGAGGATTTCAGCGGCGAGAAGTTTATTATAATGGTAACCAAGAACGGCAAGATCAAGAGAACGCCTCTCTCTGCCTATAAGAACGTCCGCAAGAACGGCCTTATCGCTATCGGCCTGGACGAGGGCGACGAGATAGCAGGCGTGAGAATGACCGGCGGCAGCGACCAGCTGATGATAGCCACCCACAAGGGTATGGCTATCCGCATCGACGAGACCAACATCAGAGCGATGTCCCGCTCGGCTCACGGCGTTAAGGCTATCAAGCTGCGTGAGGGAGACTTTGTGGTATCCATGGCGAGAGTGCGCGAGGGCGCCAGCGTGCTGACAGTTTCCGAAAAGGGACTGGGACGCAGGACTGCGCTTGACGCATACGCAGTACAGAACCGCGGCGGCTACGGCAGGATGAACTACAAGGTCAGCGAAGAAAAGGGCTATGTCTGCGGCATCAAGGTAGTTGACGACGAGGACGACATCATCATGATCTCGTCGGACGGCATCATAATCAGGCTGAGGGCATCGGATGTACGGATCATGGGCAGGTATGCGACAGGTGTACGGATGATGAAGCTCAACGGGGAGGACAACAGGGTAGTTACCTTCACGAGAGCGGAGCATGAAGACGATGCAGAGATCACAGAGATCGAGCAGCCCTCAGAGGAAGAACTGGCTGAGCAGGAGGCGGAAGCCGAGGCAGAGGAATCGGGAGAAGTGATACCCGAGGACGATGAGCCGGATGATGAGGATGAGGGAGAAGAATAAGCTATAAAACCTGATTGCGGAGCGCGTTGGGGTCAAGAGCAAAGCCGGAAAACCTGATCGCGGAGCGTTTTGGGGTCCAGGGGGGTCTCCCCCCTGGCGGGTTCTTAGGGCAGAGCCCTAAGCGGGGTTTAAGGGGCAGAGCCCCTTATCAAGGCGCTATCGTGTAAACTTATAGCACAGGCGCAAACAGAAAACCCGGCGCTGCGCATAATAAACAGTGGGGCACAAAAGCCGGAGACCACCGCACAGCAGCAAGGGCGCACCAAGACGCAGCGCCGGAAAGCCGTCCTCCTGCACCCGCAGGAAAGAGCCGAGCGGACAGCGTCCGCGAGCGAATTTCCGTCCGGTGAGGCAGGAGGGCGGGGTTCATCGCCGAGAACGACGTTTCACCGGTGGGGTTCATCGCTTTTGGGTTCGTTTAACCACCTCATGCGATTCCCAATGGGGGGCAGAGCCCCCCATACCCCCCGGCTTCGTCGGGGCTCGTCCTTTGGCGCTGCGTTCTCTCCGCTCGTTCCTCGCTCCGTTCACTCCACGCCAAAAGCCCCTCCTCGCCTGTGCGTTATTTTTCCCTCTCACTCTGCCCCAAAAGCCCCTCCTCGCCTGCGTTTAAGCCAAAAATATAAAATTTGTATATTTTAACTAAATTAGCTGTAATACACTTATAAAACTTCTACACATAAAATTCACCCAACCACTTGAAAAACAGACGGTATTATTGTATAATTAATCTTGCGTGACTGCAAAAGATATGCGATGAAGCGAAAGGTTGCGGACGGTTTGTCCGGGAATTTTCGTGGAGTATGTCCGATTTTAAACCGGGCGACTGTAATACCGAACACAGTATGTGCTTATGCTTCTTGCGAGGAGCGGATCATCCGCTTTTGGCATGGGTGCGTCGGCTGCGCTGTTTTTTAGGTCTTATGTCTTCCGAATACCGAAAGGTCTTCGGATTTTTTAATGGAAAGACCGGGAAACACACGGCAGGGTTGAAAACAAGATCCGACGTTTGCAGGGTCTGAGAGATCAACCACAAGGTATTGCATAGGGAACACTTCCCTGCCCCCATATTTTGATTTAAGCTAAGGAGGCGATTTAAGTGGCAGTCAATGAAAAGATCAGGATCAGGATCAAGGGTTATGAGCACGCAGTAGTTGATGCGGCAGCCAAGAAGATCGTGGAGGCCGTAAAGCGCAGCGGCGCACAGGTAAGCGGACCTATCCCGCTCCCCACCGATAAGGAGATCGTGACCATCCTGAGAGCAGTTCACAAGTACAAGGACAGCAGAGAGCAGTTCGAGCTGAGAACGCATAAGAGACTTATCGACGTTCTTCGTCCGACTAAGGAAACGACCGCAGCTCTCGAGGGCCTTGACCTTCCTGCAGGCGTAAACATCGTAATGGAAGTTAAGTGATTCCAAAAGGAGATCGCGTGCGATCTCACAACGGTGTAATGCAGGTCATGTCGGGTACGCCCGACCAATAACCGATTAGGAGGAATAAAAATGCAAAAGGGTATCATCGGTAAGAAGATCGGTATGACACAGATCTTCGATGAAGCGGGAAAGGTAATTCCCGTAACAGTCGTTGAAGCAGGCCCCTGCGTAGTCGTTCAGAAGAAGACTGTTGAGAACGACGGCTATGAGGCAGTTCAGCTGGGCTTCGGCGAGATCAGAGCCAAGAGAGTAAACAAGCCTCTCGCAGGCCACTTCAAGAAGGCTGACGTAGCACTCAAGAGAACACTCAAGGAGTTCAGATTTGACGATATCTCCGGCCTCAATGTAGGCGATATCGTTAAGGCTGACACCTTCGCTGAGGGCGACATCGTCGATGTCTGCGGCACCAGCAAGGGTAAGGGCTACGCCGGTACGATCAAGCGTCACAACAATGCAAGACTTAAAGAGACTCACGGTACAGGTCCCGTTCACCGTCATGCCGGTTCCATGGGCGCCTGCTCCTCGCCTTCGAGGATCTATAAGGGCAAGGGAATGCCCGGACACCTCGGCGCTGAGAAAGTGACCGTTCAGAATCTGAAGATCGTGAAGATCGACGCTGAAAATAATCTTATCGCTATCAAGGGTGCTATCCCCGGGCCGAAGAACGGCACCGTAACCATCGTTGACTGCGTTAAGAAGGCTTAATGAGGGGAGGATCCACAATGTCACAGATCACTGTTTTTGATATGGCCGGCAATAAGGTCGGCGACACTGAGCTCAGCGACGCTGTCTTCGGCATCACTCCCAACAAGAATCTGATGCACGCTATGGTAGTCTGCTACCTTGCTAACCAGAGACAGGGCACACAGTCCACTCTTACCAGAACTGAGGTAAGCGGCGGCGGCAAGAAGCCCTGGAGACAGAAGGGTACAGGCCACGCAAGACAGGGCTCTATCAGAGCTCCGCAGTGGGTACACGGCGGTATCGCCCTGGGCCCCAAGCCGAGAGATTACGGCTATACGCTCAATAAGAAGGAAAAGAGACTTGCAATGAAGTCCGCTTTCTCCACTAAGGTGCTGGACTCCGAAATGGTAGTCGTTGACTCCATCAAGACCGAGGAGTTCAAGACCAAGACTATGGTCGCTATGCTCAAGGCTCTGAACGTTGAGGGCAAGGCCCTTATCGTTACCGCTGAGGCGGATCAGAAGGTAGTCAAGAGCGCAGGCAATATCCCCGGCGTTAAGACAGCTACCGTAGGCACTCTGAATGTTTACGATATCCTTAACTGCGATAAGTTCATCGTTGCTAAGGATGCGGTAGCGAAGATCGAGGAGGTATACGCATGAGCAAGCTGGCACAGGATATCATTCTCAAGCCCGTCATCACCGAAGACTCCATGGAGAGACTTCCCGCGGGCAGATACACTTTCGAGGTCGCTAAGGACGCTAACAAGGTCGAGATAGCTAAGGCTATCGAGGAGCTCTTCGATGTAAAGGTAGCTAAGGTAAATACCATGAACATCAAGGGCAAGCAGAAGAGAATGGGCAAGTACCTCGGATACAGACCCGACCGCAAGAAGGCGATCGTAACTCTTGAAGGCGATAAGACTATCGAGTTCTTCGACGGAATGTACTAAGCTTCCCGAAGGATTGACCTTCTAAAAGAGGACGCGCAAAAGCGCGTTGGGCTCCGTGAGGCGTGAGACCGAGCAGCACGGAGTGAGCTTTGCGAGGCAGCGAGGGCTGCTGGGGCAAGACCCCCGTTTCCGGTAAGACGGATAAGCCTTTATATATTATAAAGGTATCACCGCAGAGCGTAGGTATGGAGCTGTGCTTGGAGGAATACTCTTTGACAGCTTCGCAAAACTAAAACAAGGAGTGAATTACAATGGCAATAAAGAGCTACAAGCCGACGACTCCCGGTAGAAGAGGTATGACTGTTACCGATTACTCCCAGCTGTCGAAGGTCGCTCCCTGCAAGTCGCTGCTCGAGCCTATGGACAAGAAGTCCGGCAGAAACAGCTACGGCAGGATCACCGTCCGTCACAGAGGCGGCGGCGAGAGAAGAAAGTACCGTGTGATAGATTTCAAGAGGAACAAGCTCGATATGAACGCTAACGTTCTGACTAT
The DNA here is from genome assembly GCA_017529875.1 of Ruminococcus sp. Lineage (GTDB taxonomy): Bacteria > Bacillota > Clostridia > Oscillospirales > Ruminococcaceae > FB2012. The sequence goes on along the minus strand of JAFXNC010000038.1, from coordinate 72,737 downwards.
CGAGTACGATCCCAACAGATCTGCTTTCATCGCACTGGTACAGTATGAGGACGGCGAGAAGAGATATATCATCGCTCCCAACGGCCTCAAGGTAGGCGATGTTGTAAGAGCAGGCGACGGCGCTGACATCAAGCCCGGCAACGCTCTGGCTCTCGGCAATATCCCCGTTGGTACCTTCATCCATAACATCGAGCTCTATCCCGGCAAGGGCGCTCAGCTCGTCAGATCCGCCGGCAACATGGCTCAGCTCATGGGTAAGGAAGACAAGTACGTGCTTGTAAGACTTCCCTCCGGCGAGATGAGAAAGATCCCCATCAACTGCATGGCAACTATCGGCCAGGTAGGCAACATCGATCACGAGAACGTTAATATCGGTAAGGCAGGAAGAAAGCGCCACATGGGTTGGAGACCTACTGTAAGAGGTTCCGTAATGAACCCCTGTGATCACCCCCACGGAGGCGGTGAGGGCAAGTCGCCTGTCGGCAGACCCAGCCCTGTTACCCCCTGGGGTAAGCCTACTCTCGGTTATAAGACCAGAGCTAAGCACAACCGCTCCGATAAGTTCATCGTTAAGCGCCGCAACGGCAAGTGATGCGAAGGGAGGAAGATGAATAATGAGCAGAAGCGTCAAGAAGGGCCCTTTCGTTGAAGAGAGCCTTATGAAGAAAGTAAACGCAATGAATGAAGCCGGCGAGAAGAAGGTCGTTAAGACCTGGAGCAGGGCTTCGACGATCTTCCCTCAGTTCGTTGGACATACCTTTGCGGTACACGACGGCAGGAAGCACGTTCCCGTATATGTTACGGAGGATATGGTAGGCCATAAGCTGGGAGAGTTCGCTCCCACAAGGACCTTCAAGGGTCACGCCGGTTCCAAGACCTCCAACAACGGCAAGAAGTAATCGAAAGGAGAGATACAGATGGAAGCAAAAGCAATCCTCAGAAACGCTCGTATCGCTCCCCGCAAGGTACAGATCGTTCTCGATCTTATCAGAGGTAAGGATTACGAGGTCGCAATGGCAACCGTAAAGCATACGCCCAAGGCCGCCAGCGAGTATCTGGAGAAGCTCCTCAAGTCCGCAGCTGCAAACGCTGAGAACAACCACAACATGGATAAGAACAACCTCTATGTTGCAGAGTGCTACGTTTGCCCCGGACCGATAATGAAGAGGATCATGCCCAGAGCTCAGGGCAGAGCATACAGGATCCTTAAGAGAACATCACACGTTACAGTAGTTCTCAAGGAAAAAGAATAAGCTGAAAGAGGAGGTTTATTATGGGCCAGAAAGTTAATCCGCACGGACTCAGAGTCGGTGTGATAAAGGATTGGGATTCCCGCTGGTTTGCAGATAAGAGCACTTTCGGCGACACACTTGTTGAGGACTACAATATCCGCGAGTATGTGATGAAGACTCTTAACAGAAGATCCAAGAATGCAAACGATAAGTGCGTTTATGCAGGTGTTCCGAAGGTCGAGATCGAAAGATTCAATGACACCGACGGCAGCCAGAAGGTGAAGATCCACATTCACTGCGCCAAGCCCGGTATCGTAATCGGACAGAAGGGCGCTGCGATCGAAAAGATCAGAGCCGATATCGAAAAGAAGATCGGCAAGAAGGTAGCTATCAACATCGTTGAGGTCAGAACTCCCGATATCAACGCTCAGCTCATCGCTGAGAAGATCGCTCATGACCTCGAGGACAGAGTTTCCTTCAGAAGAGCTATGAAGCAGGCCATCGGCAGAGCTATGAAGCTCGGCGCCAAGGGCATCAAGGTTAGAGCCTCCGGCCGTCTCGCAGGCGCTGAGATCGCCAGAAGCGAGACCTATCACGAGGGCACTATCCCGCTTCAGACCATCAGAGCAGATATTGATTACGGCCTTGCTGAGGCACACACCACCTACGGCAGACTCGGCATCAAGGTTTGGGTTTACAGAGGCGAAGTCCTCAAGGGTCAGGTCGCTGCTTCCGACAGGAAGGATCAGCCCGCTGACCGCGGCGACAGAAAGCCCCGCAGACCCCGCCAGAATGACAGAGCCAAGGATAACCGCAGGGATTTCGGCAGAGCCCGTCAGATGAAAAGAGAAGGAGGTAACGTATAATGCTGCTTCCAAAGAGAGTTAAGTACAGAAGAGTACAGAGAGGCCGCCTTAAGGGCAAGGCCACCAGAGGCAATACCGTGACCTACGGCGATTTCGGTCTTCAGGCACTCCAGCCTGCATGGATCACCTCCAATCAGATCGAGGCTGCCCGTATCGCTATGACAAGATATATCAAGCGTGGCGGTCAGGTATGGATCAAGATCTTCCCCGACAAGCCCGTTACCGAGAAGCCTGCCGAGACCCGAATGGGTTCCGGAAAGGGCTCCCCCGAGTACTGGGTAGCAGTAGTTAAGCCGGGCAGGGTAATGTTCGAGATCGCGGGCGTTCCCGAGGAGACCGCTAAGGAGGCTATGCGTCTTGCAATGCATAAGCTGCCTATCAAGTGCAAGTTTATCAAAAAAGAGACTGTTGAAACGGGTGGTGAGCAATAATGAAGGCAAATGAGATCAAGGATATGTCCGCAGCAGAGCTTAACGAGAAGCTCGCAGAGCTGAAGCAGGAGCTTTTTAACCTTCGTTTCCAGCATGCCGTAAATCAGTTGGAAAATCCGATGAGAATGAAGGCTGTCAAGAGGGATATTGCTCGTGTCAAAACATTCCTCCGTAAGCAGGAATCGGTTCAGTAATCGGGAAGGGAGGATCAACCTGTGAGCGAAAGAAATCTTAGAAAAACCAGAGTGGGCAAGGTCGTTTCCGATAAGATGGACAAGACTATCGTAGTTGCTATCGAGGATAACGTTTCACATCCCCTCTACAAGAAGATCATCAAGAGAACTTACAAGCTGAAGGCGCATGACGAGAACAACGAGTGCGGCATCGGCGACAAGGTTGAGGTAATGGAGACCCGTCCTCTTTCCAAGGATAAGAGATGGCGTCTTGTAAAGGTTCTCGAGAAGGCTAAGTAATCAACTAATATGGACTGACGGCAGAGATACTTCTGCCGCAGCCCGATGTTTTGAAAGGAGGAACGCACTGTGATACAGATGCAGACTTACCTGAAAGTCGCAGACAACTCCGGCGCTAAGGAGCTTATGTGCATCAGGGTTCTCGGCGGTACACGCAGAAAGTATGCAAATATCGGTGACGTTGTGGTTGCTTCCGTTAAGAAGGCAACACCGGGCGGCGTTGTTAAGAAAGGCGCTGTTGTAAAGGCAGTTATCGTTCGTTCGGCTAAGGGTCTCAGGAGAGCAGACGGAACTTATATCCGCTTCGATGAGAACGCAGCCGTAATAATCAAGGACGACAAGGATCCCAGAGGGACCCGTATCTTTGGACCTGTGGCTAAGGAGCTCAGGGAGAAGGGCTATAACAAGATCCTTTCTCTTGCTCCCGAAGTACTTTGATCGGAGGTGTCGTTGAAATGAACAGTTTACACGTAAGGACCGGCGACACAGTCGTTATCCTGTCCGGTAAGGACAAGGGCAAAAAGGGCAAGGTGCTGCAGGTATCTCCTAAGGAGAGAAAGGTGATCGTTGAGGGTCTCAACATCGCCACCAAGCACGTAAAACCCAGAAACGCTCAGCAGCAGGGCGGCATCGTTGAGGCCGAGGCTGCTATGTATGCCGATAAGGTGCAGGTGATCTGCCCCAAGTGCGGCAAGCCGACCAGAGTGGGTCATAAGATCCTCGAGGACGGTACCAAGATCAGGGTCTGCAAGCACGCAGGCTGCGGCGAAGAGCTTTGATAAGGAGGAGAAAAAACTATGGCTGCAAGACTTAAGGAATACTATGTTAGCACCGTAGCTCCTGCTATGATGAAGAAGTTCGGATACGCTAACGTAATGCAGATACCCAAGCTCGATAAGGTCGTTATCAACGTCGGCTGCGGCGCTGATAAGGATAATAAGAAGGTCATTGACGCTATCATGGCAGACCTCATGGCTATCACCGGCCAGAGACCTGTAACCTGTAAGGCCAAGAAGTCCGTTGCGAACTTCAAGCTCCGTGACGGCCAGATCATCGGCGTTAAGGTAACTCTCAGAGCGGAGAAGATGTATGAGTTCGTTGACAGACTGTTCAACGTCGCATTCCCCCGCGTAAGAGATTTCAGAGGCATCAACGGCAACTCCTTCGACGGCAGAGGCAATTACTCCACCGGTATCAAGGAGCAGCTGATCTTCCCCGAGATCGAGTACGATAAGATCGATAAGGTGCGCGGTATGGATATCAACTTCATCACTACCGCCAATACCGACGAAGAAGCTAAGGAGCTGCTTACGCTTATGGGCGCTCCGTTCGCAAAGTGATAAGAGGAGGACGAAAATATGGCTAAGAAGGCTATGATCAATAAGCAGCAGGCTGCGCCTAAGTTTTCTACCCGCGCTTATAACAGGTGCAAGATCTGCGGCAGACCTCATGCTTATCTGAGAAAGTTCGGTGTTTGCCGTATCTGCTTCAGAGAACTGGCTCATGACGGCCAGATCCCCGGAGTTAAGAAGGCAAGCTGGTAAAGGAGGTAATAAGCATGCAGATCACAGATACTATTGCAGACCTGCTGACAAGAATCCGTAACGCAAGCACTGCAAAGCACGCAACCGTCGATGTTCCCGCTTCCAATGTGAAGAAGGCTATCACTCAGATCCTCGTTGACGAAGGCTACGTAAAGAGCTTCCAGGTGATCGAGGACGGCAAGCAGGGCATCATCAGGATCACACTTAAATACGATGAGAACAGAAATTCCGTAATCTCGGGTCTGAGAAGAGTTTCCAAGCCCGGTCTTCGCATCTATGCGAGCTGCGAGGATATGCCTAAGGTAATGAAGGGTCTCGGCACCGCGATCGTTTCCACCTCTAAGGGCATCGTTACCGACAAGAAGGCCAGAGAGCTCAATGTCGGCGGAGAAGTTCTCGCATTTGTTTGGTAAGGAGGACTAATATATGTCAAGAATCGGTTTAAAGCCTATTAGTGTTCCTGCCGGAGTTGAGGTAACTGTTGCAGACGGCAACGTAGTAACAGTAAAGGGACCTAAGGGTACACTCACTAAGACCTTTAACAAGGATATGATCATCAAGGTAGAGGATGGTCAGCTCACTGTTTCCCGTCCTTCCGAGGATAAGATGCACAAGAGCCTCCACGGCCTCACCAGGACCCTCATCCACAATATGGTAGAGGGCGTTACAAACGGCTATTCCAAGACCCTCGAGATCGTAGGCGTCGGTTATAGAGCACAGAAGCAGGGCAATAACCTGGTAATGAACCTCGGTTATTCCCACCAGGTCATCGTGCCCGAGACCGACGGCATCAAGATCGATGTTCCCCAGCCCAACCAGATCGTTGTGACTGGCATCGACAAGCAGGCGGTAGGTCAGTTCGCTTGCGAGATCCGCGAGAAGCGTCCCCCCGAGCCTTATAAGGGCAAGGGCATCCGCTATTCCGGCGAGTATATCATCCGCAAGGAAGGTAAGGCCGGTAAGGGCAGCAAGAAGTAATTAAAAGGAGAGAATCAACATGGTGAAAAAGCTTGACAGAGCAAAGGCAAGAGTAAAAAGACACCTGAGAGTCCGCAACAAAGTAAGCGGTACCCCCGAGTGCCCCCGCCTGAACGTATTCCGCTCCTCAAAGCATATCTATGCTCAGATCATCGACGATGTGAACGGTGTTACACTTTGCGCTGCTTCTTCAATGACTAAGGGCTTTGAAGGCAACGGCGGCAACAAGGAAGGCGCTCGCAAGGTCGGCGAGATGATCGCACAGGCAGCCAAGGATAAGGGTATCGAGAATGTCGTATTTGACAGAGGCGGCTACCTTTATCACGGGCGTGTACAGGAATTGGCAGACGGAGCCCGCGAAGGCGGACTGAAGTTCTAAAAGGAGGGTGTACTTTTGGCTAATATAGATACAGCAACGGAATTTACCGAAAAGGTAGTGGCCATTAACAGAGTATCCAAGACTGTTAAGGGCGGCCGTATCATGAAGTTCTCGGCACTCATCGTTGTAGGCGACGGTAACGGCACAGTAGGCTTCGGCATCGGCAAATCGTCCGAAGTTCCCGACGCTATCCGCAAGGGCATCGAGGATGCAAAGAAGAACCTGGTAAAGGTATCTCTCAAGGGCACAACGATCCCCCACGAGATCGTAGGCAAGTTCGGCGCAGGCGAGGTTCTGCTTAAACCCGCCGCAAAAGGTACCGGCGTTATCGCCGGCGGCACCGTGAGAGCGGTGGTCGAGGCCGCAGGCATCAAGGATATCAGAGCGAAGTCCCTTCGTTCCAACAATCCCTGCAATGTGGTAAGAGCGACCGTAAACGGTCTGGCTTCTGTAAAGTCGCTTGACGAAGTCGCTGCCAAGAGAGGAAAGACCGCAAAGGAAATAATAGGCTAAGGAGGAGAGTAACATGGCAAACTTGAAGATCACTCTGGTCAAGAGTCTTAACAATAAGGTTGAGAAGCAGGTTCTGACAGCTTATTCTCTCGGACTTAAAAAGATCGGTGACGTGACCGAGCAGCCTGACAATGCACAGACTCAGGGCAAGATCAAGGTCATTTCACACCTTATCAAGGTAACTGAAGCGTAAAGCAAGGAGGTGCTAAGCGAATGAAACTGCACGAGTTATCACCTGCCGCCGGTTCCAAGACCGACCGCAAGAGGGTCGGCAGAGGCCACGGCTCCGGCTGGGGCAAGACCGCCGGCAAGGGACATAAGGGTCAGAACGCTCGTTCAGGCGGCGGCGTAAGGCCGGGCTTTGAGGGCGGTCAGACCACTCTCGCAAGAAGGATCCCCAAGCGTGGATTCAATAACATTTTCGCAACCGAGTATACCGTTATCAATGTATCCGATCTCGAGAGATTTGTTGACGGCACGGTTGTTGATACCGAGCTGCTCAAGGCTTCCGGCCTTGTTACCAAGGAGCTTGACGGTGTTAAGGTTCTCGGAAACGGAGAGCTTACAAAGAGCCTTACTGTTAAGGCAGCAGCATTTTCCGCTTCTGCAAAAGAAAAAATCGAAAAGGCAGGCGGAAAGGCTGAGGTGATGTAAGGTGATAGAGACATTTCGTAATGCTTGGAGAGTACCTGAGCTGAGAAGAAAGCTTCTCTTTACACTTTTCATCATCATCATCTACCGTATCGGCGGCGCGGTGCCCGTTCCTTATCTGGATTCGGACGCTATCGCAAGCTGGTTCAAGGAGAACGACGCTTCCGGCAACTTCTTCAGCTACCTGAACGTGCTTTCGGGCGGCAATATGAGTAAGGCCACTATCCTCGCTCTCTCGGTAGGACCCTATATCAATGCACAGATCATTATCCAGCTTCTCACCTACGCCCTTCCTCCTCTCGAAAGACTCCAGAAGGAAGGCCCCGAGGGCAGAAAGAAGCTCAATAAGATCACTAAGTATGTCGCTCTGGGTATCGCGATATTCCAGGGCTGGGCATATTACAGAACTCTCGGCGGCACAGCCAATGCCCTCGTTTATACGAGCGGCTGGGAGAAGTGGTTCTCTGAGGTCGTTATCATCATGTGCTTCGTAGCAGGCGCTTCGCTGACCATCTGGCTCGGCGATCAGATCAGCGAGAAGGGCATAGGCAACGGCATCTCGATGCTCCTGTTCGCAGGTATCATCGCAAGAGGTCCTTCGGCTGTATGGAACCTCATCATGCTTATGAAGACCGGTGAGGCTAAGTACATCGTGCTCGTTCCCATAATCCTCGTTATCTTCCTGCTGATGATCGCTTTCATCATCTTCATGAACGAGGCAGAGAGACGTATCCCTATCCAGTATGCAAAAAGAATAGTCGGCAGAAAGCAGTACGGCGGCCAGAACACCTTCATACCTATCAAGGTCTGCATGAGCGGCGTTCTCCCCATCATCTTCGCTATGGCATTTATGTCCCTGCCCTCTACTCTTGAAATGTTCATCGGCAAACCGAGTGAGGATTCGGTATTCTATGCAGGTCTGCTGCGCTGGTTCAGCTATACGCACCCCTTCTATGCGATACTCTATTTCTTCCTCATCATCGGATTTAACTACTTCTATGTATCGATGCAGTACAACCCCGTAGAGATAGCCAATAACCTCAGACAGTCCAACGGCGGCGTGCCCGGTATAAGACCCGGTAAGCCCACCAGCGACTACTTCAAGAGGATCCTCTCGAAGATCACCCTCGTGGGCGCTATCTTCCTGGGTATCATCGCTATCTTCCCCATCATCTTCGGCGCTATCAGCGGCGTTCAGGTGGCTATGGGCGGTACCTCGATACTCATCGTAGTCAGCGTAGCACTTGAAACTGTAAGGACTATGGAGAGCCAGATGATGATGCGTCATCACAAGGGCTTCCTTGAATAAGTAAAGGAGGATCACTCTATGAATCTGATACTTTTAGGCGCTCCCGGTGCCGGCAAGGGCACACAGGCAGAGGTCATCTGCAACGCACTGAACATTCCCACGATCTCTACAGGCAATATGCTCAGAGCCGCCGTTAAGGCAGGCACTGAGTACGGCCTGAAAGCAAAGGCCGCTATGGACGCGGGCGCACTTGTCTCCGATGATATCGTTATCGGTATCCTCAAGGACAGGATCGCTGAGCCCGACGCTCAGAACGGCTTCATTCTCGACGGCTTCCCCAGGACTGTTCCTCAGGCCGAGGCTCTCGACGCTATGGGCGTTACAATTGATAAGGTAGTTGAGATCTTTGTTCCCGATGAGACCATCAAGCAGAGACTCTCCGGCAGACGTGTTTGTCTCGACTGCGGCGCTACCTATCACGTAGACTTCAAGCCCAGCAAGGTCGAGGGCGTTTGCGATGTCTGCGGCAAGGAGCTCGTTATCCGCAAGGACGACCAGCCCGAGACCGTTATCAGCAGACTTAAGACCTACCATGAGCAGACCGCTCCGCTGAAGGATTACTACCTCGCTCAGGGCAAGCTCGTGACCGTTACCGGTCAGGACAGCGTCGAGGAGACCTCCAGGCTCACTCTTGAAGCGATCAACGGCTGATACAGCAAAACGCTGATAGAAAGAAGCATAAAAATGATCCTGATAAAATCAAGCAAGGAGATAGCCAAGCTCCGGGTCGCCGGACAGCTCACAGGCCAGGCCCTCGTTAAGGCGGGGGAGGTCATCGAGCCGGGAATGACTACTAAGGAGCTTGACAATATCCTCCGGAAGTTTTATACCTCCCACGGCGCTAAGCCCGCATTTCTGGGCTACGGCGGGTTCCCAGGATCCGCCTGCATCAGCGTCAACGACGAGGTCATCCACGGGATCCCCGGTCCAAGAAAGCTCAAAGAGGGCGATATCGTGTCGGTAGATACGGGTGCGCTCATCGACGGCTACTACGGAGATTCCTGCAAGACCTTTGCAGTCGGTGAGATATCCGACGCAGCAAAGGCGCTTTTGAAGTCCACCGAGGAGAGCCTCTATATCGCGCTTGCCATGGCAAAGCCGGGAGTAAGGCTCGGAGATATCGGTGCGGCGATACAAAAGCATAACGAGAGCAACGGCTACGGCGTTGTCCGCGAGTATGTGGGACACGGAGTCGGAAAGAACCTTCACGAGGAGCCTGAGGTGCCGAATTTCGGCAGGGAGGGCCACGGAGTGAAGCTCCAGGCCGGAATGGTCATCGCTATCGAGCCCATGATAAACGAGGGTACTGCCAAGATAAAGGTAATGCCCGACGGCTGGACGGTGAAGACCCTGGACGGAAAGCTCTCGGCACATTTTGAGCACACTATCGCAATAACCGCAAACGGCAACGTGATCCTCACAGAGCCGTGAGCGAGGCGAGGTGTATAATATCAGGGTCGGCTCAGTGGTAAGAGCGCTCGCAGGCCGTGAGAAGGATCGCTGCTTCGTTGCTGCGGCGGTCGACGGCGGCTTTGTGTATCTTGCGGACGGCAAGGAGCGAAAGCTCTCCCGCCCGAAGAAGAAAAGCATGAAGCACATTTCACCTGTCGGAGCGTATATCGTCACCGAGGGGCTGACTGACAGAAAGCTGCGTGGACTCCTGCGCGGATACAATGACCGCGGTAAAGAGGAAGTCCGATGCCAGACGGAAAACGAGTGAGAAGGAAAGGTATTTCTCTGTATGTCAAAAGAAGACGTTATCGAACTTGAAGGCACTGTGACTGAGGCGCTTCCCGGCGCAAAGTTCAATGTGCAGCTTGCAAACGGACATATGATCCTTGCTCACGTTTCGGGCAAGCTTCGTATGAACTATATTCGTATCGTACCCGGCGATAAGGTAAAGGTCGAGATGTCGCCCTATGACCTTAACAAGGGTAGGATCACCTGGAGAGCCAAGTAAGGCTCTGTTCAGACAGCGCGGGTGTTACCCGCTTCACAGACCAAAGGAGGTATTTCGATGAAAGTAAGACCTTCAGTTAAGCCTATCTGCGAAAAGTGCAAGGTTATCAAAAGAAAAGGCAAGATAATGGTTATCTGCCAGAACCCCAAGCACAAGCAGCGTCAGGGCTAACAGACCAATAATGGAGGTGCAGCTAAAAAATGGCTCGTATTGCTGGTATTGACCTGCCGAAGGACAAGAGAGTTGAGATCGGTCTCACCTATATCTACGGCATAGGTCGTAACACTGCTACTAAGATCCTCGAGGCTACGGGTGTAAACCCCGACACGAGAGTAAAGGATCTCTCCGAGGACGATGTAGCTAAGCTCAGAGAGTATATTGACCATAATCTGACTGTTGAGGGCGACCTGAGAAGAAATGTTGCTCTTAACATCAAGAGACTCGTGGAGATCGGCTGTTACAGAGGCGTTCGTCACAGAAGAGGCCTGCCCGTAAGAGGACAGAGGACCAAGACGAATGCAAGAACCCGCAAGGGTCCTGTAAAGACCATCGCCAACAAGAAGAAGTAAGGAGGGTGTGAAGAATGGCTCAGCCTAAGAAGAAGACGACTATCCGTCGCCGCCGTGAAAGAAAGAACATTGAGCAGGGACAGGTTCATATCCAGTCTACCTTCAACAACACTATCGTTACCATCACCGATATGCAGGGCAATGCTATTTCGTGGGCTTCTGCCGGCGGCCTCGGCTTCAGAGGCTCCAAGAAGTCTACTCCGTTCGCTGCTCAGACCGCTGCGGAGACCGCTGCGAGAGCTGCCAAGGAGCATGGCCTCAAGGTCGTTGAGGTATTCGTAAAGGGCCCGGGCGCCGGCCGTGAGGCTGCTATCCGTGCTCTCCAGAGCGAGGATCTCGAGGTAAGACTCATCAAGGACGTTACCCCGATCCCCCACAACGGATGCCGTCCTCCCAAGAGAAGACGTGTATAATCTAAGTCATATTTGAGTTTTGAAGTTTACTCAAAGTCGGGCAGCCCGTATGGGCGGCTGATAGCCGCCGAGACCCCGGGCAGAGAGGCTCGATAACCAAATCAAAAACGGAGGTAATACAAATGGCAGTAAGCAAGGAACCTATTTACAAGAAGTGCAGATCCCTGGGCATCAGCCCCATGGTAATGGGCGCATCGAAGGAGTACAACAAGCGTAACCCCGATGCCAACAAGCGCAAGAAGGTTTCCGAGTACGGACTCCAGCTGAAGGAAAAGCAGAAGCTGAAGTTCATCTACGGTATGCTCGAGAAGCAGTTCTATCACTACTTCGAGATCGCACAGAAGATGGAGGGTCAGGCGGGTGAAAACCTGATCACCCTGCTGGAGTCGAGACTCGACAACGTAGTATTCAGAATGGGACTCGCATCGACCAGGAGAGAGGCCCGTCAGCTGGTCGTTCACGGTCACTATGACGTAAACGGCAAGAGAGTTGATATCCCCTCTTACAGAGTAAAGGTGGGCGACGTTATCTCCCTGAGAGAGAACAGCAAAAAGAGCGAAAAGTTCAAGCAGATCGCAGAGACCACCGAGGGCAGACTTATCCCCGAATGGCTTGAGGTCAACAAGGACGCTCAGAGTGCTAAGGTAACTCGTATGCCCGGTAAGCAGGATCTGGACTACGAGCTGGAAGAGCACCTCATCGTCGAGCTGTATTCAAAGTAAGCTGTCTGACAGAGGACATTACAGAAGAGTTAAGGATCGCGTGCTGACGCGGTCTGAGTTCAGATACAGGAGGGTAACTAAATGCTTGAAAAAATTGAAAAGCCTGAGATCGAAACAGCCGAGCTTAAAAGCAACGGAACCTACGGAAAGTTCATTCTGGAGCCTCTGGAGCGCGGCTACGGCACAACTCTGGGTAACTCGCTCAGACGAGTGCTGCTCTCCTCATTGCCGGGTGTCGCTGTTACATCTGTAAAGATCGACGGCGTTCATCACGAGCTCTCTACTATCCCGGGGGTAAAAGAGGATGTTACCGAGATCATCCTTAACCTCAAGGGACTGACAGCAAAGCTTTACGGCGAAGGTCCCAAGACAGTATATATCGAGGCGGAGGGCGAATGCGTCGTTACCGCCGGAGACATCAAGACTGATTCCGAGGTAGGGATCCTCGTACCCGATATGCACATCGCCACCCTCGGCGCTGGTGCCAAGCTCTATATGGAGATCGTTCTTGACAGAGGCAGGGGCTATGTTTCCGCCGAAAAGAACAAGGCGCTCATGCAGAAGCAGGGCAATGTTGCCATCGGGGTAATTGCTGTTGACAGCATCTATACACCGGTACTCAAGGTGAACTACACGGTGGACAACACCCGTGTAGGTCAGATCACTGACTATGATAAGCTTACCATCGAGGTCTGGACCGACGGTACGATCTCGGCAAAGGAAGCTGTATCGCTCGCAGCCAAACTCCTCAACGAGCATCTGAATCTCTTCATCGACCTCTCTGAGGAGGCCGGTGCAGTAGAGATGATGGCTGAAAAGGACGATAAGGGCAAGGAGAAGATCCTGGAGATGACCATTGAGGAGCTTGACTTATCGGTGCGCTCGTTCAACTGCCTGAAGCGTGCAGGCATCAATACTGTGAACGATCTGATCGGAAAGTCGGCGGAAGAAATGATGAAGGTCAGAAACCTCGGTAAGAAATCATTTGATGAGGTTAAGGAAAAGCTGCAATCGCTGGGCTACGACCTCAGTTCCGAAGAAGATAACTAATATTAAGGAGTGAATATCTATGCCAGGCACAAGAAAGCTGGGAAGGGCTACCGACCACAGAAGGGCTATGCTCAGAGCTATGGTCACCTACCTTCTCGAAAACGGTAAGATAGAAACAACTGTGACAAGGGCTAAGGAAGTCAGCGCTATGACCGACAAGATGATAACCCTCGGCAAAGCCGGAGACCTTCATTCAAAGCGTCAGGTGCTCGCTTATGTAACTAAGGAGTCCGTTGCTAAGAAGCTGTTCGACGACATCGCACCCGGTTATTCCGGCAGAAACGGCGGCTATACTCAGGTCATCAAGACCGGCCCCCGCCGCGGCGATGCTGCTGAAATGGCAATAATCAAGTTGGTTTGATATCTTTAAGGAGCTGCCTTCGGGCGGCTCTTTTTTGCTTTCAGGCCCCACCGGACGGATAATCGTTCGCGGACGGTGTCCGCCCGGCTCTTTCCTGACAGTGCAGGAGGACAGCTTTTTAGGCGCTGCGCCTTTATTCTCCCATACAACAAAGAGGAGGCATCTTCACTTGATGCCCCCTCTTTTTCTGTGCGCAGTGCCGGTTTTTTCTTTTCCGGTCCTGCTATTTATATATCGATCTTATCTCTTATTTCCAACAGCTTTTCCTTCGTGAACCCCTCAACATACAGCAGCTCCAGATCGTTCTCAAACCTCCCGATCCGTACCCGCAGCTCTATGACCCTCTCCGCCAGCTCCTCGCTGATGCCTAACCCCCTCGCGAGCTCTCCCGCATCAGCTTCGTTGATGTTCACCTTCACGATCTCCGTAACCGTGGTCTCAGCCGTCGTCACCGCCGCCGGAGCCGTAGTCCCGACAGTAGTAGTCACAGCCGAAGTCGCCTTCTCCGCAGTGGTCTTTGACGCCGCCGTCACCCGGTCAGCCTCAGCCACATAAAAGTGCTCCTTAATAACGGAAAGCGTCCGCTCCGCGATGCCGTACACTCCCAGCAGCTCGTCAAGATCGTGTATCTTCCCCGCCTTTTCCCGGTAAGACAGGATCCCCTCCGCCACGGAGCGGTTTATGCCGTTCACGTTTTCAAGGCTCTCCCGCGTTGCAAGGTTGATATCCTGCGGGTACTCGAAGGCCGCCGTGGCAGTTGTAGTCTTGGCGGTAGTGCGTGAGGTCGCCGTCGTCTGCTTTTCGGTGCGCTTGGTGACGGCGGTACCGGTGACAGCCGCCGGGACTGCCTTTTCGGTGACCTCCGGGGCAGAGCTGTCGGAGGTGCTCTGGCGTATCTCCGGGCCCGGCTCGTTTTTCAGGGCGCGGTCGGCGACTATCGCCGCACCTGCGGCAGCCGCCACCAGCATGGCGCAGATCATCGCCACAGGTTTCGAGACCCGCAGCTTGGGCTTTTCGTCAGGCACAGCAGTCACCTCCCTTGTGAAAATCATCAAGGCTGCCCGTACTGAGCAGCCTTGTGTATATTATCTGAGCGTTACCTCCACTGCCGAGCAGGCGGGCAGCTTCACAGTGAGCTTGCCGTCCTTGAGCTCGGCGGAGTGAGCCTTCACAGTCACCGTATCCGGGGCGTCGAAGTCGTTATGCGCATGAGCGTCGCCGGTAAGTATCCGTGCCGAGACCTCACTGGCAGCGAAGTTGCATACATCGCAGGAGATCTCCGCCTCCTCATCCAGCGAGACGTTGGCGAGGGTCAGGGTCAGCACGCCGTCCTTGACCGAGGCCGAGGAGGATACCATGGGTACGCCGTGCTTGCTGCCGATCTTCTCGTTTTCCGACCAGCAGTAAACGGCCTCGCCGTTCTGATGCTCCTTGAACAGGTCGAATACGTGATAAGTCGGGGTCTTGATGAGCTTTTCGCCCTCTGTGAGGATAATGGCTTGCAGCACATTGACCACCTGAGCGATATTCGCCATCTTTACCCGCTTGCAGTAGCGGTTGAAGTAGTTGAGGGTCAGCGCCGCCACCATAGCGTCACGCATGGTGTTCTGCTGATATAAGAATCCCGGATTCGTGCCGGGCTCCACATCGAACCAGGTGCCCCACTCGTCCACGATGAGGCCGACTCTGCCCTCGGGGTCATAGCGGTTCATTATCTCGGAATGGCGTTTGAGCAGCGTATCTACGAAATTCGCAGTTTCCAGCAGAGTGTAGTAGCCTTCGTCGTCGAACTCCACTGCAAAGCCCTTATTGTTCCAGTCGGGGATAGAGTAGAAGTGCAGCGACAGGCCGTCCATGAGCCACTTGTTCTGGTCGTTGAAGGCGGTCATCATGGTCTCTGTCCACTCGTAGTCTCCCGCGCTGGGACCGCAGGCTATGCGGTAGAGGTTGTTGCCGGAGTAGTTCTTGCAGAAGCTTGCGTATTTCTTGTATTCCCCGGCGTAGAACTCGGGGGTCATGTTGCCGCCGCAGCCCCAGTTCTCGTTGCCGATGCCTAAGTATTTCAGCTTCCAGGGCTCCTCACGTCCGTTCTGACGGCGCAGCTCAGCCATGGGTGACACGCCGTCGAAGGTCATGTACTCCACCCACTCGGAGAGCTCCCTGACGGTGCCGCTGCCCACGTTTCCGGAGATATAGGGCTCGCAGCCCACCAGCTCGCAGAGGTCGAGAAACTCGTGTGTGCCGAAGCTGTTGTCCTCGACTACGCCGCCCCAGTTGGTGTTGACCATTTTCTTGCGTCCGGACTTCTCGCCGATGCCGTCCTTCCAGTGATACTCGTCGGCAAAGCAGCCACCCGGCCAGCGCAGCACCGGGAGCTTGATGTTTTTGAACGCCTCGATGACGTCCTTTCTGATGCCTCTGATATTGGGGATAGGGCTGTCTTCTCCCACATAGATGCCTCCGTAGATGCATCTGCCGAGGTGCTCCGAGAAATGTCCGTATATCTCGGGATTGATATGTCCGAGCTTGTCGTCGGCGTTAATAAGCATTCTGAACTGTTTCATGCTTGCTTGTCCTTTCGTTTATTTGCTGCTGTGGAGACTGAATTTGGATTCGGTGCCGTTAAGCAGCTTTTTGAAATTCTCTCTGTGCCGCACTATCACCAGCAGTGCCGCGATGATCGCCATTATGATTATGGACACGCTCTCGGTGCCGAAGATCGCCAGCATGATGGGGCAGGAGGCTGCCGCGATGCAGGAGGATACCGACATGATCTTCACCGTAAAAAGTATGGTCAGGAACAGCGCCATGGCGATCAGCGTCATGCGCCAGTCCACGATCCAGATCGTGCCGAAGCCGGTCATGAAGGCCTTTCCGCCCTTGAAGCCGTACCATACCGGGAAG
Organism: Ruminococcus sp.; assembly: GCA_017529875.1. GTDB lineage: Bacteria > Bacillota > Clostridia > Oscillospirales > Ruminococcaceae > FB2012. Next base: position 56,382 of record JAFXNC010000038.1, on the reverse strand, counting down.
CAGTGGCCTATCATGCACCAGAGCCCGGTAAACTGCGCTCCGAACTGGGGCATACCGTAGGCCGCCTTAAATACGAACATAGCGATGAGCGCAGGGAACAGCGCCTTGATGATATCGAAGACCATGACCACCCACGCCGCCGCATTGAGCCCGTAGACCCGCTTGAAATTTGTAAAGCCGGGGTTGCCGCTGCCCTGCTCGCGGATATCCTGCTTGTAGATCAGCTTGGAGAGCATGATAGCTCCGTTTATCCCGCCGATCAGGAATCCGCCCGCTGCGAAGGCCGCGCACAGAAGATAAAAACCAACGCCCAATCAGTTCACCACCAGAATAAGATCGTAAATGTCCTGTCCGCCGTTTATCTCGCAGACCTCGAGACGGCGGTACTTCTTTTTAGCTATGCCTGCAAGCTCTGCCGAGAGCCCCTTTGCGGCATTCTTGCCCGAGATTATCATGAGCGCCGAATGGTCGGCGGGCTCCATGAGCTTCAGCGCCGCCACCGCCGTATCAAGGCAGTCGGTATCGGCGGAGACCACGTCCTTGCCTATTATGCCGATATACTCGCCGCTGTTTATGGTCAGGCCGTTGAGCTCGGCAGCACGGATGCTCTTGGATATCTCAGCGGTCACTGTTCCTTCCATGGAGGCGTTCATTTCAGCCTCTATGCTGTCGGGGTCGCCGGTGAGATCCAGCATCGAAAGCACCGAGATGCAGTCGCCTATGGTCTTGGTGGGGATGACCCTCACGTCGGACTTGTTGTAAAGCTCTCCCGCCTGTTTTGCGGTGAGCAGGATGTTGCCGTTGTTGGGCAGGATGAATATTATGTCGGCATTTGCCTTGTCAAAGGCCGACAGTATATCGCTTGCGGAGGGGTTGGAGGTCTGTCCGCCGTCGATGATGACGTCGGCGCCCATGTCCTTGAGCTGCTCTTTCAGACCCTCGCCGGTAGCTACCGCCACTACTGCATAGCGGCTGCGCTCCTTTTTCTTTTCCTCGTCCTGAGCGATGACCTCGTTATGCTGGAGCATCATGTTCTCGATCTTGATAGTCAGAAACTCGCCGAAGCGCTGACAGTATTCCAGCACCTTATAGGGGGTCATAGTGTGGACATGGAGCTTGACGATAGAGCCGTTTCTGAATGCCACGATCGAATCGCCTATCGTCCCCATGAACTCGATAAAGCCGTTGATATCGAAGTCCTCGGGGTCGCCCTTGATCCTTTGCAGCCGCACCAGTACCTCGGTGCAGTAGCCGAATTCCAGTACGCTGTCCTCGGTGAACAGGTCTGTGTTGACGGCCTTGGGTGCCGGAGCGTGCTGATAGTGCAGGTCGTGGGGACGCTCTATGGTCTTGCCGGTGAGGGCGCTGAGCATACCCTCCAGGATATAGATGAGCCCTGCGCCGCCGGAATCCACCACGCCCGCCTTTTTGAGCACGTCAAGCAGCTCAGGGGTGTGCTCTAAGGATATCTTTGCCCGCTCGATAGCCTGCTCGAACAGCTCCTCGAATGAGGCAAAGCTGTTCTGGGAGATCATCTCGCCGGTCTCCCTTGCCACGGTCAGGATAGTGCCCTCGGTGGGCTCGATGACCGAGCTGTAAGCCTGCTCTACCGCCTTTTTAAAGGCAAAGTCGAAGTCCTTGGTGTCGGCAGTATCAAGACCCTTGAAGCCTGCCGAGAGCCCCTCGAAAAGCTGTGAGAGGATAACGCCGGAGTTGCCTCTTGCCGACAGCAGCATACCTCTTGCGATGCTGGAGGCCGTTTCGGTGAGGCTGTCGGTATTGCAGGCGGAGCTTGCACCGCCCTGTATCGTCAGCATCATATTGCTGCCCGTGTCGCCGTCGGGGATAGGGAAGACGTTGAGGTCGTTGACCTCGCTGCTGTGCAGATCGAGATTAGCCGCCCCGCTTTTGACCATATCAAGAAAAAGCCGTCCTGTAAGCTGAGCGGTGCTCATTACTTAGCCTCCCCTGCCTTGTATGTGACCTTGGCGCCGAAGGACCAGAGCCCTACTGCGTCGGGGCCTACCGAAACGCCGATGATGGGTCCGAAGGGCACGATGACCAGCTTCTTGTTGGGCAGAGCCTCAGCGATCATCTTCTTGAGCTCCTCGATCTCCTCCTCCTCACAGTCGCCCTGAGAGAGGTATACACAGTCGTCCTGCTCAGCGTCGTTGGCGCCGGCAGCCACGGTAAGATCAACTATCTCCTTGAGTGAAGCAGCGCGTCCGCGGATCTTCTTGATAGGCACCTGAGCGCCGTTGGCGTCGGAGATCATAATGGGCTTTACTGCCATGAGGTTTGCCTGATAAGCCTCGTCGTTCTCCACTCTGCCGGTGCGTCTGAAGGACTCCAGGGAGTAAACGGTCATGAACTGGTTCACATAGTACTTCTGCTCCTCAACGGCCTCCATGATCTCCTCGAAGGTCTTGCCGGCCTTAGCCAGCTTGGAGGCATAGATAGCCAGCATACCGATGCCGATGCTGCCCTTGAGGGAGTTGATGCATCCGATCTTGACCTCGGGGAACTCCTTCATAAGATCCTTAGCCACTACCAGACCGGTGTTCACCGAGCCGGACTGTCTCAGGGAGATGCCGATATAGATGATGTCATAGCCCTCGGCGATATACTTTCTGAAAATGCGGTCGAACTCGCTTACAGGCACCTGAGTGGTGGAGAGCTTCTCGCCGTTTCTGATCATGCCGAAGTACTCGGCGGGGGAGTGGAGATCCCAGGTCAGGGTGGCGTCATACTCCTTGCCGTCGCGGACGAAGCTCATCTTGGCGTAGTCGATGTCGTACTTCTCCATCAGCTCGGCGGTCATATCGGAGCAGGAGTCGGTGATTATCTTGATCTTTCTCATGGTTTATCTGTCCTTTCATTTTTATAATTCTCCCGGAACGCTCCGGGGGAGAATTTTTAACATTACGTTTTTATTTTACACTATATGCACAAATAATACTACATACAAAAAAGCGTTTTCGCACAAAAAACGTGCAAAAACGCCTAATTGTATCAATTGTTAACTCTTTTGACTGTTTTGACTGTTTTTAGCCAGCAGCTCCAGCTGACCTTCAAAGAGGATCCTTATCCTGTCGAGGGAAAGCTTCATACGCTCGGGGTCGTCGGACATCTTATCCTGGAGCCAGCGCATGAGCAGCCCGAACAGCGCCTCCTCGTAAAAAGTACAGATGATATCCAGGTCGGCCTCGGGTATCTTTCCGAGGTAGCCCTCGGCGTCGAAGGTCCTGATGATAAGGCTCCTGATCTTCTCGCCGGCGAACTTGGAGAGCCTCTCATGCCCCACGGTCTTGTAGCAGTTGACCCATACCTTTTTATATTCGGCAGCCAGCTCCATGAAATCGAAAAGCGCCGTCTCGTCGGAGCTGTTCTCATAGATCTCGGTCATGCGGTTCTCGATATAGGTGATGAACACGTCATAGATATCGTGGAAATAGTAATAGAAGGTATTCCGTGTGATGCCGCATTCCCCGGTGATATCGCGGACGGTGATCTTATTGAGCGGTTTTTTCTCTGCCAGCCGCAGTGCGGCCTCGGTGATTAGTTTTTTAGTGATCTGAGCCACCTGACACACCCCATTAAATAATCTACCAAGTATTATAACACATCTGCATCAAAAAATCAAGCCCGAACCGCGAAAAGGGCTGTTCTGCTTCCTTACGGTCAGATTTTCCGCCGGACTTTTTGCCCTTGCAAAAATGTGAATAATGTGTTATAATCTGAATAGCACACCGAATGGGATTACAGCCTATGCAGTATGATGACATAACGAGGCTTGGAATAAAACTATTATGATCGGAGGACAAATGTATGAAGGTCGAAATACTCAAGACCAAACAACGCCTTGACGTATCCGTGGAGGGCAGGCTCGACGCAGTCACCTCGCCGGAGCTGGAGGAAAAGCTGACCCCTGCGCTTGCAGACATCCAGACGCTGATCTTTGACTTTTCGGGGTTAAAGGCGATATCCAGTGCGGGGCTGCGGGTGCTGCTCACCGCAGTAAAGCGCATGGACGAGCAGAGCGGGACAATGACGATCAAGAACGCCTCGGAGGAAGTCAAGAAAGTTTTCAAGCTCACAGGATTTATGAAAGTGCTGAATGTGCAGTGAGCTCCCGGGGCAAAAGGCGATGCGAAACACAGCGCACAAAAGCGTCCGTACCGGTAAAGTGCGGACGCTTATGTTCTGTCAGAATATCTTCTCGGTGTTCTTGTCAAGCTTTGAGATGATCCCGGTGATGACCGCCTCCGGCTCCTTGAAGCCGCCTGTCACCCAGTCCGCGATCACCGCTATGCAGCCCTGCGCACGGTAGGAACACATATAGTCCAGCTCGGTCTCGGAGAGGGAGTTCTTCTCTTTCTCAAGCTGCTTCTGTATGAACACTCCCTTGATTATCTCGCTGAGCTTGATCCTCAGCTGACCCGTGGTGTTGGGACTGAATACCATCCCGAAAATGCTCCGGTTCTCCGAGATGTAACCGATGATCTTCTTGAAGAATTCATTGGCAGGCTGCTCCTCCAGCTCCAGCATGAGCAGCCCGAAGGATACTATGGTCTCCTTCTCGATCTTGTCGTAAAGGTCATATACGTCGAGGTAGTGCCTGTAAAGCGTGCCGCGGTTCACGTCTGCCTTGTCGCAGACCTCCTGAACGGTTATCCTGTGGAGCTCCTTCTCGTTGAGAAGCTCGCAAAGGGCGTTGGTAAGGGCTTTTCTGGTCTTCTGCGCACGGCGGTCGTTGGATCTTTCGGGCATGGTGATCTTCTCCCTTTCGTTATGATAACGGTGTCTGATGTATACAGTATAGCATATCCGCAGGGATTTTGCAATAGTTTTTGTCGCCTATGCAACGATTTGTCGCAATATCATCCCGGCAGGGGGAGCCGGTGCAGGGCTTAAAACCGTTATCCGGGTGCCTCGCCTGCTCTGAGAGGCTTTTTTTGGTAAGAACTGTATGAATTGTGAATTTTACTTGACTATCAGAGTGAACTGTGATATAATTTTACTATATATGAATTGTTGATGTTAAGATTGTTTCCAAACCCTTATGCAAGGAGGTCGCGCCTGTGATCGGTAAGTATAAAATAGCCGCGCTCTGTATCTCAAGGATCTTCGACGACGCCGTCCATGAGATCGTGACTGAGCTCAACAAGAATATCGTGCCCAAGGGATACAGGCTGATAGTGTTCCACACCTGCTCCGACCTCTACTGGGACACCCCCAGCGAAAAAGGCGAGGCGTCGGTCTTTGAGCTCATTGATATGCGCTCCATAGACGTGCTGATGATCGCCGACGAGATGATAAAGAACAAGGCTCTCATCGCCAAGCTCATCGAGAAGGCTCAGCTCTTTGAGGTGCCTGTCATCGCTATCGGGGGCAATTACGACGATGTGATAAACGTGGGCTTTGACTACGAGTCCGGCTTCGAGGACGTGGTAAGACACGTCGTGGAGCATCACGGAGTCAGGAAGCTCCACTTCATGGCGGGCGTTCAGGGCAACGACTTCTCCGAGACCCGTATTGATGTGTTCGAGCGGGTGCTCAGGGAGAACGGCATACGCTTTGACCGCAACACCATGCTCAGCTACGGCGATTTCTGGCAGGGGCCTACCGCCGCCGCCACCGAAAAGCTGTTGGAGCGGGGCGAGCTGCCCGAGGCCATAGTCTGCGCCAACGACACCATGGCCATAACCGTGTGCAGCGTGCTCACCAACGCCGGCGTCAGAGTACCGGAGGAGGTCATCGTGACCGGCTTCGACGGCATACTGGATATAAACTTTTCAAGCCCCCGGATAACCTCCAGCCTTTGCTGCTTCGGGGATATCATGAGCCAGATCGCAGGTCTGCTCACCCTGGGACGTGAGGGACTGCTCAGAGAGGCTCACTATAAGATCAAGTCAAGGCTCATCATCTCCGAGAGCTGCGGCTGTCAGGGGGGCGGCATAATCAACCCTGCCAAGCACCTGACTGACCTGAACGGCAGATTCTACCGCTACAAGGAGGAGGAAAAGGCCCTCAACGAGATAGGCGTGCGCATACTCTCGGCAGGCAGCCTTAAAGAGGCCGCCAACGAGCTGCACTCCAATCTCATCTACAATATGCGGTGTATGCTCCGCCGTGAGGTCACAGACAACCGAATAAATCCCCTTGAGAAGGACTGCGACAAGGGCTTCGGTGAGAAGATATGCGTCTTCTACAACTCCGACGCGCCTTCCCCCTTCACGCCCCACGATTTCCCCACCAAGGGCCTCATGCCCGGATTTGAAGTCGCCCTCGACAGCGGCTATCCGGTGATCGTGACGGCGCTCAACTTCCTTGACGTGCCGTTGGGGTATACGACCTTCACCTATCAGAACTACGAGATGGAAAACTACGAGCGCATCCCCCAGGTGGTCAACGCTCTCAACAACTGCATAGGCGGCTACCGGAATATCAGGTACCAGCAGTTCATCACCGAGAGGGTGCAGGAGCTCTCCCAGTTCGACCAGCTCACCGGGCTCTATACCAGGGGAGGCAGCATGAGCTCCTATGAAAAGCTTGCCGCCGCGCTCCGTGAGCAGGGCAAGCCCATGACCGTCATCATGGCGGATCTGGACGGTCTCAAATACATCAACGACAACTTCGGACACAACGAGGGCGATTTCGCTATCAAGGCCACCGCCGAGGCTCTGCGCAGCTCCTGCCCCGAAAATTCGGTGTGCATCAGGATGGGCGGCGACGAAATGGCGGCCTTCGTGTCCACCTCAACCCCGGTGGATGAGCTTGCACAGGAGCTGGAGGCAAGACTGCGGACTGTGAACCGCACCGCCTGCAAGCCCTACCCCATCGCGGCGAGCATCGGCATCTACCGCTCGCCAAACGGCATAATACCCAGCTTTGAAGACCTGATCCGCCTTGCCGACGAGAAAATGTACACCGTCAAGGCAGAGCATCGCCGCGCCCGTGAGGAGCGTATCAAGGCAGGAGCCAAAATGTAACTATCCCCCGCCCCAAAGGAGTGAAAATGAGTGAAGGGTAACAGAAGAACCGGCTTTAAGCTTGCCATTATAGGGGCCCTGCTCATTGCGGCTATCGTTACGGAGATAATGCTGGTGTTCAGAGTGACCTCCCAGCAGACCAAGCAGTCAGGCTCAAACAAGCTTGCCGCCGTCTGCGGAGAGCTGGAGGAAACTATCGGCGAAGCCAAGACCACAGCCCTGCGCTGCGCCGTGGAGGTCTCAGCGATATTCGACGCCGGCGATAAAGAACGCAAAGCCCTCTCCGACTATATCCACGCCAAAAAGGCCGAGCTGCTGAGCTCCACCGACGGGGTGTGCTTCAACGCCTATGTGGCAGGCAAAGGCTGGTATATCATACCCGACTTCAACGCCCCCGCGGATTACAAGGTCAACGAGCGCAGCTGGTACACCGGCGCTGTCAGGGCGAAGGGCGAGCCCTATGTCACCGACCCCTATGTGGACGCCTATTCCGGGAACATCTGCTATTCCGTGAGCGTGCTGCTCTCCGACGGAGAAACGGTGGTAGCCCTTGACTACACCATGGAGAACATCCAGCAGCACATCAGCAGCATGAGCAGCAGCGAGGGCAGCGGCGCCGTCATCGTCACCGAGGAAGGCATCATAGCCGGATGCAGCGACGAGGAGCTGGTGGGCAAGAGCCTTGCCTCCGAGATGCCGGAGTACACCGCCATATTCTCCCTTGCCAAGACCTCTGAGGGCGTGGCCACCGCCTCCACCGGCGGCAACAACCTATTTGCCACCCGCTCTGGCTTCGGCTGGTATCTTATAGTCAGCGAGAACAACTGGACGCTTTACCGCACCTCCTATTTGCAGATGCTTGCCATGATAAGCATATCCCTTATGGTGTTCGCGGTGATAGTCGTCATGTATATAATGAGCGTGCGCACTGCCCGCCGCGCCGAGGAGGCCCTCGCCTACAAGGAGGAATTCTTGGCGCAGATAACCGGCGAGCTCCAGGAGCCGCTCAGAAAGATCATATCCGGTTCTTCCAGGGAAAACGCCGACGACGCCGACCAGAGCACCGTCCTTGCCCGCATCAACGAGGCGGGACATACCCTCTCCGAGAGGATAAACAAGATAATCTCCTATTCCAGCATAGTCCGCTCCGAGAAGGAGAGCAAAAAGGAGCGCACCCGCACCATAAGGATGAGCCGCCACTTCCGGACGGTGATCTTGGCGGCGCTGATGCTGGTAATGGGCATAAGCGTATATATCAACGTCTCCTACACCTACCGCTGGGGCAAGAACAAGATGCAGCAGGAGGTGGACAGCTACGAGTATCAGCTCCTTGAATGGGTCAACACTCAGAAAAGCGTGCTGGATATGTTCTCGTCGCTGGTCTCCACCAACCCGGATATGCTGGCCTCCTACGAGGAGACTGTGAGCTTCCTTGACAGGATAACCAAGCAGTACCCCGAGATATCGGTGACCTACCTGGCTAATCCGGAGCTTGACCCCAGCGTATACATGAACAACGGCTGGTTACCCGATTCCAGCTGGCGGGTAGAGGAACGCGCCTGGTACAGGAGCACCCTCAACTCTGAGGAGGGGTGGAGCATCTCGGCTCCCTACTACGACGAACAGACCGGGCTCTACTGCATCACCCTCTCAGAGAAGGTCTGCCGCAGCGACAACGGGGAATTCCTGGGCATCTTCGGTATAGACTTCTATATGGATAAGCTCATAGACATACTGGGTTCGAGCTATTCGGACGACGGCTATGCCTTCCTGGCAGACGCCTCCGGCGAGATAATCAACCACCCCTACGGCAGCTATCAGATGTCCGAGAACGGTTCCACCAATATCCTTGAACTGTCGTTTTACAGCAAGGTCAACGCCGACAAGGACGATATAAGCTTTATCAGGGACTACGACGAGAAGTTGAAGACCGTCATCGCCGTTAAAGAAAGTAAAACCGGCTTCACGGTCTATGTGGTGCAGAGCATCTGGACTATCTACGGCGACGCTGTCGTGTACGGCGTGATACTGATAATCGTGCTGTTCTTCTGCACCGTGCTGGTGTACAAGATAATGTCGAACCTTATCGGCCTGCAGGAGGAGGCAAACCGCTCCCTCAAGGAGTCGGCGGATGCCGCTATCGCCGCAGACAGGGCCAAGAGTACATTCTTAGCACAGATGTCCCATGAGATCAGAACGCCTATCAACGCGGTGCTGGGTCTCAATGAGATGATACTGCGGGAGAGCGAGGACGAGTCCATCACCGAATACTCCGCAGGCATACGCAGCGCAGGCAGAACGCTGCTGTCGCTGATAAACAGCATACTTGACTTCTCCAAGATCGAGGACGGCAAAATGGAGATAGTCCCCGCCGAGTACGACACCGCCGTGATGATAAGCGAGCTTGTCACCGCAGTGCAGCAGCGTGCCGAGGGCAAGGGGCTGGAGCTTGTGGTCCACGCCGACCCGGAGCTGCCCACAGCTCTTGTGGGGGACGACGTGCGGATAACGCAGGTGATCTCCAACCTGCTGACCAACGCCGTGAAGTACACCGACCGGGGTACTGTCACCCTGACGGTGAAGAAAGAATCCCAGTCCGACGACGGCAAGAGGATGATAATGTTCGTCGAGGTGGCAGACACCGGCATAGGCATCCGCGAGGAGGATATTGGAGGGCTGTTCGAGTCATTCAAGCGCCTCGACGAAAAGCGCAACCGCAATATCGAGGGCACCGGTCTGGGCATCTCGATAGTCACCAAGCTGCTGGAAATGATGAACAGCAAGCTGGAGGTGGCAAGCGAGTACGGCAAGGGGTCGCAGTTCTCTTTCCGGCTGGAGCAGGAGGTGGCTAATTCCCTTCCCATGGGCGACCTCGGCGAGCACAGGCACGCAGCCGAGAGCGGCGAGAACAAGAAACGCCTCTGGGCGCCGGAGGCAAAGGTGCTTGTGGTGGACGACAACGACATGAACCTGCGGGTAGCTGCGGGCCTCGTGAAGATAAACGGCATCATCCCGGATACGGCGGCTTCGGGCTCCGAGGCGCTGTGCAAGATGGCTGTGAAGCACTATGACATAGTCTTCCTCGACCACATGATGCCGGTGATGGACGGCCTTGAAGTCATGAAGCAGCTGCGGGAGCAGAACATAAGCACCGAGGGCACCGCCGTCATCGCCCTGACCGCCAACGCTATCGTGGGCGCCAGGGAGATGTATCTCGAAGCGGGCTTCGACGATTACCTCACCAAGCCTATCGAGACTGCGGCGCTGGAAAAGCGGCTTGAACGCTTCCTGCCGCCGGAGCTGGTCAGCTACACCGAGGGCAAGCCCAAAAAGCAGCAGCCCGAGCCCGAGCCTGAGCCCGGGGACAGCGACAGCTTCACCATGAGCGATCTGGAAATGCTCCACGAAAAGCTGCCCCAGCTGAATATGATGACCGCCTCGGAGTACTGCATGGGCTCGAAAGAGTTCTTCTTTGAGACCCTGGGAGCCTACCTCGAATCGGAGCGCTCAGAGGAAATGGAGAAGGCTCTTGCCGAGGACAACATCAAGGATTACGGCATAATGGCGCACAGCTTAAAGAGCAGCTCCCTTACCATAGGCGCGGTGCTGCTTTCGGATCACGCCAGGGAAATGGAATTTGCCGCCAAGCGCGGTGACAAAGAATACATCGTAAACAGGCACGAAAAGCTCATGGAGGAATTCCGGGAGCTGCTCGGCAATATCAGAGAGGTGATTGATAAATGAGCAGGATACTTGTAATAGACGACGACGCTATGATTCTGAAAATGGCGGGCTTTTTGCTGAAAAAGCAGGGGCATGAGGCTGTGACCGCCGCCAACGGCAGCGACGGTGCTGCCATAGCCGCCGGGGAAAACCCGCAGATGGCCTTTATCGACGTGGAGATGCCCGGGAAGAACGGCTTTGAGACCCTTGCGGACATCAAGAGAGCCTGCCCTTCGATGCCTGTCTTTATGATGACCGGCACCCTTGACGACGAGGTCAGGAGAAAGGCCGCAGAGCTGGGGGCTCTGGGCTGTATAAATAAACCGCTTCAGGCGCCCCAGGTAATAGGCGCTTTACAGAAGGCGGGAGTATAGGGGGGTAACACTATGGGATACAATATCGCTGTCGCCGATGACGACAAGCAGAACCTGAGACTTGCGGAAAGGATACTCACCGGCAACGGCTTCGGCTTTGAGGGCTTTACCTCCGGCGAGGACCTGCTTGCCTATATCGAGCACAACAAGCCGGATCTGATCCTTCTGGATATCCACATGACCGGCATAGACGGCTTCGAGACCATGCAGAGGATGCAGTACTTCAAGAACGGACGCAACACCCCTGTCATCTTCCTCACTGCCGACGATGACGCCGACACCGAGACCAAGGCGCTGGCGGCGGGAGCTATGGACTTCGTGGTGAAGCCCTTCGTGGCAAGCGTGCTGCTGCTGAGAGTGCGCAACACCATTGAGCTCATCAGGCTCCAGACCGATCTTAAAGCCGAGGTGAGAGCCAAGACCAACGAGGCCTTCAAGGAGCATGAGCGCAACGAGCGGCTGTCCTTGCAGGTGGTACAGACCCTTGCGGGCACTATTGACGCCAAGGACAAGTACACCAACGGTCATTCCTCCCGCGTGGCGGAGTACAGCCGGGAGATCGCCAAGAGAGCGGGCTTGTCCTCCAAGGAGCAGGACGAGATCTATATGATGGGTCTGCTCCATGACGTGGGCAAGATCGGCGTGCCGGATCAGGTCATCAACAAGCCTGCCAAGCTCACCGAGGAGGAGTATGACATCATCAAGACCCACCCGGTAACGGGCTACGATATCCTCAAGAACATCACCGAGATGCCCAAGCTTGCGGTAGGCGCCCGGTGGCACCATGAGCGTTACGACGGCAACGGCTATCCCGACGGCCTCAGCGGCACCGAGATACCTGCCGAGGCGCGTATCATCGCGGTGGCAGACGCCTATGACGCCATGTCCTCCCGCAGGAGCTACCACTCGGTATTTGCTCAGGAGTTCGTCAAAAGCGAGCTCATCAACGGCAAGGGCACCCAGTTCGACCCGGTCTATGCGGACATCATGCTGGCTATGATCGAGGAGGACAAGGACTACAAGATGCGGGAGTTCATCCCCGAGGAGCTGGAAGAAGGCGAAGGCCAGGGCTTTGCAGAAGGCAGCAGCGAGAAGATGTTCACCTTCCTCTCCATGCTGGACGCAGGCGGCATAAACACTGCACTGGGCATGAAGTACTGCATGAACGACGTGAACTTCTACACCGAGATGCTCAACGAGTTCACCACCAGCGCCCCGGAGCGTGAGGAGATGCTCACCGCCAGCCTCAACGCCGGCGACTGGGAGAAGTACCGTGTTCATGTCCACTCCCTCAGGAGCGTTTCAAAGACTATCGGCGCCGACGAGCTCTCCGAGTGCGCAAGGCAGCTGGAAGAAGCCGCCGCCCGCATGGACGGAGCCTATCTCATGGCACGCCACGCCGAGCTCACCGGTATGCTGCAAAGCAACGTTGGCAGCATACTCATGGCAACGTCCATGTACCTTATGTAAAGACAAAAAAGACGGTATACCCCGCGGGGTATACCGTTTTTCTTATGTTCTGAAAATTACTGTACGGTAGTGATGTCCTTGCCGAACCACTTGGTGGAGATCTCGCCCAGCTTGCCGTCGGCCTTCATCTCCTTGAGGGTGCCGTAGACCTTGTCGCAGAGGCTCTGGTCGCCCAGGCGGAAGCCGATAGCGTACTCCTCGGGCTCGAGGCCTTCTTCAAGTACTCTGAAAGCCTTGCCGGAGGTGGTGATCTCGTACTCGGCTACTACGGAATCAAGGAATACAGCGTCGCAGAGGTTGAGCTCCAGCTGGTTGAGGGCTTCAACGTTGGTGGCCAGCTCGGTGGCGGTAACGGTCTTGCCTACGTCGGAGGCAGCCAGGATCTCCTGAGCGGTGGACCCGTTCTGTACTGCAACGGTCTTGCCGTCCAGGTCTGCCAGGGAGTTGATGGTGCTGTCACTGTTGACTACGAATACCATCTGGTTGCTCATGTAGGGGTCGCTCATGAGCATTACCTTCTTGCGCTCGTCGGATACCGAAAGGCCGTTCCAGATGCAGTCGATAGTGCCGGCGTCCAGATCGATCTCTTTGGTCTCCCAGTTTACGCCGTAGGGCTCCAGCTCGATGCCGAGACGGGTGCAGACCTCCTTGGCGCAGTCGATGTCGAATCCTACGATCTGGTCGTTCTCGTCGGTGTAGCCCATGGGCTTGAAGGTGGCGTCAAGGCCGAGGATCAGCTTGCCGTTGGCAAGTACCTTGTCCCAGGAGTCGTCAGCGGCGGGCTCAGCGGTGCTGTCGGCGGTGCTGGCGTCTGCTGCCTTGCTTTCTTCGGCAGTGCTTGCATCAGCGGTGCTCTCTGCGGCAGAGCTTGCAGCAGCGGAGCTCTCTGCGGCAGAGCTTGCAGCAGCGGAGCTGGCGGTATCGGTCGCGGAAGAGCTTCCGGAGGATCCGCAGGACGAGAGTGCGAGGGCGGCGGTCAGCGAGAAGGCGCTGAGTGCCGCAAGGATCTTACTTTTCATTTTCATAGCTTCCTTTCAGATGTATAGTATACTTTCATGATGCCGTGCTTTGGCATACTGATATGATAGCACAAAACGGTGGGCTTTGTAAAGTGCTGGGAAATAAGTTTGGCAATTTGAACGAAATGCACAGTCCTTCGCCGGTCAAATCCGTAGTTTTTGAGGCGGCTCACCGCAGATCAAAGAAATATGCGGTGGAGTTCATGACGTCGAACTGTCCTCTTATCACCGTTTCTCTGTCCCCGGCGACCTCATTCTGGAACTCGATCGCTGTCTGATAGGGGGACAGCTCCATTGTTTCATTTTCGTTGGCGTACTGCATATTGTAAAGAACGATATCCTCGGGCACCTCCGCGCCCCAGGAGGTCAGCAGCTCGAAATCCTCGTCGGTGAGGGAGGGGTAAGCAGTCAGGATGCAGTCAACGGGCTCGCCCAGATCCTTGATGTTGTCGGTGCCCTCCCGGATGACGGTGGGGGTCACAAGGTAGATGTTCTTTGCATCCAGGAAGGTGTCGCAGAGGGTGGTGAGAGACCATTCAAACCTTTCCGGCGCGATAACGACGCAGTTTTTCCCGGCTGTCAGCTCTGCAAGATCGCTGCCTCTGGGGTAGTTCTCGAACAGGAAGTTGTTGACCTTGAAAAGGTTGATCTTTCCGGTGATGACCACTGCGGCGACGGTTATGATCGGGAGGATATGCTTTTTGATGAAGGGCAGCTGCCTGAGCAGCGTTATAGTCAGCGACATAACGATGATGCAGACTGGCGGGAATACGCAGAAGATGTATCTTGTGGCGTAGAATCCCATGTAGTACAGGTCGGTCTCGAGGTTGACCGCAAATACCACCATAAAGCAGGAGAGCACCAGCATCACCGGGATCCAGTTGGCGGTGCGCAGCCAGCGGAGGAACCTTCCGGGCTGAGCCACGGCGGTGTTCTTCACCTTGATGAACCACTTTTCCTTCCTGAAAAGGAAACACAGCGGCGCCAGGAGCAGCACCAGTACCGGCAGCGCCACCGGCAGCACCCTCCATATGTAGGACTCATAGATCGAGGTGTTGAAGCCCAGCTGGTTGGAGGTGATGTAGTTGAGCAGCTTGCGCAGCTGCGGCACCGTGCCGAATATCTTTGTCTCATAGGTGGAGTAGTTGAACATATGGTCCAGAGAGGCCGGGAATATGAGGAAATACAGCCCGAGGCAGCCCAGCATGGAAAAGCCGTAGATCAGCATTTTGGTCAGCTGCTTGTGGAAGCAGAACCATATGCAGATGCAGGCTGTCATGGTCCCGGCGAAGACCAGCGCATAGTAGTGGGTCAGAAACATCAGCATCGAGACGATAAGTATGGGCGGGAGTCGCTTTTTCAGCACCGGATCCTCGAACAGCCTTGCGATGAGGTATATCATGATCACCGTGAACATGGTGAGCATGGAGTACTGTCTGACGAAGGAAAAGGTGTAGAGCGCCGCGTGTCCGGCGCCGTAGAAAAAGCAGGTCACAAGGGCATAGAGGTCGTCTTTGAGTATGAGCCGCGAGGACTTGAACAGAAATATCTGGGTGAGTATCAGGAAACAGCAGTTCATGAAGTAGCCGAAGCCCCATGAGAAGGTGTCCGGGAAGAAAGAGCATATGGTATGCAGCAGCAGATAGTAGAGGGGCGGGTGATGGTCGTATTTCTGATTGTCCCAGACCGAGCCGTAGGAAAAACGCTGCCCCTCCTGCACCGTGACATAGTTGCGCAGGACGTCGCTGCTTATCCATTCGCCCACGTTTCTGTAATCGGATCTTTCGGCGAAGTCAACGTGTATCCCCGGGCGCAGGAAAACGAAGGGCAGCTCGTAGCTGTTGGCAAGGCCGTAGCTCCAGATCTCGTCGGAGTGGGTGCCGTCCTTCTGAAAGACGTACACATAGCTCGTCCAGAGCAGCTCGGCGATTATGATGACCCCCAGCAGGATATATATGATCTTGCTGCGGCCTTTGGTCTTCACTTCCTCCGCAGGGGTCTCGTCTGCTGCGGGGGGATCTGTGACTATCTCGGAGGGGTTTTCGTTCATCATCATTGTAATAATCCTGTTCTGATATATATTTCCGTGTGCAGAAAAAAAGGAGGGAGACCCGGCACGGTCTCCCTCAGTGTGTTCAGCTGCAGCCGCATCCGCAGCCGTTGGTGCAGCCGCAGTTGTCGTTGGTGCAGCCACAGCCGCATCCGCCGCACATAACCACGATAAGAATGAGGATAATGATCCACCAGTAACCGTTGTTCATCGTATGCTCTCCTTTGCTCCTGATTTAAGGTGGCTCTTGCGCCCGCCTTATATTACAGTCTATGCAAAAGAGAACTGAGGGGTGAATGTTACCCCGGAAGATATACCGCCGTTGAGCCGCAGGGCAGCGGCATGGAGGCCTTCTCCACCGGCAGGCCGATCTCGTCGGCGGTAACTGAGCCGCCGTACCTGGGCACCAGCAGCTCGCTGAGTATATAAGCCATGACCGAGGGGGAGAGCCCCGTGGTATAGCTGTTGAGCAGGAAGAACAGTGGCTTGTCCGAGAGCACACCTGCGCAGGTCTTAACCAGCTCGAAGACGCTGTCCTCCAGTTTCCAGACCTCGCCGCCGGGGCCTCTGCCGTAGCTGGGGGGATCCATTACCACGGCGTCGTAGAAGTTGCCCCGCCGGATCTCCCGCCTGACGAACTTCTCGCAGTCGTCCACCAGCCAGCGTATGGGCTTGTCTGACAGCCCCGAGGCTGCCGCGTTGTCCCGCGCCCACTGGACCATGCCCTTGGAGGCGTCCACATGGGACACCTGAGCCCCCGCCGCCGCGCAGGCAAGGGTGGCTCCGCCGGTGTAGGCAAAGAGATTCAGCACTTTCACAGGGCGTCCGGCGTTTTTGATAAGGGAGCTCATCAGCTCCCAGTTGACCGCCTGCTCCGGGAACAGTCCGGTGTGCTTGAAGCCGGTGGGCCTTATGACGAAGCGCAGGTCATCGTAGCCGATCTCCCAGCTCTCCGGGAGCCTGCGGCGGTATTCCCACTCGCCGCCGCCTTTGGCTGAGCGGTGATAAACTGCATCCGCCTTCTCCCAAAGGTCGCTCTTTCGGGGAGTTTTCCAGATTATCTGCGGGTCGGGGCGCACGAGTATCCTGCCGCCCCAGCTTTCCAGCTTTTCGCCCTCCGAGGTGTCGATGATCTTATAGTCTTTCCAGTTTTCGGCTGTTCTCATGGTCTCATTCCTGTTCTGTTTGGATGGTGGTTTGTTTGGGCGCTCACTGAGCGCCCAGACCCCGAGCCTTTACCTGTCGGTAAGCTTATTTGGCTTGTCGGTGAGGGTGATGTCGAACACCGCGCCGCAGTCCTTGCAGGCGCCGGCAGCGATGTAGCAGTGCCTGTCGTCCTGCTCGTTTTCGGGCTTGAACACGAACCCTCCCAGGGCCGTGAGCTCACCCTGCATAACCTTTACGGAACCGCATTTCGGGCATTTTGCAGTCATAGTAATTCCTCCTTGAAGATCGTTACGTTATTCGCCTTTGATCCCCTCGATAGCCTCTATCTGACCGGGGGTGTAGCCGCTGGATATGGACATACCGAAAAGTATATCCGTGGCGCCTACCTTTTCAAACAATTCCTTCATGCCTATCTCGGCATAGCGGAAATCAACTACATATATCTTCTCAAAGCTGCCTACGAAGAAGGGTACAAGAGCATTGCCGTAGCTGTCCTTGATGAGCACGAGGCAGCGTCCGTTGCCAACGTCGGTCTTGATCTCGGTTATCTGAGTGTCTCCGCCCATGAATACAGAGTAGCAGCCTACGCCCTCTACCCAGTCGAAGAACAGGTCGCCCTCGGTGCCGGAGATGAAAGCGTCGTCATAGTAGGTGGTGGTGTATTCGTTGGAGGGCTTGTAGTAGGTGAAGGTGTCCGGGTGAGCGGCAAGCTCCGGTATCGCATAGTTGGTGAAGGCGTTCATGGTGCCGCAGAAGCCGTCCTTTACGCACTTTTCATAGGTGCCCAGGTCAGCCGCGAAGGGCACGCCCGCCTCCTCGCAGAACTTTTGCGCCGCATAGTATGCGCCCAAGGGCTGCCAGTGGTGGTCGGTGCGGGAGTAGATGTATTCGTTGAGATGTGCGCTGATGGTGTCGATGAGATCCACGTTCTTCACGTTCACCAGCGCCTCGCCGATGTTCTTGATGCCGTCGGCCTGGTCGCCGTAGGGGTCGCCCATGCTCTCGGGCATATAGAACTGGGATGCCAGGGGTATGCTCATGTTGTAGACGTTCACGTCATCCCCAACCATTTCCTTGTAGCCGTTGAGCACCTCGGCGTACCACTGGCCTATGGAGTCGGTGGAGTAGAAGGGCAGCAGCGCCCTGATCTTGTCCCCCTCGTACCTGTCGGCAATGATTATGTCGTTGGCCGCCCATTCGCCGTAGCTGGGCATAACGTCCTCCTCGGGGACTGTGACGGCGGTGTTTTCGGTAGTGGTCTCAGTGGTGGTCTCGGTGGTGGTGGTAGTCTCGGGAGGCGTGGTCTCCGAGGGCTGGGTCTCGGCAGAGCCGTTGTCTGCGGGGACGCTCTCGGTCTCCTGACCGGCAGTCGATACTACTTCCTCGGTCTCGCTGTCAGCGGAGCGGGTGATGGATGTGAGCTTTGCCTCGCCGATGTCGTTGCCGCATCCGGCAAGTGCAGCTGTCATTACCAGTGCAGCCGCAGCAGATATAATTCTCTTCATATTGGTCTCCTTTTCTCGGATTTTTGTCTTTACAGTCGAATTATATCACATCAGAGCCGATATGTCAACAATCCCGGCGCCAAAGGGAGCCGATACTGCCAATGATTTGCAGCTTTATTGCCGTCCTGCGCCCCGCCTTCTTGACATTCTTCAAGAATAGTGTTATTATTTGCTTGTCCCTCTTTGTCACAGCGGGACATATCATACTAAACTTCAAACGACAGGAGCACAGAAATGAAAGTATTGGATAAGATCAACTCTTTCGTCGGAAGATTCATGGCGCTCATCGTCATCGCGGCGGGAGCGGCGGCGCTGTTTCTGCCCGCCAGCGGCACCTGGATCGACACCGGCTGGATAAACTACCTGCTGATGCTGGTCATGCTGGGCATGGGCATGACCCTCGACCTCAAGGACTTCAAGCTGGTATTCACCCGCCCCAAAGATATACTCATAGGCTGCGCGGCGCAGTTCACGGTGATGCCGCTGATGGCCTTCGGGCTCAGCAAGGCCTTCTCCCTCGACCCGGCGCTGACGGCGGGAGTAATACTGGTGGGCACCTGCCCCGGAGGCACTGCCAGCAACGTCATGACCTACCTTTCCAAGGGCGACGTAGCCCTCTCGGTGGGCATGACCTCGGTAAACACCCTGCTGGCGCCGCTGCTCACTCCGGGGATAACCTACCTGCTGCTGCACACCAGCGTCGAGGTGGACGTGCTGAATATGTTCCTGTCGATACTGAAAGTCGTGATACTCCCCATAGCGGTGGGCTTCCTTATCAACCGCCTGCTGGGAGAGCGGGGCAAGCAGGCCGCGAAGGCTCTGCCGCTGGTATCTGTGACGGCGATAACGTTGATACTGATGAGCGTAGTGTCCCACAACTCCGAGAAGATCCTTTCCACCGGAGCCGTAGTATTCGCGGTGGTGGTGCTGCACAACCTGCTTGGGTACGCCTGCGGCTTCGGCATAGGCAAGCTGCTGAGACTGCGGCTCAGCAAGGTGAAGGCCCTGTCCATAGAGATCGGTATGCAGAACAGCGGCCTTGCATCCAGCCTTGCCACCACATCCTTCCCGGACATGGCAATGACCACTGTCCCCGGGGCGATTTTCTCGGTATGGCATAACCTATCGGGAGCGCTGCTGGGCAGCATTTTCAGCAGGTTCGGGGATGAGGAGCCGGACAGCGGGGATAAGTGACCCGCAGTTCCCCGGGCATAATAATATCGCGGAGCGTTTTGAAGTCAGATCTCCTGACCCGAAGCGCTCCGCGTTTTCTTTTCCAAAGCCGTTATCTTCTGTTCCTGCGCCTGTCCTTTTCCGGGTGGCGGCGGTAGTAGTCTTCCTTGTCGCGGTACATATCCTCGTCGGCAAGCTGTATGGCGCTGGCTATGTCGTATTCGCCTTCGCAGAAACAGCTGCCTATGGCAAAGCTCACGTCCTCGGTGCTGTCCGCAAGAGCCCGCAGCTGCCCGGAGAGCCTTTTGAGCTCGTCGCTGCCGATGCCCGGACAGATCATCACGAACTCGTCTCCGCCTGCACGGTAGATCTCATGCTCCCCGAAGGACGCCCTCAGCAGCGCCGCCGCTTTCCTCAGGAGCCTGTCTCCCGCATCGTGTCCCTCGCTGTCATTGACGCGCTTTAAGCCGTTGAGGTCTGCATAAGCGATGCCCATGGTCTGAGGCAGCTTGTCCTCGCCGGAGCACAGCCTCTCGATGCGCTCGTTCATCACGTTGCGGCTGCTGAGCCTTGTCAGGCCGTCGATGCTGCTCTTTTCTTCAAGCCGCAACACCAGCTGGTAGTTGGCTATCACCGCCGCGATGACGAAGGTGGTCAGCTCCAGGGTCTCTTTTATCTGCATCATCTTGGAGGTGTCGTAGTTGGCAGCCCAGATGAAGCCCACCAGCATCTGATTGAACCGCACCTCGTAAAGCACTATGTTCCTGATCTTATGCTCGCAGAGGGACTTGTACCATGCCGGGTCGCGCTGCTCGATGACGCTCAGGTCGTCCAGCAGCAGGCAGTCGCTGAGAGCAAGGTCTTCCTCCCACTTCTGCGCCACCTCATAGGGCGAGCATCCCAGCTCCTCGGCGAGTACCCTGAGCTGAGCAGGCTGCTGACCCTCCTCGTTGATGAAGCAGCAGTTCTGCGACACCTTGTCCACGGTGTATACCGAGCATTTCTCCGCTCCGCAGACGTTCTTTATCTCGCTGACGGCTGCCGCCATGGACTGGAAGAAATCCTGTGTCTCGTGGAGCCTGATGCTGATATTGATGACCGCCTCGGAGACCTCCGGCGAGTGCTTGGTCATGGAGTCCGACTCTACCACCGGCGAATAATGCACCACATAGAGGCAGTAAAGCGTCCCGGGCTTTTCCGCACCGGGCTCCCTGGGGAAGACCTCTGCCGAGACTGTACCGGGCTCGCTTACCGGCAGGTACATACCCTTTATCCAGCCGCCCCGGGCGTTCACGTAGGAGTAAAGAGGCTCATGGGCGGAGGCGCTGCGGTAGATGAAGCTCTCGAAATTCAGGTCGGTGAAGTAGCTCCGGTAGGGGATGCCGGGGTAGAACTCAGGGGCTCCCGGCGGGAGGTGCATCATGAAATCGTTCTGGCTGTTGTAGGCCATAAGGCGTATCTCGCCGTAGCTGCCGTCGGACAGCACATCGAAGGCATAGAGGCTCGCCCAGCCTTCTACGTTCTCTATCCACGCTCTGTGATCCATGATCATAGCTCCTCTCCCAGCACCAGTTTTTTGGCGTTCTCTCTGGGCAGAGGTCTGCCCCAGATGAAACCCTGTATATAGTCGCAGCCGATCTCCCGCAGGGTATCCAGCTGCTCGGCCTCCTCCACGCCCTCGGAGACCACCTCAAAGCCCATGATATGGCCTATGGAGATTATCGCCGCCACGTACTGCTTTGAGGAGTCGCTTTGGTTCATCTTGTCGATGAAGGATTTGTCAACTTTCAGTATGTTCGCGGGGAACTTGTTTAGATAGCTCAGGGAAGAATACCCGGTGCCGAAGTCGTCAATGGCTATCTGTACGCCCATAGCCTTGATCTCCCCGATGCAGCGCAGAGCCTTCTCTGCGGAGTCTATCATGATCGACTCGGTGATCTCCAGCTCCAGGCAGTGAGGGGGCAGGCCGCTCTCTTTGAGCACCTCTCTGACCTCGTCGGTGAAGTCGTTCTTCATCAGGTGCCGCACCGACACATTGACGCTGAGTATTATCTCCCTGCCGGTCTCGGCTATAAGCCCTCCCACGAACTCCGCGGACTTGCGCAGCACGGTGCCGTCCACCTTATCGACAAGGCCGACTTTCTCCGCCACCGGGATGAACTCTCCCGGGGGGATGACCTTGCCGTCGTCGTCCTTCATGCGGGCAAGGGCTTCAAAGCCTCTCAGCTTGTGGGACAGGTCGAACTGGGGCTGCAGCTCGTAGTATACGGTGCCGTTTTCCAGGGCGGTTATCAGCTTGCGCTCCGTTTCGAGGGTGCGTTCCTCCCTCAGCAGGTCGGGGGTGAAGCGCATTATGCGGTTGCTGCTGTTAAGGCGCTTGACCTCGGACATAGAGGCATTGGCATAGGAGAACAGGTTGTCGCTGGTCTGGGCGTCGTCGGGGAACAGGCAGTAGCCGAAGGAGGCTGTGATGTACAGGTCGTACCCGTCCACGGTGAGGGGCGCCGCGATAGCAGCCTCATATCTCCTGACGGCCTCGGGTATGCCGGAGCAGCCTTTGAGCACTATGGCGAACTCGTCGCCGTTCATCCTTGCGATGAAATCTTCGCCGGCGGTGGCTTTGAGCCGCTTGGCGATAGCCACCAGCACGCTGTTGCCGGTGTCGAAACCGAGGGTATCGTTGATGCTCTTGAAGCCGTTTATATCCACCGAGACCACGGTGAACTGCTCGCCTTTTTTGATGAGCTCTCCCACAGTTTCGGTGCAGGCTGTACGGTTTGGGATATGGGTGAGCTGGTCGGTATAGCTCAGCTCTTTGAGATGCTCCATCATCCTGTAACTCGAAAGCTTGGATGAGATGAAGAAAGTCGTCAGCTCCAGGGTCTCTTTGATGCGCATGGTATTGTTGGTATCGAAATTGGTGGCCCAGATGAAGCCAAGTATCTCGCTGTTGTATTTCAGCGGGAACAGCACAAGGCTCGTGACGCCGGCCTCCATGAGGTTATTATACCACATAAGGTTGGCGGTGCGGACGAAATCGAAGTCTTTTTTGTCCTTGATTATCACGCAGTCGTTGGTGCCGAACATATCCAGCCAGGAGGCAGAGATATCCCCGAAGTTGGAGAAGGAGGATATCCTTCTGACGCTGCTGCTGCTGTCGATGCTGGTAGCCAGCACCTTATAGGTCTTTTCGGCGGGGTCTGCGAGGATTATGGTGCAGACGTCCGCCCGGCAGATGAGCCTGATATCGGCGATGACGTCCTCCATAGTGCTCTTGAAATCCTGAGTGCCGTGGAGCTTGATACAGGTCTTGATTATATCCTCCGAGGCGCCGTCTCCGCCGGAGGTTATGCCCACCTCACCGGGAGCGGCTGGCTGAGCGGTATAGGCGCAGTAACAGCGCCCCTCCGCCTCAATGGAAAGAGGGATAGCATAGATATCGAACCACAGCCCCAGGTCGTTGAGGTGCACGAAGGTATGCACAGGCATTTTTCCCACGGCGCACTTGGTCAGCAGCGCCTCAAAGCCTGTGTCCTTGGGGAGATAGTTCTCATAGGGGGAATCCGGCACGAATTTATATTTCTGCCTCAGCACCTCCGGCACCCCCGGCATATCGGGCATGGCGCTCATGGGGTCCTCGATGGGCTCGATGTATTTGCTGTTGCCGGCAACAAGGCGTATATTTCCGTACTCCCCGGGAGCATTCCCCACAGAAATGATACAGGTAGGTGCGCAGAAGCTGTCAGCAAGTTTCTGGAGATCCATAGCTGTCCTCCCTTCAAAAATACCGGTAATTTAGATCGCCGCGCTGTAACTGTTTACTATTCGTCCTTCATTAATTCCGCTGCCGCCTCCGCCAGCTCGTCCAGTGAGGCTATGCTCGCATCCGGCGCCTCAGGCGTCCCGAATCCGTAGGCCGCGTGTATAAAGGGAACCCCCGCCTCCCGCGAGGCCTGCTCGTCACCCGCAGTGTCCCCCACGTAAACGCATTTGTCGATCCCCTGACGTTCCATCACGAGCCGGATGTTCTGACCCTTTGAAAGCCCCGTAGCTCCTGCGCTCTCGAAGTCGCAGAACAGCTCCGGGAACCCGCTGTGATCCATGTAAAGCTCGATATACCCCACCTGACAGTTGCTCACTACCGCAAGCTTGTATTCTTTGGAAAGCGATCCCAGTATCTCCTTCTCACGGTCGAAAAACCGGGGACGCTGCTTCTTGATGAACTCCTCCTCGTAGCCGAAACAGAGCTTGATTATCCTCATCTGCTCCTCCGGCGGCAGCGTCGGGAACATCAGCGATGCGATAACGTCCAGGGTCTTGCCCATGTAGCTTTTCAGCTGGGGCACCGTGATGCGCTCGGGGCGGTCGGTGTTCTCCTCGATGCACTTGTTCCATGCGTCGGCCACTACCTCCGAGGAATCCCACAGGGTGCCGTCCAGGTCGAATAATATTCCTTTGGTCATAAGTTTTCTCCTTTGTGTTTTCTGCCCCGGACAGCCCGGGGCGCATACTTTCCTTACATTATTATTTTATATTAAAATCTGCCCCTTGTCAAGCATTTCCGCAGGGCTCGTTAACTGCCGGTCAATACTTATCGGACGATCATTCAACTTTGTCTGAACATACTGTTAAATGCTTTGATGTTTTATTAAAAAAACACCTTGGCAAATTGTTCAAAATGCTGATTTTATCGGTTTAGTATTGTAAAGAATGGAAAATGCTGATATAATATGCTTTAGATAGCCTCCGCCAAGGAGCGGGACTGTCCGTAAAAAATTGTAAAGGGGAAGTAATATGTTTTGTCCAAAATGCGGAGCACAGAATCCCGACAGCAATCCCTTCTGCACCAGCTGCGGAACACCGCTCTCTCAGCAGACCTATCAGCAGCCTTATCAGCAGCCTGCTCAGCCCAAGCCTCCCAGGCCGGCACTTCCTGAGCAGCCCTTCACTTCTCAGGGCATCATCAACACGTTCCTTGCTAACGTGACCAATCCCAGAAGCTGCGGACTGCCTCAGTTCATTGCATTCGGTACTGCGTTCTTCTATTTCATCTCGATGCTGATGCCTTATGTAAGCTACGGCGGGTACGGTTCGACCAACTATTTCTCCGCCGGTGCATCCGCCATCCTTCCGGCTATCTTCCTGATCATCCTCGTTTCCGCTGTTGCCTTCACCAAGAACGGCGTTCTGATGATCGAGGCCGGCACAGTCTTCTTCTTCTTCACGCTTTTCAGAGCCACGAGCATTTCCGGTGTTAATATAAGCGTGGGCTGCGTATTTATGATGCTCTCCTCTCTGGGCACTATCGCAGCAGGCGTACTTCAGTTCCTTGCTGAGAAGAAGGGCTGATCAACAAGATCATAATCCTGAAGATCAACTATACTCAAAAAGCTGCATCGGGCGTTTCGCCCGGTGCAGCTTGCTTTTTGCCGTTTTTTACGAGAGCCCCGCCTTTTTCAAAGCCTTCTTCACCTTCTTGGTAAAGACCTTGTAAAGCTCGTCCCACCGGGAGTATGCTTCCTCCCCACGGTGATCCGGCAGGAGCTCTTTCTTCGCAAGGTGCTCCCCTATGGCCTTGGTGGCCTTCGCCGCCCCGAGATAGTTCAGGTGGTCGCCTCTGTCCCGGGTGTCGGTGGACCAGTCGATCTTGATGCTCTTGTCGGTGTTGAGGTCAATGTACTCTATCCCCAGCTGCTTTGCCAGCGCCGTGATCGCGTTGTGCCGGGGGTAGCTTGCATTCTTGGTGCTGGGAGTGCTGAACAGTATGAACTGCGCTCCCCTTTCCTCGCAGTATTCCTTGATCTCTTTGAGATAGGACTTGCACCGGGAGGGTATCGCCGCTTTCTGATCCGAGGGCTTCATATAACCCGCAGCGTCGGCGGGGTTGACCTTGGTGTAGAGCCGGTAGCCCTTGAATTCGCTTTCCTCAGAGGTGTCGGTCTCCTCCCCCATGAAGCCGTCCAGCAGCACCTTCCAGCGGTCATGGTACTTGAACACCGGCAGCACGCTGCCCGCCTTGTGCAGCAGCGAGTCGTCGAAATTGAACTTGGTAAAAAGCATATTGGTCTCAAGCATTACAACTCTCGGGCGCTGGCGGCTAAGAGCCGCCTCGATGAGCTCCTCGGCGTAGTAGAGCTTCTGTGCCGAGCTGCTCAGGCAGTAGGAGGTGAAGCCGTGCTTGTCCCACAGCTCCAGGGGTATCACCGAGGAATAGGTCTCGCTGTCCCCCACAAAGAGCAGGTCTATGCTGTTCTCCGGCTCCGCAAGTATGCCGTTGGCGTCCTTGCTGTCAACGCCGTTGTCAACGGTGCCTTCGGCGGGAGTAACCGCCTTGGAGATGAGAAACAGCATCAGCAGCAGTCCCGCGACAAATGAGACGGCATTGGTAAAGTGTTTTGCAGCAGTATTCATGGCCGCCTCCTAAAACTGTGCGTACATCGGGTCAACGGGGGCATAGGTGCCGCCGTAGGCTCCGAAGACTATGATGAACAGTATCAGCCCATAGAGCACCGCCCAGCGCAAGGCGATATGCCTCTTGGCAAGGCTCTCCCTGATGCAGACGCCCCGCTCGTTGAGTATGCTCACGGTAAAGACGATGAGCAGCGTTATCCCGACTATTATCAGGTCGTATGTATCGAGCCTGAGCTTGTCGAAGACCTTCTCGTTGACCTCCTCAAAGCGCTGGTCTGTGAAGATCCTGCCGAAGAGCATCATGCCGGCTTTGAGCCCTCTCGCACGGAAGAACAGCTCGCCGATGATGACCAGTACTCCGGTGCGGATGATCTGCAGGAGCCTGTAAACGAACCAGCCGGAGTTGATGTGGAGCTTTTTGTTCACCGCCTGCACCAGGGGCTCTAAAATGTTGCCGGTGAGTATGAGCACGAAGTGATACATCCCGAAGAAGATAAAGCTCCACGCCGAGCCGTGCCAGAGGCCGTTGCAGAACCACACGCAGAACAGCGCCACCGCTCCCGCGATCAGGGGGCCGTAATGGCTGCCCAGCTTTTTGCGGGCGGAGGATGTGAGCTTTTTCATTTTCTTTGAGGTGGTCACGGGGTAGAAGATATAATCCTTGAACCAGGCGCCGAGAGATATGTGCCAGCGCTGCCAGAACTCGGATATAGTCCGGGAGAAGAATGGCATGCGGAAGTTCTCGGGCATGGTTATGCCGAAGATCTCCGCCGTACCGATGACCGCGTCCATAGAGCCGGAGAAGTCCATATACAGCTGCACCGTATACAGCACCGCAGCGATAGCTATGATCGCCCCGCCGTAGGAGTAGTCCTTGTCGGTATCGAAGATAGTGGTAACGAAGTTGTTGAGCCTGTCCGCCACCACCACCTTTTTCAGCATACCCCAGAGTATGCGCTGTATGCCGAAGGTGAGATTCTTGTACTGTATCTTATCGCAGTCCCAGAGCTGGTCGGCGGTCTGTCCGTAGCGGCAGATAGGCCCCTCGATGATCGCCGGGAAAAAGCTTATGAACAGCGCCAGCTTGAAAAGGTCATCCTCGGCCTTCACCACTCCCCGGCAGACGTCGATGACGTAGGAAACTGCCTGCAAGGTAAAGAAGGATATGCCTATGGGCATTATCGCCGCCGGCACTTCAAGCTGCACCGATACGCCTAATTTCGAGAGCAGGGTGTTGATGTTCGTGGTGAAGAAGGGGGAGTATTTCAGCACCAGCAGCAGCCCTATGTGCAGGATCACCGCCAGCGCCAGCACCCGCCTCTGCTTTGAGACGCAGACCGCCTTTGCGGCCTTGCGTTCCTCCTTGGGCAGCTCTGCAAGGTGTGAGCGCATCTGTGTGCCGATGCGGTCGAGCCATATGCCGAAATAGTGCGCCGAGAATGTGGTCAGTATCAGATAGATTATCAGGCTGCTGCTTATGAGCCAGAAAAATGCATAGCTTGCCAAAAGCAGGAAATACTTCTTGCACTTCTTGGGCAGCGCCGTATATACTATGATACATCCCGGCAGGAACACGAACAGATACACCAGCGAAAACAGCGAGGTCAGCGATTTGCCGCCCCCGCCTAACAGCAGTGTTGAAAGCTGCATCTCAGTACTCCTCTTGCAGGCGCTCGATCATCTTCATGATACGCTGGGCAGAGTTGAAGTTGTCCGGGATTATCTCCACGGCGGGTATGGTGATGTCATACTCCTCCTCCAGCTCCGCGATAAGAGAGATTATGGACAGCGAGCTGAGCTTGTGTCCGTCGATAAGGTCCTGGCTGTTCTCGTAGTCAACGCCGGGCTGGATGTCCTCTAAGATCTCGATAAGTCTTTCCATTTTTCATTCTCCTTCAATTTCATACTTTGGTGTGTTGAGTTGTCTTGTTTCAAAAGTACGGCGCACACGTACTGCGCTGCCGTCCTCCTTTACTATGTAAACTGCGGGCAGGTCGCGGCTGAGCAGCAGGGATATGCCCTCGGTCATGCAGTATGCGCCGGCGTTCTCAAAGCACAGCACGTCGCCTGTCTCTATCTCCGGCAGCTCCGCCTGCTTGACGATGATGTCGTTCATGGAGCAGAGGGCTCCGCATACCGTCCACTGCTTTCCGGGGATGATTTCGCTTTTGCCCGCCACCGAGAACAGCGGCTTTTTCATAGCCATATACTGCCCGAAGTAGACAAGCTGATGCATACCCCCGTCCACAAGAGCGTAATCCACGCCCTTGCACCGCTTGATATCCACGATGTGGGTGAAGTACCTCCCGCAGGAGGCGGCGATGCTCCGCCCCAGCTCCAAAATAAGCTCGCCCTTGAACTCCATGCTGTTCACAAGCTCCGTGAAGCCGTCCAAAAGCGTGTCCTCGTCCAGCTCCTCCCCCTCGAAGTAAGCCACGGGAAAGCCGGTGCCGTATTCGAGGTACTTGGCCTCGAAGCCGTGACGCTCTTTGAGCTCTCCCATGAACCGGTCAAGCTGTTCAAGCTCCCGCCCAAAGCGTTTGAGAGAGGTCTTCTGAGTGCCGGAAAAGTACTGTATCCCGGTGATCTCGATGCCCGGATGCTCCGGCAGGGATGCTATGATGTTTTCTATATCCTCGGCGTCCATGCCGAACTGGCTGCCGTTGGTGAGCCGGGGGAGGACCTTTATCCGGCAGGAGTATTTTTCAGACAGCTCACAGAGCTGCCTGTACTGGGTCAGGGATTCGGCGGTTATCACACCGGTGAAGCCTCCCCGCACCAGCTCCTCGGTGACGGAGGGGGTCTTGTACACGCCGGAGATCACCATTTCCTCCGGGTCGATGCCCGCTTTCATGCAGATCTCGGTCTCGCCGGGGGAGCAGATCTCGAAGCGCTCCACCGCGCCTTTCAGCTCCCGGACTATGAAGGGGTTTGCCTTCACCGCATAGCAAAGTGCTGCCCTCTCCGGCAGATGCCGCCTCAGATATGCGATGCGCTCTCTGAGCACTGCCGTATCGAAGACGTAAAAGGCCGAGCTTTCCTCTTTGAGCAGTCTGTCAATTGCCTGTTCCACGGCTCTTACCTCCTGCGGTCGCCGCAGTCGCGGCGCGGTCTATTTTTCCGTTCTTGGTGAGTATCATGTTGTCCAGCTTGTATATGGTGCCGGGTATCATAAATGGCGGCACCGAGGCGCTCATCTCGCTGACTATGTCAGCCTTTTCAGCCTCGCCCACATAGTAGCCCCGGAGCCGGGATTTCTTCTCGTCAAAGAGGCAAAAGCACCTCTCCACGCCCTTTACCGCCGACATGGCCCGCTCGATCTCCTCAAGCTCTATCCTGTGACCCTGATACTTGATCTGATTGTCGGCGCGTCCGCAGAACATCAGCTCTCCGTCCTCGCTGTACATACCCAGGTCTCCGGTGAGGTAGACGGTCTCGGGGTAGGCGGTGTTCAGGGGGTTCTGGATAAAGGCTCCGGCGTTCTGAGCGTCGTTTTTGTAGTATCCCAGAGCAAGGGCAGTCCCCCGCACCGTGATGATGCCGGTCTGACCGGGCTCTGTGATGCGCTGGTTGTTTTCCCCCAGCAGGAAGACGTCCTCATTGGGGAAGGGTACGCCGGTGGGGATGCCCGCCGAGTAATCCCTGCCGGGCTCCAGTATATGATAGGTGCAGTTGCAGGTGATCTCGGTGGGGCCGTAGAGGTTGACGTACATGGCCTCCGGCAGATGCTTCTGCCACTCACGAAGATGCTTTACCGGCATGACCTCGCCGCTGAACAGTATCTTGCTGACGGTCTCCGGGGTCTTGTAGTCCAGGCCGTGGAACGTGGTGATAAGACACAGCGCCGACACCGCCCATATCATGGTGGTGACTTTGCTGTCGCAGAGCCAGTCTATGAGCTTGGTGGGGGCGGAGAAATACTCCCGCGGCACGATAACAAGCTCCGCGCCTGTGGCGATAGCTGAGTAGATGTCCTTTACCGAAACGTCGAAATCAAAGGGCGCCTGGTTGGCGATGACGTCGCTGTCGGTGATGCCGAACAGCTCTGTGAAAAAGCCTATGAAGTCCAGCACGCTCCTGTGGCAGACGGCGATGCCCTTGGGTACGCCGGTGGAGCCGGAGGTGAAGTTCACATACAGCGGGTCGGTATCTATCGCGCCCCGCCGGGCTGCGTTCAGAGCCCCCTCGTCGATGTCGTGGGCGGCAAGGTCGCTGATAATAAGTATCTCCGTGCCGGGGAATATCTCCCTTGCTCTGCCGGCAAGGTCTGAGGTGGTGAGTATCACCGGGGCTTCCAGCACCGACTGGATGGATCTGAGCCTTGCGTCGGGCAGCTCGGTGTTGAGCATGGTGTAGAAAGCTCCCGCATACACCGCCCCGAAGAATCCGCAAAGGGCGTCGATGCCCTTCTCGGCATACACTCCCACGGCCTTGCGCCGCAGGTCACGCCCTGCCAGCGCCGACCCCGTCCGGCGGCTGAGCTCACAGAGCTTTGAATAGCTGAGGGTGCGCTCCACCTCCCGCAGGGCGGTCTTGTCCGGGAAACGCCGGGCGCTTTCCTCGAGCAGCTGTAAAACGTTTGTGGTCATGGTATATCATACTCCCTGAAAAGGTTCCTGAAACTGCGCATAAATACACATTATAGATTATACGCCGATAATATCAAAAAGTCAAGTACCTGCGGCGGTCTTCTCCCCTCTTGACAATCTGCTTTAAGGATTGGTATAATATTTTTGGGCAGCCTGCCGCTGCCTAAACTGCTGCCGGAGATGATACTGTGAAAAAAGCTGTTATCGGGATACTTGCCCATGTTGACTCGGGAAAGACCACCCTCTCGGAGGCGCTGCTGTTCAAAAGCGGCGTACTGCGCAGGCTGGGCAGGGTCGATCACCGGGACGCCTTCCTCGACACCGACCCTATCGAGCGCGACCGGGGCATAACCGTCTTCTCCAAGCAGGCGGTGTTCTCCTGGGGGGATATATCCTTTACGCTCCTTGACACTCCGGGACACGTTGACTTCTCCGGGGAGACGGAGCGCACCCTATCGGTGATAGACGCCGCAGTACTGGTCATCAGCG
Source organism: Ruminococcus sp. (assembly GCA_017529875.1). Classification (GTDB taxonomy): domain Bacteria; phylum Bacillota; class Clostridia; order Oscillospirales; family Ruminococcaceae; genus FB2012. The sequence goes on along the minus strand of JAFXNC010000038.1, from coordinate 25,420 downwards.
GCACCGACGGCGTACAGAGCCACACCGAGACCCTTTGGCGGCTTTTGAAAAGATACCGCATACCTGTATTCATTTTTATAAACAAGACCGATATGCCCAACGCCGACAAGGCCTTCGCCCTGCGCTCCGCACAGGCAAGGCTCTGCCCCGGCTGCGTGGATATGACCCAGCCTGCCGAGACGCTTGCGGAGGAGCTGTCGGTGATAAACGAGGACATGATGAACGAGTACCTTGAGACCGGCACAGTGAGCACCGAGGCCGTACGCGCCGCCGTCAGCTCCGGGGAGCTGGTGCCCTGCTATTCGGGGTCGGCGCTGAAGCTCACCGGCATCGAGGCGCTGCTGGACGGCCTCGCCGGGAACATCACCCTGCCGGAGCCGAGAGAGCGTTTCTCCGCCCGGGTATACAAGATCGCCGAGGACGGCTCCGGGGCGCGGCTGACCTTCATGCGCATCACAGGGGGCAGCCTTTCCGTCCGGGACAGCATCACCTACACCTCCAAAAACGGCGAGGAGCTCACCGAGAAGATACCCCGCATACGCATCTACAACGGCGAGAAATACACAAACACCGAGCGTGCCGAACAGGGGGAGGTCTGCGCGGTGCCGGGGCTTTCCGCCTGCTATACAGGGCAGGCTCTCGGCGCGGCGGCAGGGGAGTTTTCCGCTCTCACCGAGCCGGTGCTGAGCTGTGCGGTGTTCCCGCCGGAGGGGGTAGACGACCACACCATGCTGAAAGCCCTCCGCACCCTCGAGGACGAAGACCCCATGCTCTCGGTGAGCTATAACGAGCAGACCCGGGAGATCAGCCTTTCCCTCATGGGGGAGGTGCAGGGGGAGATCATAAAGCGCATCATCTCGGAGCGCTTCGGGATAGATGTCACCTTCGGCGAGAGCCGCATCGCCTACCGTGAGACCGTAGCCGCCCCTGTTGAAGGCGCAGGTCATTTTGAGCCCCTGCGCCACTATGCCGAGGTGCATCTGCGGCTGGAGCCTCTCCCCCGGGGCAGCGGACTGGAGTTTTCCTCCGAGTGCAGCCTCGACGTCCTCAGCCGCAACTGGCAGCGGCTGATCCTCACGCATCTCAAAGAGCGTGTACACAAGGGCGTCCTCACCGGCTCGCCCATAACCGATATGCGGATAGTGCTGACCGCAGGCAGGGCGCATCTCAAACACACCGAGGGCGGAGACTTCCGTCAGGCCACCTACCGTGCGGTAAGGCAGGGACTTCGGTACGCGGAAAGTGTGCTGCTGGAGCCCTACTATGCCTTCCGGCTGGAGCTGCCCGCCGCCAATACCGGCAGAGCCCTCACCGACCTGGACAAAATGGGCGCCTCGGTCTCACCGCCGGAGTCCGACGGCGAGAACACCGTCATCACCGGCAGGGCGCCGGTATCCGCTCTGAGGTCTTACCATACCGAGGTGGCGGCTTACAGCAAGGGTCTCGGCAGGCTTTACACCGAGGCCGACGGCTACGACATCTGCCACAATGCCGAAGAGGTCATCGCACAGACCGCCTACGACCCGGACAGCGACCTGCGCAACACCGCGGATTCGGTGTTCTGCTCCCACGGGGCGGGGCATACCGTCCCCTGGAACGAGGCCAACGCCCTGATGCACGTCAGCACCGCCCCTGTGCGCAGCGTGGAGGAACAGGCCGAGGAGGTCCGGGAGCGTGCGGACAGCTTCGTGCGCCGCGCCGCCGACGACAAGGAGCTCATGGAGATCTTCGAGCGCACCTACGGCAAGATCGACCGCTCCGAGGACAAGGCGCTTCGCACTCCGAAAGAACCTCCCCGGGACCGCACAAAGCCCCGCCCGGTGCCCAAGGGGCCGCTTTACATACTGGTGGACGGCTACAATATCATCTTCGCCTGGCCGGAGCTGAAAAAGCTGGCGGCAAAGAGCCTCGACCTGGCACGCAGCGAGCTGACCAACCGCCTTGCCAGCTACCGGGGGTTCATGCAGTGCGAGCTGATACTGGTCTTCGACGCCTACCGGGTCAAGGGTCAGCACCGGGAGATAGAGCAGCACAGCGGCATCAGCGTGGTCTACACCAAGGAGGCCGAGACCGCCGACACCTACATCGAGCGCACCGCGCACCAGCTGTCGAAAGAATACCGTGTCCGCGTAGCCACCTCTGACGGCCTGGAGCAGGTGATAATCATGGGCGGCGGCGCCATGCGCGTCTCGGCCAGCGAGTTTTTGCTTGAAGTCGAGGCCGCAGAAAAGGCGGTCAGGGAGATCATAGACCGTATGTGAAAATATTAAATCCCCCGAATACTCTCATACCGTGTTTTACGGAAATGTACAGCCAAATTCTTACAAGTATTTTAGACGTATCACAGAACTTTGGTATAATACGTAAAATCGCATCAAATAACCTTGACAGTCGGTCGCTTTTGAGTAAAATATTTAAATGAAACGAATACTGCAAGGTGCAGCTTATGTTTCTGAGAGTATTTAGGAGGAATGTAAAATGAAAAAGATCGTAAAAGCATCGCTGGTACTCAGCATGGTAGCAGCAATGATGGTATCCGCTACCGCTTGCGGCAGCAGCAACAGCAGCAGCAAGGCTGACACTTCCAGCGCAGCAGCAGCTGAGAGCACCGCAGAGAGCACCGCTGAGGGCGGCGAGGAGAGCAAGGCAGACGCTGCCGCTGAGAGCACTGCTGATGCAGGCGCAAACAGCGAGGCAGGCGCTGCTGAAATGGATATCGACAAGGACGCTCTGGTAGCTAACGCCTGGACTTCCGGTTCCATTATCAAGACTGACGGCACTATTCTGTCTCTCGACGAGTATGCTGCTGAGACCGGCGGCGACGTCACCACAATGGCTGTTACCGTTTGCTTCTCCGCTGACGGCAAGTTCGTTCTGGTAAACGCTGCCGGCAAGAACACCGGTTCCTACACTGTTGAGGGCAAGGAAGTAAAGATTACTCTCGACAACGGCATGACCAGCAAGTTCGAGATGAGCGAGCAGGACGGCACCAAGGTGCTGGGCGAGGAGGAGACTGACGCTTCTACCGGTATCAAGGGCACTATCTACGCCATCAACCCCAACGTAAACGCTGCTGAGCAGTTCGGCGAGGCCGGCGGTGAAGAAGGCGGCGAGCAGGCCGGTGAAGAAGGCGGCGAGCAGGCCGGTGAAGAAGGCGGCGAAGAAGGCGCTGAGGAAGCCGGCGAGGAGGAATAATTTCCTCTGAGGCACCTAAAATAAAATAGCTTATAACGCCCTCGCCGGAATACCGGCGGGGGCTCTGTCTATCTAAACGGGGCTGCCGTCCCCATACCCCCGGCTCCGTCGAGCCAAAAACTCTCTCTCACTGAGACCAAAGGCGACATCAAAAAAGCTTGAATATTGATCCGGTATGTGCTATAATATCAGTACACCTGATTTTTATGGAGGACAATAAGATGAAAAAGAGACTTATCATCGTCGCGGCTGCTGTTGCCGCACTGCTTTCTATGGCTTCATGCGGGCCGGACAACTATGCCGCACAGCTCATGGGAGACGCCGTCGCGGAGGTGCAGAACGCATGAACAAAAAGGAAATAAGCGAGATCAAAAAGAACTTCAAGGAGGACTGCGGTTTCTTCACCGTCGGGCAGGTGGTGAGAGCCTTTGTTGACGCCGAGAAGAACATCAAGTACAAGTCCAATGACCTGTTCGCGGTGCTGCCCCAGGACGAGAGCGAGCAGATCATGGCCATACTCAAAAAGACCCTCTCCGGCACCTACGGCAAGAACCTTAAGGAGTACGCCTTCCCCAAGGACGCCTACCTCGAAGGAGGTATGCAGCCCTTTATGTACGAGCTGGTCAAGAGCAGGCTCACCGACCGGGAGCTGGCGGACAAGTTCCTGGATACCATAGTGGAGCGGATGCAGTATGTGTCCACCTATGCCATTTTCGCCGCTCACTGCACTTACAGCGTGCTCAACAAGACCAAGAACGACGAGCTCACCGACGACGCCGAGAGCGAGTACGACTATAACTTCATCATCACCGCCGTATGCCCGGTGGAGCTGAGATATGACGGGCTCATCTTCTCCGACGAGACCAATACCATAGTCAAGAAAAACACCGCCGACCGCATCATCGAGATGCCCTCGGACGGCTTCCTGTTCCCGGTGTTCTCCGACCGCCAGCCCGATATCAACGGCGTCATGGTCTACACCAAGAACGCCAACAAGCCCAACACCTCGGTGGTAAACGAGCTGCTGGGCTGTGAGTTCGTGCTCAGCTTCAAGAGCGAGAAGGAGACCTTCCACGCCATACTCAACAACGTGGTGGGCGAGGAGCTGGACTACGACCTGATAACCGAGGTCAACGACCGCATCAGCGAGCTGGTGGATCAGTCCGCCCACGAGACCGAGGCTGCCACTATCGGCAAGGAGGAGCTTTCCAGCATACTGTGGCAGTCGGGCGTAAGTCAGGAGAAGCTGGAGCATCTGCCTCAGATCTTTGAGAATGCCATGGGCGAAAAGCCCCTGACCGCCGTGAACCTCATCGAGCGCAAGACGGTGCTTTCCACCTCGTCTATCACCGTGAACATAGGCCGGGACGCCACCGACAAGGTAAGGTGCGAGAACATCGACGGCAGGCGCTGCCTGGTCATTGATCTTGACGACCCGGAGGTCTCGGTCAACGGCATACCCACGAACTTAAAGTGAGGTGACACCGTGAAGCCCACCGACCGCACAAATGCCACCCGTGCCCTGGCGCAGAAGAAGATACCTTTTAAGGAGTATGTCCATGGCCTGCCCGCAGAGATGTCCGGCGAGGAGATCGCCGAGGCTATGGGTCAGGACAAGGAGCGGGTTTTCAAGACCCTTGTTACCGCCGCCCCCCGCTCCGGCAAGCACTATGTGTTCATGGTGCCGGTAGCCGAGGAGCTCGACCTGAAAAAAGCCGCCAAGGCTGCCGGCGAAAAGTCCATAGAGATGATAAAGGCCAAGGAGCTGCTGCCCCTGACCGGCTACGTTCACGGAGGCTGTTCGCCTATCGGCATGAAAAAGCTGTTCCCCACCTTTATACATCAGTCCGCCGAGGCCTTCCCCGCCATTTTTTGCAGCGGCGGCAGCGTAGGCTTGCAGATCGAGATAGCCCTCGATGATCTGCGCAGAGTTGTGCCGGTAACTGCGGCGGATATTATCTGAAAGGAGCCTTCCCCCATGGACTACACCGTTTCGGGGACTGACATCATCCTGCGCCAGCCCGACTTCGACCTGGACGAGACCCTCGACTGCGGTCAGGCCTTCCGCTGGACCAAGACCGCCGGCGATACTTATGAGGGGTATTATCTCAATACTTATCTGCGCATCTCCGCCGGGGATGAGCCCGGGGTCTTCCGCCTGCACGACACCGATGAGCAGACCTTTTTGAATAGCTGGTACAGCTACCTCGACCTGTCCACGGACTACGGCGAGCTCAAACGCCGCTTCTCCGAGGACGAGACCCTCGCCAAGGCCTGTGCCTACGCCGGAGGGATCAGGATACTCAGGCAGGACAGCTGGGAGGCGCTTTCCAGCTTCATAATCTCCCAGAACAACAACATCCCCCGTATCAAGGGCATCATAGGCCGCCTGACCGAGCATTACGGCGGCTACCCCGGGGCGGAGCAGCTCATCCCCGAGACCGAGGAGAGCCTTGCCTTCCTGCGCTCCGGGTTCAGGGCGAAGTATCTCGTTGACGCGGTGGCGAAGATCACCTCCGGGGAGCTTGACCTTGACCGCATCGCGGGGCTGCCTCTTGACGAGGCTAAGGCCGCCCTGATGACCATAAAGGGCGTGGGGCCGAAGGTAGCCATGTGCGCCCTGCTTTTCGGTATGCACAAGACCGACGCCTTCCCGGTGGACGTATGGATGAAACGCGCCCTTGAACGCTGGTACCCCAACGGCCTGCCGGAGTGCGTGAGGGGTCACGAGGGCACGGCACAGCAATATCTGTTCCATTACATACGGAACGGAGCGCGGGCGCAATAGAGCGCGGGCGCAGTAAAGGAGTGCTTTTGAGTTTTACTTTGTGCGGCGCCCGCTAAAAGAATAAAGAATAATAATAAAGAATAAAGAATAATAATGGTATCGCCTTCGGCGATGAATTTTAGGATCCGTCCGCAAAGCGGACACCATAATTATTCTTTATTCTTTTTCTTTGTTCTTTGTTCTTTACTCTTTTAGCGGGCACCGCGCCGTTATCTTATCTCGCTCTTACCGCCCATGTACATTCTCAGGGGCTCCGGGATCCTGATGCTGCCGTCCTCGTTGAGGTTGTTCTCCAGGAAGGCTATCAACATTCTCGGGGGCGCAACTACGGTGTTGTTCAGGGTGTGTGCATAGTAGTTGCCGTTCTCGCCCTTGATGCGGATGCCGAGACGTCTTGCCTGTGCGTCGCCCAGGTTCGAGCAGGAGCCTACCTCGAAATACTTCTTCTGTCTCGGGCTCCATGCCTCAACGTCGCAGCTCTTGACCTTCAGATCAGCCAGATCTCCGGAGCAGCATTCCAGCGTCCTTACCGGGATGTCAAGGGTGCGGAAGAAGTCAACGCTGTTCTGCCAGAGCCTGTCGTACCAGGCCTTGCTGTCCTCAGGCTTGCAGACAACGATCATTTCCTGCTTTTCAAACTGGTGGATGCGGTATACTCCCCGCTCCTCGATGCCGTGAGCGCCCACCTCCTTGCGGAAGCAGGGGCTGTAACTGGTGAGGGTCTGAGGCAGCTCGCTCTCGGGGGTTATGGTGTCGATGAACTTACCGATCATGGAGTGCTCCGAGGTACCGATGAGATACAGATCCTCGCCCTCGATCTTGTACATCATGTTCTCCATTTCGGCAAAGCTCATAACGCCGTTGACCACTGCCGAGCGGATCATGAAAGGCGGTACGAAGTAGGTAAAGCCCCGGTCGATCATGAAATCTCTCGCATAAGAGAGAATAGCCGAATGTAACCTTGCGATATCGCCTTTGAGGTAGTAGAAGCCGTTGCCGCTGGTCTTTCTTGCGGAATCAAGGTCGATGCCGTTGAGCCTCTCCATGATGTCAACATGATAGGGCACCTCGAAATCCGGCACGAAGGGCTCGCCGAACTTCTCGATCTCCACGTTCTCGCTGTCGTCCTTGCCGATGGGGACAGAGGGGTCGATGATGTTGGGTATCACCATCATGCGCTTTTTGATCTCCTCCTCCAGCTCGGCCTCGCGGGCTTCGAGCTTGGGCATCTCGTCGCCGATCATCTTGACCTCGGCCTTAACGCGCTCAGCTTCTTCCTTCTCGCCCTTAGCCATGAGCCCGCCGATCTGCTTGGAGAGCTTGTTGCGCTTGGCGCGGTACTCGTCGGCCTTAGTCTTGGTAGCTCTGTATTCGGCGTCCATAGCCACTACCTCATCAACGAGGGGGAGCTTTTCGTCCTGAAATTTCTTTCTGATGTTTTCCTTTATAAGTTCCGGTTCGGTACGGAACAGTTTGATATCGAGCATAGGTGTCTCTCCTTTTAAAAAAATACTGCATATAAATTATATACCCTTTGGGGGATAAAGTCAAGTTTTTTGCGGATTTTTTCGCAGGGGGATGATGCGGGATCAGTGAATTGCGTTCAGTGGATAGCCGCGTGCGGAAAGCAGAAGTAAAAAGACCCGATCGCGGAGCGTTCACCGCGGGATAGTTCTTCCTCGTCCTCGCTCGGAAGAAAGACACCCCAAAACGCTCCGCGATCAGGTTTTTTGCTTGCAGCGTATCCTCAGCTCAGTGCCTCCTGCCTCCTGGATCTGCGTACTACCAGCGTCAGAAGGAGCAGTACTGCCACAAATGCCAGCTGAATCCCCATGTAGCCCGCCAGCTTTGCGCCGTCAAAGGTCTCTCTGCCTACGATCATGTCGTTGGCTTTGATGTACCAGTATGCAGGAAGGAACCTCGATACGGTCTGTACCCCCTCGCTGAGTATCGAAAGCGGTACGAATACTCCGCAGAGGAAACTCATGCCAAGGCCGATGATCTGGGTGAGGATGCTGAAGACGTTTTCCTCAACATCCAGACTGGAGATGAAGATCGCTATGGACGCCGATACCAAAGTGAAGATCAGGCTGTTGAGTACCGCGTACCAGGAAACGCCCTTGTAGATGCCGCCGTACATCACTGCTCCCGCGATCATGTAGATCAGCCAGATCACCAGTACGAATACCGCCGATGCCGCAAAGATCTGCAAGGTGCTGCTGCGGGGAGATAACGACGAACATTCGGTGCGGTAGCGGACGTCCTTTTTGTTGAGGCTGCTCAGCACGATGCCGAGGGTGGAGAGCATTACGGAGATCAGGATGTAGGGCATATACTGGAAGTAGACGGAGAAGTCCTTGCTGTAATCCGCAGTGCCTGACTTGTCCTCTGCAAAGGTGACTTCTGTGTCACGGCTGAGGGCTTCGGCAGCGGAGGTCAGAGCCTCGGAATAGCTCTTGCCGGAGGCGGTGCAGGCCTCAACGGTCTTGACGTACTCGTTGAGCTCGGTGCGCATATATGCGGCGGAGTAGCTCTCGCGGACCTTGTATTCGCCCAGGAGATCCCGGGAGATCTCGCCCTTTTCAAGCGCGTCGTTGAAGCCGTTCCTGATGATGAGCACATAGTCCACGGTGCCCCAGTAAAGCTCCTCGGTGAGCTTTTCCTTGTCGGTGCCGATGTCCTTGATCTCGTGTTTCTTGGCGAAGAAGGCGGTCAGTGCCTTTGATGCCTCGGAGCTGTCCTCGTCGATGACCGCGATGGTTATGCGGCTCTCGACGAAGCTGTCCTTACCGTCGGAGGAGGTAGCGATACCGAAGGAGATCGCAACGAATATCACCGTGAATATGACGGCGGTCTTGATATTCTTTTTGAGTATCATGAAAAATGCCTTAAAGACTTGCATATTTACGCCTCCTTGTGAAGATGAAGCCCAGTATCGAGAAGAACACGGTCATTATCACCATGGTGAGTATCTTGGTGAAGTAGACCTTTGTGTCGGAGTAGACGTTGAGTGCGTGGAAGCAGTCGCTGATGACTGCGGCGGGGTTGATCCTGTTGATGACGGGGACGTGCTCCTCAATGATGATCTTCATGTCGCCCTTCATAAGTCCGCTGAGAAAGCAGAAGCTCATTATTACGCTGGTGGAGATGCTCTGCTTTAACTTGGCGTCCATAGTGCCTATGGAGCCTACCGCGAAGCCCAGGCTCACGCCCAGGAAGCCGCCCAGGATAGCTGCCAGGTAGACCAGTCCCAGCCTGTCGCCGAAGTCTATTTTCAGTACGAAGTGCTCAAAGGTCACAGCCACCGCCATGCATACGGTCTGGAGGGCGAAGCGGCTCACAAGATCAGCAGAAAGGCTCACCGACTTGGGAGTGGGGGAGCAGTTCTTTCTTGCGCCCAGCGCCGAGAGGTTGGCCTGATTGTCAACTGCCACGGTGAGACCGGTCAGCGCACCGAACAGCGCCACCATTGCCAGCAGGTTGTAGAAGTACTCGTCGTAGTAGTTCATGTTGCCCACCGAAAGATCCTCGGTGTTCACGGTGTCGATGTCCTGCATCAGAGCGGCGGTGACAGCGGGGACGCTGGCGGGGTCGTTCTGAGCCGCCTCGGTGATTATCCTGACGTTGGCGTTGTATCTGTCGCAGAAGGCTTTGAGTATCGTCTCGTTCATGCCGTTGCCTGCGACTTCAAGGGTAAGCTCTGTGCCGGTGTCGGTGATGATGCCCTCGATCTTTTCGTCGCAGAGCAGCTTCCCGGCGTTTTCAGCGTCGGTGTAGGTGAACTTCATCATGGGATCGTCGCCGTTCTCGATGCTGTCCAGCACCGAGCGGAGAGTGGAGTTCTCGCCGTTGGGCATGACCACTGCCGCATTGAAAGTCGTGAACAGATCCTGCTTCTCATATATGCCGCCGAAGGCGACCTTGAACATTATCCCGAGGGCTATGGGGAATATCAGCAGCCAGATTATGACCTGTCTGACCCGAAGTCCCGCCAGCAGGGAGTATTTCAGATTGTGACGAAACATATTAGTCCTCCTTGTCTCTCAGTGCCTTGCCGGTGATCTCGAGGAAAACGTCGTTGAGGGTGGGCAGCTCGCTGTAAACTCTGCCTATGTGCATATCGTGCTCCTGGAGAACTCCCAGGATCCTGATAAGGTTGTGCTTGCCGCCGGAGCAGTAGACCTTCAGCTTGCCGTCGGTGTACTCGGTGAGGTAAACGTGGGGCTGGGAGCCTACCTGATCCATGATCTCCCCGGAGGGCTCCTTGACCTCTATGGAGATGGTCTCGGTGTTCTTTATCATCTTTTTGAGCTCTTCCTTGGTGCCCTCGGCTACCTTGTGGCCCTTATCCATGATAGCGATGCGGGTGCAGATCTGCTCCACCTCCTCCATGTAGTGGGAGGTGTAGATGATAGTCGCGCCGTTTCGGTTGAGCTCCTCGATGCCTTCGAGGATCCTGTTTCTGCTCTGGGGATCGACTGCCACGGTGGGCTCGTCGAGGATTATGAGCTTGGGCTTGTGGGCGATGCCGCAGGCGATGTTGAGTCTTCTCAGCAGACCGCCGGAGAGCTTCCTGGGGTAGAACTTCCTGAAATCCTCCAGCCCCACGAACCTGACAGCGTCCTCGACGTACTGCTTTCTCTGCTCCTTGTCGGTGATGTAGAGCCCGCAGAAGTAGTTGATGTTGTCGTACACATTGAGCTCCTCGAAGACCGCCACGTTCTGCATGATAATGCCGATCTCCCGCTTGATGTCGTAGGCGGTGGGGGTCATCTTCCTGCCGAAGATCTCGATCTCGCCCTTATCGAAGGCCAGCAGTGAGAGCAGGCAATTGATAGTGGTGGTCTTGCCGGAGCCGTTGGGTCCCAGCAGTCCGAAGACCTCGCCCTCCTTGATCTCGAGGGAGAGGTGATCGAGAGCGATCAGATCCTTGTATCTTTTTACGAGACTGTCTATTCTTACTACTGTATCTGCCATGATGGTGACCTCCTGTTTGTTTTGTTGTACTCATTATAGCATCTGCGAAAACGTTTGTGAAGTGAACGCCGTCACAAGTTGGATGTTACATTTGTCATGTAAAAGCCGGGAGCAAAGTGAAAAACAGCAAAAAACCCGGAAATAAGCCCTTTGCATCCCTTGACAAATCCCCGAAGTTGTGCTATAATGCTATCAATATCCAAAAGCTGTGACGGAGATGAGTACCCGGATCCCGGTCATCCAGAGAGAGGGGCAGATGCTGTGAGCCCCTTATGTCCACCCCGGCGAAGACCGCTCCCGAGCCCGGCAGCCCAACACCCCCCCGGGGAAAAGTAAGCCGCCGCGTCTGCCCGCGTTAAGGGTGAAGATGCTTTTAGGCATCGGAGTTAAAATTCAAGGTGGGACCGTGCAAAAATGCACCCTTGATATGCCTTCGGGCATACAGGGTGTTTTTATGTTTTTCAGGAGGTGTTTTTATGAACGAGCTTTGCAAGATCATCAAGGAAACTGTCGTTCCGAATTTCATGAACATAAGGACGTCCCTGCGAACCTATGACCGCGACGCCATATGCTGCGGGGCTCCCTGCTGGAGATGGGCATACCATGCCATCCACTCCGCGGATAAGTGGTTCATAAATCCCAACGTCTATGAGGAACCGCCTTTCCACGTGGAGGGTATGGATAACCCGGATAACCCCTGCGATGTGGTGCTCACCGACGAGCAGCTCATCGAGTACCTCGACGGCGTGGAGAAAAAGACCCTTGATTACCTCGATTCCCTGACGGACGATATGCTCTACGAGAAGCCTCAGGACTGCCGCTATACAAGAATGGAGCTGGTGCTCAGACAGTTTCGGCATATATCTTTCCATACGGGTATGCTAAACGGCCAGACGGCTCTTGCCACAGGGCAGTTCCCCATGTGGGTCTCCGAGGCCGGCAAGTATGTGGACGACGGCATCTTCTTCGGCAGATACCGCAAGGGACAGGTAAAGCCGTGAGTTTTTTCCGGCGGCCCGCCGGAACAGCAGCAGGAGCGGTCAGCGTATGAACACTATCCACATAGCCGGGATCAAAAAAGCATCGTTTGAACTGGACTATAACGGCGGAAAAATATGGTGTGAGCATCTGGACGGAATGGGCGCCTACGAAGATGAAGTGATCTCTAAATTTCTCGGAGACGTAAAGGCTTTTTCAAGACCTTCCGTTTCTTCCTTTATGATCGTCAACCTTGATAAAACGGTCATCACAAAAAAGATAGCGGAAACGGTATCGGCCTGTATTTCACAGTCCGATAAGACGTTCAGGAAGATCGCCTTTGTCGGAGTCGATAAGCGCCGGCAGAAGCTGTTCCGTATCCTGAAGAAAAAAGGCATCGTTATCACATTTCTTTCCGACTACGAAAAGGCGAAAGAGTGGCTGTTTGCCTGAACCCGGTGCTGCTTCATAAGAATTAAAAAAGGGATATCCAAATTAAAAAATCAATAATATAAAGGAGTAATTAAAATGAAAGTGATCTACAACGACGGTCATACCGGCGAGTGTCCCAAGGAGGAGGAGCTGCACGTAATACGTCACTCCGCCGCCCACATCATGGCGCAGGCAGTCAAGAGGCTCTACCCTGACGCCAAGTTCGCCTACGGCCCTGCAAATGAGAAGGGTTTCTACTATGACGTGGACCTTGGGGACGTGAAGCTCTCCGAGAGCGACCTTGCCGCTATCGAGGCCGAGATGAAGAAGATCGTCAAGGAGAACCTGCCCTTTAAGGTGTTCACTCTCCCCAGGGACGAGGCCATAAAGCTGATGCAGGAGCGGGGCGAGGAGTACAAGGTGGAGCATATCGGCGACCTTGCCGAGGACGTTCCCCTCAGCTTCTTCCAGCAGGGCGAGTACATTGATATGTGCGTAGGCCCTCACCTGACCTACACCAAGACCCTCAAAGCCTTCAAGATACTCAGCGTCTCCGGCGCATACTGGAAGAACGACGCCTCCCGCAGGATGCTGACCCGTATCAACGGCACCGCCTTCGCAACTGCACAGGAGCTTGAAGAACACTTAAAGCGCCTCGAAGAAGCCGCCATGCGCGACCACCGCAAGATCGGCAAGGAGATGCAGCTGTTCATGACCGACAACCTTGTGGGACGCGGTCTGCCTATGTTCCTGCCCAAGGGCTATACTATCTGGCAGGAGCTGGAAAACTACATCAAGGAAAAAGAGCGCAAGCTGGACTATCAGCACGTCATGACCCCCTGCGTGGGCACCGTTGCCCTCTATCAGACCAGCGGACACTGGGAGCACTACAAGGAGAATATGTTCCCGGCTATGGAGGTGGAGGGGGAGAGCTTCGTGCTCAGACCCATGAACTGCCCTCACCACATGATGATCTACGCCAATCAGAAGCACTCCTACCGCGACCTGCCTATCCGCATCGGCGAGATCGCCCACGACTTCCGTTTCGAGGCCAGCGGCACCCTTAAAGGCATCGAGCGCGGCAGACACTTCTGCCAGAACGACGCTCACCTGTTCTGCACTCCCGACCAGATCAAGGACGAGGTGGGCAAGGTAGTTGACCTGATCTTCGAGGCATACAAGGACTTCGGCATCGACAAGTACAGATGCGTGCTTTCCCTCCGCGACCCCGCCGACAAGGTGAAGTATCACCAGGACGACGAGATGTGGGAGAAGGCCGAGAGCGCCCTGCGTGACGTTCTTGACCAGCTGGGCATCGAGTACACCGAGGAGATCGGCGAGGCGGCATTTTACGGCCCCAAGCTGGACGTAAACGTTGTTCCCGCAGTGGGCGCGGAGTACACCCTCTCCACCTGCCAGCTGGACTTCTGCCTGCCTGCGAAGTTCGACCTCAAATACACCGATACCGACGGTCAGGACAAGACCCCTGTGGTCATCCACCGGGCTATCCTGGGCTCTCTGGACAGGTTCATGGCATACCTCATCGAGGAGACCAAGGGCCGCTTCCCGGTATGGCTGGCACCCGTTCAGGCCAAGATCCTGCTCGTCTCCGAAAAGAGCGCCGAGTACGCCGACCAGGTATACGACAAGCTCTATGACGCCGGCGTCCGGGTACAGCTGGACGACCGCAACGAGAAGATCGGCTACATGATCCGTCAGGCACAGTACACAGAGCGCGTGCCCTACATGGTCATCATCGGCGAGAAGGAAACTCAGGAGGGCACAGTGTCCGTCCGCACCCAGGACAGCAAGACCGTCTCCATGACCGCCGACGAGTTCGTTGCAAAGATCACCGAGGAGATCAGAACAAGAGCCGTCAACAAATAATTTGCTCTCTATACGGCACACCCTGCCCCGCGGCAGAGTGTGCCTTTGTTTTTTGCCCCAAAGACTTCGCCGGGGACTTCGTCAAATCACACAGTTTGCCTCATAAAAGTTTGTAGGATATCACATAGCAAAAACCGGAAAAATCTGTTATAATTAAACTCAGGGCTTTATACGCCTTTTTAGAGACTTAGCTGTGAAAGGATAATAATATATGAAAAAATTAAACCGCAGGGCAGCGGCTCTGCTGATCGCCGCCGTGACCTCTCTCTCCGCCTCCGGCTGCTACCTGCTCCCCGACGAGGAGGAGGTGCTGGCACCGCCTGTTGTCAAGGCCAGCGAGGTAAAATACTCCACCGTCACCGCCAAGAGAAAGGATCTCGAAAAGCGCCTTATCAACTCCGGCACCGTCACCGCCGAGAAGCAGTATATGCTGACATATGAAAAGCAGGGCGGCACCATAAGCAAGTTTTACGTCCATACCGGCGATACCGTCAAGGCGGGCGACCCCATTTGCGAGCTGGAGACTGCCGACGTGGATTATCAGATCACCGAGAAGGAGCTCTACAAGAAGAAGGCGGAGCTCAACGTGACTATCGTGGCGCAGCGCGGCGGCACTCAGGCCGAGGTAGACAAGGCCTACGTGGAGGTGGAGCTGATACAGAACGAGCTGGACAAGCTCTATGAGAAAAAGAACCAGGCCGTGCTCACCTCTCCCGTGGACGGCACCGTATCCAACATCGCCGACGTCCGGGTGGGCGACAGCGTGGGCACCGGTCAGAACATCTGCACCGTCATCGACACCACCGGATTCTATATCGGCATAAAGCCCACCGACCCTGCGCCCTTTGCCATTGACACCGAGCTGACTATCAAGCTGGGGGACAAGGAGTATACCGGCGTTGTCTTCATGAACCCCCAGTCCCTGCTGGCCTACAAGGAACAGGTCAAGGAGGAGGACGACCACGGCAAGGCAGACAACTCCGGCATCACCTATGAGCCCGACATCGTCTATGTCCGCTTCAAGGACGAGGTGCCCACCGACGCCGTGGGACAGCTTGCCGACTGCATACTGGTGCAGGAAAGCGTCAAGAACGCCGTTGTCATCTCCAACAACCTCATCAAGACCGTTGACGGACAGAAAGTCGTCTATGTACTGCAGGACGGCGAGAAGGTGGCTGTGCCTGTTCAGATCGGACTTAAGACCGGCTCTCAGGCCGAGATAATCTCCGGCATCAACGAGGGCGACGAGCTGATACTGAGATAACACCGACACAGGGAAGGATTTTTACCGATGCTTACTTTGCTTTTCCGCAAGATGCGCAATACCAAGTGGATGGTGCTGTGTCTGCTCATCGGCTTCATTATGGCAAGCGCCATGATGAGCACTATCCCCATATATATGAACGCCTCGCTGCAAAGGATGCTGCTCAAAGACATGGAGCAGTTCCAGCTTGAAAACGACATCTATCCCGGCGTTTACAATACCACCCATGAGGTGAAAATGGATATCTCCACCGCCGAGCAGCGGGCGGATATCGAGAAGATATCAAAGCTTGTCACCGAATCCTATGACGAGCTGGGCTGTCCCGCCGCCAATCAGAAGACCTATATCGCCGACGACTATCTGCTGGTCACCTCAAAGTCTCTCAACGACGACAGATCGGCACCGAGGCTGGGTCTGGGCGGCATGACAGGCTTTGCCGATCACGTGGAGATCATCAGCGGCAGGATGTACGAGACCGGCAGGCGTGCCGACGGCGTATTCGAGGTGGTGGCCACCGAGAAGGCCCTCAAACTCACACGCCTTGCCACCGGCACCGTCTATGAGGTGGCAAACGTCTTCTACCCCGAAAAGGCCCTGAACATCGAGATCGTCGGTGTGTTCCGGCCTGCCTCCGAGACCGACTCCTACTGGTCGGAGGGCATTGATACCGAGTATATGAACACCATGTTCATGGACTATGACACTATCTACGGCGAGGCTATGGACACCGGCTCGGTGAACATCACCGCCTTTGCCCGGCGCTATGCCATGGACTACACCAAGCTGGACATGAACAACATCGAGGAGCTGCTGACCCTCTGCGACAAGCAGGCTCAGGCTTACAGCAAGGCCAAGGTGAAGTTCAATATGCCGGTAGCCGAGATCCTTCAGGACTACGGCGCCCGCGCCGACAGGCTCAGGCTGATACTGTGGCTGGTGCAGATACCTGTTATCCTGATGATACTGGTGTACCTGTTCATGGTGTCTCAGCTCAACGTGGAGCAGGAGAAAAACGAGATCGCAGTATTCAAGAGCCGCGGCGCCAGCAGAGGACAGATCATGCTGATCTACGCTTTGGAGTCCCTTATCCTCGGCGCAGCCACGGCAGTCATAGGGCCTTTTGCGGGCATGGGGCTGTGCAGAGTGCTGGGAGCCTCCAACGGCTTTCTGGAGTTCGTCAACCGCAAATCCCTGCCTATCTCCCTGACTATCGAGGCCTTCATCTATGCGCTGGCAGCTGTGGCGGTGTTCTTCATCACCACCATGGTGCCTATCGTCCCCGCCACCAAGGCGACTATCGTGGAGCATAAGCAGTCCAAGGCCAAAAAACGCCGTTTCCCCCTGTGGGAAAAGCTGTGCCTTGACTTCATCCTCGTGGGCGGCTCGGTGGGCTGGCTGATCTACTACAATGACCAGCAGAAAAAGCTCATCAACAGCGGTATGTCCGATACCACCGCCACCGTCAACCCCCTGATGTTCGTGGCCTCCACCGCCTTCATACTGGGGCTGGGACTGTTCTTCATCAGAGTTTATCCCTTCCTTATAAGGGTCATCTCACGCCTCGGCAAGCGCATATGGTCGCCCTCAGCCTACGTTTCCCTCAACAACATAGGCCGCCTCGCGGGAGGCAGAGAGCGTTTCCTGATGATATTCCTGATACTTACGGTGTCTCTCGGTATCTTCTTTGCCAATACCGCCCGCGCCCTCAACCGCAGCGCAGAGGAGCGTGTCTCCTACGCCGTGGGCGCAGACGTGACCCTCACCGAGAAGTGGGAGAACAACAAAGCCTCCTCCTCGTCCGGCCCTCAGCAGCAGCAGGGCGGACAGCCCGTCCATGTGGAGCAGACCGAGGAAGAGGATGAAGATACATCCACGGTGGATTACGTGGAGCCGGTGTTCGAGCGCTTCGAGAATTTAGCGGGCGTTAAGAAGGCCACCAAGGTCTTCATCAAGGATAAGGTCAAGATACAGGCCGATAAGATGAAGGTCACTCCCGTGGTCAAGAACACCTCCGGCAAGTCCCGGGACGACTTCTTCAACGACTATCAGCAGTCCGGGCGGACGGTGAACTACACCAGTAAGGTCAAGCTCATGACCATAATGCCCCACGACTTCTCGGAGGTGTGCTGGTCCACCGACAGGCTGCTGCCTACCCATATCAACAACTACATCAACGCCCTGGCGGAGTTCAACTCCGGCGTGATACTGTCGAGCTCCTTCCGGGATAAGTACGGCCTGGAGCTGGGCGATACCGTTTCCTGCAGCTGGGGCAGCAACGAGAGCTTTGACGTGACGGTGCTGGCCTTCGTGGATTACTGGCCTGCCCTCAACCCCTACTCTCAGGCAGACGACGGCACCTATCAGGATTTCGCCGTCATGGACTACGACTACGTCCGGGTGCAGACCTCCGTTGAGCCCTATCAGGTATGGCTGGACCTGGAGGACGGCGCCACCACCGAGGCGCTTTACGCCTCCATTTCCGACGCCGGCATCAAGCCCACGGAGCTCAATGTCCGCAGCCAGAAGATCATCGAGGAAAAGACCGACCCCATGCTCCAGGGCATGAATGGCGCACTGACCCTCGGGTTCATCATCATTATGATCATGTGCATCATAGGATTCCTTATCTACTGGATCCTCTCGATCAAGTCAAGGACGCTGCAATTCGGAATACTCAGGGCTATGGGCATGACCTACGGCGAGATCATCGCCATGATCGTTTACGAGCAGATACTTGTGTCGGGAGCGGCGATATTCGCGGCGATATTCGTAGGCGGCGGTGCCAGCGACCTGTTCGTGCCGCTGTTCCAGTCGCTGTACAGCGCCTCGGAGCAGGTGCCGGCCTTTGCGGTGATCCCGCAGCGGAGCGACTACATCAAGCTCTATATCATCATCGCCGCCATGCTCATGACGGGATTCATAGTACTTGGCAGACTGATCTCGCGGATCAAGATCTCGCAGGCGCTGAAGCTGGGAGAAGACTAAAAACGCGCAAGAGGACGTATAATTAGAATACTGATCTTCACAAATACAGCACACCCCGCACTGTCAGCGGGGTGTGTTTCTGTTTGCGCCGCAGCAGCCTTCCCCGCTAAATCCCCAAATTATGAACCGTCCCTGTGCGGATCAATGGTCATTATAATGAATTGTGTAAACCTTACAATTGTACAGCTTGACATTTGCGCACAATGAACATATAATAAAAATATTATAGGACACGAAAACGTTATCTGTCATATTATTTTAAGCACCTTGCACAGAATCCATTGTAAACAGTCTGTGAGCTTATGCTATAAATATGAACATATTAACGAAATGTTGATGAATGACGGGGCGTTTTGTGGTATAATAATATGGATTCAGAGCCTGCGGATATCGTCCGGCAGGCCGGATATTAGGAGGGAATCATATGGCAAGGGCTAAAAAAGCCACCGAAAAAACCATCACCACGCAGGAGCTCAAGGAGCAGTTCCTTGAAGTTCTCCACAGCGATTTCCAGACCGTGCCCGAGGAGGCCTCGGATCAGCAGGTCTATGAAACTCTGACCAAGATCGTTGTAAAAATAATGAAGGCTAAGAGAAGACACTTCACCGTCAAGACCCACTCCATGGGTCACAAGAAGGTGTATTACCTCTCGATGGAGTTCCTCATGGGCAGATCGCTCAAGACAAGCCTCTATAACCTTGAAATGATCGAGCAGACCAAGAACGTGCTCAATGAGTTCGGCATCTCTATCAACGGCATCTATGAGTGCGAGCCCGACGCAGGCCTCGGCAACGGCGGCCTGGGCAGACTGGCTGCCTGCTATCTCGACGGCCTTGCCGCCGACGGCTATCACGGCACAGGCTTCTCGATCTGCTATGAGTACGGTATCTTCAAGCAGAAGCTGGACGAGGGCTGGCAGACCGAGCTGCCCGATAACTGGCTCCCCGGCGGTTCCGCATGGCTCGTTCCGGTGCCCAGCAAGGCTATCGAGGTCAGATTCGACGGCGAGCTCAAGGAGGACTGGGACAATCAGTATCACCTGGTTTCGCATCAGAACTACACCTCCGTTATGGCGGTGCCCTATGATATGTATGTGTCCGGCTACGGCAGCGAGGCTGTCTCCAAGCTGAGACTTTGGAAGGCGGAAGTAAGCTCCTTCGATATGCCGCTGTTCAACAAGGGCGATTACAGCAAGGCTCTGGGTCTCAATATCATGTCCCAGGCTATCACCAAGGTGCTCTACCCCAACGACAACCACGCCGAGGGCAAGAGCCTCCGTCTGAGACAGCAGTACTTCCTCTGCGCCGCCTCTATCGGCGATATCGTAAACCAGCATATGAGCGTTTACGGTACCCTCGATAACCTGCATGAGAAGGTGGCTATCCACATCAACGACACTCATCCCACTCTCGCTATCCCCGAGCTGATGAGAGTTATGCTGGATGACTGCGGCTACTCCTGGGATCACGCCTGGGATATCGTCACCAAGACCTTCGCTTACACCAACCATACCGTAATGCCCGAGGCTCTCGAAAAGTGGGATTGCAACCTGCTCAAGAGCGTTACTCCGAGAATATTCTCTATCATCGTGGAGATCAACGAGCGTTACTGCCGCAAGCTCTGGGAGCGCTACGGCGATCAGGCCAAGGTCACCAGAATGTCTATCATCGAGAACAACAAGGTAAAGATGGCTACCCTCTGCGTACACGCCTGCCATCATGTCAACGGCGTTGCCAAGATCCACTCCGAGATCATCAAGCGCGACACCTTCCGCGATGAGTACGACTACACTCCCGAGAAGTTCACCAACGTTACCAACGGTATCGCTTACAGGCGCTGGCTCTATCAGTCCAACGAGGGTCTGACCTCGCTGCTGCGTGAGAAGATCGGCGACGGTTTCCTCCGCGACGCCTCCAAGCTCACCGCCTTCAACAAGTTCGCCGACGATAAAGAAGTTCTCGAAAAGCTGGCTGAGATCAAGAAGACCAACAAGGAGGCCTTCGCCAAGTATGTCAAGAACCAGTACGGTGTGGTTCTTAATACAGATTCGATCTTCGATGTACAGGTAAAGCGTCTGCACGAGTACAAGCGTCAGCAGCTCAATGCCCTGAACATCATCGCTCAGTACAACTACCTCAAACAGAACCCCGACGCCGACTTCGTGCCCAAGACCTACATTTTCGCGGCCAAGGCTGCTCCGGGCTACTATATGGCAAAGCAGATCATCAAGCTCATCTGGAACATCTCCCAGGAGCTGAGAAGGGACAAGAAGCTCTCCGAGAAGCTCAACGTTATCTTCCTGGAGGACTACTGCGTATCCCTTTCCGAGCTGCTCATGCCCGCAGCTGAGATCAGCGAGCAGATCTCCCTGGCAGGCACCGAGGCCTCCGGTACCGGCAACATGAAGCTCATGATAAACGGCGCCGTAACTCTCGGCACCATGGACGGCGCTAACGTGGAGATCCACGAGCAGGTAGGCGACGACAACATCATCATCTTCGGTATGAACGTTGACGAGGTGGAGAAGGCCAAGCCCGGCTACCGTCCCATGGACTACTACAACCAGAACGGCATCATCCACCAGGCACTCGACACCATGACCACCGGCATCAACGGTGAGCTGTTCAACGAGGTCGCTCACAACCTGAAGACCACCGACACCTACATGACCCTTGCAGACTTCGACTCCTATCAGAAGGCACAGGCCTACGCCTCCGAGTGCTACAAGGATCAGATGAAGTGGCAGAAGATGTCCCTTGCCAACATCGCCAACGCCGGCATATTCTCCGCCGACCGCTCGGTAGAGGACTACGCAAGAGATATCTGGAAGCTTACGAAGTAAGCGCGGGCGCGGGAAACTTAGTTGTTTCAAGGCACTTTTGTTAAGGCATTAACAAGAGTGCCTTTTCTTTTTCTTTGCACAGCGCCCGCTAAAAGAATAAAGAAGAAAGAATAAAAATAAAGAATAATTAAGGTGTCCGCAAAGCGGACGGATTTGAGATCCATCGCCGGAGGCGATACCTTAATTATTCTTTCTTCTTTATTATTATTCTTTCTTCTTTAAGTTCTTCTTTAAGCGAAAGCTTTCACCGCTTACTGTACTTCGTACACAGTGATGTCCTTGCCCTTTACGATGTATACGCGGCCGAATGCGCAGTAGGCCTTGTCAAAGCCCTCCTGTAACTTTTCGCCGGTGTAGAGGTCGTAGAGCACCTTTTCATTGTTGATATCCAGCAGGTAGTTGCCGAAGTAGGTGCCGGAGTACTTCACCTTAAGGGAGGTGTCCTCCTTGCCGGGGATGAAGTAGCAGTAGCCGTCGTCGATCTTGATGTAGTCGCCCAGCTTCATGTAGCTGTCAGCACCGGAGTAGATCACCTTGCCGGTCTTCACGTTCATCAGGTCGTACTTGCCGTCGGCGTTGCAGACGCTGAAATATCCGGGAACGTTGGAGTAGTAGATGTACTTGTACTCGTCCTTGGTGAGCTCCTTGCCCTCAAGGTCGAGGATGCCGTTCTTCTGGTAGTCCTCGGTGGTGGCATAGGAGAAGCAGCCGCCGCCGATGTAGTCAACGCTGTTGTACTTGGGCTCAACGATAACGGTGCCGGTGTAGTGGATGATGCCCTTCTTGCGGGAATCGGAATCCATGAGAACATAGAAGTCATCTGTGCCGTTCATCCTGGATACGCTGTAAGGAGTGGTGAACTGCAGGGTCATGCTGTGGTCGTAAGCATAGGTCTTGTCGTTCTTGTAGCAGGTCAGCAGCTTGCCGCCGGTGGGAGTGATGCCGTCGGTGAATTCCAGCTTCTGATCGTCGGCGGAAACATAAACTGCGTCGGAGTTGCTGTCATAGAAGGAGATGATATCGCCGTATACGGTGTAGCGGGGGCTGGTGGTAACGGTGGTGTTCTCCAGGTACTTGCGGTTGAGTGTATCGTATACCTTGACCTTGCCGGTGTACAGAACGTCTTCATCGGTTGCCTCGACAGAGAACTGTCTCTTGGTGGCGTAGTAGATAGCCTCGTCCTCGTTGGTGGTCTCAGCCTCGGGGAAGAAGGCCATAACGAAGCGGTCGTCGATCTCCTTGAAAAGGCCTGCCTTCTCGCTGGCGGAGATGATCTCGTTGCCGTCGGCATCCACAAGACCCTCATAGACAGTCGCCTCGGTGCCCTTTGCATCGTATACATAAAGGCCGGTGTTGCCCAGTTTCTTGACATACTCTGCGTTGCCGCCTACCAGCTTTTCGCCCTTGTAGTCATAGATGGTGGCGTTGTTATCCTTGTCCTGAACATAGATGTTGTCATCCTGGAAGCCTACGCCCTCGATCTTCAGCTTGCCGGACTCCTTGAGCTCAGGGGACTTGGGGTCAGCGGGAACGGTCTCGGCGATGATCTCGGTGAGAGGCTTGTCGGGAGCGGCAGTCTCGTCGGGCTGGCTGTCCTCGGCAGGGGTGCTGTCAGCGGGAGCGGGCTCGGCGCTCCCGGAGTCCTCGCCTGCATCAGCCGCAGCAGAGGAATCGCCCTCCTGTACTGCAACGGAGGAGGTGTCCTCTTTGCTGTCCTTGTCGCTCTTGGAGGAGCTGTCCGAGTCGCCGCAGGCAGTCATGGTCAGTGCGATCACAGCCGCAAGCAGAGCGGATAATCTTTTTGCTTTCATTTTGCGTTCTTCCTTTCTTTTATTAAACTCCCTGGCGGGAGAGCTTGTCGATGGCTTTCTTTACTCTGTCAAGCGTCTTGTCCCTGCCGATGATGGCAGCAAGGTCTGTACCGCCGCCGGGCGTAGAGCGCTGACCCGAAAGTGCTATCCCCAAAGGATAGAGCAGCCAGCCGTTCTTGACCTCCAGCTCCGCAGCGCAGCCTGCACAGGCCTCATAGATGCCGTCCTTGGTCCAGTCGGTGACGGCCTCCAGCTTTGGCAGCAGGGCATTGAGGGCGGTAAGGGAGGTGGCAGCGTCGGTCTTGAACTTCTTGTTCTTGTAGAGCTCGTTGTCATGATCTTCCGGCATACTGTCTATGAAGGACACCCTGTCGGGGATGTCCGAGAGTATCTCGCAGCGGGGTTTGAGGTTCTGACACAGCAGGTCGATGTCGATGTCGCTTGTGCAGACCTTTCTTATCCAGGGCTCCGCGAGTTTTACAAACTCATCATCCGGCAGCGCCGAGATATGTGCGGCGTTGATAGCCTTCAGCTTCATGCTGTCGAAGATCGCCGGGGACTTGTTGATGCGGGTGGGATCCCAGATCTTTATCATCTCGTCGAGAGAGAAGATCTCCTCCTCACCCTTGGGGCTCCAGCCCAGCAGCAGCAGGTAGTTGAGCACCGCCTCGGAGAGGTAGCCCTGCGCCACCAGATCCTGATAGGAGGCGTCGCCGTTGCGCTTGGAGAGCTTGTTGTGGGCGTCCTTCATTACCGGCGGGCAGTGGATGTATGTGGGTACCTCCCAGCCGAAGGCCTGATAGAGCAGGTTGTATTTCGGCGTGCTGGAAAGGTACTCCGAGCCGCGGATGACGTGGGTTATCTTCATTAGGTGGTCGTCCACCACGTTTGCAAAGTTGTATGTGGGCATACCGTCGGTCTTGATAAGTATCTGATCCTCCAGCTCCGAGTTGTCCACCTCGATGTGACCGTAGATGATGTCGTCGAAGGAGGTTACCCCCTCGGTGGGCATCTTCTGGCGGATGACATAGGGCATACCGGCTTCAAGGTTGGCCTTGACCTGCTCGCAGCTCAGGCAGCGGCACTTGCGGTCATAGTGACCCACAGTCTCGCCGGCGGCCTTCTGCTCCTCGTGGAGGGCGTTGAGGCGTTCCTCGGTGCAGAAGCAGTAATAAGCGTTCCCGCTCTCGACGAGCTGCTCGGCGTACTGCTTGAACATACCCATTCTCTCGCTCTGGACATAGGGGCCGTAGTCGCCGCCGATATCGGGACCCTCGTCCCAGGTCATGCCGTTTTCCCGGAGGGTGTTGTAGATGACATCCACGGCGCCTTCCACATAGCGCTCCTGGTCGGTGTCCTCGATGCGGAGGATGAAGCTCCCGCCGTCATGTCTGGCGGTGAGATATGCATAGAGCGCGGTGCGCAGGTTCCCGACGTGCATATAGCCGGTAGGCGAAGGCGCAAAGCGTGTTCTTGTAGACATAGATGACTCCCTTTCTATTTCATTTTAACCTTAAATAGTATAGCAAATAACGGCCTAAAAGTCAAGAAAACCGGGCGTTTTTCGTCAGATACGGAAAAAACCGGGCGCAGGAAAGCCCGGTTATGGCAAAACAGCCGAAAAAGCACCGCCTCACGCTGTCAGGCGCATCAAAAACAGCACAGCTCCGTACACCGAGGCGGCCAGTGTGCCGTAGAGTATCACCGGTCCTGCCACGGTGAATATCTTCACTCCCACCCCGGTGATAAGGCCCTCGGTCTTGTACTCAATGGCGGGGGCGGCGACGGCATTTGCAAAGCCTGTGATAGGCACCAGCGTCCCTGCGCCGCCGTGCTTGGCGAGCCTTGCATAGAGCCCGAAGGCCGTCAGCACCACCGACGTGAGTATCAGCGACACCGACACCGCCGCCGAAGCGGTCTTCTCCGAAAGCCCCAGCCCCCGGTACAGCTCCCCGAGCCCCTGCCCTGCAAGGCAGATGCTCCCGCCGATGAGGAAGGCTTTCAGCGTATTGAGGGCGCTGGCGGAATTACGGGAGGCCTTCTTGTACATCTGCTCATACTGCTCATAGGTTACGTTTATCTTCATGCGATCACCCCTTTATGGGGAGTATTCCCGGAAAGGGCGGGGTTATGCGTAAAGGAAATGCATAATTAGCGCAAAAGGGCAGAGTAAATGCACAGGCGAGGAGGGGAAGTTTCTTGCTCGTCTTCGCTCGCAAGAAACTGGCGCGGAGCGTTTTGGGGTCCAGGGGGGTCTCCCC
>JAFXNC010000037.1 GCA_017529875.1 Ruminococcus sp. | reverse complement strand
GGCTTGCAAGCGAAGTTCACTTCGCTTTACGCAACGTCAAGGAGAATAGTGTCAACAAGTTGACACGGTAATAATGACGGAAAGCTGGCAAGCAGATGACGTGCAGAGGCGATAGCCGCGGGTTGTGCGGTGTTGCCTTAATGGTTAGCTTGACTATAATCTATTTACAAACGGCGGCTTGTGTTGTATAATACGAATATACGAAACCGGTCATTACCGGGGTATCAAGAAGGAGGAATATTATGAAGCTCAGAAAACTGATCGCGGTCATATCGGGCGCGGTCGCGGCTGCGGCAATGTCGGCTGTGATGATGACCTCAGCCGTTACGCTGCTGCCGAAGGAGGAAGATCAGAAGCTTGACTACACCACCGTCAAGCAGCAGTACGCCGACGGCGAGGCGACAAGGGAGACCCTGTACAGGAACATCTCGTCCCTGAAGGATATGCCCATAGTGCATATCACTACTCAGGACAAGAAAAAGATACTCTCAAAAGAGACCTACGTTGAGTCGGTCATCGACGTGCTCAACTGCGACGACAGCTATCTGCTTTCTGCGGTGGGCGGCGTGAGGGTTCGCGGCAATTCCACCGCCAATCAGGGCGACGAGAAGCCCTACCGCATCAAGTTCGACAAAAAGCAGAATATGCTTGGTCTCCACGACGGCGAGAAGTTCAAGAGCTGGGTGCTGCTGCGCTCCTTCTGGAACCTCTGCCCCGACTATACCGCCTTCAATGTGGCAAAAGTGCTTTTCGAGGGCAAGTATTACAGCTCCGACTGCACCTACGTCAACCTTTACATCAACGGTCAGAGCCGCGGCGTGTACCTGCTCTGTGAGCAGAACCAGTCCGGCAAGGGCAGAGTTGACGTATATGAGCCGGAGGAGGACGAGTACCAGACCGATATCGGCTACTTCCTGGAGATAGACAACTACGCCGGCGACGACCCCTTCTTCACCATGAAGTACGAAAAGCAGAAGCTCACCGATATCCTGGGCGTAACAAGGGATATCCCTGCGGACGATTTCAGCGTCAAGAGCGATATCAACACTCAGGAGCAGCTGGATTTCATCCATAAGTATATGGACGGAGCATTCAAGATACTTCATGAGAGCGTCAATAACGGCAATCCGCTGATGTTCGACGCAAATTACAACGTAGTGTCCGCAAAGGGCGTGTATACGCCCCGGGAGGCCGTTGAAGCGGTCTTCGACTGCGAGTCCGCAGCAAATATGCTGCTGCTGGAGGAGCTGACTCATGACAACGACGTGGGTGCAGGCAGCTTCTATATGGCGGTAGATTTCTCCGAGGGCAGCAAGTACCCGAAAGTGACTTTTACCGCACCCTGGGATTTCAACTGGGCATACGAGGGCGGCACCGACGGCTACTATGCAGGCACCTGGCAGGATATCTACTATGACGGCTGGGACAGATCCAATATCTGGCTCATCGAGTTCATGAACGCCGACTGGTTCCGTAAGCTCGCCGCCGAGAAGTGGCAGCGCATCTCCGCCACCGGCGACATAACCGCAGCCCTCAACAGCGTTGCGGCCACTATCAAGTCCCTGAAAAACGACCTGGGCGACAGCGACGCATGGCGCATAGACAGCGGCATGAACATAGTCAACTTCGTCAAGGGCAGAGCCAAGTGGCTTGACCAGAATACCCCCGACTGGCAGAAGACCATCATCAACAAGAGCATGATAACCCTCTCAGCGGAGAGCTTTGAGTATACAGGCAAGGCCATCAAGCCGAAGGTAACAGTCAAGGCTAACGGCACCATCCTCAAGGAGGGCAGGGACTACACCCTGACCTACAACAAGAATACCGATATCGGCAGGGCGAACGTCCGGGTGGACGGCATCGGGGATTACACCGGCAGAGTATTCAAGTACTTCCAGATCACCGCTCAGCAGCTCAAGGGCGGCACCGTGACTATACCCTACGAAAGCTACACCTATCGCGGCCGCGGCATCCAGCCCACCGTCACCGTGACTAAGAACGGCAAGACCCTGACCAAGGGCAAGGACTACACCGTGACCTATTCCAGCAATACCAATGTCGGAACGGCAAAGATAACCGTCAAGGGCATCGGCAAGTACACCGGACTGCTCACCAAGAGCTTCAAGGTCAAGGCGCTGGATCTCAATTCGAGCTACGCCAGGATCACCATACCGTACAGCGCCTACACCTACTCCGGCAAGGAGATCAAGCCCGCCGTTACCGTGAAATTCAAGGACGGCACCGTGATCCCCACCGGACAGTACACGCTGAGCTACTCCAGGAACATCAAGGTCGGCGTGGCGGAGATCGCAGTTACGGCGAAGGGCTCAAACCTCACCGGCACCTATAAGAAGACCTTCGTGGTAAAGCCTGCGAAGAACGCTATCACCTCTATCACCTCGACGAAGGCGGGTGCTTTCACGCTGAAATGGACAAAGGGCACGGCAGGCACTGTGGGCTATCAGGTACTGTACTCCACTGACAAGAACTTTGAGAGCAACGTACACAGCTACACCTCCACCGATCTGAACGATCTGAGCGAGAACTTCTCGAAGGTACCGAAGTTCGGGGAGACCTGGTATGTAAAAGTACGCTCCTTCTGCACGAAGGACGGCAAGGCGACCTCCACAAGGTACGGGAATTACAGCGATGTCAAGAGCATCAAGGTGAAGTGAACAGAGAATAGTGCCGACCCGGAAACCAAATAATCTTTGCAAAAAAAGCGCCCCCGTTACAGCCGTAACGGGGGCGATGTTCTTTATTCAGTTATGCGTATCAGGTCTCGAAACGCTCTGTGCCGTGCTGCATGATGTACTTGCCGGTAGCGGGGTTGTAAGCTACGCTCCATACAGAGTCATCGTTCATGGTGATGTAGTAGAACTTGGCAGCTGCGGTGGACTCGGGTCTTACTGTGGTGCTCTTTACGCCGGAGCTGTTGTAAGCGGCGATGAGCTGTCCGGCCTTCTCAAGGATTGCGGTGTCGTCTGCGCTGGTCTCAGCCTTGGAGGAGCTGTCATCCGGCTTGGAAGAGCTGTCGTCGGAAGCCTTGGAAGAGCTGTCGTCGGAAGCCTTGGAAGAGCTGTCGTCAGAAGCCTTGGAGCTGTCGGTCTGAGAAGAGCTGTCAGGCTTGGACTCGCTGTCGGTCTTGCTCTCGCTGTCAGCGGAGGAAGGCTCCTCAGCCTTGCTGTCCTCGGCCTTGCTCTCGGGAGCGGTGGACTCGTCAACGATGCTGGTGTCGTCGGTGCTGTCGGCTACGGAAGCATCGGCAGGAGCTGCGGACTGATCGTCGGGAACGGAGTTCACGTTTATCACGCCGGGGTTGGAGGATGCTGCATTCTCGGCCTTGGAATCGCTGCCGCCGCCGAAGATCTTGTATCCGGCAAAAATGGCAACAATAACGATCAGCAGAATCCCGAGGGTGATGATCGCAGCGGTGATGAAGGTCTTCTTTGCGGAGCCGTCATCGTAATCGTCGTCGTCATCGTCATCCTCGTCGTCGTATTCCTCATAACGGCGGTCTTCTCTGCGGTCTTCCTCATATTCCTCGTCGTCATCGTACTCGTCATCAGGCTCAGGTCTTCTTCTGCTCTGCTCCTTGGCAGCAGCCTCTTTGGCGGCAGCCTTTACGGCCTCGGCCTTGGAGAAGACCTTGGTGGGCTCGGAGGGATCCTCGACCTCGCGCTTGGGCTGATAGACCTCGGTGTTATCCTCATCGTCATCGGTAAGGAGGTTATGGCAGTATTTGCAGAGGATCGCATCCTCGGCTATTTCTTCATGGCAGTAGGGGCATTGTTTCGTGCTCATAGTGATCCTTTCCTTTCCTGTTTGTTCTTGATGCACGGTGCAAAAATGTACACACATACACAATATATAGAATCCTGTTAATAATAATAACACATTTTCCGACAAATTGCAAGTCCTGAGGGGAAAGTTTTTATATTTTAAGCGTATTACAAAAACCCTGCCTCTGCTGTCAATAATATTTTATTAAAAAAGACAAAACCCCCTGCATGACAGGACAGGGAGGGTCAAGGTGTACGATTTTGTGTACTTAAACGGCTGTGAGCCGGCCGGGATTGTTTTCGCAGCGGGACCTCGTTCACTAAAAATTAACATATGAAGGCGGTGAAATTTCATTTTTATAGTGAAATCTGAGCGCAGATGTGTTATAATGATATCGGCATATACAGCCGGTATACCATCATCCAGAAGGAGGAAATAACAATGGGACTTTTTGACGATTTGAAAAACAAGGCTGCCCAGGCCGCCAAATCGGTGACAGGCGCAGTTACCAACAAGAGCGAGAACGTGGTATTTGCAAAGCTGCCAGACACTCTTGAGGAGTTCAAGGCGCTGCCCCAGGCACAGCTCACTTCGGAGTTCGACACCGCAGCGCTGACTGTACTGGCGCTCTGCTTCTATCCCAAGGACAGGGAGCTTTCCCTTGCCATGCTGGACTTCCTGAGAGGGCCCAGGCCCCTTTCCGGTCAGGACAAGCAGTTCATCCGCGACAGGTTCATGGACAGCGACTATGTACCCCGCTCCTATTTCAGCGGCGCTACCCCTGCCAACGACTACACTCCCTCCGAGCCCTACACCATCAAGGTGTTCACCAACCCCTATTCCTACACCGATGAGAACTATGCAAAGCTCTTTATCACCTCCGGCGGTGCAGACAGCCCCCGCTATGTTCAGATGAGAAAGGCCAAGGACGGCAAGTGGTATCTCTGGGAGCAGTTCCTGCTCTCCGGCATCCGTCCCCCCGAGAGCTCCAATCCCTGGGCGTAAGCGACGCGGCGAGGAGGGGCGTTTGAGCCGGGGAGTTTCCCTCGCTCCTGCCCCTGCCGGACGGAAATCCGCTCGCGGACGTTGTCCGCTATGTTCTTTTCCTGTGAGCACAGGAGGCCGAATTTTCGGCGCTGCATCTTTATTTTCCCACATAACAAAGCAGAGGACATCGGCTTGCGATGTCAGAGGACATCGGTTTGCGATGTCCTCTGTTTGTTTTGCGCAGCGCCGGGGTTTGCTCTGTTTACTGCGCTATGAGTTTTATCACTTTGCGCCCTGACTTGGGGGCACGGTCAGGTTTTTGGGCTTTCTGCGCTGCTCTTTTTCTTCTTCGCGATCACAACACCCGCTATCACCGCTGCCGCCGCGGCACCGCCTGCGGCTATCAGGATGTAGACGGTCATCCCGCCGGAGCCCTTCGCCGGGTCGATAAGCACATACGCATAAAAGTCCCCGCCGCTCAGCCCGCAGCTGACGTCGGCTTTTAGCACGCCCTTGTCGCCGTCGCCGGAGGTGTATTCGCAGCTCACTGCCTGAGCCTTTCCGCCGGTCACTCGCACCAGCTTCACATCCTGCTCCCCGGGTGCGTCCACCTCAATGGTGATGCTCTGCTCCCCGGAGGTCTCCCGCAGCTCCTTGCTGGCGAAGCCCTCCTGACGGCAGAACCGGGTGTCTATGGCGGTGATGCTCTTTGCCTCGCCGAACTCGCTCACCGCCTCCTTGACGGCGGCAGTCTCCTCGTCGGTGATGCCCTCGTGAGGCACATACTCTGTGAAAAAGGAGATGTCGTAGCCGTTTTTCAGGATCTCCTGCTCCTCGGCTGTCAGACCCTCGGCGGCAAGCTGCTCCGGGTCGCTGACTGTCCTGTCCTCGCCGGGGTAGATCACCGAGCCGCTTTTCACGGTGACGCCCCGGGTAAAGTAGCTGTCATTCTCCGTCAGCTGCTCGTAGTAATTCTCCGGGCGGTGATGCGCCAGCAGCTGCTCAGCGTTCCCCACAAGGGTCGCAGTGATGTTGGTGCCGTTGAGGATGTCGGTCTTTACCACCGGCAGCAGCTGATAGAGCACCTTTGAGATGCACTGCTCCACGGTATCACGCTTTTCCTTCGAGAGCATATCCTTGATGCCGAAGTTCTCCATGACCCTTTCCAGCACCTCCGGCAGCTTTTCAAAGGCCTTGTCGTACTTCTCGGAGCCCTTATCCCCCAGAGCCGAGACCAGCCACAGGTACACCGGGGCGAAATTGCTGGCGTCGAAGCTGCCGCGGAGCTTATCCAGCAGCGGCTTCATGTTGGGGTCGGAGGAGTTCCCGAAGTACAGCGGCAGCAGCTGGGCGATATAGGGCGAAAGCGACGCTATCTCGTCGCGGCTTACCTCGGCGCACACCGCATCCAGTACGGTGCGTATGAACACCGGCGTCTCCACCGTGACGGGGATCTCGCCTTTCTCCCCGGTGACGGGGTCGGTGCCGTATTCGGTGACGTCGCCCAGCTTGTCGCTGCTCAGCAGGGAGATCCTCTTCATCTGCACCCTGTTGTCGCCGCAGTCGTCCACGGTCTCGGTGCCGGTGCGGTAAAAGCCCCAGCTTTCCGGCGCCACGTAGGCCACGGGGTCGTTGATATCGTAGAAGTCGTGGATATTGGCATACTCCGTCTTTGTCTGAGAGGTGCGGGGGGCAGCGAAAGTATAGATATACAGCCCCTCGGCGCCGATGCCGAACTCGGACAGGTGCTCGTTAATGTATTTGCCGATCTGGTCGGAAACTCCGCCGCCCCGGCTGTAACCGGTGAGCCATACGGCGGAGCCTTTGAGGCCGTACTTTTCCTCGTAGCTTTTGAGCCTCTGTACGACGATATCCGCGGAGTCTTTGAAGCCCTTGGCGTCCCCCTCGGTGCCCACGGTGAAGTTGCTGGCCCACTCGGCGCCGTACTGGGAGCTCCTGATAGCCACGGCTATGATCTCTTTGTCACCGGCCTTTTTGTGGGTGATGAGGGTACCTATGCCGTTGGGGTCGGAGTTGTCATCGACCCCCTCCGCTGCAAGCTCATCCATATCAAAGCCGGAGTTTCGCAGTATCTCATAGGCGCTGCCCGCATCACCGGGACTGTCGCTGACGGTGGCGGCTATGGCAAAGGAGAGGGTGCGCAGATGCTCGTTCAGGGTCGTTCCCGGCTCGTCGAAATAGCTGTCGCTGTAATAGACCGTCCCCAGCCGCGAGGATATCCTGTATGCCTCGATGACATTTTCCCCCTCCGCAGCGGCTGCCGCCGGGAATGATAATATCATCAAGGACGCAGCTGCGGCTGCCAGTATCCTGCCGAATAGTTTCATCTGTCCCACCTCCGGGAATCGTCACTTGTTCTGTTCTATCAGGGCTATCAGCTCCGAGCGGGGGACAGGCCTCGAAAAGAAGTACCCCTGCAAATAGTCCACGGAAAGAGTTTTGAGCAGGTCGAGCTGCTGCTGGGTCTCAACGCCCTCCACCAGTATCTCGCGGTTCATCTGCTTTATCATATGCACCGAGCTTTCCAGTATTATCCTGCCCACGTCGCTTTCCTCGGCGCTCCACAGCAGGCTCTTGTCGATCTTCACCACGTCGAAGTCCAGCATGAATATCGCCCGCATATTGGAGTAGCCGGTGCCGTAGTCGTCCATGGAGAATCGGAAGCCGTTGGCCTTCAGGGAGTTCACCACCCTTTTGAGCAGCTCGTAGTTGCTGGCTGCCACCGATTCGGTGATCTCGAAGTTTATCATCTTCTTGTCGATGCCGAACTCGTCGGTGACGGCATTGATGTGCTTGACAAATCCCGGCTGCATACACTCTATCACAGACAGGTTCACGTTGATGCTCTCGATGCCCAGGCGCTGAGGCACGCCGCTCTTTATAAAGGTGCAGACCTCCCGGAGCACAAAGTCGTCGATGTCGTCGATGAGGCCGTTCTGCTCGGCTATGGGTATGAACTCGTCGGGGTAGACCTTGCCCAAGAGACTGTCGTTGAGGCGTATGAGAGCCTCTGCACCGTAGAGGCGCTTTTCCGAGATGCTGTATGTGGGCTGATAGTAGACCTCGAAGCTCCCCTCGTCAAAGCCCTTAGTAAGGGCATTCTCCACCGCGGAGCGGCGCATCAGGTAGTCAAGATCCCTGCCCGAGAGGACGGTCTTGTGTACACTGGCAGGGACCGGGCTGTCAGCCATGTAGAGCGCGTCGGAGACGGTCTTGATCCTGACGGGCATATCGGCATATATCACCACGGCATTGAGCATCAGCTCAGTGTCGCCCAGGTGCCAGGGACGGTGGAATCGCCGGTCGATGAGCTCGGCGAACCGCTTGACCTTGTCGCTGGTGTGGTCGAGAGCCGTCACGATAAACGTTCCCGGTGCGGAGCTGTATATGCAGTACCGGGGCACCATAGTCCGCAGGAAATCCGCCACAGCCATGGGGATAAGGTCGCTGATCTCGCCGCCGGAGCGTTCAAGCACGTCCCGGTTGGTGAGCTTTATGCAGATCAGGTCAAGGCGCCTGCGGCTTATCAGGTAGCTGGTGAGATCGTTCTGCAAGGCGCGGCGGTTGTAGATGCCGGTATCGGTGTCGATGCGGTCGTCCTCGCTCTCAATGGCGATCATTGCGCCCAGCAGTCCCACGGCCTCGGCAAAGAGCTCGCACTTGATGTTGATGTTGACCAGCTGCACCACCACTCCCGCGATGACTATTACAAAGAAATATATCAGAGCAGTGCGGCGCTTGGGGGTCAGGGCTCTCCACAGGAACATGAGCATGAACACCGACAGGGCCAGATACAGTACTGCGGCGCCGTAGATGATATACTCTCCCCACTGCCGGACGAACTGTCTTTCCTCGTTGTAGGTGTAGACCCAGCCGGTGAAGGGATTGAGCACCACCAGCAGCTCGGTGAACAGGAAGGGCCAGAAGTAGAACAGGTTCTTGCCAACGGTGAAATCGGAGCGTCCGCCGCAGACGCAGGATACATATACGAAAAACAGGGGACACAGCGCGGTATGGAGCAGGAAATAGCTGCAATCGGAGAGCTTGGTCAGGAAGAATGCTCCGTCGGACTCCGTTATGACGGGATGCAGCACTGTGAGTATCAGCTGCGACAGGGCATTGAGCCCCACGAAGGATATGAGCATTATGTAGATCTTATTCTGGATCTTCTCGGTGCGCTGCTGGATCAGCGTAAAGATAAGGCTGGTTATGCTGATGATGAGTGCGGCGCAGAGCAGAGAAAACTGCGCGAGGTTGATGCCGTCCACTGTGTTCGCCTCCTTTCCTGCGGATAAAAATACTTATACATCATAATCATATCACATTTGCCGGGATTTTGCAAGAGCTATTTATTAATCCGGGTTGAATAAATTGCGGTTGTGTTATTTATGTAAAATAAAGTCAAATTTCGGCTTGGCGTGAATTGCCGTATGCGCGGGGGAGAGCGAATTGATAATTGATAATGGACGGTGCCGGGAATTTGCATCCCTTCAAAATAATTTGCAAAGAAAATTATATAAACCCCTTGACAAATTATATAATTGTGGTATAATGTTATACAGAGACAGATGCAAAACCAGAACAAAAGAAACGGGACAGCAAGGAGGAGACCTATGGCAGCATACAGAAAGAGAAGTAAAACCGAGCTGCTGCTCATGATCGCGGCAGGGGCGCACGCCCTGACTGCGGCGGCGGCGCTGGTGTGGAGAATGTTATCGGTATAGAGGGTGATGAGATGAAAAAAAGCGTGTACAGCATAGTACTGGCGGACGACGTGGTGGAGGCCATAGACAACATGGCCTACTCCTTGGGGACGAGCCGCTCCAACCTTATCAATCAGATACTGGCGGAGCGGGTCTCGATGATGACCCCGGAAATGCGCATGAGGGATATCTTCGAGCGCATAGAGCGGCTCATGAGCGGCGGCCTCGTCACGGTGGCGCAGAGCGGCGGCTCCATGATGATGCTCAAAAGCCCCCTGAAATACAAATACCGCCCCACCGTCAATTACTCGGTGGAGCTGTCCCGGAGCTTTGAGGGGGCGGTGGGAAAGCTGAAAATATCCCTGCGCACCCAGAGCGAGAGCCTTATCGCCATGATAGGACAGTTTTTCCGGGTCTGGATAGGCATTGAGGAAAAGTATCTCAGC
This sequence comes from Ruminococcus sp., assembly GCA_017529875.1. GTDB lineage: Bacteria > Bacillota > Clostridia > Oscillospirales > Ruminococcaceae > FB2012. The sequence goes on along the minus strand of JAFXNC010000037.1, from coordinate 20,311 downwards.
CGCATCCTCACCGGGGGCAACCCCTGGCAGGGGGGCGAGGCCTGCTTTGTAAGAGAGTTCTGGTCCCCCGCCGGGTCGCAGCTCTCGGATGAGCAGCTGGCCGAGGCCATCGGCGGCTATGTGAGCCTGCTGGATGAGTGTCTCAGGCTGTATTTTGAAGATCAGGATTCGGCGGGTACCATAGAAAAGAAATACAAGGCGTACCTGTCAAAGGGAGTACTGGTACTGTAACAGGCGGGTCAGTTCCCGCAGCTAAAAGGAGAGGTAACTATGAACATCAACAAGCTTACACAGAGATCACTGGAGGCAGTGCAGAACGCACAGTCCATAGCCTCCGCAAATTACAATCAGGTGGTGGACGAGCAGCACCTCGCCCTCGCCCTCATGCAGCAGGAGAACGGCCTTATCCCCCAGCTCATAGTCAAGCTGGGCAAGTCGCCGGAGAACTTCGCCAGCGCCCTGCAGCGCTCCATCGACCAGCAGACCAAGGTCCAGGGGGGCGGCAGGCCTCAGGATCAGATATTCGTGTCCCAGCAGCTTGACCGGGCTATGGCTGAGGCCGAGGCTCAGGCCGGACGGATGAAGGACGAGTATGTCTCGGTGGAGCATCTGTTCCTCGGTATGCTGGAATGTCCCAACAGCGGTATGCAGGAGATCTTCCGCAGCTTCGGCATCACCAAGGACGGATTTCTCAAAGTCCTCATGGAGGTCAGGGGCTCGACTCAGGTAACGAGCCAGAACCCGGAGGACACCTACGACGTGCTGAAAAAGTACGGCACCGAGCTGGTGGAAATGGCCCGCGCCAACAAGCTTGACCCGGTCATAGGCCGTGACAGCGAGATCAGGAACGTCATCCGTATTCTTTCACGAAAGACCAAGAACAACCCGGTGCTCATAGGCGAGCCCGGCGTGGGCAAGACCGCCATAGCAGAGGGTCTTGCGCAGCGTATCGTCAGCGGCGACGTGCCCAACAGCTTAAAGGACAGGAAGGTCTTCTCCCTGGATATGGGTTCCCTGGTGGCGGGCGCCAAGTACAGAGGCGAGTTCGAGGAAAGGCTCAAGGCCGTTTTGCAGGAGATCAAAAAGAGCGAAGGCCAGATAATCATGTTCATCGACGAGCTCCATACCATAGTTGGAGCCGGCAAGACCGAGGGCGCCATGGACGCAGGCAACCTCTTAAAGCCCATGCTCGCCCGCGGTGAGCTCCACTGCATCGGTGCCACCACCCTCAACGAGTACAGAGAGTACATCGAGAAGGATGCGGCGCTGGAAAGGCGTTTCCAGACCGTCATGGTAAACGAGCCCACAGTCGAGGACACCATAGCCATACTCAGAGGACTGAAAAACCGCTATGAGGTCTTCCACGGCGTTAAGATACAGGATCAGGCGCTCATCGCGGCGGCGACCCTTTCAAACCGCTATATCACAGACCGGTTCCTCCCCGACAAGGCCATTGACCTGGTGGACGAGGCCTGCGCCCTGATACGCACCGAAATGGACTCCATGCCCACCGAGCTGGACGACGTAAGGCGGCTCATCATGCAGCATGAGATCGAGGAGACCGCCCTGCAAAAGGAGGACGACAAGCTGGCACAGGAGCAGCTTGCCAAGGTAAGGCAGGAGCTCTCGGAGTACCGGGACAAGTACAACTCCATGAAAGCCAAATGGGAGAACGAGAAGAACGCGATCGCAGGCGTTCAGAAGATCCGTGAGGAGATAGAGCAGTGCGACGCCGATATCGCCCGCGCCGAAAGAGAATACGCCCTCGATCAGCTGGCATGGCTCAAATACGGCAAGAGACCCGACCTTGAATACAAGCTTGAACAAGCCGAAAAGTCCATAGAGAAGTCCCCCTCGGCGGATTCCCTGCTCCGGGATAAGGTCACCGAGGAGGAGATCGCCAAGATCATCTGCCGCTGGACGGGCATACCTGTGTCCAAGCTCATGGAGGGGGAGCGGGAAAAGCTGCTGGGGCTCGAGGACATTCTTCACAAGCGGGTCATCGGGCAGGACGAGGCCGTCACCAAGGTCAGCGAGGCTATAATCAGGTCGAGAGCGGGCATCGCCAACCCCGACCAGCCCATAGGCTCATTCCTGTTCTTAGGCCCCACCGGTGTGGGCAAGACCGAGCTTGCCAAGGCTCTTGCCGAGGCGCTGTTCGACGACGAGCGCAACATCGTGCGGATAGATATGTCGGAGTACATGGAGAAGTTCAGCGTCAGCCGTCTGATCGGAGCGCCTCCGGGATATGTGGGCTACGAGGAAGGCGGACAGCTCACCGAGGCGGTGCGCCGCAAGCCCTACTCCGTGATACTTCTCGACGAGGTGGAGAAGGCTCACCCGGACGTGTTCAACATACTGCTGCAAGTCCTGGACGACGGACGTATCACCGACTCCCAGGGCAGGACGGTGGACTTCAAGAACACCATAATAATCCTCACCTCCAACCTGGGTTCGCCCTACATCCTCGACGGCATCCAGGACAACGGCGAGATCAGCGATGAAGCCCGGGAGCAGGTAGACAGGCTGCTGAAAACATCCTTCAGGCCGGAGTTCCTCAACCGTCTTGACGAGATCGTATACTACAAGCCGCTTCGCAAGGACGAGATCCGCGGCATAGTAGACCTGATGCTCGGGGAGCTGTCGAAGCGCCTTGCCGACAAGCAGCTCACCGTAGAAGTCACCGACCGCGCCAAGGACGAGATCATCGAGGAAGGCTTCGATCCGAACTACGGCGCACGTCCGCTGAAAAGGTACATCCAGCGCAGGATAGAGACCCCGGTAGCCAAGGCCATAATCGCCGGCAAGGTCTCCGCAGAAAAGCCGGTAGTGGTTGACTACAACAACGGAGAGTACGTTATCTCATAAATAATATAGAATAAAGAATAAAGAATAAAAAAGGTATCGACCTTCGGTCGATGATTAAAAATCCATCGCCGCTGGCGATACCTTAATTATTCTTTATTATTTTTTCTTTCTTCTTTTTTCTTTTTTTTACCGCAGGCAGTGAGCGGAAATTACTACTGCTTGTTATAGTATTCTATCCCTTTGTCCGGGATGAAGAATGTGCGGATGTAGCCGTCGGTGGAGAGGACGAGGAAGTAGCCTGTGGCAGTGTCGAAGTAGACGTCGTCGCCGTCCTCCTTTTCGGTCTTGTGAAGTATCGTGTCTGAGTCGGAGTTGAGCAGGTCGTTGGCGAGTTTCAGGTATTCCTCCTGGGTGATGCTGCCGAATTCCGAGCCGTGCTTTTGATAGTGGCTGTCGAACAGCTTTTTGCTGCGGAAGCTGTACTGCTTGTATTCTTTCGCGGTGCTGTCGGCGGCGCTCGATTCGCTCTGAGCCGCGGACTGGGGCTCGGACTGTACTGTGCTTTCGGGGGCTGCGGAAACGGCGGCTTCGCTGACGTCGGTCCCCGACTCGGTGACAATGACGGTGTGGACCGTTTCGTTCTTTCCGGAGAAGATCAGTAACATAAGTATTGCGAGAGCAGCCGTGATCGCTGCTCCGATTGCCGCATAGGTGCTCTTTCTCATAAGTATCCTCCCTGTGAATAAGGTTCATAGGGGTATTATAGCACACAATGTTCAAAAAAACAAGTATCTTATCAAAGCATTGACAAAGCAGTCCGTCTGTGATACAATAATGTAAAACAGCCGCGATACCCCGCCCTTGATAAAGGCGGGGTTATTGCACGTTGAGATGGATTGTTGATCGGAGTGATAATATGAGTATTTGGGACGTTTTCAGCCGTATCTCCAAGGAGAACGAGACCCGGGGCGGCAAACCGGAGTTCATTATCGTGGGGCTGGGCAATCCCGGTATAGACTATGAGCGCACTCGCCACAACGCCGGTTTCATGGCGGTGGCGGCAATAGAGGAAAAGCTGGGCATCCCGGTGAGCAGCTACAAGTTCAAGGCCAAGACCGCCGTTGCCGATATCGGCGGGGTAAGGTGCCTTATCATGAAGCCCGAGACATATATGAACCTCAGCGGCGAGGCTGTCTCACAGGCTATGAACTTCTACAAGATACCCATAGAGAAGGTGCTGGTGATCTTCGACGATATCTCCCTTGATGTGGGGGTAATGCGCATCAGGCGCAAGGGCTCCGCCGGGGGACACAACGGCCTCAAAAGCATCATCGAGTGCTGCGGCAGCGAGGACTTCCCCCGGATAAAGATAGGCGTGGGCAAGAAGCCCCACCCGGACTACGACCTCAAGGACTGGGTGCTGGGCAAGTTCACCGAGGAGGAGCGCAAGAAGCTCTCGGAGGTGCTGGATAAGGTGCTGCCTGCCGCCGAGCTCATCGTGCAGGACAAGACAAGTGAAGCCATGAACAAATTCAACTGAGGTGAGTTATGAACTTTTTCTCACAAGTATGCAACGCGCTGCCCTTTTACAAGGAGCTGGAACGCTCCCTTGACGGCGGCTACACTCCCTGCGCTGTTACGGGAGTATCAAATATCCATAAGGCGCTGCTCTGTACCGACATGGCCCTCAAACGCAGGGTGCTGGTCATCTGCGATGACGAGGCTGCCTGCACAAGGCTGGTCTCGGACATAAACGAGCTGACTCAGCAGGAGACTGCCTGTATGTTCCCGGCAAAGGACTTGAATTTCTCCTACATGGAGGGCGTCTCCCGGGAGTATGAGCACAAGCGCCTCGAAGCCCTCTCCAAGCTCTCCGACGGCAGCTGCCGGGTGCTCTGCGCCTCGGCGGAGGCCGCTATGCAGGCCACCTTGCCGCCGGATAAGCTGAAAGAGTATTCTTTCACCCTGTCCTGCGGAGGCACCGTGGACATCGCCGACCTCACCGCAAGGCTGGTCTCGGCGGGCTATACCCGCACCGATCAGGTGGAGGGGCAGGCGCAGTTCGCGGTGCGGGGCTCCATCATAGACATCTTCCCGGTCTCGGACAAGAGACCGGTGCGTATGGAGCTCTGGGGCGACGATATCGACACGATCTCATATTTTGATACCGAGAGCCAGCGACGCACCGACCCGGTGGACAGCATAACGGTTTTCCCGGCTCTCGAGGTCATCTTCCCGGACAGCGACGAGCTGGTGCGCAGGCTGGGAGAGCTGTCGGCATCTGTCCGGGGCAAGCTCACCGACAAGATCAGGAGCCACATCGACCGCGACGCAGAGCGCGTCCGCGGGGGCATCGCCCTCACAAATCTTGACAAATACTACACCCTTGCCTACGACGGCACCTACACCGTATTTGACTACTTCAACAAGCAGGACGTCTGCATAGTCAGCGAGTATCAGAACTGCTCCGAGAACGCCAAGGCCGCCGCCACCCTGCTCCGGGAGGATCTGAAGCTGCTCATCGAGGACGGCATCATGTTCAACAGGCTGGAGGGCTATGCGGTGGGATTCCCGCAGGTGGTGAACTCCGCCCTCGCCATGCCGGCGGTGTTTATGGACACTTTCATGCGGCAGCTGGGGGAAATCAAGCTCAAAAAGCTCATCAACACCGACTGCCGTCAGACCGGCATATGGAGCGGGAGCATCTCGCACCTTGAAGAAGAACTGAAAACCTTCACCGAGCAGGGCTACTGCGTGACGCTGCTGGCAGGCTCCGACAAGACCCTGCCCATAATCGCCCAGGATCTCCGGGACGACGGCTTTGACGCCCGTGTCATGGGCGCCGACAGCCCCATAGTCCCCGGGGTGGTATACATCAGGACGGGCTGTCTCTCGGGAGGCTTTGACCTGCCGGCGGCCAAGTGCGCCGCCATAACTCAGATGCGCTCCCTCAACATCAAGCACAAGTCCAAGAAGCGCCGCAAGAAGGGCGAGGAGATCGGCTCGCTGTCGGATATCTCCGAGGGGGATCTCGTGGTACACGCCATGTACGGCATAGGGCGCTTTGCCGGCATACGCAGCATCGAAAACAGCGGCGTAAAGAAGGACTATATCTCCATAAAATACGCGGGCACCGACGTGCTGTATGTGCCGGTGACGCAGCTTGACCTGGTGTCCCGCTACATAGGCCCCCGGGATGACGAGAACGTCCGGCTCAACAAGCTCAACTCCACCGAATGGAACCGCACCCGCTCAAAAGTCAGATCGGCGGTCAAGGATATGGCGGAGGAGCTCACCAAGCTCTACGCCGCAAGGCAGCAGGCCAAGGGCTTCGCCTTCTCCCCCGACAACGACTGGCAGAGCGATTTCGAGCTGAGATTCGACTATCAGGAGACCGACGACCAGCTCAGAGCTATCTCCGAGATCAAGTCCGACATGGAGCGCAATACCCCCATGGACAGACTGCTCTGCGGCGACGTGGGCTTCGGCAAGACCGAGGTGGCATTACGCGCCGCCTTCAAGTGCGTCCTCGACTCAAAGCAGTGCGCCATAATGTGCCCCACCACGGTGCTTGCCTGGCAGCACTATCAGACCGCGATAAAGCGTTTCGAGCACTTCCCTGTGAAGGTGGAGCTGCTGTCCCGGTTCCGCACCCCCAAGCAGCAGCAGGAGGTCATCAAGGGGCTGAAACGGGGCACCGTTGACCTGGTGATCGGCACCCACCGCCTTGTGCAGAAGGACGTGGAGTTCAAGGACCTGGGCCTCGCCATAATCGACGAGGAACAGCGCTTCGGCGTGGCGCACAAGGAGAAGTTCAAGGAGGCCTTCAAGGGGGTGGATATCCTGACCCTCTCAGCCACACCCATACCCAGGACGCTTAATATGGCGCTTTCCGGCATGAGGGATATGTCGGTCATCGAGGAGCCTCCCCAGGACAGGCAGCCCATACAGACCTACGTTATCGAGCACGACGACGGCGTAGTGGCGCAGGCTATCTACAAGGAGCTGCGCCGGGGCGGACAGGTCTACTACCTCAACAACCGCATCGACACCATACCCTCCGTGGAACTGAAGCTGCACAAGCTGCTGCCGGAGGCGCGTATCGGTGTGGCTCACGGTCAGATGTCGGAAAACGAGCTCTCCGAGGTGTGGAGGCAGCTCATCGACCGGGAGATAGACATACTCATCTGCACCACCATAATCGAGACCGGCGTGGACGTACCCAACGTAAACACCCTTATCATCGAGGACGCCGACAGGCTGGGACTCTCCCAGCTGCATCAGATACGAGGGCGCGTGGGACGTTCCAGCAGGAGAGCCTTCGCGTACTTCACATTCCGGCGGGGCAAGGTCCTCACCGAGATCGCAGACAGGCGGCTCTCGGCTATCAGGGAGTATACGCAGTTCGGGTCGGGGTTCCATATCGCCATGAGAGACCTGGAGATCCGCGGCGCGGGTTCGGTGCTCAGCGCCAGACAGCACGGTCACATGGAGGCTGTGGGCTACGATATGTACCTGCGGCTGCTCAACGAGGTCATCGCGGAGCAGCAGGGGCTGGAACTGCCTCACTCACCGGAGGACTGCCTTGTGGACATCTCGATCAACGCCTACATCCCTGAGACCTACATCGAGAGCCTGCCCCGGAGGATAGACGCCTACCGGCGCATCGCTTCGATAGTCAACGACGAAGACAGCCGGGACGTCATCGACGAGCTGATAGACCGTTTCGGCGACCCGCCGGCAAGCGTCACGGGGCTGGTGAACGTGGCGCTGATACGCAGCATCGCCTCACGCATCGGCGTGCGGGAGATAACCCAGCGGGGAGACAAGGTACTGTTTTTCATGAAGGCTCCGGAGACGAGTCAGATCTCGGCGCTCATCGAGAAATACGGCAACCGGCTGCGATTTGCGGAGGGGGAGAAGCCCTACATCTCGATACAGCTGGAAAAGGCGCAGAAGGCACCCGATCTGATGAGCGAGGCGATACACCTGCTGAGCGACAGTTTGGAGGAGCAGGGATAAAAAATCAAGCTGATAATAACGATCGCGGAGCGAGTTCCGCGATCGTTTTTTTGCTTGTATCATCCCTCCCCCCCCTCGTTTTCTTATTACACTTGCCCCATTTTCTTGTGCATATGCACAAAAATGTTATTAATTGACCGCGGATTCTGCGTAATGAGTGGATTTTTTGCGCAGCGGCCTTTTATTCGCTGAAAATCATTGACAATGGTGGAGGTTCTTGGTATAATACAATACATAAGAACGTTACCAATTTGTCAAAGTAATACGAAACACTCGTTTTAAGGAGGAAATGTATGAAAAAGACCTATGCGCTGACCCCCGCCCAGAATATGCACTACCAGTGGATCAAGGAGTACGGCACCCAGCAGGTGTCCGGGCTCAGCATCGTGGCGGCTTTTCAGGCCGATATCGACACCGACGTGCTGAAAAAATGTATCGACCTCGAAAAGGAAAGATACTCCTGCCTGCGGCTGCGCTTCACAAAGCCCGACGCCGAGGGGAACATACAGCAGTACATCGCCGACTACGAGCCCGAGAACTACAAGGAAGTCGATCTCTCCGACATGACTAAGGAGCAGGCCGACGACACCATGCAGAAGTGGGCTTACGAGACCTTCGACGGCGACGATATCCCCATGTGCGAGTTCCGCATCGTCAGACTGCCCCAGGGGTATACAGGCTTTTTCGTACATATGGATCACAGGCTCAACGACTCCGTGGGCGTTGCGGTCATGGCGACGGATATCATGAATCTTTACAAGTCCATGAAGCTGGGCAGCGACTACCCCGCGCCGCTGGCTGACTTCGAGAAGGTGCTGGCCGCCGACCTGGAGAAGGCTAACAGCGAAAAGCGCCTTGCCAAGGCCAAGCGCTTCTGGGACGAGCAGCTGGACACCCTGGGCGAGCCTCTTTACTCCGATATACAGGGTCCCTCGGTACTGGAGGAGGCCCGCAAAAAGCATAATGACCCTGACCTGAGAGCCGCCGATATCGAGCGCAAGGAGCTGTTCGTGGCGGTGAAGGATTATCAGCTTGAGGTAGACAGTATGCAGAGGGCTATCAACTTCTGCCTCTACAATCAGATCTCCCCCACCAACCTGATACTGCTGGTCATCAGGACTTACCTCTCCAAGATGAACGGCGGTCAGGAGGATATCACGGTGGAGAACTTCGTCTCCCGCCGCTCCACCCGCGACGAGCTCACCTCCGGCGGCAGCCGCGTGCTCTGCTATCCCTGCCGCACAGTGATCCCCGGGGATACCCCCTTCATCGAGGCCGCAAGGATGATACAGAACCACCAGAACCGCATATATATGTACTCCAACTACGACCCCGAGCGTATCCGCGCCGAGATGAAGCAGCGCTACAACACCCCCGACGACACCACCTACGTCAGCGTATACCTCACCTACCAGCCCCCCATGAACACCAAGGACCTCAACCCCAACGCGGAGAAGATGCCCGTATACGTCAAGTGGTTCGCCAACGGCGCCGCCACCAAAAAGATGTATCTGACTGTTTCGCATCTGCCTGACAGAAAGCTCAACTTCTCCTACCACTATCAGACGGCACACCTCACCGAGAAGGATGCGGAGCTTATGTACTACTACATGATGCGCATACTTTTCAGAGGCATAGAAGACCCCGGCAGGACCCTTTCCGATATCATCGGAATGGTATGACAGACAGTCAGAGTATGAAAGGAGTTAATTGACATGGAAGAAAAATTCAAGGAGATCGCAGCACGCTACTGCACACTGGACGCAAGTGAGATAACCAACGATATGAGCCTCCGCAGCGACCTGGGGCTCAGCTCTCTCGACACCATGACCTTCCTGGGCGACCTGGAGGACGAGTTCGACGTTGAGTTCAATTTCGACGACGAAGGCCAGGAGGCCGCCAACATCAACACAGTGGGCGACGCCATCGAGATGCTCAAAAAGTACATGGACTGAAAACAGGGAGTGAATAATATGAGCAAAACGATATATACTATGTGGAAAAGATGCGGTGAGGATTACAAGGCTCTCCCCGCAGTGCGCTGGCTGGAAAAGAAGGACATAAAGCAGGCCACCTACGGCGAGCTCGCCGAGAAGACCGACGCTATGAAGAAGGGCTTTGCCGCCCTCGGCTTCGATCACAGGCACATCGCTCTTATCGGCCTTAGCTCCGTGAACTGGATCACCGCCTATATGGCTGTGGTGTCCAGCACCAATGCCGCCGTTCCCCTGGACTGCGCCCTGCCCCTTTCGGATATCACCGAGCTGGTTGACCGCGCCGACGCTGAGGGCGTGTTCATAGATCAGAAGTTCGCCGCATACGTTCCCGCTATCAAGGCCTCCTGCCCCAAGGTCAGAAAGATCTGGATGCTCTCCGGCGAGGCTGTTGAGGGTGCGGAGACCGTTGAGGAGCTTATTGCCGCAGGCAAAGACACCCCCGCTCCCGCCGAGCCCGCCGAGGACGACGTCTCCATGATCGTCTTCACCTCCGGCACCACCGGCAAGAGCAAGGGCGTTATGCTCACCCAGAGCAACCTCTACTGCAACGTGGAGGCTATCGTCTATGACGAGCAGCCGGGAGTTAAGTTCCTCAGCGTGCTGCCTGTACACCACGCCTTCTGCCTTTCCATGGACTGGCTAAACGGTTTTTGGATGGGCGCTGTCATCTGCATCAACGACTCGCTGCTGCACATGGTAAGGAACATGAGCATCTTCAACCCCCACGTCATGCTCATGGTGCCGCTGATGCTGGAGACTATCTACAAGCGCATCAAGGCTCTCGGGGACGTGCCTCCCGCCGTAGTCAAGGAGAAGGTCTTCGGCAAGAATCTCCGTGCGATCTTCACCGGCGGCGCTCACCTTGAGGAGTACTATATCGACGAGTTCAAAAAGCTGGGCATCAACGTATACGAGGGCTACGGCATGAGCGAGTGCGCTCCCGTCATCACCTCCAACAAGATCGGCGACAGCAAGCCCGGCTCCATAGGCAAGCCCCTGCCCAACGTTGAGATCAAGTTCGAGAACGGCGAGATACTCGTCCGCAGCACCAGCGTTATGAAGGGCTACTACAAAATGGAGAAGGAGACCGAGGAGACCCTTAAGGACGGCTGGCTCCATACCGGCGACAAGGGCTACATGGACGAGGACGGATTCCTGTTCATCAACGGCAGAGTAAAGAACCTCATCATCCTCTCCAACGGCGAGAACATCTCCCCCGAGGAGATCGAGACCAAGCTTGCCCTCAACGAGCTCATCAGCGAGATCGTAGTCACCGGCGAGGACAACCTGCTCACCGCCCGCATCTATCCTGAGAAGGAGGCCGTAGAGGGCATGACCGAGGATGAGGTCAAGGCCGCCTTGCAGAAGATACTGGACGAGTACAACAAGCAGCAGCCCACCTACAAGCAGCTTTCCCGCCTTGTGGTAAGGAAGTACCCCTTCTTCAAGAACTCCTCCAAGAAGATCATCCGACGCGAAGTACTGAGAGACGAACCTAACGAATGAATACTTTATTGACTGTCACCGAAACTGAGTATATACACATCTCCCGCTGTGACGGCCTGCCTCTGCACGTTCTGAGGATAGAGCCCGCCGACCCCCTGGCGGTAAAGGGCATCGTGCAGATCGTCCACGGCAAGAACGAGCACAAGCTGCGCTACCGGGATTTTATGAGGTTCATGGCCTCCCGGGGGTATATAGCCATAGCCAACGACCACAGGGGTCACGGCGAGAGCGTCCTCTCCCCGGAGGACAGGGGCTATATGTACGAGGGCGGCTACAAGGCGCTGGTCAGGGACGTCCACGACATCACCCTTGAGGTCAAGGCCTACGCCGCTAAGAGATGCGGCAGAGCGCTGCCGGTCTTCATGCTGGGTCACAGCATGGGTTCGCTGGCGGCACGCTGCTATATCAGGAAATACAGCGCCGACATAGACAAGCTCTGTCTCACCGGCAGCCCCTCAAGATCCAACAAGATGATGACCGGCCTCGCCATGCTGAAGCTGCTGGAGATATTCGAGGGCAAGAAGGCTCGCTCAAAGTTTGCCTGGTTCACTATCATGTGGCTGCCCTATGAGCTTCGGTATATCCGGGAGGGGCTCCACAACTCCTGGACCAACTCCGACCGGGACGCGGTGATAGAGCAGAACAACGACCCGCTGTGCAGGTTCAGATTCACCCTGAGCGCATACAGCGAGATGATAAAAATGGCGCTGGTGGCCTATTCCGGGGGATATGAGCCCGCAGATCCGTCGCTGCCAATACGGTTTTTCTCCGGCGACCACGACCCCTGCATGAAGTCCGAGAAAAAGCTCCGGCAGGCGGTAAAGATCCTGGAGGACACCGGCTACACCGACGTGGGCTTCACCTTATATAAAGGTCTGCGCCACGATATCCTCCGGGAGAAGAACAAGCATCTTGTTTACGAGGACATACTCAAAGCTATCGAAGAATGAACAACGGGGATCCGCGCTAAATAAAGAATAAAGAATAATTAAGGTGTCCGCTTTGCGGACGATTTCTGAAATCATCGCCGGAGGCGATACTTTAATTATTCTTTTTTCTTTTTTCTTTATTCTTTCTTCTTTCTTCATATTGGCAGCCGGTCTGTCTGAGCTTTTTCATGACGGCGGGCCAGTCGATGCCGCCGTCGAAGGGGAGCCGGTGCTGACCCCGGCTGCCGCTCGTAGTTTTATGTCAACGCACAATAACCCCGGTCCTAACGCGGACGGCGCAATTCCGCCTCTGCCAGCTTTCGTTTATAAAGAGCAAAAGCGTGTCGGCGGGGTCATTCTTTCAACGCACAATAACCCCGCCTTTGTCCAAGGCGGGGTGTTTTGTTTTCTGTTCGGTTATATTATAGCATATCGGGGGCGGTTTGTCAAATTATATTAGTTATTTCAATTCTGCTACTTCCGGCATATCACTTCCTAACTCTTTAGATAATTTCTTTAAGTTTTCAAAATCCCTATTTGAGACTATGGCATTACTTGTCATTAAAAAGATAGGTATATCATCATAAATACTTACATATTGATAAACATAAAAATCGTCATTGTATTTAAAATATATTTCAAGAATCTTATATTCTTCACCATCTACAGCGCTTTTCTGAACAGGTATCTCCTTGGGATAATTTTCTATATATTTCATTATCTTCTGTGCAAGATCTTCAACAGTATACATATCTGCTTTTTCATCAATTAACATAATTGCGCTTAACTGTTTATTAAGATACTTTCTGTTGATTTGATCTGCTGTTTTTTTATCCACCATATTTCCTTGAAACTGGTTTATATTCTTATTCTTTTTGTATGAATTATACACTTCCCAAAAAACGCCCTCTAAAGTGTTATTGTCTCTTTCTAAACTTGAATTAATTTCATATAATCCCTCGCTATCAGTAATAAAAGAAAAACTTACATTTACATCATCGACTGATACTTTAGATATATAGTTTTCTCTTCCTTTCTTTTCATAATAGTCGCTGCTTTTCTGTTGAGTTGCCCTTTCTAAAACAGTGATTGTTTCATTTCTGTTTGCTACATTAGTTAACAAATCATTCAGATAATCAATGTTGCTCTTCTCGGATACTGAATCATTGCTGCTTTCTGATATACTTTCGGTAATCATTGATTCTGTCTCGGAGTTTATAAGAGAAGTTATCATTTGCTGAGTAGTTGTTTCTGCCGTGGTAGATATTGAAATCGTAGTTGATGAACTATTCTTTGTCGAATCACTTTGTGAATTAGAAGGGCTTCTTTCTGAATTTCCACACCCAGTCATAAGGGCACAAATAATTGACAAATAAAACATTGCAGTAATTTTTCTTCTCATGTTTTATCCCTCTCTTTCTCCATTTTGATCATTCAGTCCATTTGCGATATATTTCAATGTTTTTGATGCTCTTTCTTTAACTTCTTTTGATACTATATCTGAATAATCTTCATTCAAAAAAATACTCTCTAATGAATTATCGAAGTTTTCATTATCGTTAAAATACACTAATGAAATAAATGTCTCTTTCTCCAGAATCATTTTTGATAGAAACTGTATTTTGAGATCAAGGGCACATTCTGTTTCTTCTTCAAACTTATCCAACATTTCCGAAATCTCTTTATCAGTTTTTTCGTCTTTATATCTTTCACATCCTTTCAAAATTGATAAGTATCGGTCATACACCTCATTGATTAGTCTTTGTTTCTTCTCTATGGTCTGTTTTGACATTATTACACCTCCGTTTTTCTAATTGTTAATACTTATAAGTACTAACAAGCACATTATACTATAAAAGTGTGCTAAAGTCAATAGTACCGAACGGTACTAATATCCAAATCGGTAAATCGACTAAAACCGGGAGATGAAATTTGTGTACTTTCCAAGACTGCGCGATCTGCGTGAGGATAAAGAGATAAATCAGACCGAGGTGGCAAAGCTGCTGTTTACAAGTCAGACGGTCTATTCGCGGTACGAGCGCGGGGCGCTGACTATCCCCGTCGAACACCTTATCATCCTTGCCGACTTCTACGGCGTTTCTACCGACTATATCCTGGGGCGGACGAACAGAAAAGAGCCTTACAGCAATTGACTTTCCTCCCCCTCTGTGCTATACTATAAAAAACGCGGGAACGCTTTACGCCCGTATCAACGGAGGAATAAATATGAAAAACAACGTTGTGATCCTTGCCGGAGGGCAGGGCAAAAGAATGAAGTCCGACGGCCCCAAGGTGCTGTGTCAGGTGCAGGGCAGGGCTATGCTGGACTGGGTCATCACCGCCTGCGAGAACGCCGGCATCGACGACATCTGCATCGTCAAGGGACATAAGGCTGAGATGATCGACGACTTCCTCGCCGCAAGAAACAGCCGGGCCGAGATAAAGACAGTGCTCCAGTCCGAGCGCCTCGGCACAGGCCACGCAGTCATGATGGCGAAAGATTTCTTAGAGGCTCACAAGGGCGGGAACACTCTTATCCTCTGCGGCGACGCACCCTTTATCGACCCGCCGACTATTGAAGGGGCGCTGGCTCTCCACACCGAAAAGGGCAACTCGGTGACGGTGGTCACCTCCGAGAAGGACGACCCCACCGGCTACGGACGTATCATCCGCACCCCCGACGGCATAGCTGGCATCGTGGAGCAGAAGGACTGCACCCCGGAGCAGACCCTCATCAAGGAGATAAACTCCGGCTGCTACTGGTTCGACACCGCAGACCTGCTCAGCGTGCTGTTCGAGCTGACCCCCAACAACGCTCAGGGCGAATACTACCTCACCGACTGCCTCGGCCTGCTCATAGGCAAGGGCAAGCGTGCCGACGCATACACCTCGGCGAATCCCAATGTCTCCCTCGGCGCCAACGACCCCGCGGGACTGGCGTATCTCAACGAGCTGGCGGAGCAGATGAAGGGATGAGAGGTGTTTCGGCGCATACTATGCGCCGAGACCCCACAGAAAGGCGGTGACACCGTGAAGATCGAAACAGATGAATACTCCATACTCCCGGACGAGGAGCTTAGAGAGATATACAAGCGCAACAGAAGGATCAGACGCTGGCTCTGCCTGCCCATGATCCCGCTGATCATACTGGGCGGGTTCAGCGTCAGCTCGGTGGCCAACGACCTGCTCTCCACCACCGAGGGCACCGGAGCTCTCAGCAACGCTTTCGTGCTGCTGGCGTTCATCGTGACCTTCGTGGGAGTGAGCTTCGTGCTGGTGGAGAACCCTAAAATGCATATCCGGCTGACGCTGTACGCCATGTCGGCGCTGCTGATGATCGCCGGCATCGACTTTGTGACGGCTATGCTCTTGGATATGAATACTGTTCACCTGATACGTTTGCTGATGACGCTCGGCTTCATGATCGGCGTGGGGACAGTGAATTACGTGGCTCATTCCTTTATAAAGCAGCATGAGGTGCTCAAAGCTCATCCCCGGTATCCCTTCGACAACTGGCGTAAGGACGAGCAATATATCTTCCGCGCCGACGGCGAGAGCGTCCTTAAGGTCATCGACAGCTCCATGAACAAGGGCAGGGTACAGTCCGTGGGCAGCGAGGAGTTCTTGGATGGTGAGACCAAGTCCTATGAGCCCCCCAAGCCCGACCCCGAAAAGAATTTGCAGCAGCGCAAACAGGTGTGGCGCTCCCACGATAAGGCCGAGACCGCCCATACCATGGATAACCTGAAAAATATGTACTTCGAGGACGGCACTCAGAACGGCGAGCTCACCGGCAGCGATCTCGAGCGGGAGCTGTGGAAGGCCACCGCCCCCAAAAAGCCCAGGGAGCCCCAGCCCGAGGACTTCTTCCAGACCCAGCCAATAGTGTGGCGCAGCAAGAAGGACGACAAGGGCGCCGGACAGCCCAACCGCCCCGTGGACGACGGCAAGGGCGAACGAACGGTGCTGATGTGAATGGATAGCTGACAGCGGATCACGGACGATCGAAGGTTCCGCCGTCACACGAAATGAGAAGCCTTTGCTCATGAAATAAGAGGCGGCGTCCGCCCGGCCTTTGGCCGGTTGTGCATTGTGTAGGGTGTTTAGCGCCCTGTCAAGTGCAAGTTTGTGAAATATTTCACGCCGCTGTCAGGCAGAAAATGCTTGACAGCGGCGCGTTTTCGTGATATAATAAAGTTTACGCTGACATATTATGCCGGCGGATATTATTACGAAAGGAGAGAGAATATGCCGACCTTTAACCAGCTGGTAAGAAAGGGACGTGACGTTCTTGACACCAAGTCGACCGCACCTGCACTTCAGAAGGGCTACAACTCCAAGAAGAAGACTGCTATCGAGCAGAGCAGCCCCCAGAAAAGAGGCGTTTGCACCGCTGTCAGAACTGCGACACCGAAGAAGCCTAACTCTGCTATGAGAAAGATCGCAAGAGTAAAGCTCACAAACGGTATCGAGGTAACATCCTATATCCCGGGTATCGGCCATAACCTGCAGGAGCACTCTGTTGTTCTTATCAGGGGCGGACGTGTAAAGGATCTCCCCGGTGTGCGTTACCACATCATCAGAGGTACTCTTGACGCTCAGGGCGTTGCCAAGAGAATGCAGGCCCGTTCCAAGTACGGCGCAAAGAGACCGAAGGCAGGAAAGTAAGCCTGCACCATTATTAAGGTAAAACTCATTGTCGCATAAACTGCGAAGACCACAGTTTTTGTGCAGATATATATATTATGTGCGTGTCACTTAAGCGTTTATCTGCATTGGACTGACGGGGCCACAGCGAAGGGCTGTGGAGCGAGTACCTGTGAATTCATTATTTGTGAAGGAGGGAATCAAAGTGCCAAGAAGAGGTAAAGTTGCTAAGAGAGACGTGCTGCTCGATCCTGTTTACAATTCCAAGCTCGTTACCAGACTTGTCAACAACATCATGCTCGACGGTAAGAAGGGCGTAGCTCAGAAGATCGTTTACGGCGCATTCGAGATCGTTGAGGAGAAAACAGGCCGTCCCGCACTTGAGGTTTTCGAGGAGGCTATGAACAACATCATGCCCGAGCTCGAGGTCAAGGCTCGCCGTGTCGGCGGTGCTACCTATCAGGTGCCTATGGAGGTAAGACCTGACAGACGTCAGACTCTCGGTCTGCGCTGGATCACCAAGTACTCCCGTGCCAGAAACGAGGCTACCATGAAGGAAAGACTCGCCGCTGAGATCCTTGATGCACTCAACGGCCTGGGCGGCTCGTGCAAGAAGCGCGACGAAACTCATAAGATGGCTGAGGCTAACAAGGCTTTCGCACATTACAGATGGTAATTTAAACAGGAGGATCATATGGCAAGAGAAACAAAGCTTCAGGATTACCGTAATATCGGAATCATGGCTCATATCGACGCCGGTAAGACTACTACCACAGAAAGAATCCTGTTTTATACCGGTGTAAACTATAAGATCGGTGAAACTCATGACGGCGCTTCCACTATGGACTGGATGGCTCAGGAGAAGGAGAGAGGTATCACTATCACCTCTGCTGCTACCACAGCTTACTGGACTCCTACCTATGACCACGAGGCCAAGAAGCGTTACAGGCTCAATATAATAGACACTCCCGGTCACGTGGATTTTACGGTCGAGGTTGAGCGTTCGCTCCGTGTTCTCGACGGTTCCGTAACTGTCCTCTGTGCCAAGGGCGGCGTTGAGCCCCAGACCGAGACCGTCTGGAGACAGGCCGATAACTACAAGGTGCCCAGAATGGTATATGTCAACAAAATGGATATCATGGGCGCTGATTTCTACAATGTAATGCATATGCTTCACGATCGTCTCCAGTGCAACGCGGTGGCTATCCAGCTGCCTATCGGTGCAGAGGACGACTTCAAGGGTCTTATCGACCTGCTTGAGATGAAGGCATATATCTACACCAATGACCTCGGTACCGATATCAAGGTGGAGGATATCCCCGATGATATGAAGGAAAAGGCCGAGGAGTATCGCTCCATCATGCTCGACGCTGTTGCTGAGCAGGATGAGGAGATCATGATGAAGTACCTCGACGGCGAGGAGCTCACTATCGACGAGATCAAGAAGTGCATCAGAAAGGGCACTATCGCTAACACGATGGTACCTGTATGCTGCGGAACCTCTTACAGAAACAAGGGCGTTCAGAAGCTGCTTGACGCTATCGTTGACTATATGCCCTCTCCTATCGACGTACCCCATATCAAGGGCATCAACCCCGACAACGGCGAGGAGATCGAGAGGATCTCCGGCGACGATCAGCCTTTCGCTGCTCTCGCATTCAAGATCGCTACCGACCCGTTCGTTGGTAAGCTCTGCTATTTCAGAGTTTATTCGGGCGTTCTCAGTACCGGTTCCACCGTCTTCAACTCTACCAAGGGCAAGGACGAGCGTATCGGACGTATCGTGCAGATGCACTCCAATTCGAGAAAAGAGATCGAGACGATCTATGCGGGCGATATCGGCGCCGCTATCGGACTGAAGAACACCACCACAGGTGATACCCTCTGCGACGAGAAGAACCCCGTGATCCTCGAGTCCATGGAGTTCCCCGAGCCTGTTATCCAGCTCGCTATCGAGCCCAAGACCAAGGCCGGTCAGGATAAAATGGGCATCGCCCTCGCCAAGCTGGCTGAGGAAGACCCGACCTTCAGGACCTATACCGATGAGGAGACAGGTCAGACCATCATCGCCGGAATGGGCGAGCTGCACCTGGAGATCATCGTAGACAGACTGCTCCGTGAGTTCAAGGTAGAAGCCAACGTGGGCGCTCCCCAGGTTTCCTACAAGGAGACTATCAAGGAGAAGGCCAACATGGACTACAAGTACGCCAAGCAGTCCGGTGGTAAGGGCCAGTACGGTCACGTTAAGATCAACATCGAACCCAATGAGTCCGGCAAGGGCTATGAGTTCGTCAACAACGTTGTCGGCGGCGCTATCCCCAAGGAGTATATCCCCGCTGTTGACGCTGGTATCAGAGGAGCTATGGAAGCAGGCGTGCTCGCCGGCTACCAGGTAGTTGACGTCAAGGTCGAGCTGTACGACGGTTCGTATCACGAAGTTGACTCCTCCGAAATGGCATTCAAGATCGCAGGTTCTATCGCGTTCAAGGAGGCCATGAAGAAGGCCAAGCCCGTTATCCTCGAGCCTATCATGAAGGTATCCGTTATCGCTCCCGATGATTACCTCGGAACCGTTATCGGCGACCTCAACTCCAGGAGAGGCCAGATCCTCGGCCAGGAGCAGAGAACAGGCGCCGTTCAGGTAGACTGCCTTGTTCCTCTGTCCGAGATGTTCGGCTACTCCAATGACCTCAGATCCAAGACCCAGGGCAGAGGCCAGTATTCAATGGAGCCTCACAGCTACATTGAGGTGCCCAAGTCCATCAGTGAGAAGATCATCGCTAACAGATCCAAGGACTGAGATAAAATAACTCACAAATTTTCAAAAAAATTTGTGTGACCTATTGCAATTTTTGAATAAATGTGCTATAATTGTTTGTATAGTATGTTATTTTGAAAACTATAATCTTTATTAAGGAGGAAAAATCCTATGGCAAAGCAGAAGTTCGAAAGAACAAAACCCCACGTAAACATCGGAACCATTGGTCACGTTGACCACGGCAAGACCACTCTGACCGCTGCGATCACCAAGACCCTCGCTATGAAGGGCCAGGCCAAGTATGAGGCCTATGATATGATCGACAAGGCTCCTGAGGAGAGAGAGCGTGGAATCACGATCAACACCGCTCACGTTGAGTATGAGACCGACAAGCGTCACTATGCTCACGTAGATTGCCCCGGTCATGCTGACTACGTTAAGAACATGATCACTGAGATCGCTGCTCAGATGGACGGCGCTATCCTCGTAGTTGCTGCTTCTGATGGTCCTATGGCTCAGACAAGAGAGCACATCCTGCTCGCTCGTCAGGTTGGCGTTCCTGCAATCGTTGTATTCATGAACAAGGCTGACCAGGTTGACGATGAGGAGCTCCTGGAGCTCGTAGAGATGGACATTCGTGACCT
>JAFXNC010000036.1 GCA_017529875.1 Ruminococcus sp. | reverse complement strand
AGGAGAAACTCTGCCGCAGCATCTCCTGCTCTTTGCCCTCTGCAAGCTCAACATATTCCTGCGGTGAGGGAAAAGCGATAAGGCAGAACAGCCCGAAGATAAGCGACACAGCTATTATCATCAGCACCGCCGTGATAAGCGAGGCGCTCAGCTTTGAGAGGATGTATCTCCGCCGCCCGGAACGTGTCACGCAAAGGCGGAAGTTGTTGGAATTGATCTCATCGCAGAGCATCGGCACGCAGGCAAGCCCCGTAAGCATGGGCAGGAACACCGCTGTCCACTCGCCGCCGAAGCCCCGCAGGAACATACAGATATCGCTGTAAAGGTAGGTGGACATTACTTTGTCCCGATCGGCGTGGATAAGGAACTGAATGTAGTTGTAGTTGGGCTGGTCGGCATTGCCGTTAAATACGGTGCAGCTCGTCATAAGCATAAGCAGGAACAGCGCCCCCGTGCCGAGCAGAAAGGGCGCTGAGAGGATATTCTTTTTCAGGTCGAAGCGCAGGGTATTGAACATATCGGCTCCTTACGCAACATAAACCTCACCCGTGACCGCATCCACAAGATACACCCCGCCGCGGACGCTTTCGCCGAGGTTTTCGGGGTTTTTCTCAAAGTCACGGAAGACCCAGAACGGGCGGGCTTCATAGCGGGTCTCGGGGATGTGGGTGTAAAGCTCCTTGAAGAACGTCCTCGAAACATCACCGTCCTTGTCGGTGCGGTATCGGATGTATTCCTCGCTGTAGGGCGCGGTGATGACGTATTCAAGGGTGGCGCAGCCGAACTCGTAAGCCGAGGCCGAGGCCAGCCGCTGAGACATTCTCTTTAACGCACCGCCGTAGCTCAGCAGCTTATCGCCGCTTTCTGTGATTTCCTCGGCGGCGGGTATTTTATTAGCCGTCAGCAGCGAGGGCATATCGGTGCGGTCAAACACCGCCATGACCACCGGAGAGAGCATCACCGGAGAGCTCTTTTTCAGGTATTCGGTGAAGTCCATATTGACCGCATCGTTGGTGAGGAACAGGTTCCCGGCGGCATCGGCGTACTCGGCGTACAGAGTATAGCCGTACCCCTGTCCCCGGTCATAGACCTCGGCGCGATAGACCTTTATGCGGGTCTGATCGGTGAACAGCTCAGCGATATACCTGTCCATAAGCTGCTGCGACTTATCGACAGCCAGAGCCACGCTGAGCTCCTTGCCGTCGGTGAGGGCGTGAGGGGTATCCGGAAAGCTGTCGCCGTGCCGCAGGTCGTAGACCTCAACAAGCTCGCCGTCGTAGGGCTCGATCAAATTGTCGGGGTCACTGTTGCTCACACAAAAGTCATCCCCGCACTGGCTTGACATAACGAATCGATCCATAGCGGCGGAGTCGGAGTAGATGAGGTCGCCTGCGCAGGTGTCGAAGGTCAGCGTCAGATCCTCTGTCAGCTCAAAGACGGAATGGAAACGGGTCAGCAGCGAGAGCCTGTCCCTGTGAGCGGAAAGCTCCGTGCCGAAATAGTCACGCACGATATCATCTATCTTATCATAATTATCAAAGCTCTTTTGCAGCCTGAACACGGGCATAGCGCTGCTTTCCGGCACACGCACGGTCTTGGCCGAAACATTGGTGTTGTTTTCCGCGATATCGCTGTCAAGGGACGCCCGGATCTCGTCGAGAGTGCAAAGTGCAAGGCCGTTGTCACTGCCGGAGGTGTCATCCATTGTGACAGCGGTACTTTCATCCGGCTGAGAGACAGCCTCCGTCCGGTCAAGTATGCTGTTCTCCCGCTGAACTTCCTCCGGGGCTTCAGCGCAGGCGGTGAGCATTACAGCCGCAAGCAGCGTCACAATTATCTTATTCATAAGCCTTATCTCCTTTCGAGGCTTCTGTAGATATGTGCATCCGTAGAGGAAAATAGTTGTTAAGAAAATGTAAAAAGAGCGCAGGGTGAGGGCTGACGCTCTTACCGAAGAAATAACCCAATCAACCGAATAGGACACATAAAGCCGATGCAGGAACTCCCTGCATCGGCTTTTGTCATACTATCTTTCCGTCGCTGATCTCGATTATCCTCCCGCACTGCTCCGCGATGCCCCGGTCGTGGGTGACGATAATGACCGTCCGCCCCTGCTCTGAGTTGAGGCGTTTGAGCAGCGCCATTACCTCCTCACCCGATGCCCGGTCAAGGTTTCCCGTAGGCTCGTCGCAGAGGATAACGTCGGGACTGTTGATGAGGGCGCGGGCGATAGCCGCCCTCTGCTGCTGCCCGCCGGAAAGCTCCGAGGGGTAGTGCTTGACCCTGTCCCCGATATCGAGAGCCTTGTACAGTTCGTCCGCGCCCGCGTCCTTGTTCTTCGCAAGGCGTGACGGCAGCAGAACGTTTTCCTCGGCGGTAAGCTCGGGTATCAGATCAAAGAACTGAAACACAAAGCCCACGTTCTTTAAGCGAAGCTCCGAAAGCTCGCTGTCTTTCATCGAGCCGATCTCCTTGTCATTGTAGAAAATACGCCCCTCCGTGGGCTTGTCGAGGCCGCCTATCAGGTTGAGCAGCGTTGACTTCCCGGAGCCCGACTTGCCGATTATCGCCACCATTTCGCCGTCGTTTATGGTGAGGCTCACGCCGTCGAGAGCCACCACCTTGCCCTCGCCCTTGCCGTAGGTGCGGGTGAGGTTTTCTGTTTTTATCATCGTCTTTTCCTCCCTCTTGCCAGTGCGCCCGCGATGTCGGGCGTGAACATTCTGAAGCTGCGCCGTGTGAGCAGCACAGTTACAGTACACATAATGAGAAATACTATCAGCGTCGGAATGACGGGATCGGCAAGCCAGATCTCATTATGGATAAAGTACCTGTCCGAAAAGGAATGGAGCTTCTGACGCATTTCATCCTGATAAGCCGATACATTGCTTTTGTATTCATCCGGGATCATTTCAAATGTCGAGATATACATCTCCGTGTATTTTTCGTAGGCTCGGCTTGAGATGAACGCTGCTGTCTTTACGCCTGCAAAGGCGACCACACTCGCGATCATCGGCAGCTTTATACTGTCAAACATCAGTTTTCTGCGGAGCCTGGCAAGTGGTGTTCCTACTGCACGCAAAACGCTTATCTGATATTCTTTCTGACGTATCTTCAAGCCAATGCCGTTGAAATAGGCGGCAAATCCCAGCAGAGAAAGGATAAATACTATCAGTATCATACCTCCATACTGCGTTGCCTTGTGGATAAACGCGTTCTGCTTGGCATCACTGTATGAGGAAAGTGTCATGCCGGAGCCGGCAGGTATCAAAGAGCCGTCAATATGCGATCTTGAAAAGATCTCTGTGTATTTTGCACCAAACAGACCGAGTTTGCGGGCTCCGTTAGAAACTGTCAGCAGATTGTATTCATCTGTACTGCACAGACAATGCTTTGAGATCCTGTCGATAATCTTTGGTATCAGCACTACTGCACCGATTGTAACATCATTGAGCGAGACCTCGTCTATCCCATAGCTGTCATTTGCCAAAGCCGAACCGACCTTTATTCTTTGTCCCTCGGTCAAAGGCGGATCATCAGAGCGGACAACAAGGAGCATCTCTTCTCCGCTGCTCAGCTTTTCGGTATCTATCCTTCCGCGTATAAGATACTTTTCGAGACTGTTTACAAACTGCCTGTCGGAAATGACTGTCCTGCATTTATACAGCCTGCTGACACTGTTCAAGTTGTCAAGGAAAGCTTTTCCCACGGGAGATGAATTGTCGTAAAGCAGAGCTATTTCATCTGCGGAACCAAATACGATCTCCGAACCGAGCCCGTGAGAGTTATCGGATAATAAAAAAGTGCTTTCAAGCCTTCCGGTACAGACCGCATCCTCAAAACGATCCGCAGTTTCATCGGTGATACCGTTTTCCGAGGTTTTTGTCATTAAGAACGATCCGAAGCCGACTGTTTCGGGTACTTGCGTACTGTAATACTCGGAGATACCGTCCTGTTCAAAATCAAAACCGCTGCCGAAGCTGTAATCAGCCGCAGGAATATAGTCGGTATAGTTTAAATGCGTTTTCCCGCTGTCGGTAAAGATCATATACGCCAAAGCAGAGCCGAAACAGATCATCACAAGAGCCGACACTTGTATAACGGCTATGTATTTATCACTGAAAGCCTTTGACAGGCTCTTTCGCAGACCTGCCGGCTTTTTGGCTCGCTTCCCGTGAGTTCTGAGTTTTGATGATATTCCGGCAAGAGCGTAGCCTATGGGCAGAACAACTGTCGTAACGATAACAGAGCCGCAGATCGGATCGGCAGTAAAGTCAGTGATATAGCTTGCAAAAGTTATCCCGGAATAAGGCAGCATATCAAGCACATTGACCTGGAAACAGTATATACCTCCGTAGATCAGCAGGCCGAATAGTATACCTATAACGGATTGGATGACGGCGAACAGCAGACATTCAATGGCATACATACAGAATATCCTGCGCTTGGAAAAACCTATCCTGTAAAGCAAAGCCACCGTGTGTTCACGCTCTGCAAAAACAGTTTTGCATACGGCAAAAATTGAAAGCACGGCGATGACCGCGGCGAGCAATGTCATCTTTCTTATCTGTTCGCGGGCACTGCGAAACTCCCAATGCTCCGACTGTACTTTTGCAAGCTCGTCATTCTGCTTTGCAGAGGGTATCCAGTAAGCGACATTTTCTTCATACTCGCTGTAAACAAGGGCTGTGGCTTCCTGCGGTGAAAGTGAAAGCCCTTTCAGCATAGTCAGACTGTACAGCGGTGCTTTATCGCTCTTTAAAAAAATGAGAGGAATAGGATAGACGGGTCTGTTATCCTCGGTCGCCTCCATACAGATCGAGGTCAGTTCCACGGTCCCGTAGGATCCCGAAATTATCCCCGACAAAGTGAATTCTCCGATATCAAGGGATATCCTGTCACCAACTTTGCCTGTATAGCCCATTCTGTCAAGCACGCCGCGGTGTACGGCAGCTTCACTCTCGTCCTTCGGCAGACCGCCGGATTCAAAGTACAGATGAGCAAGTTCGTCCGGGTCACTTATCGTTCCGTATTCGTAAGCCTCGTCATTATAATGAGCATGACCGATGACGCTCATCATACCGGTAAGCGTTTTTTCGTTTGAAAGCTTCTCGATAAGCTCCTTCGAGGGCTCAGGAAGTATCAGATCAAATTCGCCCTGAACATCGAAGAAACTGTTCATGGTACGGTTCAGTTCACCGCGGATAACAAAAAGGGCACAGCACACCACCGCACACAGCAGCACCCCCGAAAACAGCAGCGCAAACAAGCTCTTTTTGTGCTTTGACCAGTATTTCCGCGTTATCCACAAAAGCTCCCGCGCCGTACCGCCGCTGGCTTTGCTGAGGCCGTAGGGGATGCCCAACGCTATCGCTGCCGCACCCGCCGCGGCTATCCCGACAGTCGAGGTGTCCAGCTCACCCAGAAGTGCCCTCATCGGCACTGCCCCGAACATGGCGCCCTTGCCGATCAGCTTTTCGATCTGAGCCCGGATCTTCTTCCGTGCGCGGTGGAGCTTCTGCGAGACGTTGTTTTCGTTCGTGCCCATAGCCTCCGCGACTTCCGAAACGGACATCTCGTCGTAGTAATACATTATCACCGCCGAGCGCTGGTCGGGGGAAAGGCCGTCGATTATGCTCTGGAGCTGGGCTCTCGTCTCCGCATTGATCGCGTAGTCGTCGGGGAGGAGGAGGGGCTCGTTTAGGGCGGCGGATTCCAGCAGTTCTTCAAGCTCGGCTTCGCTGCCGAGGGTCACGTTTCTCTTTTTCTCGTTGATGTACTGCATACACTTGTTGTACGCGATAGAATAGAGCCACCCCGAAAAAGACTCTCCGAAACGCAGTTCGTTTATCCTCTCCATAGCCGCCGCAAAGGTATCGGAAGTAAGGTCGGCGGCGGCTTGGGGATCGTTTGTCAATCTGCGGATAAAGAAAGATACTCTGCCGTGGAACTCCTTGTAGAGTTGCAGAAACGCATCCTTATCCCCCGACTTCGCCCTCTTAACGAGAGCGGTTATTTCAATCTTCTCCATTTTTGTCTGCCTCCTTATCGGGGAATAATCTTCTGAGCATCTGCTGCTCCTGTTCTTCCGTGAGCCCTTCGGCATCATCTATCTGTTTAAGCAGCCAGACTATAAATTCATCAAGTGTCATCGTCATAAGCTCACCCCGCAAAAAAAGTGTTTCTACTTATTTAGTTTGTTTGAGGAGGGTTTGCTTATCGTGTTTTCCGAGATTCTGCGGTTTGCACAAAGTCGTATGGCGTTATTTGTACTATCTGCACAGTTCAAAACTTCTGCTTTTCCAGTTCAATTTTATCATAGCCTGCGGAAAAAAGCAACGTTACACCCGCACAGAAAAAACAGGCAGGGTCGCGTTCCTGCCTGCTCCTTTCACCGGATATGCTTATTCATATAAGAGTGTTGATCGGTACTAAGCTATATTCTTAATGATTTTTCTGAGGCCTTTCCTTCGCCTGTCTCGATGACATTATATATCTCACCTGCATATTCCACCGATTCAAGGCCGGAAATGTCAAGGATGCTGTTGAACAGACCGTGTACATTATCCTCATTATCATCGTCGTGATCGCTGCGAGTGCGGCCGCCGCCCCACTCAGGGATAAAATCGCCTTCCCGATTGTATTCACGGTTGAAGTGCAGCGCTTTTCTTGTACCGTCTTTAAAGCAAAGAGTCATTTCATCAGGGAAGCCTCTTTCGAGAAACGGTACGCCGGCATTGTCATACTGAAAATCATATGCAAACTGAGAAATGACCGCCTTATGTCCGCTATCAGCTGTAAGCCTTACGCTGTCCGTATTCGGCTCTGTGTTTATCGTCAGACAGATCCCATCAAAGACGCTGCTTGGGATATCGGCAGCTGTAAATATTTCGTCCGGGCTGAGCGGGATATCCTTTTCTTCCGCAAACACAACGCTGACTGTGTCGGAGGACCAGCTCCGCGTATCCGAATACGGATCGTGGAGAGGCAGCTCAAGCGTATATGCCTTCCTGTCACTGCTTCCGTTCTCGATCATGCCATGACCGAAAAACGGTCCGGGAATATCATCTCCTATGGTATAATGAAAGATGTTGTTTCCGTTTGAATCAAGCATTATGAGCCATTTGTTACTGTTTTCCATTGCTGTCCTTCCGGCATCGTCAAGATATTCCACCGTGACGATCCCGCTGGCAAAGTTTTCATCTACCATAAGGCTTTCAAGCGTCATTCTGAGGTGATCGTTCTCTGTGACCTGTCCTACTGCAAAGCCGTAGCGCTCAATATCCGATGCCATTTTTTCGTTGTAGTAATACTCAACGCTGTCTCTGTGTACAAATGCCTTGTAGGCAGCCGCACCACCTGTAACGCTCATTGCCAAAGCAGCAACTGCTGCTGCCGCGATAACAATAGTCTTGCGTTTTCTGATGCGGCTTCTTCTTTTCCAGGCCGGATCAAAGGCTTCGTTTATGAAGCGCTCATCGGCTCCGTTCATTGCATCCAAAAGATCAAATCCATTCATAACTTTACTCCTTTCTCTTTCAGATAGTCTTTCAGCTGCTTTCGCAGACGCAAGAGAAGCGTTTTCAGCTTGCTCTCCGAAAAACCTGTCTCCTTTGATATCTCTTTTATCGAATATCCGATCATATACCGAAGAACGAAAACACGGCGTTTTTCAGGCTTCAACCCGGTAAGGAAGCTGTTTATCAGCTCGGTCAGTTCGCTCTTCTCAAAGCTCTGTGTAGGGTCGGGGATGCACTCGGAAAGTTCTTTTGTCAGTTCCACGAGCTGAGCCGAGCGCTTTGCAGCTCTGCGGCGTTCTATCAGGTTGAACGCTCTGCAGCGCGTCAGTCTTGCAAGATAGCCGAACAGCTCATCGGGCTTATTGGGCGGGATAGTCCGCCAGACATTCAGCATCGCATCGCTGACACACTCCTCAGCATCCCCCTCGTCACCGAGAAAGCTGAGAGCCAGCCTTCTGAGCCGCGCTCCGTATTTTTTCATCGTCTCATCCACAGCACGTTCTTCACGCTCAAAGAACAGCCCGATTATCTCCTTGTCCTCCACCGTGTTCACCTCCCTTCACTACGGTAATCCGATTTCTGTTTGGAAAGGTCGCAGAATTCTACAGAATTATTATATCCCTATCATTTCAAAAAAACAAGCCGATGCAGGTTTTCCATTAACCTGCATCGGCTGTATTCATACTATCTTCCCGTCGCTTATCTCAATAATGCGCCCGCACCTGCGGAAACAAGATAAGGATCAAGTTCACATTTGAGCCGGAACCTGCGGTGGAGATAAAGAAACTTCACGACAGAGTAAAGCGCATAAAAGTCGCATAATGCAAAGCCCCGAAAGGCGTTATGCCTTTCGGGGATACATAGGATAGTTAAATTCTTCGGTAAGGGATGCACGCTAACCCGCGCTCTTTGATCTTATTGCTTCAGATGGTGATCCACTTCTACTATGATGTTCTGCCCGCTCTCCGTTGTGAAACATAACTCCGCACTGATATATGTTACCTCCTCAGCGGAGGGAGAGCTGTTCAGCCCCTCAAAGCCGAAGCTCCCTTCCTCAAGGGGAAAGGTGAGGGTGTCACTGATGCTCCCGCCTTTTGTTCTGAGGGAGAGTTTCAGCTCCGACTTTGTGTAACTCGCCCCCTCCGGCAGACGGATATTGCTTATGCTCACAGAGGGGATATCGCCGCTCATATCGAGTCGGAAGTCAAAGAATATCCTGCCCTCGGTGTCCGAGAAAGTGTGAGTATCACTCTGTCCCGATCTCAAAAGCTCGGCAGCGTCCCCGTAGCAGTCATAGTGTGCAAAGCTGCTCCGATAGCCGCTTATCGCAAGTCTGCCGCCGCTGTACAGCGGGCAGCCCTCTGCCCCCTTGATACGGAAGAAACTCTCTTTGCCGTTGTCGGGTTCAAGCTCAACGAAGATATCCCCGCCTTCTACTGCAAGAAATATTTTCCCCA
The DNA here is from genome assembly GCA_017529875.1 of Ruminococcus sp. Taxonomy (GTDB): domain Bacteria; phylum Bacillota; class Clostridia; order Oscillospirales; family Ruminococcaceae; genus FB2012. The sequence goes on along the minus strand of JAFXNC010000036.1, from coordinate 305 downwards.
CATAAGGAGTGTACAGCCCGATCCCTTCAGAGGTGTTCCCTTTTATCAGCAGCTTTGCTTTTCCAAGTTCATCGTATGAGCCGATGTATTCCAGCCGTGAGTTCAGCAGATATCCCGCAATTTCCTTCACCTGCTCTGCACCGTAGGGAGCCTCCAGCTGGAGACTGTTCTGAAAACGTATCTTCTCCCCCGGTTCAAGCATATTGCTGTATGAGGACAGTATGCATCGCTCGGGGGCACTGTAAAATCTTGTGATATACTCCTGTTCTTCGTCATTGGCAAGTCGAGGTTCGGTTTCACTCTGT
>JAFXNC010000035.1 GCA_017529875.1 Ruminococcus sp. | reverse complement strand
GAGACCTTTTCCCCCACGGTATGGCTCACCAAGCGTATGTGTGCGCTGATAAAGCCGCTGCCGCTGAACGAGCGCTCCGTGGGCATCATCGGCTGCGACAGAGCCACCGACGAGGATTCCGAGCTTGTGCGGATCATACGCGATAAGGGTTTTACCCTGCGGGACATAAACCTCTGCAAGACCTACGACGAGTATTTGCAGCTGGGAGAGAACGCCCTGAACATCAGCTATCTGCCCACGGCTTACGCGGGCACCAGGGAGCTCTGCCAGCGCACAGGGGCGAAGCATCTGCACCTGCCCAACTCTTTCGACCCGGTGATCATCAGGGCGAATTATGACCTGCTCTGCGCCGCTCTCGGCATTGATGCGCCCGATCTGCTCACAGAGGAAAAGCGGGCAGGGGCAGCCCTTGACCGGACCCGGGAGACCCTTGGCGGTATGCCGGTGGCCATAGACTTCACGGCGGTGACGAGACCCTTCGAGCTGGCGCTGATGCTGGCGAGAAAGGGCTTCAACGTCAGGTATCTTATCGCCGACGCCATCGGCGAGGATGCGGAGGCCTTCGAGCAGCTCAGGAGCGAGTACCCGGACATCGAGCTCTATTCCTCGGTGAACGTCAACATGATCTCCGCCGCCGACAGCGACCATGAGCCGGTGCTTGCCATAGGGCAGAAGGCCGCCTGGTACTTCGCCGCAGATAACTTCGTTGACCTGGTCTCCAACGGCGGGCTGTACGGCTTTGCGGGCATTACAAAGCTTGCATCGCTCATAGAAGACGCATACCGCACCCCTAAGGACAGGCGGGTGGTCATCCAGCAAAAGGGCTGGGGATGCAGCTGCAACGCACAGGTGTGACAATGCACGATCGTGTGCTGCTCCGGCTGTGAGGGCGTTTTTTTACCCGGTCAAATGCTCCGGCTCAGTTCTTCAGACGATCAGTTGCACGTTTGTGTGCAACTTTTCCGGCTTTTCTGCGTATGGGTGAGGGGCAGCAGTGAACAGTATCGCGTACCCTGTCTATATTTTAGACTACCCTATCCAAATAATAGACTACCCTGTCCGGAATCTGGACTACCCTATCCAAATAATAGACTACCCTATCCAGAATTTGGACTACCCCTATCCAGAATTTGGACTACCCCTATCCAGAATTTGGACTACCCCTATCCAGAATTTGGACTGCCTACATCTTATAAGAAAGATAATAAGAAACAATTTATGAGTATATGTGCGAGACCGCACACACTCAAAACAGATCCTTCTCCTAAAGAGAACCCCCCTTCTCCTAAAGAGACCCCCCTTCTCCTAAAGAGAACCCCCCTTCTCCTAAAGAGAACCCCCCTTCTCTTTAAGAGAACCCCCTTACATCTTATAAGAAAGATAATAAGAAAGAATTTATGAGTATATGCGCGAGACCGCGCACAACGCATTTGTGCATTGAAAAACAGAGGTGTGATAATGAAAAACGTTAGCCGAATACTGCCGCTCTATACTGCCGATACCTCCGGGGTATGCTCGGCGCTTTATGAGCTGGGAGGGATGTGCGTGATACACGACGCCTCGGGGTGCAATTCCACCTACACCACCCACGACGAGCCCCGCTGGTACGACAGGCGCTCACAGGTCTTTATCTCCGCCCTCACCGAGCTGGACGCGATCATGGGCAACGACGAGCGGCTCATCTCCGACTGCGTGTCGGCGGCAGCTGACCTGCACCCGGCCTTTATAGCCCTCTGCGGCTCACCCATGCCCATGATGACCGGCGTGGACTTCGACGCCATAGCCGCCGAGATACGCGGCCGCAGCGGCATACCCACCTTCGGTCTGCACACCAACGGCACCGTATCATATGTTGAGGGCGCTTCACAGGCCTTTGAGGCGGTGGTCAGGGAGTTCGTGAGGCACGTCCCCAAGCGGGAGGGTATCGGCGTGAATATCCTGGGTATGACACCCCTCGATTTCCCCCTGGGAAGTGATGGATCGGTAAAGTCCTGGCTCAGCGCGAACGGCATGGAGCAGGTCTGCAATTTAGGTATGGGCTCGACTCTCGAGGACGTAAAGCAGATGGCCTCGGCGCGGGTGAACCTTGTGGTCTCCCACACCGGACGTGCCGCGGCGGATTATCTTCGCAAGTACTTTGACATCCCCTGCATATGCGGAGTGCCGGCAGGCAAGGGCTTTGCGGACAGTCTCGCCTCACAGCTGAGGGCTGCGGCGGAGAGCAGTATCACAGACCGGGCGATCATCCCGGAGGCCTGCCTCGGTGACGGCGATACAGTGGTGATAGGGGAGAGCGTGTACGCCTCGTCCCTGTGTGCTGCGCTGAAAGCTGATATGGGCATTGACGCTTCGCTGCTCTGTCCGCTGCCCGCCGATGACAGATACTACGAGAGCACCGGCGGCGAGCGCGTCTATGCCGAGGAAGACCTGGAGGCTTACCTTCGGGAGAAAATGCCCGGTACAGTCATCGCCGACCCCCTCTACAAGTACGTCATACCCGAGGGCACAAGGCACATTGAGCTGCCGCACCTGGCATTCTCCGGGCGCACCTGGCAGCGGAGCATACCCGACCTGATAAATACAGATATCAAGGAGCTGTTCAAATGATAAAATTAGCGATCTACGGCAAGGGCGGCATAGGCAAGTCTACCTGTACTTCAAATCTGTCGGCGGCGCTGGCGAAGCTGGGCAAGAAGGTCATACAGATCGGCTGCGACCCCAAGGCTGACTCCACAGTCAATCTTCTCCACGGCGACCCCGTGCTCCCCGTTATGGACTATATGCGCATCCACGACGAGGAACCCGACAGGATAGAGCAGATCTCAAAGATCGGATACGGCAGCGTGGTATGCATCGAGACAGGCGGCCCCACCCCGGGTCTCGGCTGCGCGGGCAGGGGTATCATCACCACGTTCTCGCTGCTGGAACAGCTGGAGCTTTTCGAGACCGTCAAGCCGGATGCGGTGCTTTACGACGTGCTGGGCGACGTGGTCTGCGGGGGCTTTGCGGCGCCTATCCGGGAGGGCTATGCCGAAAAAGTACTGATCGTTACTTCCGGGGAGAAAATGGCGCTCTACGCCGCCAACAATATAAACTCCGCAGTGAAGAACTTCGAGGACAGGAGCTACGCCAAGGTGCGTGGCATCATCATGAACCGCCGCGACGTGGAGGGCGAGGAAGAAAAGGTAGGGGTCTTCGCTAAGAAGGCAGGGCTCCCGGTGATCGCCGATATCCCCCGCTCACGGGAGATAATAAAGTACGAAGACATGGGCATGACCTGCGTTGAGGGCGACCCGGAGTGCGAGACTTCAAAGCGTTTCCTTGCACTGGCACAGCTGCTCATTGACGAGGACAACAGGGGGTAAGGATAATGGAATTGCGCAAAGCGACCTGTGAAGATATAGAGATGCTTATGGATATCCGCCTTGAAATGCTGCGGGTGGTGAATAATTTGTCCCCGGACGAAGCTTTTTCGGACGAGCTTGTGGATCGCAGCCGCAGGTACTTCCTCGAGGGCGACCAGACTACGGTGCTTGCCATTGATAACGGCAGGGCAGTGGGCTGCGCCAGCATTTCCTACTTCAGGATAATGCCGACCTATTCTCACCCTACCGGCAAGCGGGGACACCTGATGAACGTCTATACCAACTCCGCATACCGCCGTCAGGGGATAGCCCGGGAAATGGTGGGAATGCTTATCGAAGAAGCGAAAGCCCGCAGGGTCACGGAGATAAGCCTTGACGCCACCGAATCCGGCAGACCCCTTTACGAATCCCTGGGGTTCACCGCTTCGGAGGAGGGCATGGCAATAAATATCGGGAGAAACAACAATGACTGAAGCTTTTTACATCACGGCGGCGGAGCTTGCGAAGCTCTCGCCGGACAGCCTGCCCCGGGAGCTTGATTCGGGCAAGCACATGATATATTCTTCCCCCGCCACGCTGGACTTCAACTCCCCGGGAGCCAAGGGCTTCGGCGTGAAGCGTGCGGGACTGGCGATACCCGGCTCGGTGATGCTGCTGATAGCTCCGGGCTGCTGCGGGCGCAATACCCAGCTGCTCAATGAGCTGGGATACAGCGAGAGGTTCTTCTACCTGATGCTGGACGACACCGACATCGTCACCGGGCGCTATGTGAGCAAGATACCGGAGGCCTGCGAGGAGCTGCTCTCGGAGCTGGACTGCACTCCCTCGGTGATAATGCTCTGCGTGACCTGCGTTGACGCCCTGCTGGGCACCGACATGGAGCGGGTCTGCCGCGCCTGCTTTGACAGGACAGGGGTAAAGGCTGCCCCCGCGTATATGTACGCCCTGACCAGAGAAAAGCGCCTGCCCCCCATGGGGCTGATACGCAAGTCGGTGTACTCGCTGTTGGAGCGGCGCAAACGCATCTCCAACGAGTGCGCGGTGCTGGGATTCTTCTCCGCACTGGACGACGGGTGTGAGCTGTACTCCCTGCTGCAAAGCGCGGGGATAAAGAAGATACATGAGCTGGGGCGCTGTAAGACCTATGAGGAATATCAGGCTATCTCCCGCTCGAATTTCAGCATAGTGCTCAACTCCGAGGCGAGGGCTGCGGCGCAGGATATGCAGGAGAGGCTTGGGATACCCTTCATCGAGCTGACGAGGATGTTCCGCCTTGACAAGATCGCCAATCAGTATCGCCTGCTGGGTCAGGCCATAGGCGCCGCCCTTGACGACAGCGCCTACCGCGCCGATACGGAGCAGGTGATAGCCGGTTTCAAGGCTAAATACGGCGCTCTGACCCTTGCCGTGGGGGAGAGCCTCAACGCGGACAGCTTTGAGCTGGCGCTGGCTCTTACGGAGTACGGATTCAGGGTCGCCGAGATATACGGTACCGTGGGGGAGCGGAATTTTGTCTTCGTCAAGAGGCTGGCAGAGGTCTCCCCGGAGACTAAGATCTACTCAAATCTCTCCCCCACCATGATGAACTACAAACCCGCCCCGGAGGTGGACGCCGCCATAGGCGCCGACGCCTGCTACTACCATGCGGGCAAGCCGGGAGTGGAGTTCAACGGCGAGGCACAGCCCTTCGGCTACCGGGGCGTTACGGCGCTGTTCGGCGAGCTTGATAAGGCACTTCAAGGAGGTAGAGGAAAATGAAAAAGCTTTTAAAGCACATATCGCCCCTTGCCCCGGACGATTCGGGAGCCTGCTCGGTGCTTTATGAAATGGGCGGCATAACCGTTATCTGCGATGCGGGCGGCTGTGCGGGAAACGTCTGCGGCTTTGACGAGCCGAGGTGGTTCCTGAAACGCTCGGCGCTGTTCTCCGCAGGTCTGCGGGACATGGACGCCATACTGGGGCGGGACGAGCTGCTTGTGAAAAAGCTTGCCCTGATAACCGAGCAGGTGGATGCGAGGTTCACAGCCATAGTCGGGACGCCTGTTCCGGCGGTCATCGCCACGGACATGAAAGCCCTGGAGCGCATGAGCGAGAAGAAGACCGGCCTGCCCTGTCTGGCCTTCCGGACAGACGGCACCAGGCTTTACGACTACGGCGAGGAAATGGCCTATTACCGGCTCTTTGAGCGGTTCGCACAGGATAAGCTGCCTGTGAAGAAAGGCAAGCTGGGAGTTCTCGGCGTGACCCCTCTCAACACCGGAAAGACCGTCAGCACGGCCTTTCGGGAGGCGCTGCTTGCGCAGGGCTGGGATGAGGTAGTATGCTTTGGCATGGACAGCGGGCTTGACGAAGTCGTCAGAGCCGGCGAGTGCGAAAAGCTGCTTGTCGTCGCCCCCTCCGGGATAAAGACGGCTGAGCTCCTGACCCAGCGTTTCGGCACGCCCTATGAAGCCGGCTACCCCTCCGGCAGCGGCCTGAATATGCCTTCCGACGATGCCGTCAAGGCGACCTGCGGCCTCAGGGGCAGCCGGGTGCTGATACTGCATCAGCAGTTCTTTGCCAACGCCCTCAGAGAGAAGTATGAGACCCTCGCGGGGTGCAAGGTCGATGTGGCAAGCTTTTTCATGATGCACGACGAGTACAGGAGGGAGGATGACATTCATCTTACCGAGGAATACGAGCTCACAGACCTTGCCGAGAACGGCGGCTATGACATCATCGTAGCCGACGAGTTCTTTAAAAGGGCTCTCGGGAAATTCAGCGGAAAGCTGTTCCCCCGCCCCCATTTCGCGGTGAGCGGGAAGATACTTTGATGTGCGGAGGTGCCTCAAATGCTCTTCGGAAGAAAAGATAACGCACCTAAGACAGAGATAACGTCCCTGCAAAAGCTCACCCTCCGGGTAAGCGGTATGCGGGTGACGGAAGTGTACGAAATACTGGACAGCAACGGACAGGCGGAGGTCTCCCTCTACCACAAGCATTACAGCCGTGAGGGCGACAGCCTTGTGCTGCAAAAGCGCACCTGCACCGATATGCCCCGGATGCTCGCGCTGCTGAAAGACTGCGGCGTGGGAGAGTGGAACGGCTTTGTGGGGCATCATCCCAGGCACGTCCGGGACGGGCAGATGTTCGAGCTCACAGCCGAGGTGAACGGCGGCGGGCGGATATACGCCCACGGCTCGGAGAATTTCCCCAGGCACTATCACGACTTCGTCAGGGCGCTGTGCGAGCTGCTGGCGGGCTGCGAGGTCGATCAAGGAGAGGACTGAAATGCTCAGACTGAGACCCTACAAGGACTGCGACGCCGAGGCCATAGTCTCATGGATAGGCGGCGAGAGAGCCTTCCGGCAGTGGTGCGCCGACAGGTACGACAGCTACCCCGTGACCGCCGATGACCTGATAGAGCACTACCGGGGGACGGCCTGCTCGGACGCATTTTTCCCCATGACCGCCTTTGATGAAAAGGGCGTCGCGGGGCATCTGATACTGCGGTTCACCGACGAGGAGAAGTCGGTCGTCAGGCTGGGCTTCGTCATCGTGGACAGCTCACGGCGGGGCACAGGCCTCGGCAAAGAGCTGGTAAAACTGGCGGTGAGGTACGCCTTTGAGTTCCTCGGGGCGAAGAAGGTCACTCTCGGCGTGTTCGAGAACAACGCCCCCGCCCTGCATTGCTACTTAGCGGCGGGGTTCAAGACGGTCGAAGCCGATGAGCAGGAGAGCTACCGCATCTTCGGCGAGGAGTGGAAATGCACCGAGCTGGAGACGGACAGCCCCCTCTGATAAAGGACAGATATATGATAACAGTCAACATACACGTTTACGGAATAGTACAGGGCGTGGGGTTCAGACCCTTCACCTCGGTGGCTGCCGCCAAGTACGGCATACTGGGCACCGTGGCCAACAAGGGCTCCTACGTGGAGATAATCGCTCAGGGCAGCCCGGAGGCAGTCGAAGGTTTCATCGGCGAGGTGCGTCACCGTCCCCCTGACCGGGCTGTGATCCTCGGTCTCGACGAGCTGCCGGTAGAGGGGGACGTCCCCGTATTTGACAGCTTTGAGATAATCGAGAGCGAGAAGGAGTACGGCGACATCTTCATCTCCCCGGACATAGCCACCTGCGACAAGTGCCGCGCCGAGCTTTTCGACCCGGCGGACAGGCGGTATCTTCACCCCTTCATCAACTGCACCCAATGCGGCCCCCGGCTCACCATACTGGATTCCATGCCCTATGACCGGGAGCGCACCAGCATGAAAAGCTTTCCCATGTGCCCGGAGTGTTCGGGCGAGTACTACTCGCCCCAGACCCGCCGTTACGACGCACAGCCGGTCTGCTGCAACAACTGCGGCCCGGAGGTCTGCATCATCGGCGAGGACACAAAGGGACTGGATGCGATCACCAAGGTGCGCCGCTGCATCACGGAGGGGGGCATCGCCGCGATCAAGGGCATAGGCGGCTTCCACCTCTGCTGCGACGCGAAGAACACTCAGGCTGTTGAACGCCTGCGCCTGCTCAAACGCCGCCCCATGAAGCCCTTTGCGGTGATGATGCGGGACTTGGATACCGTAAAGCGGGAGTGCGTCATCGCCGGGGGTCAGGAGGAATACCTCACCGGCTGGCAGAAACCCATAATGCTGCTTGGCAAGCGCGAAGACCAGTCTATATCGGAGCGCATCGCCCCGGATAATCTCACTGTGGGGGTCATGCTGCCCTATGCGCCGGTGCAGATGCTGCTCTTTGACCTGCCCGACGGCATAAGCATGACCGACTGCCTCGTGATGACCAGCGGCAACGCCCGGGGAGCGCCTATCTGCCGGGACGACGAAAGCGCCGTCAGGGAGATCGGCGGGTTCTGCGATATGATACTCTCCCACAACAGAAATATACTCATCCGCGCCGACGATTCGGTGACGGACTGGCTGGACGGCAAGCCCTACATGATAAGGCGCTCCCGCGGCTTTGCTCCGCTGCCTTTCATGCTCACCGGGGACAAGTCGGTGCAGGCCGTGGGCATCGGCGGGGAGCTCAAAAACAGCTTCTGCGCTGTCAAGGGCGGTATGCTCTACCCCTCCCCCTACATCGGGGATATGGCGGATATACGCACTGTGCAGGCTCTCGGCGAGTCGCTTGAGCGTATGCTTGAAATGCTTGAATGTGAGCCGCAGGTCATCGTCTGCGACAAGCATCCCATGTACAACACCGTCACGTTCGCCGAGGACTACGCCCGCGAGCACGGCCTGCCCCTTATCAAGATACAGCACCACTACGCCCACATTCTCACCTGCATGGCGGAGAACAACTGCCGGGAGAGGGTCATCGGACTGAGCCTCGACGGCACCGGCTACGGCGACGACGGCACTGTCTGGGGCGGCGAGATACTGCTCTCGGATATGCACGGCTTTGAGCGTGCCGGCAGCATAGCGCCTTTCGTACAGACCGGCGGCGACCTATCCGCAAAGGAAGGCTGGCGCATAGCCGCTGCCATGCTCAGGGACAGCTTTGACAACGGCGAAGACCTCTGCGAGAGCCTCGGCATCTGCGAGGGGAAAGAATACAAGCTGCTGAAAGCCATGGCAGAAAAGCACCTCAACAGCGTGGGCTCCACCAGCTGCGGCAGGCTCTTTGACGCGGTCTCGGCGATACTGGGGATAAGGCGGGCATCGACCTTCGAGGGGGATGCATCCACCGCCCTGATGTATCACGCGCAGCTCTTTGAGCGGGGCATGACCGGCGCTTATCAGCCGGAGTATTCAGGCGGGTATTTCGAGGAGCGGGAGGGCTTTTACACCCTGCGCACCGACGCCCTTGTGAAGCATCTCACAGAGCGGCGCCTTGCGGATATGTCACAGGAAAACGCCGACCGCCTCGCCTACGAGTTCCACTTCGTGCTGGCGCAGATGCTCATAAAATGCAGCGCAGAGATCAGCCGCAGGACGGGTATCACAATATGCGCACTCAGCGGAGGGGTGTTCCAGAACAGGCTGCTGACAGCCCTTGTTACGGAGGGGCTCGAAACCGCCGGACTGAAAGTGCTGCGCCACAGCCTCGTCCCGCCAAACGACGGCGGCATAGCTTTGGGACAGGCGGCCTATGCCATGTATAATGCACGATGAATAATGCACAATTTATAATTAGCAGTCCGTATTATTGGACGATGAATTTTGCTGTTGTACTGATATTTGTACTTGTAAGGTGATGCTTTTGAAAATAGAACACGCAGCAATTTATGTCAGGGAGCTTGAAACGGAGAGGGACTTCTTTGTGAAGTATTTCGGCGCTTTCTCCAATGACGGATATCACAATCTCCGGACGGGTTTTCGGTCATTCTTTCTCACCTTTGAGGGCGGTGCGCGGCTGGAAATTATGACCCGCCCGGATATCACAGAGAGTAAAAAGCCGGATTTCGGCACAGGGTGGGCGCATCTGGCGTTCTCCGTCGGCAGCAGAGAGGCAGTTGACGAGCTTACCGAACGCCTCCGGGCAGACGGCTATGAGATAGCAAGCCCTCCCCGCACCACAGGCGACGGCTATTATGAAAGCTGCGTTCTCGACGGTGAGGGCAACTGGATAGAAATAACAATATAAAACAGATATACAGGAGGAAAAGAAAATGTGTGTAGGTTTATCGGCAAGAGTAGTAAGCGTTAAGGATCAGACCGCTATCATCGACGCGGGCGGGGCAAAGCGTGAGATCAGCTCCGGGGTCATGGAGGATCTGGAGCCCGGAGATTATGTTATGGTACACGCCGGCGTGGCCATCGCAAAGATCACCGAAAGCGACGAGGAAGAGGCAGTCGATGTTATGGAGGATCTGTTATGAACGAACAGGTAAAGGCAGCCCGTGACATCATCACCGGCTACAAGGGCAGACCCCTGCGCATAATGGAGGTCTGCGGCACCCATACCCATGAGATATTCCGCCTGGGCATCAGAAAGCTTGTCCCGGAGGGGATAGACATTATCTCCGGCCCCGGCTGTCCGGTGTGCGTGACGGCGGTGGGCTTCATCGACGAGGCCATATGGCTCGCGCTGGAAAAGGGCTGCACCGTCTGTACCTTCGGCGACCTGATAAAGGTCCCCGGCACCGAGATGAGCCTTGCGGGAGCCCGTGCAAAGGGCGCAAAAGTCCGCCCGGTATACTCCCCCCTGGACGCGGTGGAACTGGCAAAGGATAACCCCGGCGAGCAGGTGGTGTTTCTTGCCGTGGGCTTTGAGACCACCACCCCCTCGGCCTGCCTTGCGGTGAAAAAGGCTCAGGAGCTGGGGCTTGAGAACTTCTCCGTCCTTACCGCCAACAAGACCATGCCCAACGCCTATAACGCCCTTGTGGGCAGCGCGGATGCGTTCATCTACCCCGGTCACGTCAACGCCATAACCGGCAACGGCGCCTGCAAGCGCCTCTGCGAGGAAAAGGGCGTCTCCGGCGTGGTGGCGGGCTTTACAGCAAGCGAGCTCGTGACGGCTCTGGCGGTATGCATAAGGCTGCTTGAAAAGGGCGAGCCCTTCTTCCGCAACTGCTATCCCCGGGTGGTCAGGGACGAGGGCAATCCCGCCGCCATAAAGCTCATGGACGAGGTCATGGAGCCCTGCGACAGCGAGTGGCGGGGGCTGGGTCTCATACCCATGTCCGGCATGAAACTCAGAGAGAGTTATGCGGCCTGCGATTCCCGCATAAAATATGATATGCCCCTCATCACCGGCAAGCCCAATCCCGCCTGCCGCTGCGGTGACGTATTGCAGGGCAAGTGCAAGCCCTCGGACTGCAAGGTCTTCGGCAAGGTCTGCACTCCGCTGCATCCGGTGGGAGCCTGCATGGTCTCCGACGAGGGCGCCTGCGCGGCGTATTATCAGTATTCGGGGCTGGTGTGACTATGGACAGAGCTATCATAGAGTTCCTGATAAGGGCAAAGAAAGCCACATACGCCGGCAAAGGCCCCGAGGCCGCAGCTTCGAGGCCGGGCTCCCATGACCTGTGTTACCGGGAGGGCGGGCTCATGTACATCGACACCTACCTGGGGGGCGAGCGTTTTGCAGGCGAGGAGGCCCTTTGGGAGAACGACCTGCCGGTTTGGAGCATGAACTACGCCGGGCGGGTCACAGGAGAGGATTTCAGCGGGGACTTCCTCAAAGAATCCCTGCTCCGTGTGCCGGAGGATATGCCATACCGGGGACCCTCGGAGTATCATGAGGGGGAGTACGCCTACACCTGTGAGGTCACAGGGGACTTTGAGTGGTTCCGGGGCAGGGAGGTCATCACCCTCAGAGGCCGGCAGATATACGAATGTTACTTTCATGGGGGGCTCATAAAATGATCCCGGGAGAAAAGAAACTTGCAGACATCATCGCAAGGCACAACAGCGTATGCTGGTATCCCTCGGCAGGGGGAGACCTCAGAGCGCTTTTGTATCTGTCAAAGCAGTTTTTTGAGATAACAGAAGAACTCCGTGAATTCAAGGGGAACCTGCCCGACCTGTTCATATTTACTGATTACCACCCGGGGGCTTATGAGGATTACTCTAATCACAAATGCAACAAACAGTTGCAGAAGATGAACGGAGGAACTCTCAGAGCCGGGGATGTTCTTTTTGAAGACGAGCGCACTAATATGACAGCTGAGTCTGTTGGCTATTTCGATCTTGAAGGCGTTGATCCTTACGGCGATGCTATCAGGGAACGACCTGACCCGGCCTACGGGCGCTGCTGCTGCGTAAAACTCTCGATAAAGTCGAGGACATGGAAGAATCTCGGCTATCCTGAGGTGTGTACGGTGCATCTTGTATATGCATTTGTGGAGAATACCTCCTTTGCAAGGAACTTCCTGCTGAAAAACAGTATCAGTACCGAGTGGATCGTGAAGATACGCTACGGCATTGGCTTCGGCGGGAGCAGGGATACTGCCGGCTCCTGGATATTCTTACTTGCAAAGAGGCTGGGCGCGAAGTATGTCATAGTTGACAGCGAGACCAGACTGCAGATCAAGGATGCAGAGATACTTGAGAATTATTTTGGTCTGAAACCTGATGAACAGAAACTGCCCACGGGCGAGGATTTCTATATCAGAGAGTGGTATCCCGGCTGGCAGTCCTACTGGACCGAGGTCGTCTTACCTGAAAACAATAATACGGAGGAATTAAAATGAGCGATAAAACAGTTACCCTTGCCCACGGTGCGGGCGGAAAGCAGACCAGCGAGCTGATCGACAAGGTCTTCAAGTCACACTTCTCCAACCCGGAGTTCACCGCCGACGATGCGGCTGTGCTGCCTCAGATCGGCAGCAGACTGGCTATGACCACCGACGGCTTCATCGTGTCGCCCTGGAAGTTCAACGGCGGCAACATCGGCAAGCTCTCTATCTGCGGTACGGTCAACGACCTGTCCTGCATGGGCGCCAAGCCCCTTTACATGACCTGCGCATTCGTCATCGAGGAGGGTTTCCCCCTTGACAGCCTGGAGGAGATCGCCGCCGCTATGGAGAAGACTGCCGCAGAGGCCGGGGTCAAGATCGTGGCGGGGGACACCAAAGTTGCAGGAAAAGGTCAGGTGGACAAGGTCTTCATCACCACCACCGGCATCGGTGCGGTGCAGGAGGGTGCCGACACCTCCGGCAAGTACGCAAAGCCCGGCGACGCGGTCATCGTTACCGGCGACGTGGGCAGACACGGCTGCACCATACTCCTTGCAAGGGACGAGTACGGCATCGAGTCCGACGTGGACAGCGACTGCGCACCTCTGTGGGGCACCGTTGAGGACGTGCTTTCGGTCACAAAGGACGTACACGTTATCCGCGACGCCACCCGCGGCGGCGTAGGCACGGTGCTCTATGAGATCTCGGAGCAGAGCGGCGTGGGTATAACCCTCGACCAGACCGCTATCCCCGTGGATGAGCGGGTCAGGGGCGTCTGCGGTATGCTGGGACTGGAACCGCTGTACCTGGCCTGCGAGGGCAGACTGGTGATCTTCGCCCCCGCCGACAAGGCCGACGCCATCGTGGAAAAGCTCCGTCAGGGCAAGTATTCCTCGTCGGCGGCAGTTATCGGTCATGTCACCGCCGAAAACAAGGGCAGGGTAGTGCTGGAGACCGAGCTGGGCACCCAGACCATACTCCCTCAGCCCAAGGGCGAGCTGCTCCCCAGGATATGCTGACTGTGCATTATGCTCACAAAATGCATAAACCTGCCGACCTTCTGTGCATAAATTGGCATAACGCTGTCAATATATAACAAAAACACTTATATTATCTTGTTAATATATAAAAAAAACGTTTTTTTGCACAAAAACTTATTGACAATAAAAGAATTATGTGTTATATTTATTCTTAACGAATTGTGTATTTTTTAAAGCTGCGCTATGTTCCTGCATACCGCAGATGCACGATATGCACGCCGTTGCTATCCAAAAAGCTATTACAGGAGGTAATGATCCACATGGCAGAGACCAGATTTATCAAGACCGTGACCTTCGGCGGTTACGACAAGAACGACGTCGATAAGAAGCTCGAATACCTTTACGGCCAGGTCTATGACCTGAAAAATGAGCTGCGCGAGACCAAGCTGATGCTCAATAAGCTCAGAGAGGGCACTTCCGAGGAGGCCGCTCACGATTCCGTGCTTGCAAACGAGAGAGCCAAGCTCACCGAGATGCAGGTCAAGAACGAGGCGATGAGCGAGAGGCTCAAGTCTGCCGAGGAAGACAACAAGAACAAGGAAAAAGAGCTTAGCGAGCTCCGCGCCAGCAACAAGGAGCTTTCAGACGCTCTGGCTGATGCCAATACCAAGCTCACCGCAGCCTCCGGCGGCGGTGATGCCGCCATGTTCGGCGTAGTTTTCGCCGAGGCTCAGAAATCTGCGAATATGATCGTTACCACCGCCAAGCAGCAGGCAGAGGATCTGGAGAGCGATTCCAAGAAGCTTGCTGAGAATACCGTTGCAGAAGCCAACAACAGGGCTGCAAAGATCGTTTACGAAGCGGAGAAGAACGCTGCCGTTATCATGGCAGACGCCGAGAACAACTCCGCCAAGATGGACGCAGCCTCCGATAACATGAAGGCTACCATGCTCAGCGAGGTCGGCAAGATCGGCCTTGAGGTGTCCAAGCTCAAGAAACTCCTCGAGGAGTTCCAGACCACCGGTATCGGTATGCTGGAGCAGTCCGAGAAGATGATAAACGACACCAAGGCAGACCTCACCGCAGGCGGCGTTCCCGTATTCAAGGATCCCGAGCTGCGTGAGCCCAAGCTGCCCGACGAGCCTGCATATACCGAGACGGACAACACCTATTCCACCGGCATGGATGAGGACGCCAGGAAGAAGAACGAGGAGCTCGAAAAGCTGAAGGCTATGGCGAACTCCATCGGCGGCAAGAAGCCCGAGGCTGCTTCCGCACCCGCATCCTCCGGTCCCGACCTTTCGGCCCTTGCAAAGCAGGCTGCCGCCCTTAAAGGCGACGGCGCTCCCAAGCAGGAGGCTCCCAAGCAGGCCGCTCCCAAGGCCGGCGGAGATCTCAGCGATCTGCTGAAGAAGGCTAAGTCCATCAAGTGATATCTAAGGAATACTATTTTTGAAAGAGAGTTGGTTTCAAGTGAGTGCAAATGAGATCATCATAGTTAAACCGGATAAATGCGTCGGCTGCAATTCCTGCATAAGGACCTGCCCCGCTCCCGAGGCAAATATCACCAAGATGCTCGATGACGGCAGGTCCATTACTACCGTTAACCCGGACAAGTGCATAACCTGCGGCGAGTGCGTAAGAAACTGCTCCCACGGAGCAAGAGATTTCATCGACGACACTGAAAAATGTATGCAGCGCATGACTAAGGAGAAAATGATCATCCTGGCCACCCCTGCTATCAAGACCGTGTTCCCCACCAAGTGGAAGGGCATACTGGACTGGTTCCGCAACAAGGGCTGCATCATCTACGACGTATCCCTGGGCGCCGATATCTGCACATGGGCGCATCTGCGTGCTATCCAGGAGAAGAAGGTGGGCAACGTCATCACCCAGCCCTGCGCGGCTATCGTACAGTACATTGAGAAGTATCAGCCCAAGCTGCTGAACAACCTCTCTCCGATACACAGCCCCATTTCCTGCACGGTGGTCTACATCAAGAAGTATCTGAGAAGATCCAACCCCGTGGCTGTGCTCAGCCCCTGTATCGCCAAGAAGACCGAGTTCGAGGAGACTCAGCTGGCCGATTACAACGTGACCTTCCAGAAGCTGGAGGAATACTTCGACAAGAACGGCATCAAGGTAGCTGCCAATGCCGCCAATGACTTCGAGTACAAGTTCGAGGATATGCAGGGTCAGGTCGGTGCGGTATACCCCCGTCCGGGCGGACTCCGCGACAACATCTGGCTCCATGACCCCGATATCAACATCACCACCTCCGAGGGCGTACACAAGGTATATCCCGAGCTGGATATGTATGCCGAGATGCCCGAGTTCAAGCACCCCGAGGTGTTCGACGTGCTCTCCTGCGAGTTCGGCTGCAACGTGGGCCCCGCATCGGGTTCATCCCAGACCGTGTTCGACGTAATGGCTACCATGAGAGAGGTCGAGAAGGAAGCCAAGAAACGCCGCAAGACCGGCGGCGGTGTGTTCGGCAGAGGCGCAGAGGATAAGCTGTTCAAGAAATTTGATGACGAGCTGAAGCTCAGCGACTTCACCAGAACATACAAGCCCACCACACCTACTCCGCTGCCTACCGACAGACAGCTGGACGCTGTATTCGAGATGATGGGCAAGCATACCGTTCAGGATAGAAACTTCAACTGCCATGCCTGCGGTTACAATTCCTGCCGCGATATGGCTATCGCTATCGCAAGAGGCCTCAACTCCGTGGATAACTGTATCGTCCACGCCAAGAGCGTACTGACTGCGAGACACAGCGAGCTGACAGCTCACCACGAGCTGCTCTCCGAGATCACCAATGAGTGTCTCACTCTCTCCGACAAGCTCAAGGCAGACCTGCGCAACATCAACTCCAATATGGATACCATAGGTGATTCCACTGCCAAGACCAGCGACAGAGCTAACGTCGTAAACGACCTGCTCACCAACGTTATCGCGTTCTGCAAGGCCAATACATCTATGGACGCCTCCAGCGTAGGACAGCTCGTTGAGATCCTCGAGACCACCCTCGACGCCTTCAAGGCCCTCGATGACAACGTCAATGTCACCAACGAGAGCTCCAGCGTTATCAGAGAGTCTATCAAGGAGATCAGCCAGCTCGTTGACAACATCAACGACAGCCTCCGCAAGACTGAGAAATAACCACAGACGCGACAGACAAAAGAGTAGATATTTGGCACTTTCGTCATTGACCCGACGGAAGTGCCTTTGCTTTTTGCTTGGTGCAGCGCCCTGGTTGAAGAAGAAAGAATGATTTAGGAATCGCCTTTGGCGATGATATTAGAAACCGTCCGCAAAGCGGACTCCGGAGAGCTTTAGCTCTCTGTTCTTCTTTGTTCTTGTTATATAGCAGCGGCTATGATCAGCGAATACTTCTATACCGCCGCCGCGCTTCCCTGAGCGGCCTTTTTGAGTTGACAAAGAGCAAATGATAAGTCCGTGAAAAATAAGTAGGTTTTTTAACAGTGTACAAAAAAATTAATATATCATTTTTGCACATAATTACCCGTTTAGGCTTGACATATTTTAATGATAATGGTATAATATTACTATATAGGAGTGTGCCACTCCGATAGAAGTAAAAAGGCACCGCTGCCCCCGGCTGACAGAACGCAGCAAGGGGCGGTGAGCCGTAGGAATGGGAGAGTTGCATATGCAATGTGAATGCTGTCAGGCAGAGATCCCCGAGGGTAAAGTCAGATGTCCGCAGTGTAAAACACCGGTCACACAAACGATACAGGGGTTTGAGTTTACCAAAGCTATCCAGAAGCAGATGCGGGCCCTCATAGAGGAACAGCACGAGAGGATCGCCAATACCGAACAGCTTGTGGGTATGGTAGGCGATTATCTCCCGGAATGGGAAAAGGAATGCGAGCTCATCAGAAAGATGATCCAGGGCGGCGTTCTCGATATAATGCTCACCGAGGAGGACAAGAAGGAAGGCGTCTCAAAGGCAAGAGACACCATGCTCAACAAAAAGCATCTCGCCGAGAACGAGGCTGAATTCGTTCTGGTGGTATTCGCTTATATGCTGAAGCTGCCATATATGTCCAAGCTCGCGGTAAAGGAAAAGAAGAAGGAGGAGAAGGTCAAGAAGAAGGATAAGGATACCGTCGTTACGATGGATACCAAGCCCTTCAAGAAGTTCGACGCCTTCAAATACAGGATCTCAAAGCACGTCGTTATCAAGGAGGGCTTTACCAAGCTGGACGGCTACTGCTTCGACGGGTTCGGCATGATGAGAACGGTCAAGCTCCCCGAGTCGATGATGTGCATAGGCGAGTATGCCTTCACGGACTGTAAGCACCTCACCGATATAGAGATATCCCCCGCAGTCAGGAAGATCGAAAAAGGCGCGTTCAACGCCTGCGTCAGCCTCAAGAACGTCAACATCCCCGAGGGCGTCCTGGAGCTGGATGACAACACCTTCTTCTGCTGCACCGATATCGAGAAGATCGTGATACCCAACAGCGTTTCCGGCTTCGGCGAGAACTGCTTCTCCGGCTGCGATTCGCTGAGGATGCTGGTGGTGCCTCAAAGCGTTAAGTTCATCGACACCAACTGCTTCGCTTACTGCCCGAATCTTGTGATATACTGCTATGAGAATTCCTATGTGCATAAGTACTGTATGCAGAACAAGATCAAATTCAAGACCTGGCCCCTCGGAACGCAGCTGCCGACCGAGCTGGAAGGCGGAAATAAGGAGGAAAAAACCAAATGACGGAGCTTAAGATCGGTCAGGAAGTTGAACTGGAGGTGGGCGGCAAAGCCACCGTCTCCAAAGTTATAGGAAGCGGCGGACAGGGTATCGTTTACCTGGTGAATTACAACGGCCTCGACTGGGCGCTGAAATGGTACGATATCAGCAAGATGAAGGATCCCGCCGAGTTCCGCAATAACATTAAGAGAAATATAGCCGACGGAGCTCCCAGCAATAAGTTCCTCTGGCCGAGATACCTCACTAAGGAGATGCCCGACGGCACCTTCGGATACCTGATGGAGCTCAAGCCCGAAAGCTTTGACTCCTTCGTGGATATCCTCAATACCTACAAGCTTGTGGTCGATCCCCTCACCGGCAAGGCTACAAAGGTACCGGTAAGATTTACCAACCTCTTCGCAATGGTAACAGCCGTCATCAATATCGTCAATGCGTTCCGTCAGCTCCACCGTGCAGGCAAGAGCTATCAGGACCTTAACGACGGCGGTTTCTTCATCAACATCGACACCGGCGCGGTGCTGGTCTGCGACTGCGACAACATCGCCCCCGACGGCGCCAACTTCGGTATCGGCGGCAAGCCCGGATATATGGCTCCCGAGATCGTAAGAGGTATCGCCAAGCCCGATGTCCAGACCGATAAGTACTCCCTGGCGGTAGTGCTGTTCAAGCTGCTGTTCAGAGGTGACCCCATGGAGGGCGAGAAGGTCATCAAGGACGTGTGCCTCACCGAGGCCTCCGAGCTGAGACACTACGGCGCCGAAGCACTCTTTGTGTATGACCCCGACGACAATTCCAACAGACCTGTCAGAGGAATACATGACAACGTTATCAAGTTCTGGAGACTCTATCCCAAGTACATCAAGGACGCCTTCATGCTCTCCTTTACCTACGGTCTCCACGATCCCAACAAGAGGATCATCGAAAACGAGTGGCAGCAGCTGTTCATCAGGCTCAGATCCGAGATCATCGCCTGCACCTGCGGCAGAACCAATTTCTCGTCCATGTTCGAGATGCAGGACGCCACAACATTCAGATGTCCCAAATGCGGCATGACCTTCGCTACCATGAAATTCTCCAACCGCGATAACCTGATGCCGCTTTATATAGGGTGTAAGTTCTATCAGTGCGAGGTAGACCCCAATTCCGACGATTACCTCTCCGTTGCCGGCGAGCTTGTTGAGAATAAGCTCAAGCCCGGAGTACTGGGTATCAAGAACTGCTCGGAGAGTTCCTGGCAGGTCAGGATGCCCGACGGAAAGTATTACGAGGTGGGTCCCGGAAAGGGCTGCCCCATCTGGCAGGGACTGGAGATCAACTTCGGTACCGTCCAGGCAAGACTGAGATGACCTTTGAAACTTAGTATGGAAAATAATTATAAAGGAGCTATATGATTATGAGCAAGAAAAATAAGCCGAAGGGCGCTGCACCGGCAGAAGCAGCACAGGAAAACACCCTGCCCGAGAACGATCTTGATATGTTTGAGTTTGATGACGACCCGCTGGGTGCCACCGGCGTGTCGAAAAAGAGCCTTGTTATCTTCTTCCTGATAGATACTTCCGGAAGTATGAAGGGCACCAAGATGGGCGAGCTCAATACCGTAATGGAGGAGCTCATCCCCGAGATCAGACGTGTCGGCGAGGCCGATACCGAGGTCAAGATCGCTGTTCTCACATTCTCCACCAACGTTAAGTGGATGTATGCCGAGCCTATCAATATCGAGGAATTCGAGTGGGCAAGACTCTCTGCGTCCGGCGTTACCAGCATGGGCGAGGCCTTTAAGGAGCTCAATGCCAGAATGTCCAGAAACAGCTTCCTCAATTCGCCTTCTCTTTCCTTCGCACCTGTTATGTTCCTGATGACAGACGGCTATCCCTCCGATGATTACAAGGAGGGTCTGGCAGAGCTTTCTACCAACAGCTGGTATAAGTTCGGCCTGAAGGCTGCTCTGGGTATCGGCAACGAGGCCAACGACGAGATGCTCGCCGAGTTCACCGGCTCGAAGGATACGGTCGTTCATGCTTATTCCGGTAACCAGCTGGCTCAGATGATCAAGATCGTCGCCGTTACCGCTTCTCAGATAGGCAGTAAGAGTATGACCCTCTCCGATCAGAACGAGTCCGAGCTCAGCGACGAGGACGTTTATGCCTCCAAGCAGAAGATGCTCGGTCAGCAGATCCAGGAGCTCGTGAACAATAACGATTCCGATGATGTAGGTTTCGATACCGGATGGTGATCTTGACCGTTTGAAAACTGATATCGGAAGGAGTATAATATGTTCAAGGGTTTCAGCCACTCTGTAATGGGTGCAAGCCACGAAAAGAAAGGTATCGTCTGCCAGGACAGTTCGGCCTTTGAGGTCGGCACCGGCTATGCGGTAGCTGTTGTTGCCGACGGTCACGGAAGTAAAAAGCACTTCCGCAGCGACGTCGGATCCAAGGCTGCCACCGAGGCCGCAGTCGAGACTATCAGGACCTTCTTCGAGGATCCCGATGCCTTCGACAGGGACTTCAAGGAGAACCATAAGCGGATCATCGAGCAGATCGAAAAGCAGATCATCTATTCGTGGAATAAAAAGGTATTGGGGCATCTTAAGGATCATCCCGTTACCGCTAAGGAAAGAAGCAAGTTCGAGTATAACGAGCTCGACGAGATACCCTATGAGTCATATTACGGCACCACCCTCGTTGTGGCGGTAATGTGCAGGGGTTACAGCTTCGGTTTCCAGATCGGTGACGGCAGCCTTGTTGCTGTCTTCGAGGACGGCGAGACCTCCATGATCATGGGCTATGAGGAGGCTAACCCCGCCAATATCACAGCTTCAATGTGCAACGCCAATGCCATAACTATGTTCGATTCGTTCTATGTGGATGATAAGCAGATGGTAGCGATCATCGTTTCTACCGACGGACTGTATACCTCCTTCGGCAGCGACAACGATTTCCTCGATTACCACACTATCGTTACCGGTCAGCTCATTGATCTCGATGCGCTGCTGCCTTCGCTCAAGAACAATATCGTCAAGAGATCGCATTTCGGCACCGAGGACGATATCTCCGTTTCCTGTGTCTACAATGCCGATCTTATCGAGGAAAAGCTTGATGTCATCAAGGCGAAGATCGCCGATAACAAGCGCCTTGCTGCGATCCGCAGAAGCAACGTGATGAGAACTTGATATTAAAAAGAAGCAGGTGCCTGATATGGATGTTATGAATTTATACGAGATAGCCAAGGAAGCCGTTGTAAAGTCAAAGGCCGCAGTACCCTCCTACGCTGATGAGGAAGGTATCGAAATGGCTGTCTTTGTTGACGGCGAAGGCAAGTCCTACTGCGCAATGACAAGCGTTACCTACAGCAAGGGAGTCGTTTCAAAGATCCCCGCCGATGTAGTCGCTTATATGCTGATGAAGAGCCAGGGCGTTACTGTCGCCAAGTGCCTCATCGTCCTTACCATGGCTGACCGCAGGATAATGCCGCCCTCTCCGCAGGTGCTGGATATGCTGTTTGCAGAAAGCTTCGAGAACGACAACTGCATCGTTGTCCTTTCGGCTTACGACCAGAAACACGTCTCCGAGCTCAGAGTAAAGAGCGAGGGCATGATGGACGGTTTCGCTCCCGAACCCGAGGCAGAGCCGGAGCCCGCCCCCGAGCCTGAAAAGGCCGAAGAAAAGAAGCCTGAGCCTCCCAAGCCCGAGGAGAAGAAGCCCGAACCCGAGCCTGAGAAGCCTGCCGAGGAAAAGGCAGCCGAGTCTGAGCCCGCGGAACCCGAGCCGGTAAAAGCTCCTAAGCCGGCGCCCGTTCCCAAGCTTGCCGAGGCCGCCAAAGCCGCAGAAAAGCGCGAGGAAGCCGCAGAGTGGAGACCCGCGCCCAAGAAGGAGATCGAGCACGCCTCCAACGTTATCAGCGGCGTGAAGATCGACAAGAGCAACCCCTTCTATGAGGCTCCCGCAGAGGTGAGACCTCCGGTGGAGACCATCGCCACCATCGGTGCCGAGGAAGAAGAACCCGAGGACGACAACGAGGAACTCCCGGCTCTCAGCAAGGAAGAACTGCTCAAACAGGCTAAGAAACGTAAGAAGGTAGCCCGTGCCAATTTCTTGTTCAGAAAAAAGCAGGAATAATAACAAAGCCCGTCGGCATTGCCGGCGGGTTTTTTTGTGCCTTGGAAAAGGGCAAAACAAAAAGGGGAGCCGAAGCTCCCCTGGATATCCGGTTACTATTTGAAGGAAATTCCCACATTGACCTTGCTGTATAGTTTGAGCTTGATCTTTTCCTTCTGGGACTTGAACAGGTACAGCACCGCGATGACCGCAACAACAGAAAGCACAGCGCCCACGATGATACCCACAGTGCCCTTGATGACCACCATAGCAAGCACCCAGATGATAGCCAGCGCAACAACGATCAGCGGCAGGCAGAACGAAACAAACGTCCTGTCAGTGATCTTGAGATACTGCCTGATCTCTTTCTTGGTAAGGCTCTCATAGTGACGGGCAATGAATGTATCGGGCTTGCACCACTTGCAGAATTCCTTGACGGTGGGGAACTTAGCCACATAGTTCTGACCGGTCTTGGTAACGCGGTAATCAACAGTTACTCCGTCAGAAGTCTCATGAGTATCCATAATATGAATAAGCGTACCGGTCTTGGCCTGTCCGTTCATGGGTTTGATGACGACATACTTGTGGTCAACAGCATCGTCAATACTGTAAAGCATAAAAGCCATATGTTTTTCCTCCTAAGTGGATATTTATATTAAAGCAAATAAATATACTTATTCAAAGACTCAAATATAGAAAATCCGGTCTATTATCTATTATAGCACTAAAATACAAAAATGTCAAGAAAAGAAACGATATATTGTAAATTTTTTCGTATAAATTTCGAGGCATTTTTAGGGCATTTTACCGGACTTGTGACCGCTCTCGCAGGGGAATGGGAAATACATCCCGAAAATGCGGTGTCGGACAGCGGGCAAATATCTGTTGACAGATGTTTATAAATGTGATATAATAAGTTCATAGAAAATTTAAACGCTGACAGCCACGCAGATATCCTCTGTATACTATTATAAACAAAAAATCCCGGCTTGTCAACAGGGAGAAGGTTGAAAAATGTACGGTGATCTTCTGGAACTGATCTCAAAGGCAGGGCTGGCTCTGCACGCAATAGAGATACGCCGCGGCGGCGAGACGGAGCTGAAGCTCTGCTTTGACGGCGATATCCAGTACCCGATCTATTCGGGCACCAAGTCGGTGACGGCGACGGCGGTGCTCATCGCTCAAAGCGAGGGCAAGCTGGATCTCAGTGACAAGCTCTGTCAGTATCTTTGCAGGAAATATACGGTAAATATCCCGGAGGCCTTCAAACAGCTGGATTTCCGGGACTTCATGACCATGACCGTCGGGCCTTACCCCTTCCGGCCCCGGGAGGCGGAGGCGCTGGTGAAGGAGCCTGTGAAGGACGACTGGCTGGCAAACGTGCTGGCGCTGGATATCGACCACAGCGACAGGCGCTTTCACTACTCCAATATCCCCGCATTCCTTGTGGCGGCGGCCTGCGAGAACGCCGTGGGCAAGCACCTTGCCAAGTACCTGACGCCCCGGCTTTTCGTGCCCCTCGGCTTTGAGGACGTGATCTATCAGAACGCCCCCGGAGGCGGCTTTTACGGCGCCACCGGCATGAAAATGAAGATCAGCGAATTTGCGGCGCTGGGGCAGCTTTACCTCGACCCCGGCAAGTATAACGGCGCCCGGCTCATCCCCGAGGAGCTGGCCCGGCAGGCCGTCACCGAGCAGGTCAAGACCCCTGAGGGGGGCTACGGATATTTCTTCCGCACCTACGAGGACGGCTGGTACATCAGCGGGAAATGGGGTCAGGCAAGCATAATCTGTCCGAAAAAACAGACAGTTATAACCTACCTGTCGGAGCAGCCGGAGCGTTCGGACGAGCTGCTTGAACTGGTGAAGGCCTACATCAAAACGCTGTGAGCCTATTTCCGGGGCTGTATATATACTACTTCGCGGGGGTTGAAAAGCCTCGGCACCATGCCGCCGGTGTTTGACAGCCCCTTTGAGATGATCATGTTGCGGTGTATGCCGCCGGTGTATTTCGGCAGGATGCCCTGACCCGGAGCGAACAGCCCCCGCCCGAACAGCCTGATCTGACCGCCGTGGGCGTGTCCGCAGAGTATCAGGTCTATGGGCAGATCATTAAGATATGGGTCGCGGTATTCGGGGTGGTGGCAGAGCAGTATCTTATACCCCTCCTGACGGCAGAAATCCCCGAGCCACGAAACCTCGGGCTCTGTCTTGTCGGGGGTGTCGCCGTAATGCCACTCAGGGTAACGCTCAGGCATATCCTTTTTATAATTTCTGTACGCGGTCACGCCGGCGGAGGACAGTCCGCCGATGACCGCGTTTTTGTATCTCACAAAGCTGTTATCCAGCACAGTCACGCCTGTTTCTGACAGCAGAGCTGTATCCTCGCCGGAGAGCATCCACTCGTGGTTGCCCAGAGACAGAAAACTTGGCGCGATGCCGGCGCAGGCTCTGAGAAAGGGCAGCACGTTCACGGTCTGAGTGACCGCAAGGCTGTCCTCGGCAGGGGAGACCCGGCTTATCAGGTCGCCGGCGATGCAGATGATCTCAGGGCGGCGCTTTTCCAGTGACTTGACGATCTCGTCGTAAGGCCGGTCGTGGAGGTCGGCCAGCAGGGCGATGCTCATCGGGGTATCGTATTTGTAGATCTTGTCCTTCATACAGTCCTCTCAGGGGATGGGGGTGAACCTGAGCACGCTGCCGTCCCCCACGGGCTCGTTCCACATCTGCGCCGGGCGCACCCAGATCTCGTTGTCGCCGTAAAGTGCTTTGTAGACCACCATAGGCTCCAGCGTTTCGGAGTGGCGGGCGATGCCGATGACTTCGTACTCGTTTCCCTTATAGTGGCGGTAGCGCCCCAGGGGTATGGCGGCCTTGGCCTGCTCTAAGGTCATGGGCTGCTTGGTATCGCCGCTTGCCGGCGGCAGGTCTTTCAGCTTCCGGGCGGGCACTCCCCCTGCCACGCAGTTGTCGGGGATGTCCCTGGTGACTACTGCACCGGCGCCGATGACCACGTTGCTGCCGACAGTCACCCCGGC
The DNA here is from genome assembly GCA_017529875.1 of Ruminococcus sp. Classification (GTDB taxonomy): domain Bacteria; phylum Bacillota; class Clostridia; order Oscillospirales; family Ruminococcaceae; genus FB2012. The sequence continues at coordinate 48,072 of JAFXNC010000035.1, read as the reverse complement.
GCAGATCACCACGTTGCTGGCGATCCAGCAGTTATCGCCGATCGTTACCGGCTTGCCGTACTCCAAGTCGTAGAGGGAGCCGTCCCCGCGGCGGCGCATATTGCGCTGTGCCGGGTCAAGGTCGTGCATCGCCCCGGCGATAGTGCAGTTGGGGCCGAAGAACACGTTATCCCCGATAGTCACCGGGCAGATATCCAGCACCGTCAGGTTGAAATTGGCATAGAAGTTCTCTCCCACCGTGGTGAACACGCCGTAATCGAACTGCACGGGACCCTGTATATAGGTGCCCTTGCCGTGGTGGGGCAGCAGGGCGTCCAGCAGCCTTTGGCGCTTTTCGGTCTCGGTCTCGGAGGTGAGGTTGTACTCCTGAGAGAGCAGGTGGGCCCGGGTGCGTATCTCGGTGAGCTCCTTGTCGGTGGGGTCGTATCTGAGCCCGGAGAGCATTTTTTCTTTTTCGGTCATGGCGCGTCCTCCTTGTAAACGGTTTTATCCATTATAACATACCGGGGGAGCTAAGTCAATCCGGGTGAACCTTGTACATTAGTTTTATGTCCTGACCGCAAACTGTTATGCATTTTACCGTCTTGACAAAAGTCCGGTTTGCTGTTATAATTCTCATATCTGTGAAATAAAGACAGGAGATAATCATATGCTGAAAAAGATATTTGGCAGTATAAACATGACCTGGCCGAAAGTGCTGATACTGGCTGTGGCGCTGGGCGTATATACCGCGCTCATGGCGCTGTGGGTGCCGGAGCACAATTCCTTCCACGACATCGCCGTGACCACGGAGGGCTGGGTGCTGCCTGCGGTCTTCATCATGACCAACTGCAAGACCCCGCTGGATTCAGCCTTGAAGACCTTTGTGTTCTTCCTCATATCACAGCCGCTGGTCTATCTGATACAGGTGCCCTTCGCGGAAATGGGCTGGGGGCTCTTCGGGTACTACAAGTACTGGTTCATAGCCACGCTGCTCACCTTCCCGGCGGCCTTCATAGGCTGGTACATCACGAAAGACCATATCGCTGCCGGTCTTATCCTATCGCCGGTGCTGGTCATGAACATCATCCTGGGTGCGGGTTATGTCAATACGCTGCGGGGCGAGTTCCCCCATCATCTTCTCTCAGCGATATACTGTTTCGGATTCATCCCGGTGTTTATAATCGGCGTGCTGAGAAACCGCAATGCCCGGATACTGTCAGCGGCTGTGTCTGTGATCGCCTGCATCGTGATACTTGTCAAGACCTTTGCCTTCCCCTCTATACTTGTCTCCAGCAACATCCTCTTTGACGATGAGGAGAAGTACAGCATCGACGAAACCTGGTCGGCACAGGCCGCCGACGAGAGCATCAGCAAGGCCTGGATAGAGAAACGCATCGACGGCGAATACTCCCTTATGATGGAGTTTTACAGCCATGACACCAACAAGGTCACCCTCACCGACGGCAAGGGCAACACCTACGTTATCGACATGACCCTCGACGAGGACAACAGGATCGTCCACGACGAGTAACCGACAGCTTAAAGATCTGTATGCCGGAAATTTCCCGTGAATACATAATCCTGGTATAAATGTTTATTTGTGGTTTAAATAATTGTTGACATTTTGTTACATACATGATATAATTGAAAAGTGCAGAAACACTGTCTCGCCGGAGGCACCTTGATCCGGCAGGAACTATTTTAGGAGGAATATTATGAACAAGGAAAACAAGACCCTGAACATTGCCCTGCGCTGCTGCATCATCCTGACCTGGATAATGAGCAACGTGAACCTCTTTATGATCATGAGCGGCATAAAGAACATCGAGGTCGAAGGCCTCAACAAGGACAATGTAGTTGAGAGACTGCTGAAAGTCCTGGGCGACTTCGCACAGAACACCACATTCTACTATGTGACCTTCGGTATGCTGATCGTTTGTCTGATCCTCGGTATCATCACCAGGTACAAGACCACCCTCGTATCCTTTGTCTTCAAGCTCCTGGCTCTGGGATTAGCGGCAATCTCCATGATAAGCGGTTTCACATACGTGGGCGCACTGGGCTCCTGCAAGGGCCTCAACGGCCTCACTATCACCGCTACCGACAAGGATTCGATAGCAGCCGCGCTGAGTTCGGCGGGCTTCACCGGCAACGCTGCCGATACTGCTGATACACTCTGCAACTCGGACGAAGCAGCTGCAGCTATCGCAGGCTATATGATGCCTATCATCATTCTGTTCATTCTCGTTATCACATCTATCCATTGTCTTGTTAAGCGCAAGGACCCCAACAACAAGGAAAGTAACGGCGACTACATGAACTGACAGGAGGCAACACCATGTCCTATATCATGGAGACACAGAACCTCACCAAGACCTACGGAAAGAAGGACGCTGCCAAGGATATCAACATCAAGATAGAGGAAGGCAAGATCTACGGACTTATCGGCAGGAACGGTGCAGGCAAGACCACTATCATGAGAATGATAAGCGGCCTCTCCAATCCCACCAGCGGCACCTATTCGCTTTTCGGCAAGACAGGTGCCGAGATGAAGAGAATGATGAGCAAGGTCGGAGTGCTGATCGAGCATCCGGGTCTTTATCCCAAGCTCTCCGCCAAGGAGAACATCAAGCTCAAATGCATGGCTGTGGGCATCAGCTACAAGGGCGGCTATATCGAGGACCTGTTGAAGACAGTGGGTCTCGAGAACGTGCCTGACAAGAAAAGGTGCAGGGAATTCTCCCTCGGTATGCGTCAGAGGCTGGGCATCGCACTGGCGCTGGTGGGCGATCCGTCTATGATAATCCTGGACGAGCCTATCAACGGCCTCGACCCCCAGGGTATCGTTGAGGTGAGACACACCCTTGAAAGGCTCCGGGATGAGAAGGGCATCACGATCATGATATCCAGCCACATCCTTGAGGAGCTGGCAAAGCTGGCTGATTCCTACGGCATCATCCATGAGGGGCGTCTGATCGAGCAGTTCACTCAGGATGAGCTCATGGCTCGCTGCGGTCAGCAGATCAGCATCAGGACGCCGGATAACGACGCCGTGATAAAGACCCTCAAAAACATCGGCATCACTCAGATCGAAGTTGACGAGAACAACCTCGTCCGCGTAAACGAAAGGCTGGAGGAAAGCGACGTCATGGCTGCCGCTGTCGTCAAGGCCGGCATCCCTCTCAAAGAGATCTTTGTAAAGAACATCTCCCTGGAGGACTACTATCTCGGACTTACAGGAGGTGCTCATAATGGGTAATGTCATCAGAATGGACTTTTACCGGCTGAGAAGATCACTCTCCTTCAAGATCTGCATCATTACCGTGTTAGCCTTCAACCTCATCAACGGCCCCCTCGAAAAGCTGATCTTCAACATCTCCAAGGCGCTGGTCAAGAACGACCCCGAGGCGCTGGAAAAGCTGGGCGAATACAACAACGTCTACCACCTGGGCAACAACATCGCCTCGCCTCTCAACAGCTTCTGCCTTGTAATATTCATGCTCTGCATCGTGTGGTTCTGCTATGCAGACCTGCAGCACGGCTTCATCAAGAACATCGCAGGACAGCTCCCCAGCAGAGGCCATACCGTTATCTCGAAGTTCATCGTCATCATGGTAGTTACGCTGATCTTTATGATCGCTGCCTGTGCCGGTGATACTATCGGACATCTTATCATCGGCGACTCCCTGCATACCGACCTGGTCTATTACGGACTGGACGGAGACCCTGATAAGGTCTTCACCATGGGTGAGGCTTGTATAGAATTCGCGGTCAAGTGGGTGCTGGGCGTAGGCGTGTGCTGCATCATACTGCTGTTCACCACCGGTTTCAGCTCCAATGTTGCCGGTACGATCATCGCGGTAGTCTGCGGCGGCGGTCTTACAAGTGCCGTATACCTGGGTATCTCCGCAGGTATCAACTCCATATTCGGACTTGAGGGCACAAAGAAGATCGCTGTCGGCGACTATATGCCCGACTCGCTGCTCCACTCCAATCTTACTGAGGATGGAGCCATAACCACGGCTGCGTCCGTGGGCGCTGCCACAGTCTTTGTACTGCTGTACTGCACTGTGAAGCTGTTCAACAAGAAGGACGTCAAGTAAAAAACTACTGCCGCCTGCTGATATGCAGACGGCAGTTTTGCTTTGGGTTTATCCCGGCCTCCTGAGATAGGCTGATGACACCGGGAACTCAAAATAGGTGTTCGGGTAGGGCTCGTCCCGGAGCAGGAAATGCCACCATTCGCAGTCAATGGGCTCAAAGCCTCCCCGGAGCATGAACTTTTGCAGCAGCATACGGTTCTTGTACTGTTCCTCGGTGATGTCCCGGCAGTCGGGGTGGGAGATGGGGCTGAACAGGTCAAAGGGGCTGCCCATATCCAACTCCTTACCGGTGCGCATATCAAGCAGGGTCAGGTCAACGGCGCTGCCCCGGCTGTGGCTGGAGCGTGCGGCTATGTAGCCTCTTTGGAACAGCTCCTGCTTTTCAAGCTCCGGGTAGAAATAGGGCTTCATGCGCACATCCGTGTCCTCGATGCCCCAGAGCACGAACTGTTTCACCGCCGTGGCGGGACGGTATGCGTCGAAGACCTTCAGCCGGTAGCCCTGGACGTTCAGCTCGCTTGCCACGACTTTGAGGGCTCTTGCCGCCTCGGTGGTCAGCAGGGCGCAGGGCTCCTCGTAGCCGTCGATGCGCTCGCCGATGAAGTTGTAGGTGGAGTGGTAGCGTATCTCCTGTATCACCGACGGCACCGCGTCCGCCAGCACCACGAACCCCGAGGGATTCATTTCGGGACTGTTGTCATAAGCTTTCATAACTGACCTCCTGAACGTATCTATCACTACCATTATATCACAGTCGGAGGCGATTGTCACTTGCCTTGATGACCCGGGGGATATTTTTGTAGGAACCTACAAAAAACACCGGCGATTTTCTCCATACTGACGGATAAACAGAGCAGCCCCCCGCTCACTGAGTAGGGGGACTGCTCTGTTTTGGCATTATAAGGAGACGGGACATTACCCTTTGAGGAATTTAACATCCTTGACCATGCGCAGCTCCTGAGTGGTGTGCAGCTCTACGCCGTCCTTCTCCCGGAGGTCTGCCCATACGCCCCGGGACTTTGCCCGGGCAAGAGCCTTTTCGGCGCCCTTGCGGGTGCGGTAGGTGAGCTGGCCCTCCTGGAACCAGATCTCCGTGCCTGCGTCGGTGACGGATTTGCGCAGTATGCGCCAGCGGTCAAAGCAGCCGCGCCTTGCAAGCATAAATCCCAGGATGAGCCCCACCGGCTCTGACTGTTGCCGTTTGTTCTGACAGCCCGTTATATCTGCTGTCGTTTTTGCTTTATGTATGTTAGAGACAGCGGGGAGGAAAAAGGTTCACGATATATCGTAAACGAATTGTAAACTCGATATAAATAAATCGTTACAGTATAAACCCGGCGGTAATATGCGGTTTTTCGGCGATTCGCCATAAAATTTCTTGACAAACAGAAAAAAATATATTATAATGTCATTAAAGATAAATATTCTATCCAAATTTGAAAGGACGGTAATCATTATGGGCAAATTTGTAATCAAGGAAACCAAGACCGGACACACCTTCTCTCTCAAGGCCGGCAACGGCGAGATCATCGCCATCGGCGGAGAAGTGTACAACTCTTTGGCAAGCTGCAAGAACGGCTGTGAGAGCGTAAAGAAGAACGCTCCCGCCGCTAACCTCGAGGATCAGACTGTTGAGGGCTTCGCCGCCGAGAAGTGCCCCAAGTTCGAGATGTACGCCGACAAGAAGGGCGAGTTCCGTTTCCGCCTGAAGGCCACCAACGGTCAGGTCATCTGCGCCAGCGAGGGCTACACCTCCAAGGCCTCCTGCAAGAACGGCATCGAGAGCGTAAGAAAGAACGCTGCCGACGCTGATATCGTGCTCCCAGAAGCCGACAAGTGACCGGGTCTCCCGAAGACAAAAACAGCCTGCCGCGTGAGTTGCTCACACGGCAGGCTTTATTCTTGCTTGTTTACTTGACGGATGCGATGGCGCAGGCCACGGCCTTTTTCCAGCCGGCGATGAGCTTTTCCCGCTCGGCCTCGGACATGGCAGGGGAGAACTTCTCGAAGCTGCCGCCCAGCGACGCCACCTCGAACCTGTCCGCCCAGAAGCCCACCTCGATGCCCGCCAGGAATGCCGCGCCTATGGCGGTGGATTCAACGTTCTCGGGACGTATTATCTCGGTGCCGAGGATGTCCGCCTGGAACTGCGTCAGGAAGTTGTTGGCGCTGGCTCCGCCGTCAACGCGGATGGCGCCCAGCTGTCCCACATCCTGCTCCATTGCGCGGAGCACGTCGGCGGTCTGATAGGCTATGGATTCAAGCACCGCCCGGACGATATGGGCACGCCCCGCAGCCCTGGTGAGCCCGGTGATCACGCCTCTTGCGGCGGGCTCCCAGTAGGGCGCCCCCAGCCCTGTAAACGCCGGGACTATGTACACGCCCTCGGTGCTGTCCACGGAGGCCGCCAGCTTGCCGCTCTCGGAGGCGCTGTCGATGAGCTGCATCTCGTCACGGAGCCACTTGACCGCCGCTCCCGCGATGAACACCGACCCCTCCAGAGCGTAGGTGACTTCATTCCCGATGCTCCAGGCGATAGTGGTCAGCAGGCCGGAGTTTGAGGTCACAGGCTTGTCACCGGTGTTGATAAGCAGGAATCCGCCGGTGCCGTAGGTGTTCTTCACGTCGCCGGTCATGAAGCATCTCTGCCCGAACAGCGCCGCCTGCTGGTCGCCGGCGCAGCCTGTAATGGGTATGTCCGCGCCGAAAATGCTTGCATCACATACGCCGATGCTGCCCGATGAGGGCACCACATCCGGCAGTATGCAGGCGGGTATGCCTAAAAGGCCGAGTATCTCCTTATCCCATTGGAGGGTGTGGATGTTGAAAAGCATGGTGCGGGAGGCATTGGTCATGTCGGTGGCGTGAACTCTGCCGCCGGTGAGCTTCCAGATCAGCCAGCAGTCCACGGTGCCGAAGAGTATCTCCCCCTGTTCGGCGCGTTCCATGACCCCCGGGACGTTGTCCAGTATCCACTTGATCTTGGTGGCGGAGAAATATGGGTCGATGAGCAGACCGGTCTTGTCCCGGAAGAACTTTTCCAGCCCCTGGGACTTGTAGTTCTCGCAGATATCCGCAGTCCTGCGGCACTGCCATACTATGGCGTTGCAGACCGGCTCGCCGGTGGTCCTGTCCCACAGGATAGTGGTCTCCCGCTGATTGGTGATGCCTATGGCAGCGATCTCCTCAGCGTTGACGCCGCACTTTTCAAGAACGCCCTTAGCCGCCTCCAGCTGCGAGGAATAGATCTCGTTGGCGTCGTGCTCCACCCAGCCGTTGCCGGGGTAGATCTGGGTGTACTCGATCTGGCAGACCCCTGCCGCCTTGCCGCTTTTTTCAAACAGCACCGCCCGGGATGACGTTGTCCCCTGATCCAGGGAGAGGATATACTTTTTCACGTTGAGACCTCCTTTAAAAAGAGCCCGACCGCTTCCCGCAGTCGGGCAAAAAATCACAATGGCTTGAAATTCTCGGCGCCTACCCCGCAGATGGGACAGGTGAAGTCCTCCGGGGGCTTGCCGTCTTCGTAGATGTAGCCGCACACCTCGCAGACCCATTTGCCGCTGTCCTCGGGGGCTGCGGGCTTTTCGGCCTCGCCGTTTCCCATGAGGGAGAAGTCCGCTGCTCCGTGCTTGCAGAGGGGGCAGATGAAATCGTCGGGCAGATGCCCCTCGTAGATGTAGCCGCAGATATTGCAGATCCACCGCTCACCGCTGTCAGCGGCAGGGGCGGCAGCCGGCTTGGGCTTGACGTTGGCGTGGTAGTAGGCGTAGGTCATGGGAGCCTTGTCGGACAGTACCTCCGCCGCCGTAACGTCGGCTATAAAGAGCATATGGGTACCCAGGTCGATGCTCTGGACGACCTTGCCCGAAAGATAGGCGCAGGTGTTCCTTGCAAGATAGGGGATGCCGTTTTCGGCGGTGCTGTGCTCATAGCCGGCGAATTTGTCGGTGTCCCTGCCGCTCTGAAAGCCGAAGTGCTTGAATACCGAGAAATCGGCGCTCTCGTCCAGCATAGAGACGTTGAACTGTCCGCTTGAGGCGATCATATCGCAGGTGAAATTGAGCTTGTTCACCGCGACAGAGACCCGCAGCGGATCGACAGTCACCTGAGACAGCGTGTTGATGATACAGCCGTTGAGCTTTCCGCCGTCAGCGGCAGTCAGCACATACAGGCCGTATGAGATCTTGTTGAGAGCCTGAGTATCCATATTGATCCTCCTTTTTTCTGGATTTGTTTTTTCGGCCTTTCAGACCGTCTTCTCGATGATGAAGAATTCCTTGTCGTCCTCCCGGACGAACTCCATGATCCTCCAGCCCTGAGAGATCAGCATATTGAGCTCGTTGATCCGCGAAAAGCGGTCAAAGCCCGGTGCGCTGCCGTCGGGACCTCCGGATACATAAAACTTCTTCTGCATTATGTTCCCTCCTTGCGGGTGTCTTTCTTTGTTCGCGGCGGGTGGGTCTGTATATATATGTGTTGACTGCCGCAGCGTTCCTACATACGCTATTATAACATAGAACTGTCCAAAAATCAAGACTTTCAAATAAGTTTTTTATAATAACATAAAAAAGGCTTTGACAATTTGCGGCAAAAATGCTATAATATCACTGTAATACTGAAAATGTCTCCGGCTGCCCGAAGATCTGCCGGAAGATACATCGCGGAGTGATACTATGGCAAAGCTCAAAAGCATATATGTCTGCTCGCAGTGCGGCTATGAGTCCAGCAAGTGGAACGGGCGATGTCCAGGCTGCGGCGAGTGGAACACCTTTGAAGAAGCGGCGGCGCCTGCGGCTGCTGCGGCATCGTCAAAGGGCAGACAGCGCTCTAACCGCGACCTGTCAGAGCTCATCGTGGGCATCGGCAGCGTCGAGGCAAGCCGCGACGAGGTGCGTTATCCCACCGGGCTCAGCGAGCTTGACCGGGTGCTGGGCGGCGGACTTGTTCGGGGCAGCCTGGTACTGCTGGGCGGTGAGCCGGGCATAGGCAAATCCACGCTGCTGCTGCAAATATGCAATTTCCTCGGGGAGGATCACACCATACTCTATGTCTCCGGCGAGGAAAGCGCCCGCCAGATCAAGCTCCGCGCCTCACGCCTCGGAGTGGATACCGAAAACCTGTATCTGCTTGCCGAGAACGACTGCGAGGCTATCTGCGACGCCGTGATAAAAGAAAAGCCTGAGATCGTCATAATCGACTCCATACAGACCATGAGCATACAGGGGCTCAGCTCGGCCTGCGGCTCGGTGACACAGGTGAGGGAGTGTACCAACCTGTTCATGCGCACCGCCAAGAGCGAGGAGATACCCTTCTTCATCGTGGGGCACGTCAACAAGGACGGCGCCATCGCGGGACCCAAGGTCATGGAGCATATCGTTGACGCGGTGCTGTACTTTGAGGGGCAGCGAAACCTCTCCTACCGCATACTCCGCGCCGTGAAGAACCGCTTCGGCTCCACCAACGAGATAGGCGTCTTCGAGATGCGGGACAAGGGCCTCGCAGAGGTCCCGAACCCCTCGGAGCTGCTGCTGTCGGGGCGCCCCACAGATGTTTCCGGCTGCTGCGTAGCCTGCGTCATGGAGGGCAGCCGCCCCATACTGGCGGAGGTGCAGGCGCTGGTCACAAAGAGCGGGTTTTCAGTCCCCCGCCGGACTGCCGCAGGCTTTGACTACAACCGGCTCTACCTGATAATCGCGGTGCTCGAAAAGCGCCTGGGATTCTTCTTCGGGGGACTGGATGTGTACATAAACGTCGTCGGAGGATTAAAGCTCGACGAGCCCGCCGCCGACCTGTCCATTGCATTGGCGCTCTATTCCAGCCTCCGGGACAAGATCGTTGACGAGCGCACCATAGCCTTCGGGGAGCTGGGTCTCGGCGGTGAGCTGAGAGCCATAAGCTACGCCGAACAGCGGGTCAGCGAGGCTGAAAGAATGGGCTTTGAGCGCTGCATACTTCCGGCGCAGTCCCTCAAAAGCATAGACACGAAACGTTTCAAGATAAAGCTGATCGGCGTTCGGAGCCTGAGACAGGCCTTCGACGCCGTGGGCGGCTGATGATAAGGAGACCTGCCATATGAAGAAAGTATACCTCTTTACCGACGGCGCCTGCTCCGGCAATCCCGGACCCGGGGGCTGGGGCACTATACTGCGCTTCGGCGAGCATGAGAAGGAGCTTTCCGGCGGCGAGGCTCAGACCACCAACAACCGCATGGAGCTGACCGCCGTGATAAAGGGTCTCGAGGCGCTCAAGGAGCCCTGCGAGGTGGAGCTGTTCTCGGATTCCAAGTACATCATCGACGCCCTTGAAAAGGGCTGGGCGGTGAAGTGGCAGCAAAACAACTGGGTCAAGCCCGACAAGAAACCCGCCCTCAACCCCGACCTGTGGGAGAGGCTGCTGGGGCTCATGAAGATACACCGCGTACACCTCAACTGGGTCAAGGGACACGCGGGACATCCCGAAAACGAACGCTGTGACAGGCTGGCGGTAGCCGCAAGTCAGGCAGCGAAGGGGAAGTAAAAGGAAAGGCAGGTGCTTGTTATGACTGCTGTTGAAAGGTACGGCGCACTCCGCGTCGAGGGGACGCGGCTCTTAGGGGAGCACGGGGAGCAGGTGCGCCTTTACGGCGTTTCCACCCACGGCTTGGCCTGGCGGAGCGATGTGGTCTGCCGGGAGGCTTTTGAGGCCCTCCGGGATGAGTGGCATATCAACACCGTCCGGCTGGCGCTTTACACCCATGAATATCACGGCTACTGCACCGACGGCGACAAGGAGGAGCTGAAAGCCCTGGTCTTCAAGGGCATCGACCTGGCTGTGGAGCTGGGGCTCTATGTCATCGTGGACTGGCACGTTTTAGGGGAGTTCAGCCCGCTGATCTACGCCGACGAGGCGGTGAAGTTCTTCGACGAGCTTTCCTCGCGCTATGCAGGCTGCCCGAACCTGCTCTATGAGATCTGCAACGAGCCCAACGGCACCTCCGACTGGGGGGAGATCCGTGAGTACGCCACCCGGGTCATCCCGGTAATAAGGCGCAACGCCCCGGATTCCGTGGTCATCGTGGGCACCCCTGAGTGGTCGCAGCGCTGCGACCTTGCCGCCGCCGACCCTTTGGGGTTCAAGAACCTGCTTTACGCCTTCCACTTCTATGCCGCGACCCACTTCGACAATCTCCGTCAGCGGCTGAGGCGCAGCATCGAGGCCGGGCTGCCTATGTTCATCAGCGAGTGCAGCATCACAGAGGCCTCCGGTCACGGCGATCTCGACTTCGTCAGCGCCAGAGCATGGTTCGCCCTGCTGGACGAGTATCACCTGGGGTACATCTGCTGGAGCTTTTCCGCCTCCCCGGAGGAGAGCGGCGTTATCAAGTGCGGATGCAGCAAGCTCTCCGGCTGGACAGACGACGACCTGAAAAGAACAGGACACTGGTTTAAGCACAGGTTTCTGTCAGAGGAGGAACAACAGGGTAAATAACCGGACAGCTTTGCAAGACTGTCCGAAAATGCGTACAGTAGTCAGGAGGGCAGCCTATGCTTTGCGATATGCACACACATTCCTCGTATTCGCCTGATGCCGACAGGGAGGTCACCGTTGAACGCATGGTTCGGCGTGCCCGGGAGCTGGGGCTGGGGCACATCGCCCTCACCGACCACTGCGACTGCAACTACTGGTACAGAGAGGACGAGACCGAATACCCGGAGTACCAAAAACCGGACAGTATGATGTTCGGAGCCCGGGATTATGCGGTTTCGAGTATCCGCGAGGCGGCCTCTCTTGCGGAGGGATATCCCGAGCTGATTTGCGGCATCGAGCTGGGTCAGCCGCTCCAGGCACCCGAAGCCGCCGCCGGGATCACGAAAATGCCGGGGCTGGATTTCGTCATCGGCTCCCTGCACATGAACGCGGGCAAGCCGGACTTCTACTGGATAGAGTACGATAAACTGGACAGCAAGGAGCTTGATGCCCTGCTGACCGACTACTTCACGGAGCTGCTCAAAATGTGCAGGGGCTGCGACTTCGATATTCTGGGACACCTGACCTACCCCCTGAGATACATCGAGGGCAAGTACGGCATACCGGTGGACATGAGCAGCTACGGCGAAGTCATCAGGGAGATTTTTTGTACACTTATCCAAAGGGGCAAGGGCATCGAGATCAACACCTCCGGCCTGCGCCAGGAGTACGGAAAGACTTTCCCCACCCTCGAATATGTGAAGCTCTACCGCTCACTGGGCGGCGAGCTGCTGACTCTGGGCTCCGACGCCCACAGGCTCTGTGATATCGGGGCGGGGCTCGAAGACGGCGCTGAACTCGCCCGGGAGGCGGGATTCAAGTACACGGCGGTGTTCCGGGGAAGAAAGCCCCGGCTGATACCGCTCTGAAACAGGTGATACTATGCTTGATTTTATCGTTGACTACGGGTTCATGATATGGCTGGGCGTGATGGGGCTCATCACCATGCTCGCTTACGGCTTCGACAAGCGTGCCGCCATACGCAGGGCACGCCGCATCCCCGAAAAAACGCTGTTCGCTCTGAACCTTGCCGGGGGCTTCCTCGGCGGCTGGATAGGGATGTATGCCTTTCGCCATAAGACAAGGCACAAAAGCTTTTACATCGCGCAGACCCTTTCGACAATAGTGTGGCTCACCTTCTGGGGCGCCCTCATCTGGCTCAAAAACGAGTAATATTTCACCCCCTGCCGGAATAGACTGTTCCTGACAGGGGGTCTTATTATGCAAAGAATCAAGCTTACCGATCTGCTCATTTTTGTTGTGGCCGCAGAGCTGGTGGGGGCGGCGTCGGCGCTGTTTTCCGGCGGGAATTTCCGGGAGTATTATGATGCGCTGGTGCGCCCGCCCATAGCGCCGCCGGGGTGGGTATTCCCGGTGGCCTGGGGGCTGCTCTACGCCCTCATGGGGACGGCGGCGTATCTTGTGTACCTCAACGCTCACGACCTGCGGACTGCCGCGCTGAAGCTCTACCTGCTCCAGCTGTTCGTAAATTTCCTGTGGAGCCCGGTATTCTTCGGGGCAAAGCAGCTCATCCCGGCGGCGGTCATCGCAGGGGTGCTGCTGGTGACGGTGACGCTGACGACGGTGGCGTTTTTCCGCGTCAGCGAGACGGCGGGCGCACTGATGCTGCCTTATCTTGGCTGGTCGGCTTATGCGCTGTACCTCTCGGTGGGGTACGCAGTACTTAACTGAAAAACCTCCGGCAGGCCGAGACCTGCCGGAGGCATTGTTCTTGCTGTTCTTATCTGAAATAGAGCACGCCGTTCTCGAAGATCTTCTGATCTTTCTCGCCGGGAACGTTGATGCATACGCCGTTGCCCTTACGCTCGGAGTGACCCATTTTGCCCAGTACTCTGCCGTCGGGAGAGGTGATGCCCTCGATAGCGTCGATAGAGGTATTGGGGTTGCAGTGGATGTCGAGTGTGGGTTCGCCGTTGAAGTCCACATACTGCGTGGCGATCTGACCGTTCTTGGCAAGCCTTTCAAGCTCGGTGCCGGAGGCCACGAAGCGGCCTTCGCCGTGGGAAATGGCTATGGAGTGGATGTCGCCCACCTCACAGCTTGCCAGCCAGGGCGAGAGGTTGGAGGCTATGCGGGTGTTGACCATCTTGGACTGGTGGCGGTGAACGGTGTTGAAGGTCAGGGTCGGGGAGTCGCTGCGCATATCCACGATCTCGCCGTAGGGCACCAGACCCAGCTTAACAAGTGCCTGGAAGCCGTTGCAGATACCCAGCATCAGGCCGTCGCGGTTCTTGAGCAGGTCGTGTATGGCGTCGGTGAGGCGGGGATTGCGGAAGAAGGATACGATGAACTTTCCGGAGCCGTCGGGCTCGTCGCCGCCGGAAAAACCTCCGGGGAGCATAACGATCTGAGACTGCTTGATCTTGCGTTCCATGATGCTCACGGAGTCGTTTATCATCTTGGCGTTGAGATTGCGGATAACGAATACCTCAGCCTCGGCGCCGGCCTTCTCAAAGGCGCGGGCGGTGTCGTACTCGCAGTTGGTGCCGGGGAATACAGGGATCAGGACCTTCGGTCTGGCGGCCTTGATAGCGGGAGCCTTCCTGCTCTCGGCGGTGAAGCTGTACTTGGTGGGCTTCACGTCGGTGAGGGACTTCTGGACCTTGGTGTGGAATACCGGCTCCAACTTGTCAGCCCAGAGCTTTTCAAGCTTGGCAAGGTCAACGGTGTAGCTGCCGGTGGTGATGGTGTATTCCTTGGTGGTCACGCCCAGCATCCTGTAACTGCCCTCAGGCAGGCCGATGTTCTCGGTGTTGTAGCCCTTTTTCAGCTCGATGACGAAGGAACCGGAGCAGGAGCGGAACAGCTCCTTCGGAGTGCAGTCCTCGGTGAAGCGGAAACCGATCTTGTTGCCGAAGGCCATCTTAGCCACAGCCTCGGAGATACCGCCGTAGGTCACAGCCCAGCAGGCGGAGACCTTGTCCCCGGCGATAAGGCTCTCCACGAGGCCGAATACTTTCCTCAGGGACTCGAAGTCAACAAGCTTGTTCTCCTGATACTCGGGACGGATGTAGATGACGGTGGCGTTGTCGTTCTTGAACTCCTGGGAGATGATGTTGTTGATCTTGGCAGTGGATACCGCGAAGGATACCAGCGTGGGAGGAACGTCTATCTCCTCGAAGGTGCCGCTCATGGAGTCCTTGCCGCCGATAGAGCCGCAGCCCAGCTCCAGCTGAGCCTTGAAGGCACCCAGCAGCGCCGCAAGAGGCTTGCCCCAGCGGGTAGGCTCGTTCTGAGTTCTCTCGAAGTACTCCTGGAAGGTGAGCCTTGTGGTCTCGTATCTGCCGCCGGTGGCGATGAGCTTGGATATGGACTCAACTACCGCGCATACAGCTCCGTGATAGGGGCTGATCGAGGACAGGAAGGGATCGAAGCCCCATGCCATGATCGAAGCAGTGGTGGTCTCGCCGCCCAGTACCGGGATCTTTGCAGCCATAGCCTGGGTGGGGGTGTTCTGATACTTGCCGCCGTAGGGCATCAGCACGGTACCCGCGCCGATAGTGGAGTCGAAGCGCTCAACGAGACCCTTCTGGGAGCAAACGTTGAGGTTGGAGATCATAGCCTCCCAGCGGTCGGGGTTGTCCTCGCAGTTGTCCTTGGCTGCGAAAACAGGGGTATTGACCTTGACGTCGGTGTGCTTCTCGGCACCGTTGGAGTTGAGGAACTCTCTCGACAGGTCAACTATGGTCTTGCCGTTCCAGTTCATCTTGAGCCTGGGCTCGTCAACTACCTTGGCGACGAGGGTAGCCTCGAGATTCTCTCTCTCGGCCTCCTTCATGAACTTCTCTGCGTCCTCTGCGGCTACTACCACAGCCATTCTCTCCTGGGATTCGGAGATAGCCAGCTCTGTGCCGTCGAGGCCGTCATACTTCTTGGGTACAGCGTTGAGGTCGATAACAAGGCCGTCGGTCAGCTCGCCGATAGCAACGGACACGCCGCCTGCACCGAAGTCGTTGCAGCGCTTTATCATCGCGGTGACTTCGGGGTTTCTGAACAGCCTTTGCAGCTTTCTTTCCTCGGGAGCGTTACCCTTCTGCACCTCTGCGCCGCAGCTTTCCAGGGAGTGGAGGGTGTGGGACTTGGAGGAGCCTGTTGCGCCGCCGCAGCCGTCACGGCCGGTACGTCCGCCCAGCAGGATCACAACGTCCCCTGCCTGGGGTCTCTCGCGCCTTACGTTGGAGGCGGGAGCCGCACCGATAACAGCGCCGATCTCCATTCTCTTGGCTACATAGCCGGGGTGATATATCTCGTTTACATGGCCTGTTGCCAGACCGATCTGGTTGCCGTAGCTGGAATAGCCGTTAGCCGCTCCCACAACGATCTTTCTCTGGGGCAGCTTGCCGGCGATAGTGTCCTCGACAGGTACCAGGGGATTGCCTGCGCCGGTGACTCTCATGGCCTGATATACATAGGAACGTCCCGAAAGCGGGTCTCTGATAGCACCGCCGAGGCAGGTGGCAGCGCCGCCGAAGGGCTCGATCTCGGTGGGGTGGTTGTGAGTTTCGTTCTTGAACATCAGCAGCCAGTCCTCGTCCTTGCCGTCAACATCCACCTTGATCTTGACGGAGCAGGCGTTGATCTCCTCGGACTCGTCCAGGTCGTCCAGCTTGCCGTCTTTTTTCAGCTTCTTGGCGCCGATGACGGCAAGATCCATAAGGGTCACGGGCTTGTCCTTGCGGCCCTTGTAGAGCTCTGCACGGGTGTCAAGATACTGCTGATAGGTGTCGGCGATGTAGTCCGCCTCGATATCCACATTGTCGATAGTGGTGAGGAAGGTGGTATGGCGGCAGTGATCCGACCAGTAGGTGTCGATCATCCTGATCTCGGTAATGGTGGGGTTGCGGTTTTCCTTTTCCTTGAAGTAGTTCTGACAGAATTTGATGTCGTCCAAGTCCATGGCGAGACCCAGCTCGCTTATCATGGCTTTCAGATCCTCCTCGGTGGAGTAGATGAAGCCGTCAACGGTGTCCACCTCGGTGGGGATAGCGTACTTGATATCGAGGGTGTCGAACAGCTCCAGCTTGGCCTCCCGGGACTCTACCGGGTTTATCATGTACTTTTTCAGCTCGTCCAGCTGGTCGCCGTCAAGAGCGCCGCTGAATATGAAGATACGCGCCGATCTGACGGTCGGACGCTTGTTACCGGTCAGCAGGGAGATACACTGAGCGCAGCTGTCTGCACGCTGGTCGAACTGTCCGGGCAGGTACTCCACGGCGAAGATATACTCATCCTCCGCAAGCTCCGGCAGGCAGTCATAGGTGACGTCTACCGCAGGCTCCGAGAACACTACCGGCACTGCCAGCTTGAAATCCTCAGCGGACAGCCCCTCTGCGTCATAGCGGTTGATGACTCTCAGCCCCTTGAGCCCTTCGATGCCCAGCGCCGACCTGATATCAGACAGGATAGAATCGGCTTCGACAGCGAATTCGGGCTTTTTTTCCACATAAATTCTGTAAACGGACATAATCACAACTCCTTATAAGAATAATGGGGTATCGTACACTTTGATTATACTACATTTTGTACGCGGATGTCAATGAATACGAGGTTAATATACAAAATATTTAAAATGAGCAAGCTCATAATATGAGCTGCTCATTCTATAAGTGTCCCGAAGCAGTATCCGTCCCCTGACCCGGTTATGAGCACAGAGCGGAACTCCCTGCGCAGGGAAACGCCGCCCTGCCTGGGGATGCGAACCGGGGCATAGCTGTCAGAGTGCCCCTGATGATAGTCCGGGGAGGACTCCTTCTCAAACAGCACCCTCTGCACCGTGCCCGCAAGGGAGGCAAGATATTTCTCCCGCGATCTGCGGCAGACCTCTGCCATTTCGGCGGCGCGGCGGGCTTTAACGTCCCCGGGCAGCTGCCCGGGCATGGCGTCGGCGGGAGTGCCGGGGCGCCGGGAGT
Source organism: Ruminococcus sp. (assembly GCA_017529875.1). Taxonomy (GTDB): domain Bacteria; phylum Bacillota; class Clostridia; order Oscillospirales; family Ruminococcaceae; genus FB2012. The sequence goes on along the minus strand of JAFXNC010000035.1, from coordinate 30,548 downwards.
AGGGGAAAATATGAGCGTCGGAAAAGCCTATACGCTCCGCGAAGGCCAGCGACGCGCGGTGGTCTTCTTCCGTCTCCCCGGGAAATCCCACCATGATATCCGTGGTCAGCCCGCAGCCGGGAAAGACCTGCCTTAGCTTTTCGCAAAGCTCTGCGTACTGCTCCGCGGTGTAGTGCCGGTTCATGGCTTTCAGCGTCCGGTCACAGCCGCTTTGCAGCGACAGGTGGAAGTGGGGGCAGAGCTTGTCCAGCGCCGCCCAGCGCTCTATGTCCTCCCCGGTTATCAGCTCCGGCTCCAGCGAGCTGAGCCGCACCCGGAGCTCCGCCTCTATCCCGCTGACAGCCTCCACAGCGTCGGAGAGGCGCAGGCTGCCGCCGTTCTCTCTGCCGTAGCAGCAGAGGTTTATGCCGGTGAGGATTATCTCTTTGTGCCCCGAGGCGATAAGCCCCCTCGCCTCCGATACCAGCGCGTCAAGGGGCTTCGAGCGGATATGCCCCCGCGCCCGGGGGATTATGCAGTAGGCGCAGCTCATGTCGCAGCCGTCCTGTATCTTGATGTAGGCGCGGGTGTGGTCATCGTCGGAGCGGTTGAGCATGGGCTCGATGCAGCGTTCCTCGCCGATGTCAGCCACCGCGATGATCCGCTGCCGGGAGGCCAGATACTCTTTTATAAGCCCGGGAATTCGGTTTTTGTTGTGGGAGCCCACGATTATGTCGCACCCCGGGAGCCTGTCGGCGATATCGGCGTGAGCCTGGGTCATGCACCCGGCACATACGATCACGCTGTCCGGGGAAATGCGCCGCAGCCTGTGGATGAACTGCCTGCACTTCTTGTCCGCCTCGGCGGTGACGGTGCAGGAGTTGACGATGCAGACCTCCGCCTCCTCCGCAGAGTTGACAGTAATATCCCCCCCCGCTTCGAGGGTCTCCCGGATGTGTTCGGTCTCGTACTGATTGACCTTGCAGCCGAATGTAAAATAGTATATCTTCATTCTGAATATGCTCCTATGAATAATATCGTTATATGGGTTGTGCACAAATTGTGAACGGAATTATTGTGCATACCTCACAAAACAAGTGGTCGGTATTCGTTGCTATTGACTATTATACTATATTTTATTTTTTTTTGCAAATATCTCTTGACAATTCCCGGAGTTTGGCTATAATGATAGTCAAGAGAGCGGAACCAAGCCGATCGCAGATGCGGACAAAAGCTCGTATCCGCGTGAGCTCCGCCGCTTTCAGGAAAGTATGAAAGAGAAGAATGAGTTTTCACAAGGAGGAAACAGCTATGAAAAAGACCAAGATCATGTTAGGCGCTATCGCAGACGTTAAGGAGTTCGTAAACCTCGTTTCAAGATGCGATTACGACGTTGACCTCGCTTCGGGCAGATATGCTGTTGACGCTAAGTCCATCATGGGTATCTTCAGCCTCGACCTGTCCAACCCCATCGAGCTGACCGCCCACACCGAGAACGCGGATAAGTTCTTCAGCGAGATCGAGAAGTTCATCGTAAAGTGATCTCACCAACGCCGCATACTAATGCGGTATTGCCTTGAAATGACCGGGCGGCGATCTGTAATGGGTCGCCGCTTTTTCATGCGGTATAATTCCCGGACTTGCCGAATAAGCTGTACAGATAACTTATCCGGGAGGTCATCCTATGAACAGGAACAAAGTCTTTGCGGCTATGCTTACACTGGTAATGCTCATATGCACAGTCCTGCCTGCCTCGGCGGACGGTCTGCCCAAAGCCGAACAGGCGTCGGCACAGGAGGCTGACAAGCCGGCGTTCAGCTTCGGGGAATGTTCTGCGGCGGCAGTCTGCGAGTGCAATACCGGCACTGTGCTGGCGGAGAAGAACGGCTCCGGGGCGCTGCCTGCGGGGCATCTTGCCAAGCTCATGACCTTTCTGCTCACCGCAGAGGCCATAGAGGGCGGCACCCTGACCGAGGCCGATACTGCGGTGTGCTCGGCTAATGCCAACTCTCAGCAGGATCCGCAGATCTGGCTTGAAGTGGGGGAGAAGATCACCGTATCGGAGCTGATGAAGTCGGTCTCCATAGGCAACGCCAACGACGCGGCGGTCTGCCTTGCAGAGAAGCTCTGCGGCTCTGAGAGCGAGTACACAGCTCTTGCCAACAGCCGCGCCGCCGCACTGGGAATGAAAAACACGACCTTTGCCGACGTCTGCGGCAGCGATGAGGCTACCCGCTCCGGCGCCGTTGACCTCTGCCTGCTCTGCGCCGAGCTTGCCCGGCATAAGGAGTTCTCGGGGTATTTCACCACCTGGCTCGACACCGTCAGGGAGGGCAAAGCGGAGCTGGTCAGCCGCAACCGCCTGATGCGCAGCTGCAAGGGCATCAGGGGTTTCAAGGTGGGCAGCACCAAAGCAGCAGGGGAGTGCGCCGCAGTCTGCGCGGAGCGGGGCGACATGACCGTCTGCGCCGTCATCCTCGGGGCAAAGGACGAGGATGCCCTGCTTGAACAGGCTCGCCGCCTGCTGGATACGGCCTTCGCCTCCTGCGAGGTCTACTACCCCGAGGTGCCGGAGGAAGCCCTCGCCGAATGTCCCGTGACCCACGGCGTCAGGCCGGCTGCCCCCGCCGATATCCCCGGGCTTAGGCCGGTCATCATCGCAAAAGGCACCTACAAGTCCATAGAATGTGAGTTCGAGCGTGAGGAAAGCCTCGAAGCGCCGGTGGCTGCGGGGGACGTCCTCGGGCATATCACCTTCAAGCAGGAGGGCAGGGTGCTTATCTCGGAGGATATCTGCGCCGCAGAGCAGACCGACAGAGTGGATATGGGATTTTCTCTCAAAAGAGTTCTGTTCAATCTGCTGAATTTGTAGGCTTGGATTTGTGAGAAGTGTACAAAAGTGCTGCGAGATCATCAAACCCCTTGAAAATTCACCGGAAATATAGTATAATTTAGGATAGCTAAATATGGTATGGCTCCGGGGGAGGATATACACTCTCTGCCGGGGCTGCGCCGTATAGCTTATAAAGGAAAGGAATTGAAGTATAGTGGCAGTAAAACTTAATACGAACTATATCTCGTCGTTTGTGCGTGAGCATGAGCTGGAGGCTATCGCCCCCGCAGTCACCGCCGCACACAATACCCTCGTGGGGAGAAACGGCCCCGGAAAGGATTTCCTCGGCTGGATAGACCTCCCCGTTGACTACGACAAGGAAGAATTCGCCCGCATCAAGGCCGCCGCAGAGCGCATCAAGAAGATGGCTGAGGTACTGGTGGTCATCGGTATAGGCGGCTCCTACCTCGGAGCAAGAGCAGCTATCGAGATGCTCAAGAGCCCCTTCTACAACGATCTTAAAAAGGATACCCCCGACATCTACTTCGTCGGCAACAACATCAGCCCGACTTACCTCTCCGAGGTGCTCTCCATCTGTGAGGGCAAAGACGTATGCGTGAACATCATCTCCAAGTCCGGCACCACCACTGAGCCTGCACTGGCCTTCCGCATCTTCAAGAAGCTGCTGGAGGACAAGTACGGCAAGGACGAGGCCAAGAAGCGCATCTTCGCTACCACCGACAAGGCCAAGGGCACTCTCAAAGAGCTTTCCGACGCCGAGGGCTATGAGACCTTCGTGGTCCCCGATGACGTGGGCGGTCGTTTCTCGGTGCTCACCGCTGTGGGCCTGCTGCCTATCGCCTGCGCCGGCTGCGATATCGACAAGCTCATGAAGGGCGCTCAGACCGGCCGCGAGAAGTACTCCGAGGACAACGGCAACGACTGCTACAAGTACGCAGCGCTGCGAAACATCCTTTACAGGAAGGGCAAGAGCGTTGAGATGCTCGTTACATACGATCCCAGCTTCACCATGATGAGCGAGTGGTGGAAGCAGCTCTACGGCGAGAGCGAGGGCAAGGACAACAAGGGCATTTTCCCTGCGTCCGTTACCTTCTCCACCGATCTGCACTCCCTCGGTCAGTTTATCCAGGACGGCTCGAGGATCATGTTCGAGACAGTCGTTGACTTCAAGACCCCCAAGAAGGATATCTTCCTCGAGAACGATGCCGAGAACCTTGACGGCCTCAACTTCCTGACCAACCAGAATATGTCCGTGGTCAACAGGAGAGCCTTCGAGGGCACCGTGCTTGCACATACCGAGGGCGGCGTTCCCAACCTCATCCTCGAGGTGGACGCTCTTGACGAGGAGAACCTCGGCGAGCTGATCTACTTCTTCGAGAAGGCCTGCGCAGTATCCGGCTATATGCTGGGCGTGAACCCCTTCGACCAGCCCGGCGTTGAGAGCTACAAGAAGAATATGTTCGCTCTGCTGGGCAAGCCCGGCTACGAGTCGAGAAAGGCTGAGCTGGAGGCCAAGCTCGGAAGATAATACCCATGAATCATGAGCGGCTGTGCGCTGCTCTGAAATAAATGTCCCGCGGGACGGAACAGGAGAATTTCTATGATTAATCTTATACCCGGAAAAAAGGGAAGCGGCAAGACCAAGATCCTGGTCGATGCTATCAGAGATGCCGTTGCTACCGCTACCGGTAACGTTGTTTGCATCGAGAGAGGCATGAAGCTGACCTACGATATCCCCCACAAGGTAAGACTGGTTGACGCCGAAGAGTACGGCATCAACAGCTTTGACGCTTTCTACGGCTTTGTAGCCGGTATGCTGGCAGGCAACTACGATATCCAGCAGGTATACGTTGACGGTATCCTGAAGATCGGCGGCAGAGACTATGAGGCTCTCGGCGTTATGATCGAGAAGCTGGCAATGCTTGCCAAGGACATCAAGATCGTGCTCACCGTATCTGCCGATGTTGACGAGCTACCCGCAAAGGTAAGAGCCTTTATCAAGTAATTGAGAATTTATTGTGTCCGGAGATAAAAAACTATTGACAAATCCGGAAAAGCGAGTTATAATGTAATTTGTGATGTTTGAGGTGCTGCTATGATACTGAACATGAAACAGCTTTTCGACGTTCCCGGGGAGGAGGAACCCTTTTCCTTCGAGATCGCTCCGGATGAGCTGAAAGAGCGTGTTTTCAGCGTAACGTTTGCAGCCCCGCTCGCAGTGTCGGGCAAGGCATATAACCGCGCAGGGGTCGTTTCGGTCGATCTGGTGTGCCGGTTCACGCTGTTCCACAGCTGCGACAGATGTCTGAAAGAGTTCGAGAGGGAATATGTCTACGAGTTCTCTCATATCTGTATGAGGGACCGCAGCAGCAACGACGAGCATATAATCGTCCGCGACAACGCTCTCGACCTCGGTGAATTAGCTATTTCAGATTCGCTGCTTTCGCTGCCTACGAAGATCCTGTGCAAAGAAGATTGCAGGGGCTTGTGTTATGTTTGCGGACAGAATTTGAATGAGGGCGAATGTAACTGCTCCTGATGCCGCTCAAGCGGCTTCCGGCAGCGACCTATTTTAACGGCGAGGAGGTGCCACGATGGCAGTACCAAAGAGAAAGGTTTCCAAGGCAAGGAGAGACAAGAGACGCTCGGCTGTATGGAAGCTCCAAGCGCCTGCACTCAGCAGATGCTCGCACTGCGGAGAGCTTATCGCTCCCCATAAGGTTTGCAAGAACTGCGGCTACTACAAGGGTGTTGAGGTTATCAAGATGGGCGAATGATCACCCTTCGTTTTTGCGGACGGCAGGTCAATGATCTGCGCTTCTGTTGCGTACTCAGGGCAGGGATAAAGAACTTTTTCTCAGAATAAGTTCTTCCTCTCTGCCTTTTTTGCGGTTTGAGATATCAGGGAAGGAGTGAGCTTATGGCTGCTGCGGTTACAGGCGTTGTTCCGAGAAGTCCCGCCTTCCGCGCCGGGATCAAAAGCGGCGACGTGCTTGTCAGCGTCAACGGTCATGAGATCAACGACGTCCTTGACTATATGTTCTACTGCGCTGAGGACAGGCTCGCACTTGTGCTCGAAAGAGACGGGGAGAGCTTTGAAAAGGTTGTGATCAAATCCGAGTACGACGAGCTGGGGCTGGAGTTTCAGTCCTTTTTAATGGACAGTAAACGCTCCTGCTCAAACAAGTGCATATTCTGTTTCATCGACCAGATGCCCAAGGGTATGCGCGAAACGCTGTATTTCAAGGATGATGACGCACGGCTGTCCTTTTTGCAGGGCAACTATGTCACCCTGACCAATCTTACCGACAGGGATATCGACCGCATCTGTGAGATGCGCCTCAATATCAATGTTTCGGTGCATACCACCGAGCCGGAGCTGCGGTGCATGATGATGAACAACCGCTTCGCCGGAGACAAGCTCAGATACTTGAAACGCATCGCCGACAGCGGCCTGATGATGAACTGTCAGATAGTCTGCTGTCCCGGGATAAACGACGGAGCCCACCTGGAAAGGTCCCTCTCCGACCTGGCTGCACTGATGCCGAATATCCAGTCGGTGGCAGTGGTGCCTGTGGGGGTCACGAAGTTCAGGGAGGGACTTTATCCGCTGCGCCCCTTTACGCCGGAAGAAGCGGGTGACGTAATAGATATCATCGAGAGCAAGGCCGCAGAGTGCCTTGAAAAGTGGGACACAAGGATGTGTTTCCCCGCCGACGAGTTTTACCTGCTTGCAGGGAGAAAGCTGCCGGAGGCGGAGTTTTACGAGGATTATCCTCAGTATGAGAACGGCGTGGGGCTGCTGCGCTCCCTTTACGATGAGGTGATGCAGGCCCTCGAGGACGCCGATACCGACATTCCGCCGCGAACTGTCACCCTGGCCACCGGCACAGCTGCCGAGGCCTTCCACAGGGAGCTTGCGCGGATAATAATGGAGAGGATCCCCCGGCTTAAGATAAACGTGGTGGGGATCGTGAATCACTTTTTCGGAGAGACTATAACCGTCGCCGGGCTTGTAACGGCGGGGGATATGATAGATCAGCTCCGGGGCAGAGAGCTGGGCGACGAGCTGCTGATACCCCGGGTTATGCTCAAAGCTGACGAGCCGGTGTTCCTTGACGACCTGACCGTCAGCGACGTTGAGCGGGAGCTGGGCATACACATCAGAGCCTCACGCAACGACGGCTTTGAATACCTTGACGCAGTCATGGGCATAGAGATATAAGGAGATGATAAAATGGCATTACCGGTAGTTGCAGTGGTGGGGCGCCCCAACGTGGGCAAGAGCACCCTGTTCAACAAGCTCATAGGGCAGAAGCTCTCCATAGTCGAGGACACCCCCGGCGTTACGAGAGACAGGATATATGCCAAGTGCGAGTGGCTGACCCGGGAGTTCATGCTGGTGGACACCGGCGGTATCGAGCCGGATTCCGATGACGTGATACTCTCGCAGATGCGCCGTCAGGCCGAGCTCGCCATAAACAGCGCCGACGTCACCATACTTGTGGTGGACATAAAGAGCGGCGTCACCGCCAGCGATATGGACGTGGCGGCGATGCTCCAGAAGTCCGGGAAACCGGTGGTGCTTTGCGTGAACAAGTGCGATTCCGTGGGCGAGCCGCCTATGGAGTTCTATGAGTTCTATAACCTGGGGCTGGGGGAGCCCATAGCCGTTTCCTCGGTACACGGTCACGGCACCGGCGACCTGCTGGACGAGGTGCTCAAATACCTGCCCGAAGAATCGGAGGAAGACTACGGCGAGGACGTGGTCAAGGTGGCTATCATCGGCAAGCCCAACGTGGGCAAGTCCTCCATCGTCAACAGGATATGCGGCGAGGAGCGGGTCATCGTATCGGATATCGCCGGCACTACCCGCGACGCTACGGACACCTATTTCGAGAACGAGCAGGGCAAGTTCGTCCTCATCGACACCGCGGGCATCAGGCGCAAGTCGAAGGTCCTCGATTCCGTTGAGAAGTACAGCGTACTGCGCTCCTATATGGCGGTAGACCGCGCAGATGCGGCGGTCATAGTCATTGACGCCACGGTGGGCTTCACCGAGCAGGACTCCAAGGTGGCGGGCTACGCTCACGAAAAGGGCAAGGCCTGTGTGGTAGCCGTCAACAAGTGGGACGCCATTGAAAAGGACACCCACACCATGGACGAGTTCCGCAAAAAGCTGGAGGACGATTTCAGCTTCATGAGCTATGTGCCCTTCGTGTTCATCTCGGCGAAGACCGGAGTGCGCATTGACAAGCTTTTCGAGACCATTAAATACGTGGCGGAGCAGAACGCCGTGCGCATACCCACGGGCAGGCTCAACGATGTGCTGGCCTATGCAACAGCACGGGTACAGCCCCCCTCGGACAAGGGCAGGAGGCTCAAGATCTACTACATGACTCAGGCCTCAACCAAGCCCCCTACGTTTATAGCCTTCGTGAACCGTGCGGAGCTGTTCCATTTCTCATACCAGCGCTATATCGAGAACCAGATCAGGGAGACCTTCTCCCTCGACGGCACCCCCATAGTCATCAAGGTGCGGGAGCGCGACCGCGACGACGTGAAGTAAAGAGATCAGAGGAGAGATAGTCTTGAAGGAAGTACTAAGTATAGTGTTTACCGTGGTATTCTCGTATCTTGTCGGCAGTATCAATTCCGCGATCACGGTCTGCAAGCTGTCGGGCAAGGAGGATATCAGAAAGCTCGGCTCCGGCAACGCCGGCCTTACCAATATGCTCCGCGTCTACGGCAAAAAGCCCGCCCTCGCAACGCTTATCGCAGACCTTCTCAAAGGCGTTGTCGCGGTGGTCATCTGCCGGGTAGTCGTTACCTATGCCTTTGACGTGGTGTTCTTTGACAACAAGCTGTTCATCGGCTATGTGGCGGGACTGGCTGTAATGCTGGGACATATCTTCCCGGTGTTCTACGGCTTCCACGGCGGCAAGGGCGTGCTCATCACCGCCACCACCCTGCTGGCTATCGACCCGCTGACCTGCCTGCTCTCGGTGACTGTGTTCGCCATAGTGCTGGCGCTTTCAAAGTATGTTTCCCTGGGCTCTATCTGCGCCGCCATAGCTTATCCCATATTCACGGTGCTGACCCAGTCCTGGAGGGATATCTCCGCCCACTGGATCAACGCTGGCATGGCTTCCATATTCACGGTGTTCATCATCTTCATGCACCGCTCCAACATCAAGCGCCTGCTCAGCGGCACCGAGAACAAATTCGGCTCCAAGAAAAAAGAAGAAAACGAGGAGGAATGACCTGTGGCTGATATCGCAATACTGGGCTCCGGAGGATTCGGACTGTCCCTTGCAGTAATGTGTCACAACGGCGGACATAAGGTGGTAGTATGGTCGAAGTTCCAGGACGAGATCGACACCATCCTGAGAACCGGCTCCCTTAAAGCCAAGCTCCCCGGCGTAAAGATCCCCAGAGAGATCACCCTGACTACTGATATCTCCTGCGTCAAGGACAAGGATCTTGTCCTCGTGGGCATACCCACATCCTTTATCAGAGGGGTCTGTCAGGAGGCGGCGCCCCATATCTCCAAAAACAGCATTATCGTAAATACCGCAAAGGGTCTCGAAAACGGCACCCTCAAGACCATGAGCACCGTTATGCGCGAGTGCTTCCCGGATAACACCGTGGCTATCCTCACCGGCCCCAGCCACGCAGAGGAGCTTGCCCGGGGCATACCTACCACGGTAGTGGTGGCCTCCGAGGACAGGAACGCCGCCAACTTCGTCCAGGAGGTGCTCTCAAATCAGACGTTCAGAGTATACGTCAACGACGACGTTATCGGCTGTGAACTGGGGGGAGCCCTTAAAAACGTCATAGCCCTCGCTGCCGGCGTTATCGACGGCCTCGGCATGGGCGACAACACCAAGGCCGCCCTCATGACCCGGGGCATCAAAGAGATACGCACCCTCGGCGTCGCTATGGGCGCGAAGTCAGAGACCTTCGCAGGCCTCAGCGGCATCGGCGACCTGATCGTTACCTGCTGCTCAATGCACAGCCGCAACCGCAGAGCCGGCATCCTCATCGGCAAGGGCGTTTCCCCGGCGGAGGCCGTGGAGCAGGTGGGCACCGTGGAGGGCTATGTCTGCACCCAGAACGCCTACGACCTGGGCAAAAAGCTGGGCGTGGAGCTGCCTATCACGGAGCAGTTGTACAGCCTGCTTTTCGAGGGCGAAAAGCCCTATGATGCCTTGAAGAACCTTATGGGAAGACCTGTCAAGAACGAGACCGAGGAACAGTTCCTCGCACGCCGCTGACGGCAAGGAGGACGCTATGCTTTTTGAATATCACCTGAACACCGACCGCGAGGGATTTTATAACATAACCGGTCAGGTCAGAAAGGCTCTTGCCGAGTCGAAGATAACCAGCGGCATCGCCGTTGTCTTCTGCCCCCACACCACGGCGGCTATCACCATAAACGAGAACGCCGATCCCGATGTGGTCACAGACCTGCTCTACGCTCTCGATCAGACCTACCCCGACCGCCCGCAGTTCCGCCACGCCGAGGGCAACAGCGCCGCGCACCTGAGATCCAGCTGTATCGGCACCTCCGAGACCGTCATAGTCGAGGACGGCAGGCTGGTGCTGGGTACCTGGCAGGGGATATACTTTACAGAGTTCGACGGCCCCCGTTCCAGGAAATTCTACGTCAAGATCGTAAAGGGATAATGCTTTATACCGATCCGGAGTTTCAATTTTGAAATTCCGGATTTTTTTGTCGGTTTCCTCTTTACAATCAGAGGAAAATATAGTATAATTTTATTGTGAGTATTTTGCACCTGTGTGCGTAAAATGATCGTTAAGGAGTGGTAAATTATGGAACCCAAGTACAAGCGTATCCTTCTCAAACTCAGCGGCGAGGCTCTTGCCGGTGAGAAGAAGATAGGCCTTGATTACGACGTTATAACCCGTTTCGGCGAGGCTATCAAGAAGTGCGTCGATGCCGGCGTTGAGGTAGGCATCGTAGTCGGCGGAGGCAACTTCTGGAGAGGCCGTTCCAGCGGCAAGATGGACAGAACGAGAGCCGACCACATCGGTATGCTGGCCACAGCCATGAACGCCCTGGCAGTAGCCGACGGTCTGGAGAACTGCGGCATGGAGGTCAGAGTGCAGACCGCCATTTCAATGCCCCAGGTAGCCGAGCCCTATATCCGCAACAAGGCCATGAGGCACTTTGAAAAGGGCAGAGTCATCGTCTTCGGCTGCGGCACCGGCAACCCCTTCTTCTCCACCGATACAGCCGCTGCTCTGAGAGCTGCCGAGATCGAGGCGGATATCTTCTTCAAGGCCACCATGGTGGACGGCGTTTACAACAAGGATCCCCACAAGTATCCCGACGCCGTGAAGTACGATACCCTGAGTTTCACCGAGATCCTCTCCAAGGGGCTCAAGGTCATGGATTCCACCGCCGCGGCCATGTGTCAGGACAACAACATCCCGATCCTCGTGTTTGATCTTGCAGACCCCGATAACATCTACCGCGCCTGCATGGGCGAGAACATCGGCACCATAGTCAAGTAAACCGATATACAATATACACCGAAAGGAATGAGCTTTATGAAAGAAGTCAGAGAAAAGGCCAAGTCTAAAATGGAAAAATCCATAAACGTTATGCTTTCCGATTTTGCTGCGATCAGAGTCGGCAGAGCCAATCCCGCTGTCCTCGATAAGGTAAGAGTCGATTACTACGGCTCTCCCACACCGGTCAACCAGGTGGCGACCGTTTCTGTGTCCGAGGCAAGAGTGCTTGTCATCACTCCCTGGGACAAGGGACTGCTGAGCAAGATCGAAAAGGCTATCCAGGCCTCCGACGTGGGCATCAACCCCCAGAACGACGGCTCTGTGCTCAGACTGACCTTCCCTCAGCTCACCGAGGAGGACAGAAAGAGGATCGTCAAGGACATGAAGAAGCAGGGCGAGGATACCAAGGTGGCTATCCGCTCTATCAGACGTGACGCCATGGAAAAATACAAGGCGATGAAGAAGAACAACGAGATCACCGAGGACGACATGAAGGACTGCGAGGAGCAGATCCAGAAGCTCACCGACAAGTACGTCAAGCAGGTGGATGTTCACGTTGCCGAGAAGGAAAAAGAGATCATGTCGATCTGATCGGAGCTGAAAATGGCTAAGGATAAAAATGAAGCCCGCGTCCTGATACCGCCGGTACACGTCGGCGTTATCATGGACGGCAACGGACGCTGGGCGAAAAAACGCGGTATGCCCCGGAAGTTCGGTCACAGGGCGGGAGCCAAGACCTTCCGCAGGATCGTGCGCCACGCCAAGCATATCGGTATAAAGTATATCACTTTCTACGCCTTCTCCACCGAGAACTGGAAACGCTCCGAGGATGAGGTCAATGCCCTGATGAAGCTGTTCGAGAAGAACCTCGACGACCTCGACGAGCTGTTCGAGGAGAATGTGCGCATCAGGTTCATCGGCGACCGCACCAAGCTCAGCTACTCTCTGAGGAAGCGCATGGAGCAGAGCGAGCGGGAGTCGCTGAACAACACCGCCATGACCCTTGTGATCGCCATAAACTACGGCGGACGGGATGAGATAACCAATGCCGTGAGGACTATCGCTCAGGACGTCAGGGACGGCAAGCTCGACCCCGCAGATGTGTCGGAGGAGCTGATACAGAGCCGCCTCTACACCGAGGAGATGCCGCCGGTAGACCTGATAATCAGACCCAGCGGCGAGCTGAGGCTCTCGAATTTCATGATCTGGCAGGCCGCCTACGCGGAGTACTATTTCACCGATATCCTCTGGCCTGATTTCTCCAATAAGGATCTTGAAAAGGCCGTAGAGGTCTACTGTGAGCGCAACCGCAGGTTCGGCGGAGTCTGATCTCACCCCGAAAGGACAGATAAACTGATGAAAACCCGGATAATCTCGGGAGTGGTAGCCGTCATTCTGATGATAGTCGTACTGCTCCTGCATAAGACCTTTGTGTTCAATCTTGCATTCGGACTGATCTCAGCGGCGGCTATCGCCGAGCTGCTCAGGGCGACCAAGCAGCTGAAATTCATAGAGCCTGCCGTCGCCTGCTGTGCATATGCCTTCATCGACGCTTTCATGCCGGTGTTCCACCGCAACGGCTGGCTCACCTTCTTCACCAACAGGCTGTACTTCGGTGCGCTGGTGCTGTTCATGTGCGTCTACTATCTGAGGCATCACGACAAGTTCACCTACAAGAACTTCTTCCTGATGCTGGGCGTGGCTATACTTATCCCTTACTCCTTCGGCACGCTGATAAGTATGTCCGCCGACCCGAAGGCGGGTGTGTACCTCATCGTCATTACCATGTGCGGCGCGTGGCTGGCTGATACCGGAGCTTACTTCGCCGGGACCTTCTTCGGCAAGACCAAGCTCTGCCCCGAGATCTCCCCCAAGAAGACCGTGGAGGGCGTTGTGGGCGGCGTCATCGCCAACGGCCTGCTGATGATGCTGGTGTCGCTGATATTCGACTTCGCCGATTCGGATGTATCGCCGAGATACTTCTTCATCCTGCTTGCAGGTATGCTGGCGGCAGTCGTCGGCCTTATCGGCGATCTTACCGCCTCGATAATCAAGCGCCAGGTGGGCATCAAGGACTACGGCAACATCATGCCCGGTCACGGCGGAGTCATGGACAGGTTCGACAGCCTGCTGCTGGTGGCACCGTTCATGTATTATATGTACGTTCAGGGACTTCTTGTGCTCTGAGCTGGAAAAAGAGAATATTTTGCCTGTCAGGGGGAGCGTTTTCGTCGCTGCCCCTTACGGCGTTATTATGGAGTAATATATGAAAACTGTTACAGTCCTCGGTTCTACGGGTTCTATCGGCACACAGTCGCTGGAGGTGGCCCGTAAGCACGGTTTTAAAGTCAAGGCTCTTGCCGCACATTCAAATACCCGGCTGCTCTCAGAGCAGGTCTGGGAGTTCGGTGCGGAGTACGCCTGTATATTTGATGCCGCTCTTGCCGATGATCTCAGAGAGAGGCTTTCGGGCACCGGCGTTCAGATACTCACCGGCATGGAGGGGCTCAACACCATAGCCGCCCTTGACGGCGTGGATATCATGCTCAACTCGGTGGTGGGCATGGTGGGGCTTGAACCTACCCTCACAGCCATTGAGCACGGCACCGACATCGCCCTTGCCAATAAAGAAACGCTTGTTGCAGGCGGAGAGCTGGTGATAAAGGCCGCCGCCGACAGGGGAGTGAAGATCTACCCCGTGGACAGCGAGCATTCGGCTATATTCCAGTGTTTGCAGGGGAACAAGTCCTCTCAGATCAGGAGGATACTGCTCACCGCCTCGGGAGGGCCCTTCTTCGGCAGGACAAAGGCCCAGCTGGAGGGCGTCACCGTAGAGCAGGCCCTTGCTCACCCCAACTGGTCCATGGGTAAAAAAATAACCATCGACTCTGCTACACTTATGAACAAGGGTCTGGAGTTCATCGAGGCTATGTGGCTGTTCGGGCTGCGGCCCGAGCAGATCGAGATAGTCGTCCACCGGGAGAGCGTGGTGCACTCGGCGGTGGAGTACAACGACTGCTCGATAATCGCACAGCTGGGCGTGCCGGATATGAAGATACCCATACAGTACGCACTGCTCTACCCCGAAAGGCTGGAATGTCCCACAAGGCCGCTGTCCCTCACCGATTACGGCAGCCTGACCTTCGCCAAGCCGGATCTTGAGACCTTCGACTGCCTTACCGCCTGCATCAAGGCCATAACGATCGGCGGCACCATGCCCGCTATGGTCAACGGCGCCAACGAGGAGGCTGTGGCGGCTTTCCTGGCAGGGGAGATACATTTTCTCGACATCGGCAGGATAGTTTCGAGCGTCCTTGACGAGTTCGAGCCTGGGCAGCTCACCTGCCTTGCAGACGTTCTGGATGCAGACAAAAAAGCAAGAGAATATGCCAAGAAACAGATAGAAATACTGAACAAACAGAAAGGCAACTGAACTGAATGAAAATAATCATTGCGATACTCATTTTTGAGCTGATAATCGTTATCCACGAGCTGGGACACTTCATCGTGGCGAAGCTCTGCGGAGTCAAGGTCAACGAGTTTGCCATAGGCATGGGACCGGCGATCATCAAGAAGAAAAAGGGCGAGACCCTCTACGCCTGGAGAGCCCTGCCCATAGGCGGCTACTGCGCCATGGAGGGCGAGGACTCCAAGTCCGACGACGAACGCTCCTTCAACAAGAAATCCGTCCCCAAGCGCATGGCGATAGTGCTGGCGGGCATAGTAATGAACCTGCTGCTGGGATTCATACTGCTCATCATCTACACCGCAATAACCGCGCCCATCACCTCCACCACCGTGTCCAAGTTCGAGAAGGAGGACGCCACCTCCCACGTCACCGGCCTTGAGCTGGGGGACGAGATCGTCAGCATCAACGGTATGCACATCTTCACCGACATGGATATGAGCTACCAGTTCCAGAACGACGAGGACGGCGTCTTTGAAATGGAGGTCATCAGGAACGGCGAGAAGGTCAAGCTGGACAACGTGAAGTTCGACCTCAACGACAAGAAGCTCCACATCGACTTTTACGTGCAGCCCATCGAGGCGAATTTCTTCACCGTGACCTCATATGCATTCCGGCATACCGTCACCGACGGGCGGCTCATCTATATCACACTTGTGGATATGATAAGGGGCAAGTATAAGCTCAGCGACCTCTCGGGGCCTGTGGGCATCGTCAACGTCATAGGCGACGTTATCGAATCCGAGACCAGCGAGGAGTCCGGCATCGACTGGCGGGGGCTCATCGAGCAGATGCTGTCACTGGCGTCCTTTATCACCATAAACATCGGTCTGTTCAACCTCCTGCCGCTGCCGGCACTGGACGGAGGCAGGCTCATATTCCTGATAATCGAGGCGATCCGCCGCAAGCCCGTTCCCCCGGAGAAGGAGGGCATGGTACACCTGATCGGCATGGCGGCGCTGCTCCTGCTGATGCTGGTTGTAACTGTAAGCGACATAATCAAGCTGTTTTAAAGAGGTGCTGAAATGGAAAGAAAGGTACGTCCGGTCAGGGTCGGCGGCTGCGTCCTTGACGGAAAGAAAATATATATCCAGTCTATGATAAACATTCCCGCCTCCGACGTGGAGGGCTCTGTGAAGCAGGCCGTCGAGCTGGAGGCTGCGGGCTGCGAGATAATCAGGGCGGCTGTCCCGGATATGGAGGCCGTCAGGCTCATCCCTGCCATAAAAGAGAAGGTAAGCATCCCGCTGGTGGCGGATATACATTTCGACTACCGCCTTGCCATAGCCTCAGCCGAGGCAGGGGTTGACAAGATACGCATAAACCCCGGCAACATCGGCTCTATGGATAAGGTCAAGGCAGTCGTCGAGGCCTGCCGCAGCCGCAGCATACCTATCAGGATCGGCGTAAACGGCGGCTCCCTTGAAAAAGACCTGCTGGCAAAGTACGGCAGACCCACCCCCGAGGCCCTTGTGGAGAGCGCTATGCGCCATGTCAAGATACTGGAGGACTGCGATTTTGAGGATATCGTGATCTCGCTGAAATCCTCCGACGTGCCCACTATGATCGGGGCGTACAGGCTGCTGGCGCAGCAGTGCAGCTACCCGCTGCATCTCGGCGTCACCGAGGCGGGTACTCAGAGAATGGGCATCATCAAGTCCGCCGTGGGCATCGGTTCGCTGCTCTGCGACGGCATCGGCGAGACCATAAGAGTCTCCCTGACAGACGACCCGGTAAACGAGATATATGCCGCCAAGGACATACTCAAAGCCATAGGCAAGGGCAGCGGCGTGAGGATAGTCTCCTGCCCCACCTGCGGCAGGACGAAGATAGACCTGATCTCCCTTGCGAAGCAGGTGGAGGACGCCACCCGCAATATCGACAAGGACATAACCGTGGCAGTCATGGGCTGCGTGGTCAACGGCATAGGCGAATCCGGCAACGCCGACATCGGCATCGCCGGCGGTGACGGCTGTGCTGTGCTCTTTGCAAAGGGCGAAAGGATAAGAAAGGTAGACGAGAGCGAGGCGCTTTCCGCCCTGCTCGCAGAGATAGAAAGGCTGTAAGGTAGATCATTGATGAACGGTAACACATTCGGAGAGCTGTTTGAAAACTTCCACGAGCTGATACCCCGCTCTATGGAAAACGGCGAGGTGCTCAAGCTCTACTGCGACCTCGATCAGAGCCATATCAAGACGGTGGTCAAGTACGACACGCCCCTGCCCTATGACGTGGTCAGCGAGTGCGCCCACAAGCTGGAAAGGGCTGTGAACGTCCGCTATTTCGAGATATGCTGCAAATACACTCCCGACAAGCTCACGGCGGCTTACTTCCCGGAGCTGGTCAAGTACCTCAAACAGCGCTGCGCCGTGGTGAACGGCTATTTTGACGGCGCCGAGGCTGAGTACAGCATGGGGTGCTTCAACATCACACTTAAACGCGGCGGCAAGCAGATACTGGAGACCGCCAATTTCGAGCATATATTCAGAGACCTGGTCCGGGAGTTGTTCTCGGTGGAGGTGTCGGTCGCCCTGGGAGGCATCACCGAGATCTCCGGCGACGAGCTTGAAAGGCAGTACAACGAGCTTATGAGCTCCCTGCCTCAGCCTCAGAACATCCCCGCCCCCGACGGCGCTGCCCCTGCCGGCAAGCCCGGCAAGCCTGCCGCTGCCGAGCCGCGGAAGGCTGACCTTGACTTCACAAGGCTGGGCCTCATCGCCGAGAATGCTATGGTGCTCATGGGAGCGCCCATCCCCTCGGACACCGAGGTGGTCTCCATGCGGGACGTGCCGGAGGAGGAAAACGAGATCCTCTACACCGTGTGGGGCGAGATCTTCTCGGTGGACACCAAGGAATCCAAGGACGGCAAGACCTTGATCTGCACCATCAGGTTCACCGACTTTACTTACTCCCTCACCATGAAGATGATAGGCGGCTCACGCAAGCCCAGGGGAGCCCTGCTCACCGGCAAGGAGCAGCTCGAAGCCAACCTTGAATACTTGAAAGCCGGCACCACCGTCATCTGTGCCGGCAAGATGAAATTCGACACCTACTCCCGCACCTTCAACATGGAGCCTTCGAGCCTTATGGTGGTAAAGCAGCAAAAGCAGAAGGATCTCTCGGAGCAGAAGCGTGTGGAGCTGCACTGCCATACCAATATGTCCGCTATGGACGCCCTTGCCTCGGCTGACAAGCTGGTAAAGCGTGCCGCCGAGTGGGGTCATCAGGCCATAGCTATCACAGACCACGGCGTGGTGCAGGGCTATCCCGACGCCATGAACGCCGTAGCCAAGCTCCGCAAGGACGGCGTGAAGTTCAAGGCGATCTACGGCATCGAGGCCTATGAGGTCAACAACGACGTTGACATCACCAGGGGCATGAGCCGCCGCAGGCTCACCGACGAGCTGATAGTCTTCGACCTGGAGACCACCGGTACAAACCCGGAGCGGGACAAGATCATCGAGATCGGCGCCGTCAAGCTCCGCGGACTGGAGATCGTGGATAAGTTCGACGTCCTTGTTGACCCGGAGGAGCCACTGACCGAGTTCATCACCGGCCTGACCCACATCACCGACGATATGCTGGCAGGCGCCCCCAAGGAGCCGGAGGCTATAAAGAGCTTTCTGGAGTTCTGCGGAGATTCGCCGGTGCTCATCGCGCACAATGCCGCCTTCG
Source organism: Ruminococcus sp. (assembly GCA_017529875.1). Lineage (GTDB taxonomy): Bacteria > Bacillota > Clostridia > Oscillospirales > Ruminococcaceae > FB2012. The sequence continues at coordinate 12,033 of JAFXNC010000035.1, read as the reverse complement.
ATACCGGTTTCATCAGGGAGGCGCTCAAACGCAACCGCTTGAAGCTTGACTATACCTCGGTGGACACCGTCAACATGAGCCGCATCATGCTGCCGGACACCGAGAACCATAAACTCAACACCCTGGCCGACTACTACGGCCTGACCTTCAATCACCACCGGGGCGACGAGGACTCCCGGGTGCTGGCGGAGATATTCATAAGGCTTGCAAACGACCTCATCGAGCAGTACCCGCTGCTGGTCATCACGGTGGATATGCTCAACTCGCTGCTGGCCTCCACCGAGCATATCAGCGAGCAGCCCCACTATCATCAGATAATCCTGGTGCGCAACAATACGGGACTTAAAAACCTTTACAAGCTCATCTCCATGTCCAACCTCAGCTACTACAAAAAGCGCCCGAGGATCCCCAAGTCGGAGCTGGTGAAGCACCGTGAGGGTCTTATCATCGGCAGCGCCTGCGAGAGCGGCGAGCTGATACAGGCCATGCTGCGCGGTGAGCCCCACGAAAAGATCCGGCAGATAGCGGGCTTTTACGATTACCTCGAGATACAGCCCCAGGGGAACAATATGTTCATGATCCTCTCGGAGCGCCCGCCCTATACCGAGATCCACACCGAGGAACAGGTCAAGGACATCAACCGTGACGTGGTGAAGCTGGGTGAGGAGCTGGGCATACCGGTCTGCGCCACCGGCGACGTGCATTTCATGGACAAGAAGGACGCTCAGTACAGAGCCATAATCATGGCCTCCATGAAGTTTGCCGACGCTGACAGACAGCCTCCGCTGTACTTCAAGACCACTGACGTCATGCTGGACGAGCTTTCCTACCTCGGCGAGGAAAAGGCCTTCGAGGTGGTAGTCACCAATACCAATATGTTTGCCGATATGATCGACAAGGATCTCAAGGCCTTCCCCAACGGCACCTATACCCCCTATATCGACGGGGCGGTGCGGGAGCTGCAGGTCATCTGCTGGAAGAAGTGCTGCTCCCTTTACGGCGACTGCGACCCTGAGACTGTCGAGATACCCGACGGCGACACCGGCATCAGCGAGCCCTTCCGGGAGCATATCCCGGCGGTGGTCTATGACCGCCTTGACAGAGAGCTCACCTCTATCATCAAGCACGGATTCGCCGTACTGTACATGATCTCACAGAAGCTCGTTAAGGATTCGGTGGATCACGGCTATCAGGTGGGTTCGAGAGGTTCGGTAGGTTCCTCCTTCGTGGCATCCATGTCCGGCATCTCGGAGGTAAATCCCCTGATGCCCCACTACCGCTGCAAGAAGTGCCGTTACAGCGAATTTGTCACTGACGGTTCGGTACAGTCGGGCTACGACCTGCCGGAGAAGAACTGCCCCAAATGCGGTTCTCCTTTGCTCCGTGACGGGCACGACATACCCTTCGAGACCTTCCTCGGATTCAACGGCGACAAGGCGCCTGATATCGACCTGAACTTCTCCGGCGACTATCAGTCCTTCGCCCATAAGTACACAGAAAAGCTGTTCGGTGAGGATCACGTATTCAAGGCCGGAACTATCGGCGGCGTAGCTGAGAAGACGGCGTTCGGATATGTGCTCAAATACCTGGAAGAACGGGGCAGGACAGTCAACGACGCCGAGAAGGCAAGGCTTGCCAACGGCTGCCTCAACGTAAAGAGGACCACAGGTCAGCACCCCGGCGGAATGGTAGTTATCCCCTCGGACTACGAGGTCTACGACTTTACCCCGGTACAGCACCCGGCTGAGAAGGCTGATTCGGATATCGTCACCACCCACTTCGACTTCCATTCGCTCCACGATACCATACTTAAACTCGACGAGCTGGGACACGATGTCCCCACGCTCTATAAATACCTGGAGGACATGACCGGGCTGGATATCCTGGATATCCCCATGTCCGACGAGAAGGTCTACTCCCTGTTCACCTCCCCGGAAGCCCTCGGCGTCACCGCTGAGGAGCTGGGCTGGAAGACCGGAACCCTGGGCATCCCCGAAATGGGCACCAACTTCGTCTGCGGGATGCTGCTCGAAGCGAGACCCAAGAACTTCGGCGACCTGCTGCAAATATCCGGCCTTTCCCACGGTACCGACGTATGGCTGGGCAACGCTCAGGAGCTGATCCACAACGGCACCTGCACCATTTCAGATGTTATCGGTACCCGTGACAGCATCATGACTTATCTGATCTATCACGGCATGGACAAGTCCCTGTCCTTCAAGATCATGGAGATCACCCGAAAGGGCAACGCCCCCAAGCTGCTCACCGACGAGATGAAGGCCGATATGCTGGCGCACAACGTGCCCCAGTGGTATATCGACTCCTGCCTGAAGATCAAGTATATGTTCCCGAAGGCTCACGCCGCGGCATATGTCACCTCGGCGATAAAGCTCTGCTGGTTCAAGATATACAGAGCGCTTGAATTCTACGCCGCCATGTTCACAGTCCGGGGCGAGGACTTCGAGGCCGAGACCGCTATCAAGGGCAAGCACTTCGTCGCCCGCAGGATACAGGAGCTCAAAGAGAAGTCCAAGGACGAAAAGTCCGCCAAGGAAGACGGCATACTCGAAACTCTGCTGCTCATATACGAGATGTACTGCCGGGGACTTGAATTCCTGCCCGTCAATGTGTTCAAGTCCCACGCGACGATCTACCGCATCGAGGACGGCAAGCTCAGAATGCCTTTCTGCGCACTTTCCGGCGTCGGCACCAATGCCGCACAGCTGCTTTTTGAGAAGGCTCAGAAGGGGGATTTCATCTCTATCGAGGAATTCCAGCAGAGCAGCGGCGTCACCAAGAGCGTTATCGAGGCCCTCGAAGCCAGCGGCGCTTTCGGCGACCTGCCTAAATCAAATCAAATATCTTTGTTCGGTTTGTGATATGGTTAGAACTTTTTTCGGTACTGTTGACACAGGACTGAGGTTATGATATTATAATACTATGCTAATATGATAATATAGTAGCACTTTACTACGCTAAACAGGAGAGATTGATCAGAATGAAAAAGAACGATCTGATAACCCCCGAGGGAACACGGGATCTGCTCTTTAACGACTGCCTTGCCCGCAGGGCAGTGGAGCAGAGGCTTGCGGAGCTGTTCGGGCATTTCGGTTACAGCGAAGTCGTGACCCCCGGCATAGAGTTTTATGACCTTTTCAGCGGCAGCTCACGACATTTCCGTCAGGAGAGGATGTACAAGCTCACCGACTCCAAGGGCAGGCTCATCGTTATCCGCCCGGATTCCACCATACCCATAGCAAGGCTTGCTTCAACACGGCTGGCATCAGCAGTATTGCCTCTGCGGCTGTACTACAATCAGGCGGTATATGAGAACAACGCCCTGCTCAAAGGCCGCTCGGATGAGATCGTTCAGTCCGGCATAGAGCTCATCGGCGGCGAGGACAGGGAGAGAGCCGACTACGAGGCCATGTGCCTTGCCCTTGAAGCTCTCGGCAGCTTCGGAGCCGACGATTTCCGCTTTGAGTTGGGTGATATAGGCTATTTCAAGGAGCTGGTGGCGCGTCTCGAGGCCGACGAGAGCACCCGGGAGGAGATCAGGCTGCTGATCTCAGCCAAGAACTATCCCGCCCTCAACGACCTGCTGGATCAGGTTGGGCAGTCGCCGGTGGCGTCGGCGCTGAAAGCCCTGCCGAGGCTTTTCGGCGGCATTGAGGTCTTCGACAAGGCCTCGGAGCTGTTCACCGACGATAAGATCGACGCCATACTCAGGCATCTCAAAGAGGTCTACTTAAAGCTCTGCGAGCTGGGCTACGGCGGGAAGATCTCCGTCGATCTCGGCATCGTGAGCCACGCGGACTACTACACCGGCATAGTCTTCAAGGGCTATCTTTCCGGCGTGGGACAGTCGGTGCTAAAGGGCGGACGCTATGACGGCCTTATGGGCGAGTTCGGCAGACCCTGCCCCGCAGTAGGCTTCGGAGTCAACTGCGACGAGGTAGCCGCCTACCTGAGAAAGAACGGACTTGCCCCCTCCATCACCGACCCCGGCTGCGTGATCTACGCTGAGGCAGGACATTCCGCTGAGGCAGTGGCTTTCGCACGGAGCATCGTGGCAAAGGGCGAAAAGGCCGAGATAGGCCTCCATTCTACCCTTGAGGCCACCAAGGAATACGCCGCCAAGCGCGGTATCAACACGATATACGTCATCGGTGACACCACCGAGAAGATAGAACTGTGAGGGCTGAGAAATGAACAAACCGCTTAGGATAGCCCTTACAAAGGGCAGACTTGAAAAGGACACCGTCGGGCTGCTTGAAAAGCTGGGCTACGACTGCACCGCTGTCAGGGAGAAGGGCAGAAAGCTGATCCTGCCGGTGCCGGACGGCAATTTGGAGGTAGTGCTGGCTAAGGCCAACGACGTTATCACCTACGTTGAGCACGGCGTCTGCGATATGGGCGTTGTGGGCAAGGACACCATCATGGAGATGCAGGGCACCTTCTTTGAGCTTGTAGATCTGGGCTTCGGCAGATGCCGATTCGCCCTTGCCGCCAAGAAGGGCTCGCCTTTCTACGGCGGCTACAAGGTCAAGACCGTTGCCACAAAGTACCCGACGATCACCCGCAACTACTTCGAGAGCAAGGGCATGGACGTTGACATAGTCAAGATCGAGGGCTCGGTGGAGCTGGCTCCGCTGCTGGAGCTGGCGGACGGCATCGTGGACATAGTCGAGACCGGCACCACTCTCAAAGAGAACGGCCTGGAGGTCATCGAGGATATCGTTCCCGTGTCGGCAAGGCTCATCGTCAACACCGTCAGCATGAAGCTGAGACAGGCCGAGATCGAGAATCTCGTGGCCCTGATAGAGAAAAATATCTGATACATACCGGAGGACAATATGATTGAGATAAAGAAAATTTACGCCAACGGCCGGGATGAGGAGGAATTCTTCAAGCTGGTCGAAAAGCGCAGCGGCGAGACCGACAAGAAGGTCACAGCCGTTGTCAGCGAGATAATCGAGACCGTTAAGAAGGGCGGAGACAGCGCAGTCAAGGCCTACACAGAGAAGTTCGACGGTAAGCTCCCCCAGTACTACGAGGTGCCGAGGGACGTCATCAACGACGCTCTCACAGAGGCTGACCCCGCCTTCACCGAGGCGCTGCTCAACTGCATCGCCAACATCACCGAGTTCCACGAAAAGCAGAAGACCCGCTCCTTCATCGACCCCAAGGCAAACGGCGTGGTGCTGGGTCAGAGGGTGAGAGGACTTGCCCGCGTGGGACTGTATGTTCCCGGCGGTACGGCGGCTTATCCCTCGTCGGTGCTGATGAACGCCGTTCCCGCCAAGATCGCAGGTGTGGGGGAGATCATCATGGTAACGCCTCCCCTCAAGGACGGCACTCCCAACAAAGATATACTGGTCGCAGCAGCCCTTTGCGGCGTTGACCGAATCTTCCTCGCCGGCGGCGCACAGGCTATCGCAGCCCTCGCCTGCGGCACCGAGGAGATACCCAAGGTGGATAAGATCGTGGGCCCCGGCAATATCTACGTTGCCACCGCCAAGAAGCTGCTCTACGGCACCGTCGATATCGACATGATCGCGGGACCCAGCGAGATACTTGTCATCGCCGACGATTCGGCTGATCCGAAGTTCGTTGCCGCCGACCTCATGTCCCAGGCAGAGCACGACAGGATCGCCTCGGCTATCCTGGTCACCACCAGCGAAAAGCTTGCCGACGAGACCGTCAGGGAGATAGAGCGTCAGGTGCAGAGCCTTGAACGCCGTGAGATCATCGACACCTCCCTGCGGGACTACGGCGCTGTCATAATCTGCGGCACCAGAGAGCAGGCCTGTGAGATCGCCAACCGCCTTGCGCCGGAGCACTTGGAGGTGCTGTTCGAGAACCCCATGGAGTACATCGGCAGGCTGGACAACGCCGGCTCGGTGTTCCTGGGCAGCTTCGCCCCGGAGCCTCTGGGCGACTACTTCGCGGGACCCAACCACGTTCTCCCCACCAGCGGCACGGCAAGATTCTTCTCGCCTCTGGGCGTGAACAGCTTCGAGAAGCGTTCCAGCTTCATCTACTACACCGAGGAAGCCCTGCGCGAGGCCAAGGACGATATCGTCCTCGTGGCTGAGAAGGAGGGGCTTACAGCCCACGCCAATGCCATAAAGGTGAGATTTGAATAAACAGGAGTGTATGCTATGAGAACAGCAGAGATCAACAGAAAGACCAAAGAGACCGATATCCGGGTAAAGCTGGATCTTGACGGCAGCGGCAAGGTCTCCATAGATACCGGCATAGGCTTTTTCAACCATATGATGACCGCCTTTGCGGTACACAGCGGCATTGATCTGGAGCTTGTCTGCCGTGGCGACCTTGAGGTTGACGGACACCATTCGGTGGAGGATATCGGCATCGTGCTGGGCAAGGCTATCAGCGAAGCCCTTGGCGACAAGGCCGGCATCGCCCGCTACGGCTCCGCCTTTATCCCTATGGACGAGGCGCTGGCCTTCTGCTCCTTGGATATCAGCGCGAGACCCTTCCTGGTCTTCAAGGCGGATTTCCACGATCAGCGCATCGGCGAGTTCGATACCTGCCTGTGCGAGGAGTTCTTCCGGGCGCTGGCCTTCAATTCCGGCATAACAATGCATATCCGCGAAGAATACGGCTCCAACGACCACCATATCTGCGAGGCTATATTCAAGGCTGCCGCCCACGCATTCAAGCGGGCGATAGTCACCAACGCTGACGGCAGCGTGCTGTCTACAAAGGGTGTGTTATAATGATCGCGATAGTTGACTACGGCGCGGGAAACATCTTCTCGGTGAAGAACGCGCTGGATTTCCTGGGCATCGAAAGCAAGCTCACCTCCGACATAAGCGAGCTTGAAGCCGCCGACAGGATCATACTCCCCGGGGTGGGAGCTTTTCCGGCGGCTATGGAGATGCTGAAAAAAAGCGGCCTTGCCGAAACGGTGAAGGCGCAGGCAAAGGTCAAGCCGCTGCTGGGCATCTGCCTGGGTATGCAGCTGCTTTTTGACAAGAGCTACGAGTTCGAGGAATGTCAGGGGCTGGGGCTTATCAAGGGCTACGTTGACAGGATCACCGACCCGGGGCTGGTCATCCCGCACATGGGCTGGAATAAGCTGGTCTACAACCATGAGAGCCCGCTGTTCAAGGGGCTGGACGAGAGCTATGTTTACTTCGTACACAGCTACAAGGCCTTCTGCGAAGACGAGAACCTCTATGCCTACTGTGAGTACGGCAGCAGGGTATCGGCTGTGGTGGGAGACGGCAAGTTCGTCTACGGCACGCAGTTTCACCCCGAGAAGTCCGGCGAGGCCGGGCTTGCCATGCTGAGAAACTTCGCCTCACTGGCCTGAGGGGACAGCCATGGACATTACCAACAGCAGCATAGACGGCGGCAGAGCCTTCGACTGGGGCAGGACCTCGGAGGACTACGCGAGATTCCGGGATATCTACCCGGAGGAGTTCTATCAGCGTATCGCCGACAAGGGGCTTTGCGTCAGGGGACAGTATGTCCTCGATATCGGCACCGGTACAGGCGTACTGCCCAGAAATATGTACAGATACGGTGCCCGCTGGCTCGGCACCGATATCTCGGAAAACCAGATCGCACAGGCGCAGCGCCTCTCCCGGGAGGCGGGCATGGATATCGAGTACAAGGCGCTCCCCGCCGAAAAGCTGGACTCTCTCGGGGGCGGCTTCGATGTGATAACAGCCTGCCAGTGCTATTGGTACTTCGACCACAGGACTACGGCGCCGCTGTTTGCGGGTCTGCTCAAAGAGGGCGGGAGGCTGGTTTTCCTGCTGATGAACTGGCTGCCCTGCGAGGACGAGATCGCCCTCGCCTCGGAAAAGCTGGTGCTCAAATACAACCCCGACTGGACGGGCTGCGGCGAGACTTTTCACCCGCTGGCGCTGCCGGAAGAATATCTCTCATACTTCGACGCGGAGGAAAGCGGCGAATACCGCCTTCCGGTGCGGTTCACACGGGAAAGCTGGAACGGCCGCATCAAGGCCTGCCGGGGCATCGGCGCGTCGTCGCTGAGCGAGGAAGAAAAGGCCGCCTGGGAGCGGGAGCATTCAGAGATGCTCTCGAAGTACCCGGAGCAGTTCGACATCGCTCACTTCGCCGCCTATGTGATCCTAAAAAAGAAATAAGGTGTTATAATGCTTGCCAAAAGAATAATCCCCTGTCTCGACGTCCGGGACGGTAAGGTGGTCAAGGGCGTGAATTTCGAGGGGATAAAAGAGGTCGGAGACCCGGTGGAGTGTGCCTACGAGTACAATTTGCAGGGTGCCGACGAGATAGTGTTTTACGATATCACCGCCTCCCATGAGGGCAGGGGAGTCATGCTCGACGTGGTGCGCAACACCGCGAAGAAGGTCTTCGTCCCGCTGACCGTGGGCGGGGGCATCGCCACCGTTGACGATATCAGGGAGACCCTCCGCGCAGGTGCGGACAAGGTCTCGGTGAACTCTCAGGCAGTGAAGAACCCTCAGCTCATCAAAGAGGGCGCCGATATCTTCGGCAGCCAGTGCATCTGCGTGGGCGTGGACGCCAAGGCTGTCAGTCCAAATAAGTGGACAGTTTACATTAACGGCGGACGCATAGACATGGGCATCGACCTCATCGACTGGGTGAAGAAGTGCGAACAGCTGGGCGCCGGTGAGATCTGCCTCAACTCCATCGACACCGACGGCGTGCGGGGCGGCTTCGACCTGCCCATGCTCAAGGCCGTGGTGGACGCGGTGAGCATCCCGGTCATCGCCTCCGGCGGCGCAGGCAAGCTGGGCGACTTTGCCGAGGCTTTCCTGAAGACCGACTGCTCGGCGGCGCTGGCGGCAAGCCTGTTCCATTTCAAAGAGCTGACGGTGGGGCAGGTCAAGGACGACTGCCGGAGCAAGGGCATCAATGTGAGGTAAAGCGAATATGTATTTTACTTCTGAATATGCTGATGTTCGGCTGTGGAAAAACAAAGTCCTCCTGACATGGAAGAAGGAGGCAAGGTTTGATGACTACCGCCGTCCGACAACTGCTGTACTCGAGCTTATGCGCGAGCACAGCTGCGATCTCGTGATAGATGCCCGAAAGGGCTTTGAGGACGAAAAGGCGGATGTTGAGTGGGGGTTTTCCTTCCTTCTGCCTGAGATGTCAAAGACAGGCTGTAAGACGGTATGGTTCATAATGACCGAAGTGAACGAGGATACTATCGGCGAAGAAATGGATATGTGGAAAGCTGAGTTTCTCAAATACTTTGAGGTCAGAAAGGTTGACAGCCCGGAAAAGATAGGTGACTGAAATGATCGAATACAAGACCACCCATGACTTCACCCCCCAGGAGCTTGAACGGCTGTTTCTGTCTTTGGAGTGGTCGTCGGGGCATTTCCCGGATAAGTTGGCGGCGGCCATGAAAAACTACGAGACCGTCATCTCCGCCTGGGACGGCGGCAAGCTGGTGGGCATGATCTGCGCCATGGACGACGGCGTAATGACCGCATATATGCACTACCTGCTGGTAGACCCTGACTATCAGGGGCAGAGCATCGGCAGGAAACTGGTGGAGATGTTTAAGGAAAAATACAAGGACTATCTGCGGCTGGTGCTGATAGCCTATGAGAGCGCGGTGCCGTTCTATGAGAAGTGCGGCTTTGCCGTGGAGGACAAGTCCAAGCCGATGTTCATAACCTCGCTGTGGACCTGAGGAGCCGTTATGAAAAAGTATATGCGAATACAGGGGCGGGAGCTTTCTTACAGAACAGGCAAGCCCGTGGGGGTGTTCATACTCAACTGGCGAAGGGTCAGAGACGGCGTTTACTCCGATGAAGACCGGGAGCTGTATGAGCAGACCGAAAGCTGGTTCAAGGAGCATCTGCCGGAGCCGCCCTTTTACGGCGATAACAACGACAATCCCCAGGGCGCCATAACCTACTTCAAGACCGACAGCTATGAGGCTATGCGCGGGAAAGCGGAGATACTGATGTCCCTGCTGGACAAGTACAAAGTGCCCTATGATATAGTTTTTACGGACTATGTGGGTAATGTGATCTATGAGGATGAATACCAGGTCGCAGCAACAGACTGAAAAGAGGAAGGATCATGAGCAAAATAAAAACAGACCTGAACGACCTTGACAAATACTTTGTCAAAAGCGAGCTTATCCCCGCGATATGCTATGAGGTCAACACAAAGACCGTGCTGATGCTGGCATACATGAACAAGGAGAGCCTGCGCCGCACACTTGAGACCGGCTATACCTGGTTCTGGAGCCGCTCGCGGCAGGAATACTGGAACAAGGGTGCCACCAGCGGCCATTTGCAGAAGGTTGTGTCCGTTTTTTCGGACTGTGACAACGATACGCTGCTTGTGAACGTGGAGCAGACCGGAGTTGCCTGTCACACCGGCTCATACAGCTGCTTTTTCAACGAGATGTATAACGAGGAGGAAGAACAATGACAGTTTATCAGGAGATCTTCGAGGTGCTCAAAGCCCGCAAGGAGCAGTTCGACAAGGGCGAGGCCCCCGAAAAGAGCTACACCTGCTATCTCTATTCCCAGGGCGTGGACAAGATCTGCAAGAAGGTGGGCGAGGAAGCCGCCGAGACCATCATCGCCGCCAAAAACGGCGACAATGCCGAGCTCATGAACGAGATCAACGACCTGCTCTACCATGTAATGGTGCTGGCAGTCAATCAGGGTCTCGACTGGGCGGAGGTCGAGAAGGTCCTGGACGAGCGCAACGAGAAGATAGGCAACCTCAAACAGTTCAAGACCGTGGACAAGAACACCTGATCCAATGCACGATCGACTGAATAACAAAAACGGTATATCCTCCGTGGGGGGGATATACCGTTCGTTTTTTAGTCGCAGAGCTGTTCGCAGACCTGATAGAGTATCGCGGAGTAGGCCGGGGACTGGAGGTGTATACCGTCGCCGCCGGAGTATTCGTAGGCAAGGCCGTTCCACTGGTCTTTGAGGTAGGTGGCTATGTCAACGTAGCCGTAGCCCTTGCCGGAGTCCGCCAGATACTGCTTTATGGTGGAGTTGAAAAGGTCGATGTTGGTATTGTTGTTGAACTCTATGCCGTTGGAGATCGGCGTGATCGAGGCCACGTAAAGCTTGGCTGAGGGCACCGCCTGATGCACCTGATCCAGCAGGTACATATAGTTCTCGCAGTACTGCTCCGGGGTGGTGAGGTTGATGTCGTTCATGCCCATGGAGAAGATGAGAATGTCCGGGTCCACCTGCTTTACGGCGTCGGTTATGGTGTACTCCACATCGCTGACGTCGAAGGTGAAGTCGAAGATATTTCTCGCCGCCACCGACCCGAAGGCCAGCACATTGTCCGGCGGGAGGTAGTCATAGACCTCCAGGCCGTAGCAGATGCTGTCGCCTACGAAGGTGAGCCTGTTGACGAACTGCTCGTACTTCTCGGAGAACTTGTACATCTTCTGCCCGTAGGCGTTTATCTCGTATTTGTCGGGGGAGGGGCCGCTCTGTGCGGAGGGCTCGGTCTCCTCGGGGGTGCTTTCCTCGGAGGCAGATTCCTCCGGGGCGGTCTGTTCCTCGGCAGTCGTGACTGCGGCCTCTGTCACCTCGGGGGTAGTGGCTGCCGGTTCTGCGGGAGCCTCGGTCTGTGCCTCGGTAACTGTGGTCTGCACTGTCTGAGGCGCCGGTATCGCCTCTCCCGAAGACTCAGCCGCCCCGCAGGAGGCCAGCATCAACGCAGCCGCACAGGCTGCGAGCATTGTTCTGTATGATCTCATTATGTACATCTGCCTTTCTTTTTTGTCACAGCAGGCTGAAATAACGTTTGTTTATCAAAGCCGTGTTATATTATAGCACCGTCGGGCGGTCAAGTCAACCGTACAGGGCGGATTTTAAACGAATTGTAATCCTTTAAAAGTTAAGGCAACACCGCACAACCCGCGGCTATCGCCTCTGCACGTCATCTGCTTGCCAGCTTTCCGTCATATTACCCAAATTCTCCTTGACTTGCGCCAGCAAGCCTGCGTCGAATTTAGGCAATCTGACGAAAATCTGGACG
>JAFXNC010000034.1 GCA_017529875.1 Ruminococcus sp. | reverse complement strand
TAATAATAACAACAACAATAACAACAATACCAACAACAATACTCAGCCCGCTGCCAGCGGCGACAACAAGACCACCGGTGCTGCTGCAGGCATCGCTCTTGCCGGAGTAGCTCTTGCTGGTGCTGCTATCGTTGCTACCAGGAAGAAGTAATCTGACCTGAACTTTCAGAGCCTCCCTTCGGGGAGGTTCTTTTTTTCGTTATTTTTCACATATTTATAAATAAATTCTATGAAAAATGAGTTCAAGGTGACATGAGAATTGTTTAATATGATTATTGATTAAATCCACAGTTTATGCTATAATATTATCATAAATTAGTGCAGTCTGTCGACTGCCGAATATGGAGGTATATATTATGAAGAGAATTCTTGCATCCTCACTTGCCGTACTTCTGGCAGGTGCAGCACTCGCAAGCTGCGGTGATGCCAGCAGCAGCTCCAAGGCTGATACTGCTTCTTCCGCTGCCGCTGCTGATTCTTCCGTTGCTGAGACTTCCTCTGCTGCTGAAGAGTCCAAGGCAGACGAGTCCTCTGCACCCGAGTCCAAGGCTGAGGAATCCAAGGCAGAAGAGTCCCAGGCAGAAGAGTCCCAGGCTGATTCCAGCGCAGCCGAGGAGTCCAAGCCCGACGAAGCAACAACTGACATCAAGTACGATCCCAATGCTACCGAGACCGTGATCGAGCTCGAGGAGCCCGATACCGGTGCATGGGCTAACTGCTTCGGCGCCGACTACATTGATTATCATACCATCCCCAAGGATACCGACCTCACCATGACCGTAGAGATCAAGCTTTCCGATACCTTCCTGGGTATGATGGATGCTGACATCCTCGTTGGTGACGAGCAGATCGGTTTCGCTCCCACTTCCATGACCGCAGCTGATAGCTGGGTACACCTGGGCGAGAACCTTGGTTGGGTAACCTCCGACGAGTATCCCGTAGGCGTTGAGCTTGCTACTATGGAGAACGGCTCCGACGGTACTTACAAGCTGAAGGCCAAGATGAAGGACGGCGAAGTAAGGACCGACAAGAAGGGCAACGTTCTTTGGGAAGAAGACGTATACATGGTTGACGACGACTCCAAGATGGCTCCTCTGTACTCCAAGCCCGACGGCTTCATCAAGTGGAACGATCAGTGGAAGGAGTGGGGTGACGCTCATCAGACCGTTACCTTCACTATTTCCAAGGACGCTACTGACTTCATGTTCAAGTCCATCGAGGAAGGCCTTGCTGACGGCGAGGTTGACGAGAACGGCGTAAACTCCAACGATTACGGCGGGCTTCTGTTCCAGTGCAGCGGTAACTTCGAGGTAGTTAAGGTTACCATCAACCACGGCAACATCCTGCTCAACTCCCAGTATCAGGAGTGGGCTGCAGCTAACCCCGGCGCTGTTTGGGGCGAATAAGCTCAGACCTCTGCTAACGCATAGCAAAAAACAAGAGCGTTCCGAAAGGGACGCTCTTTTCATATTCTTATATAACAAAGCAGCCCGGTCAGGACTGCTTTGTTTAATATGTTTGCATCAGTATAATTTCTTGACCCACATCGACGGCGCCGCCAGCATCAGCAGCGGGAGACATTCAAGCCTTCCCAGCAGCATATCCAGGCTCAGTACTGACTTGGTCAAGTCGGAAAGAGGCGCATAGTTCATCATAGGCCCGACCTGACTGATACCGGGGCCGATGTTGTTGAGACAGGCCGTCACCGACGAGAAATTTGTGGCAAAGTCGAAATTGTTCAGCGACACGATCAGCAGCGACACAAAGAAGATAATGAGGTAGATTATCAGATAGCAGCTCACGCTGTGAACGGTCTCAATGTCTATGGCCTTATCGTCGGATTTTACCACGTTTACCGATTTGGGGTGCATGGCTTTTCGCAGATTTCGTTTGGCGGTCTTGACCAGAATTATGACTCGTGAGACCTTGAAGCCTCCGCCGGTGGAGCCCGCACAGGCTCCCACGAACATCAGGCACAGCAATATAGTTTTCGATAGCTCGGGCCATCGGTCGAAGTCCGCCGTGGCGTAGCCCGTCGAAGTCATAATCGAGCCCACCTGGAAGGAGGTGTACCTAAGCGCCTTAGAGAAGCTGTGGTAAACGCCGTACTGCATGGTGTTGATGATTATTACTGTGATCGCCGTGATTATCGTACCCAGGTACACTTTCAGCTCTGTGTTCTTGTAGATGCCCACGAACTTGCGCATTATCAGGAAGTAATAGATGTTGAAGTTCACGCCGAACAGTATCATGAACACCGTTACAACGCCTTCGAGGTAAGCCGACTGATAGAAACCCAGGCCGGCATTTTTCACGTTGAAGCCGCCTGTACCGGCTGTGCCCATTGCATGGCACAGGCTGTCATACAGCGGCATACCGCCGATCAGCAGGAATATCACCATTATCAGCGTAAGCCCGCCGTACAAAAAGTAGAGTATCATAGCCGAGCTCTTGCCCTTGGGCACCAACTTTTCCACCGTGGGCCCCGGACATTCAGCACGCATCAGCTGCAATGACGTGGACTTCTTGTCGGAGGGGATCAGCGCCACGAACAGTACCAGAACTCCCATGCCGCCGACCCAGTGAGTCAGGCAGCGCCAGAACATCATACCCTTGGTCAGCGACTCAACATCTGAAAGGATCGAAGCTCCGGTAGTGGTGAAGCCCGAGATACTCTCGAAAAGCGCATCCATAAAATGGGGTATCTGTCCGCTGATATAGTAGGGGAGCGAGCCGAAGAAGGAAAGAAACACCCAGCCTAAAGCCGCAATTGCGATACCGTCGCGGGAGGTCATATTCTTATCCTTTTCAGGCTTCACAAATAACAGTATGGCGCCGTTGATGAGGGCAGTCAGCAGACCCACAAACAGGAACACTCTCATAGTCGGGTATTCGCGGTAGTATATCGAGATGAACAGCGGCAGCAGCATCAGCGCCGCCTCGATCAGCCCGATCTTGGAAAGAGTGTTCAGAACTAACTTTTTATTCAAACATTGTCACCTACTCAAGAATGTCCTTCAACTCGGAGAATCTGTGCTCTTTGGTCACGATTATGACGGAATCGCCGGGATCCAGCTTATCGTTACCGTTGGGGATGAGCACCTGACGTTTGCGGATAATGGCGCAGATCAGGATGTTCTTTTTGAGGCTGAGATCTCTCAGCGGCATACCGGTAAGCCCGGGTATCTTCTCGTTCACGTTGAACTCGATAGCCTCGACGCGGTTCCCGATGATGTTGTAAAGGGACTCTATACGGCACTCGGAGGACGCGTTTTCGAGGGAGCGCACATAGGAGATTATCATTCCGTTGGCCAGCTGTTTCGGTGAGATCAGTGTTTCAAGCCCCAGCATGGATGCCATATCGCTGTAAGTACCCCGGTTGACCTTGGTGACGATCTTGGCTTTGGTGTTGTTCTTGGCGAACAGCGACATGATTATGTTTTCCTCGTCGATGCTGGACAGTGCTATAAAAGCGTCAACATCGTTGATGCCTTCGTCCACCAGCAGCTCCTGATCGGTGCCGTCGCCGTTGATGATAACGGCCTTGGGCAGCAGGTCACAGAGCTCGGTGCATCTGTGGTAGTCCTTCTCGATGAGCTTAACTCTCATGCCGATCTCGCAAAGCTGCTTGGCAAGATAGAATCCTATCTTGCCGCCCCCGACGATCATAACGTTCTTGACCTTGATCTTGATAGCGCCGTTCTGCTTGAAGAACCTTTCAAGGTCGCTGTGGGAGGCGGCGACATTGATCTTGTCGCCTGCCCGGAGTATGAAATCACCGGAGGGGATAAAGATATCCTGATCTCTCTGCACAGCGCAGATGAGAAACTGGAGCTTCAGCTTCTTGTAGATCTCCGCCAGGGACAGACCCACAAGGGGCGAATCCTCGCTGAGGCGGTTCTCAACTACCTCCACCTTGCCCTTGCCGAAGACCTCTACCTTGGCGGCAGCAGGGAAGATGAGCACACGCGCTATCTCTCCGGCGGCTGCCAGCTCGGGATTGATGACCATAGCCAGGCCCAGATCGTTCTTTATAAGGTCGATCTGATTGAAATACTCCGGGTTCCTGACCCTGCAAATAGACCTTTCGATACCGAGCTTTCTTGCCACCATGCAGCAGAGCATATTCAGTTCATCATGCGCAGTCGTAGCGATAAGACAGTCGGCCTTTTTGATGCCGGCGTCGATCTGCGTAGATGCGGTGGCACCGTTGCCTTCAATGCACATCAGATCCTGCGAGTTGAGCATTTTCTGTATCGCCGTCGCGTTGTTGTCGATAACGGTAACATTATGCCCCTCCTGCACCAGCTGCTCTGAAAGGGTGCCTCCCAGCTTACCTGCGCCTATAACAACAAATTTCATCCTTATATCAGCTTTCTATGTTCGGTATTTTGTATTCAAAGTCCGATACATAAAATCAGTATATCACTTTTTAAGTCAATTGTCAACATTGTGTATATTTTGTTAATAGAAAATTCAGTTGACAAAATCCCCCGTTTGTACTATTATTATATATAGTATGATTATTTATGTTTCGGAGCTGATGCAATGTTCATCGTCAATTTCTTCACTATCCTGATAGGCAAGATACTTTCAGGTGTACTTCACCTGCTGGGCAAAAATGCGGGCAATCTCCCCGGATTGGTGCTGTGCACCATGCGAAAAAACGCCCTGAAAGCCTTCAAGATAGACTGTCCCATAATAGCCGTCACCGGCACCAACGGCAAGACCTCTGTTACCAACTTCATCTCGGAGCTGTTCCGGCAGAAAGGCGCCAAGATCATCACCAATCCCGAGGGCAACAACCTCGATACCGGTATAACCTCGCTGCTGCTCAACCACTGCACCATGGGCGGCAAGGTCAAGGCGGACTATCTCATTCTCGAGACCGATGAATCCCATGTGCCGGTTGTGTACTCCAAGCTGAAACTGGAGACCCTTGTGGTGCTCAACTTCTTCCGCGATCAGCTCGACCGCAACGGCGAGGTCGAAACGCTGATACTGAAAGTCAACAAGTTCTGCGAGACCTTCGAGGGCAACCTCATCCTCAACGGCGACGATCCCAACGTTGCCCGCCTTGGACTTGCCAATCCCAACAATCCCAACGTGAAGTATTTCAGCGTGGAGAAGTACAAATTCGCCACCACAGAGCTCTATGAGGCCGGTGAGGGACGGTTCTGCCCCCGATGCGGCACTGAGCTGAAATACGATTATTACCAGTACTCCCATATAGGGCGGTTCAGCTGCCCCGGCTGCGGCTACGGCAAGAACAGCCCCTTCGTGAAGATCAACGATATCGACCTTGAAAAGCCCTCTCTCACAGTTGAGGGCGAGGAGTATATCACCGCAGGCAGTACGATATATTATATGTATAACCTCGCTGCCGTGTACTCCGCCGCCAAGCTCTACGGCATCGACCGGAAGATCGTCCACAAGGTCTTTGAAGACTTCAAGGTCAACAACGGACGTATGGAGCAGTTCGAGTACAAGGGCTCAGTGCTTACGCTGAACCTTGCCAAAAACCCCGTCGGCGCCAACATGACCGTCAGGATGATAAACGAGTGTGAGCAGGACAAAGAAATGCTCTTTGTCCTCAACGACAACCTTGCCGACGGGCACGACGTTTCCTGGATCTGGGATATCAATTTCAGCATATTCAAGAACGTTTCCCGTGTCGTTACCAGCGGCAGGCGGGCATACGATATCGCGGTCAGGATCAAATGCTCCGGCTATGACGCGGATAAGATCGTGGTCAGACCTGACCTTGACGACGCTGTCAAGGAGCTGTTTTCGACTACCGGCAGGAAATTCGCGGTAGCCAACTACACCGCAGTTCAGCCCACACGCGCCGCGCTGAACAGATTTATCAAAGGGGAGGCAGCAGGCAATGCAAAAGCTTAAAATACTGCATATGTACCCCAATATGCTGGATCTCTACGGCGACAGCGGCAACATGGAGCTGATCTCCTACCGGCTGAAAAAGCGGGGCTACTCCTCTGAGATCACCAAGTATACCATCGGCGACGGCGCAAAGACTGATTTTTCCTCCTTTGACCTGATCTATCTCGGGGGAGGCGCAGATTTCGAGCAGCAGCTCCTTGCCGACGACCTGCTCTCCTGCAAGGACAAGATCAAAAAAGCCTACAACGAGGGCGTGTTCATGCTGATGATCTGCGGCGGCTATCAGCTGATGGGGCAGTATTATAAGGACTCCAACGACAAGAAGATCCCCGGTCTGGGGCTGTTCGATTACTACACCGTAGCGTCCACCAACAAGCGTGAGCGGTGCATCGGCAACATCGTCATCGAGGCCGATATTGACGGTGAGAAGTACAAGGTCATCGGCTTTGAGAACCACGGCGGAATGACCGACAACGTCAAGACTCCCTTCGGCAAGGTGCTGTTCGGTAACGGCAATAAATTCGGCTCCGACACCGAAGGCTACACCGAGAAGAACGTGATCGCCACCTATCTTCACGGGCCGCTGCTGTCAAAGAACCCAAAGCTTGCCGATCACATCATAGAATACTGCCTGTCAAGAGGGCAGGGAAGTCCTGTTAAGCTCCCCCCGATCAATGACGAGCTGGAAGAAAAGTGCAGGGAAGTCATGTTCGGAAGACTGCTGACCGACGACAAAAAGAAATAAGAAAAGCCCGGAAGTTCGCTTCCGGGCTTTGTGTTTTACTTGTCAGCCATGACCTTGACCATAACTGCTTTCTGAGCGTGCAGACGGTTCTCAGCCTCGTCGAAGATCTCGTTTGCGTGGGCTTCAAAGACCTTCTCGGTGATCTCTTCCTCGCGGTGTGCGGGCAGGCAGTGCTGAACGATAGCGCCTTCATTTGCCGCAGCCATGATCTCGTCGTTGATCTGATAGCCTGCAAATGCGAGCTTGCGCTTTTCGGTCTCGGCCTCCTCGCCCATGGATGTCCAAACGTCGGTGAACAGCACATCAGCGCCTGCGGCAGCCTCGATCGGCTTGTCGGTCATGAAGAACTTGTCGCCGTACTGCTTGGTGAATTCCAGTACCTCAGGATCGGGACGGTAGCCGTCGGGGCAGGCGATAGAAACGCTCATGCCGACTTTAAGTCCGCCCACGATAAGGGAGTTAGCCATATTGTTGCCGTCGCCGATGTAGCACATTTTAAGGCCGTCAAAACGACCCTTGTACTCGCGGATAGTCATGAGGTCTGCAAGCACCTGGCAGGGGTGGCAGAAATCGGTCAGGCCGTTGATTATGGGAATAGAACCGTAGTTTGCCAGATCCTCAACCTCTTTCTGAGCGAAGGTGCGGATCATGATGCCGTCGATGTAGCGGCTCAGTACGCGAGCGGTGTCCTGTACAGGCTCGCCGCGGCCGATCTGCAGGTCGCGGTTGGAGAGGAACAGCGCCTGACCGCCCAGCTGATACATACCGGTCTCAAAGCTCACACGGGTACGGGTGGAAGACTTCTGGAAGATCATGCCCAGAGTCTTGCCCTTTAAAATGTGATGCTCGATGCCGTTCTTGTTCTCGTATTTGAGCTGGTCAGCAAGGTTAAGTATGTCGATTATCTCCTCCTTGGAGAGGTCTAAAAGTTTGAGTAAGTGCTTCATATCAAATTCCTCCGATAAAAATATTAAGTATCTATCCTTACCATTTCGGCAAGGGCTTTGTTCCTGTAAACAAGATCATCTCTCCCGGTAAAGCCTTCGCTTTCCCAGAAGACATTGCCGCTTTCATTTCTTTCAAAGACCACAAGCGCAACCTTTTTGATCCCGAGCTGTTTCAGCGCATTGAGCGCCGTATCGACGAGTCTTGTGGCAATGCCCTGTCTCCGGTGATCCGGGGAGACAGCTGTGTGGTGGATGGATCCTCGAATCGTCAAGGCCATTGAGTCCCATGCCTTTGCAGGACAGCCAGAGGCTGTATACTTTATCGTAATCGGATATATCCATTTTCCTTATCTGAATATATCCGCCCTCTTATTCTTCCAGCAGCTTTTTGAGGATCCCAAGTCCCTGATCTATCTCCTCACAGCTGATATTCAGCGGAGGCAGGAACCTTAGCTTATCCTTGGCTGTCAGTATCAGCAGACCGTTCTCGGCGCACTTCATAAGGATATCGGAGGCCTTCTTGGTTTTCAGTCTTACGCCGATCATCAGACCCAGGCCGTCAACGCCCTCCACCTCGTCTATCTCTGCAAGACCCTTGCGGAAATACTCTGCCTTGCGGTTGATCTCTGCGATAAACTCGGGATCAGTCACCCTGTTAAGTACCACCTTACCGCCTGCGCAGGCAAGGGGATTACCGCCGAAAGTCGAACCGTGAGTGCTCTTGGTGAGAACGTCACAGCACTTCTCGTCAGCAAGGCAGGCACCAATAGGAATACCGCCTGCAAGACCCTTTGCAAGGGTAGTGATGTTGGGCTTTACGCCGAATATCTCAGAGGTCAGCAGAGCGCCCGTCCTGCCGATGCCGGTCTGTACCTCGTCGGCAATAGTGAGGATATCGTCCTTTGCACATTCCTCGAAGATCGCGTTCACAAACTCCTGTGTCAGCGGGCAAACGCCGCCTTCGCCCTGAACGAACTCGAACATCACTGCGCAGACCTTGCCTTTGTTCTCGGCAAGCTTAGCTTTCAGGTCGTCGATATTGTTGGCCTCCACATTCACAAACCCCGGTACAAAGGGGAAAAAGTAGTTGTGGAAAACATCCTGTCCGGTTGCCGACAGGGTTGCTATCGTCCTGCCATGGAAGGAGTTGACCAGCGTGATTATGATATTGCGCTCGGCCTCCTTGCCGTACTTGTCAAAGCTGTACTTTCTGGCAAGCTTGATGGCGCACTCATTGGCCTCGGCACCGGAATTGCCGAAAAACACTTTGCTGTACCCGGTCGAAGTGCAGAGCTTATCGGCGAAATCCGCCTGTACCTTTGTGTAGTAGTAGTTGGATGTATGCTGGATCGCGTGAGCCTGCGCAGAGACCGCATCCGCCCACTCAGCGTCGCAGTAGCCCAGGGAATTGGTGCCGATGCCGGAGCCGAAGTCGATGTACTGCTTGCCGTCCTCAGCTTCTGCGCTGCGCCCCTGTCCCTTGTCAAGCACTATGTCGAGCCTGCCGTAGGTCGCCATAACGTGCTCATTGAATTTTTCTATGGTATTCATTATACTTTCCTCCAGATCAGTCTGTTACTTGACTGTAATGCCTTTGCTTTGGAGCAGAGCCCGGAAATCCTTGTCGCTGCCGCCCTCAAAGCCTTGTTTCTTTATGGTGAAATGATCCTGACCGCACTTGATCTGATACCCAACACCGATATTTCTGATAAGTGTGATATCAGTCCATGCGACTGTCTTTTCTACCGGGCCGCTGACCTTAAAGCCCTGCTCGGTGAACTCGTATCTGTAATTCTCGGTCTCGCCTGTTCTTATCACAGGAGGCGTACCGGTTTCCACTCTTGTGTCTGTTGCTTTGGCAAAAAGAACAGCAGACCCCACCAGCACCAGCAGTGCAAAAAGCACAGCCAGGAAGGTGTATTTCCAGGGTATAACGATTATCATCACGATGCCTATAATAAGCACCAGACAGAACATACCGGTAATAAGCCTGTGTTTCTTCTGCTTCACAGATCTTTCAGCGCCGAATGTAATGACCTTCTCGGTCTGTGTCTCGTTGGTGAATAATACGTTTTCCATAATAGTACCTCAGATGAACTGTGTGCCGATGCCCTCGCTTGAAAGCAGCTCTATCAGGATCGAGTGAGGTATACGGCCGTCGATTATACAGGTCTTCTTTACGCCTCGTCTGACTGCTTCAACGCAGCAGTCGATCTTCGGGATCATTCCTCCGCTGATTATGCCGGTGCTTTTCAGATAAGCCACCTCGCTGACCTGCACCGTGGGGATAAGGGTAGAGGGGTCGTCTTTGTTTTCGAGAAGTCCGGCGATATCTGTCATAAGTATGAGATTCTCTGCTCTCAGGCAGCTTGCGATACGCGCTGCGGCGGTATCGGCGTTGATGTTATAAGCCTGACCGTATGCGGAAGTAGCAACAGTAGCAATGATCGGAACATAGCCGTTGTTAAGGGCGTCGATTATGGGCTTGGTGGTGACCTTCTTGATGTCGCCCACATAGCCCAGGTCGATCTCGTTGTCCTTCTTCTCTGCGATGATCATTTCGCCGTCCATGCCGCAGAGACCCAGAGCCTTGCCGCCGTGGAGCTGCAGCGCAGAGACAAGTTCTTTATTGACCTTGCCGGTCAGCACCATTTTGACTATATCCATGGTCTCGGCGTCGGTGTATCTGAGGCCTCCGATGAATTTGCTTTCAATGCCTACTCTTTTGAGCATAGCATTGATCTCAGGCCCCCCTCCGTGAACAAGCACGACCTTGATACCTACCTCGGTAAGAAGTACGATATCTCTCATGACGGCCTCTTTGAGCTCGTCATTGGTCATGGCGTTGCCGCCGTATTTGATCACAACTACCTTGTTGTGATACTTCTGGATATAAGGCAGCGCATCTGATAAGATCTGGCTGCGAACGCTGTTAGCAATTTCCATTTTGATCATCCCTTTATCTGATAAATCTGTATTCGTCGTTTATCTGCAAGATCCCGGTGAGTATGCGGAAGCACTCGCTGGGGTCATCAACGCCTCTCATTGACCAGTACTCTCTCATGGTGTGCCGATGCCCTCTGATGCGGGTGTGCCTGACAATATCTGTCTTCATGGAGATAGTACCGTAGCCGTTCTCTATCCCGGTGATCTCAGCGGACAGTACGTGTGAAAGCTCGGAGGACATACTGATACGTCCGTCCTCCAGCATCACGATAAACCGCTTGTCGGTGATGCAGTAGTATTCCTGAGTGTAATGCACAGCATAGATCAAAAGCCAGATGCCGAGGCCTTCAAAAACAATAAACATCACTATAAATCCTGCCAATACGCCGCCGCTCAATTCACTGATCTGCAAAAAGATGACCGGTATAAACATCCCCGAGCACATCAGCAGCCATATTATTGCAAATGCTTTGACATTTCCTGAAGATCGCATAACGACCGGCGGGCCTTCCTTATGGCTCTTGCCCTGCCACATGATCTGTTCTCCCGCCATGAGATATGGCGTAAAATCGTGTTCCATTGTATTGCCTCAGCTTCTGTAATCGCCGTTGATCTTTACATAATCATAGGTGAGGTCGCAGCCCCAAGCGGTGGCTTCGGCATCGCCCTCGTGAAGGTCAACGAATATCGTGATCTCGTCCTCGCTGAGGATAGCCTTTGCAAGGTCTTCATCGAACTGCAGTCCCAGGCCTTTTCCGCAGACAAGGATCTTGCCTGCCTTTGAGATATAGTAAACGTCTGCATGGGTAACATCGCAGTCTGTCTCGGCGTAGCCCATAGCGCACATGATACGTCCGCAGTTGGCGTCGGCGCCGTACATAGCGCACTTAACGAGAGGGGAGCAGATAACGCTCTTGGCTATGATGATGGCAGTATCGAGATCCGGGGCGCCGGTGACATGACATTCAAGGAGCTTGGTAGCACCCTCGCCGTCCTTCGCCAGCATACGGGTAATGTTCATCATAACTATGTAAAGCGCCTGCTTGAACACCTCATAATCCTTGCCCTCGGAAGTGATCTCGGTATTCCCGGCAAGACCGTTTGCCATGACCGCACAGGTGTCATTGGTGGACTGGTCGCCGTCCACAGAGAGACAGTTATAGGTGATCTTGACCACATCGGAAAGTGCCTTCTGTATCATCTCAGCGCTGACGGCACAGTCGGTGGTGATGATGTTCAGGGTAGTAGCCATGTTGGGGTGGATCATTCCGCTGCCCTTGCCCATACCGCCGAGGTGGCAGAGCTTTCCGTCAAGTTCAAACTCAACAGCGACTTCCTTCTTGACCGTATCGGTGGTCATGATAGCGATAGCCGCCTCGAGATTTTTCTCATATCCAAGTCCGGCCACAAGCTCGTCGATCTTCTCCTCCACAGGCTCGATAGGGAAGACCTGCCCGATAACGCCGGTCTGCGCCACAAGCACTTCCTCGCGCTTTATGCCAAGCCTTTCAGCGGCAAGCTCACACATTCTGTAAGCCTTTTCTTCTCCGTCGGCGTTGCAGGTGTTGGCGTTCTTGGAGTTGAGTATGAACGCCTGAGCCCTGCCGCCGGTAGCGGCAAGATTCTTCTGCGAAACCACCACAGGTGCGCCCTTGACCTTGTTCTGAGTGAACACCGACGCCGCGTTGCACATAACATCGGATGCCACCAGGCAGAGATCGTTCTT
Source organism: Ruminococcus sp. (assembly GCA_017529875.1). Taxonomy (GTDB): domain Bacteria; phylum Bacillota; class Clostridia; order Oscillospirales; family Ruminococcaceae; genus FB2012. The sequence goes on along the minus strand of JAFXNC010000034.1, from coordinate 123,629 downwards.
GGTGTTGCTGATAGGGCTCTCGTTGCCGTCCGGAACAGGGGATTTCTTGATCCCGCAGTAGAGTCCGTTGGCCTTGAAGCCCTTCGCGGCACATACGCCGCCTTCTATGTACTTGTAGCCTTCAAATTCTTTCATCGTACTTTCCCTCTTTTGTTTAAGTTTATCACATTTTCAAGTAGCTGTTGGGATAGTCCCTTCTCACAGCCAGCTCTATGCCGTACTTCACGGCTTTGCCGTCCTCGATATCGAGTCTCAGCACCAGCGGCATCAGATCGACGATCTGTAAGAAATCCCTTTCACCGAAGTGCGGAAAAAAGTATTTCAACACAGTGCTAAGTGCCATTCCGTGTATACCCACCGCGACAGCCTCGCCGTCATGCGCGTCAACGATACGACTTACCACAGCCATGCACCGCTGCTGCACTTCATCAAGGCTTTCGCCGCCTTCGGCCTTGCAGGAGTAGTCATTTATCTGCCTGCTGATATACTCGGCGTAATCCGCAAAACCGTCCTGCCATTTCCCGGCAGTTCTCTCGCGGAGGCCGTATTCCTTTATCACTTCAAGTCCCTTGCTCTGAGCAAAGGGCTCAACAGTCATCACAGCCCTGATATAGCTGGAGGAATAGACCGCCCTGATATCCTTGTCACCCAGCACATCCCTGACCAGCAGGGCATCCTTCTGTCCCTGCGCTGTCAGCGGGAACTCAGGATTGTTTCCGCTGCTGGGGTCGGGCTGGGCGTGTCTTACGAAGTAAACTGTCGTCATAGCCCGGTGGCCTCATCGAGACCCAGCATTATATTCATGTTCTGTACAGCGGCACCGCTGGCACCCTTGCCGAGGTTATCAAGTCTGGAGCAAACCAGTATCTGCTCGTCGTTTCCGAATACGAACAGCTGCATATCGTTGGTGCCTGCCAGCGTATTAGCCGCTAAGAACCCGTCCGGCAGAGTTTCCTTGCCGCCCGGCTCCATGACCTTTACAAATCTCTGCCCCTCGTAGTGAGCCGAGAGTATCTCGTGTATATCTTTCGGAGTATAGCTCTTTGTCAGTGCCCTCGCTACCAGCGGCACTGAAACCACCATACCCGCGTAGTAATCGTCAACTATGGGATTGAACATCGGCTTGTATTTCAGCCCGCAGACCTTCTGCATCTCAGGCAGATGCTTGTGGGACTGGGTGAGCGCATACTGTCTCGGGGAACACATTTCCTCGGTCTTGCCCTCTCCCTCGATAGCGGCTATCATTTTCTTTCCGCCGCCGCTGTAACCTGAAAGTGCATGAGCAGTCAGCGGATAATCCTCCGGCAGAACTCCTGCCTGCACCAAGGGATAAACAATGCTGATAAAACCACTGGCATAGCAGCCGGGATTGGCAACTCTCTTCGATACTGCGATACGCTCTCTGTGGTGAGCCGAAAGCTCCGGGAAACCGTAGTCCCAGGCCGGGTCAACTCTGTGAGCCGTAGAAGCGTCGATGATCCTGACGTTGGGATTCTCTGCAAGAGATACAGCCTCTATTGCTGCAGCATCCGGCAGGCAGAGGAAAGTGATATCCGACTCGTTGATCAGCTTTTTACGCTCGCTGACGTCCTTGCGCTTGTCCTCGTCGATCAGCAGTATATCAAGATCGGTGCGTCCGGCGAACCTCTCAAAGATCTGTAAGCCGGTGGTACCCTCCTTGCCGTCTATATAAACCTTAGTTGACATTTTTATCAGTCCTTATCGTGTATTTCTTTCATATCCGCCCTGCTACCGCATTTCGGGCAGTAAAGCTGATAGTCTATCATCATGCAGGTCTGCCATTCAAAGCCGCAGTTCTTGCAGTTGTGTACCCTCGGGATCGGCGGCGGGCCGTATACGCACTGGGGTTCGTCGCTGTATGGCTCAAACTTGCCCTCGCCCCTCTTAGTGCCGCAGTATCTGCAAAAGCTGTCCTCACCGAGGAAGGCGTGACAGTTGCCGCAGCGGTTTGTATAATCGGAACACAGCTTACCGAATAGCCTCATACCGGGATCACATCCTTTTTAAGCTTATCAAGCTGTCCGAGGGAATAGCTGATCTGCGCTTTCACGCTCTCAGGAGCGGGGCCTCCGGCAGCTTTTCTCTGCATAACACAGGTCTCAAGGCTGATAGCCTCATAAACGTCCTTGTCAAAGACCTCTGAAAGCGCCTTGTATTCCTCAATGGGCAGCGTTTCAAGGGTCAGGTCCTTCTCGATGCAGATATGTACGAGAGTACCGGTTATCTTATAAGCGTCCCGGAAGGGAAGTCCCTTTTTAACGAGATAGTCAGCGCAGTCGGTGGCGTTTATAAAGCCCCTGGCCGCAGCCGATCTCATGTTCTCCGGGATCACCTTCATGGTGTCGATCATGGGGATGAATGTTCTCAGGCAAAGCTTGGCGGTATCAACGGCGTCGAAGATAGCCTCCTTGTCCTCCTGCATATCCTTGTTGTAAGCAAGAGCGAGCCCCTTCATCATGGTCAGCAGGGTAGTCAGATCACCGTAAACTCTGCCGGTCTTACCTCTGATGAGCTCGGTGATGTCGGGGTTCTTTTTCTGTGGCATTATTGAGGAACCGGTGGCATAGGCGTCGTCCAGCTCGATGAATTTGAACTCCCAGGAGCACCACAGCACGATCTCCTCGGAGAACCTCGAAAGGTGCATCATCAGCACAGACAGTGCCGAGGCCAGCTCGATGCAGAAATCCCTGTCTGAAACGCCGTCGAGAGAATTCTGTGTGATATCGTCAAAGCTCAGCAGCTCGCATACTCTCTGCCTGTTTATGGGATAAGTTGTAGATGCCAGCGCTCCGCTGCCCAGGGGCATGATATTGGTCCTCTTGTAGGTGTCGTTGAGCCTGTCAATATCACGCAGCAGCATCTGAACGTATGCCATGATGTGATGTGCGAAGGTAATGGGCTGCGCCCTCTGCAAATGGGTATATCCGGGCATTACGGTAGTCAGGTTTTTCTCGGCAACCCTGACGAGCGTCTCAATGAGCTCTGCGACCTGCGCCTTGATGACCGGTATCTCGTCTCTGAGATACATCCTTATATCCAGCGCCACCTGATCGTTTCTCGAACGTGCGGTATGGAGTCTCTTGCCCGCATCGCCGATACGCTCGGTAAGTACAGCCTCGTTGAACATATGGATATCCTCGGCGGTAGGGTCGAATTGCAGGCTGCCCGACTCGATATCCGCAAGGATGCCCTTAAGCCCCTCGATGATCTTTTCGCTCTCGGCATTGTCGATGATGCCGCATTCTCCCAGCATAGTCGCATGAGCTATCGAGCCTTCGATATCCTGCCTGTACATTCTCGCGTCAAAGGAAATAGAGGAGTTGAAGTCGTTTACCCTCTCGTCGATCTCCTTTGTAAACCTTCCGGCCCACATTTTTTTACCCATCTCATATACCTTCCTTTTGAAACACTAATCTAATAAGTGCTGCCGGTAAAGCCGGGAACGCTATTACCGTTACCGCCAGCACCGACAACACTTCTCAGATGATCATTTATTCAGCTTGTGCAGATCTCCTGTATCAATGCTGCTCCTCAAGGCTCTTTTCGTGCTGTTCGAGCAGCTTGCTGATATCGACTCCGTTGATCTTCAGACCGTCGATCTTGCAGTCGGTGATCTCCACATTGGAAAGATCACAGTGGATGAACTGCGAATTTTTCAGATCGGGGTTCTTGAACTCAACATTATTCATGATCGAGCAGCCAAAGCGTGAATTGGAAAGATTAACACCGAGGAACTTAGTGCCGACCATATACATATCGGTGAATCTTCCGTCGGACATACTGATGTTATTGAACTTGGTATGATCCATGTTACCGTCGTCGAAATCAGCGTCCTTGAGATTAACGTTTGAAAACTTGGCGTTCTCGAAGTTTACGTCTTCAAAGCTCGAATTGGGCAGACTGTCATAGGTCAGCTCGACCTTCTTATCAATAGCAGACTCAAAAATATTATTCTCAGTCATATCAAAAACCTCCCTCATTTATATTTCGATATGATCTTACTTGTTGTTTCTCTTCTGCTCAAGCTTCGCCCTTACCTTTACGGGAAGACCGAACAGATTGATGAATCCGGCAGAATCAGCCTGATTGTAAACCTCATCCTCATCGAAGGTAGCAACTTCCTCATCATAGAGAGTGTTGGGCGAGGTCACGCCGGCGTTGATAACGTTGCCCTTGTAAAGCTTGAGCTTAACGTCGCCGGTAACGTTCTTCTGGGTCTCGGTAACGAATGCGCTGAGAGCCTCACGCAGGGGAGTGAACCACTGACCGTTGTATACGATATCTGCAAACTTGATAGACAGATACTGCTTTATGCGGGCAGTCTCCTTGTCAAGGGTGATGGTCTCGAGAACTTCGTGAGCCTTGTAAAGAATAGTTCCGCCGGGAGTCTCGTATACGCCTCTGGACTTCATGCCAACCAGTCTGTTCTCAACCAGGTCAGCAAGGCCGATACCGTTCTCTCCGCCCAGCTTGTTGAGAGCAGCAACCATTTCCTTACCGGAGAGCTTTTTGCCGTCCAGCTCGGTGGGAACACCCTTCTCGAAGTGGATAGTCACATAAGTGGGCTTGTCGGGAGCCATGATGGGAGATACGCCCATTTCAAGGAAACCGGGCTTCTCATACTGGGGCTCGTTGGCGGGGTTCTCCAGGTCGAGACCTTCGTGGGAAAGATGCCACAGGTTCTTGTCCTTGGAGTAGTTGGTCTCACGGTTGATCTTGAGGGGGATGTTGTGAGCCTCAGCGTAGTCGATCTCCTGATCGCGGCTCTTTATATCCCAGATCCTCCAGGGAGCGATGATCTGCATATCAGGAGCGAAAGCCTTGATAGCCAGCTCGAATCTTACCTGGTCGTTGCCCTTGCCGGTGCAGCCGTGGCAGATAGCGTCAGCGCCCTCTTTGAGTGCGATCTCAGCGATCCTCTTGGCGATGATAGGACGGGCAAAGGAGGTGCCCAGCAGATATCTGTTCTCATATACAGCTCCGGCCTGGAGAGTGGGGTAAACATAATCGGTGATGAATTCCTCGGTGAGGTCTTCGATATAGAGCTTGGAAGCGCCGGTCTTGATAGCCTTTTCCTCGAGACCGTCCAGCTCGGTGCCCTGTCCGACGTCGCCGGAAACAGCGATGACCTCGCAGTTGTTGTAGTTTTCCTTCAGCCACGGAATGATGATAGAAGTGTCAAGTCCGCCTGAATAAGCAAGTACTACCTTTTTGATTTCTTTAGCCATGATGATTGCCTCCGTATTTCTGAGATTATGTGTAGTTTTAGTCTTTATGAAAACCATAAATACCATTATACACATTTTGATATGAATGTCAATAGGTGCAGAGCAAATATTTTTGAAATATACAAAATATTTACCGATTTTGTGTATATTCAAAGATTGTATGCGTATATACAGTATAAAACCCTGCGAATATACAAACCAAACTGATAATATCCCGTATAAGAATACCGCCTTATACCGTACCGGCATCAATACTATTAAATATTATACCATATCCAAACGCTAAAATCAAGTGAATCTGCGCTGTTTTGTAAAAAATATATCACCGATGTGCTGTTGATTAATTCTGAGCACTGTGCTATAATTATAAAAGCCGGAACGTGTCAGATCACGCACCGGCTGAGGGACATTATAATGCAAGGAGCAGGACCATGAGCATATTCAGGATACTGATACCTGTGACGGTTTTTATCTCGGCAGTGCTGGGGCCGTTACAGGGTAAAAATTTTAACAAATTGATCGCAGGCGCCAACAACGCCTTGATGATACAGCAGACTATCGAGGAAAAGGACATAGACCTTCCCACGGAGATATACGACCAGCTCAGCGGAGAGATATACTCCGTGACCGGCTGCGGACCCACAAGCGCCGCAATGGTGCTCAGCGCAGAAAAAGCCATAGAGATCACCAAGGACGAAGCCGTAACCGAGGCCTATGCGAAGGGGTACTATTACTTTGCCGGAGAGAATTTCACCTCGGGCCGCGGCGTAACACTGGAGAACATACAGAGCTTCATGGGCGAGTACGGCGTTGAAACAGAGATAGATCATCTGTGGTACGACAGCGCCGCCGGCATCGTGAGCAAAGTGAACTCAAAGCTGTACGCCGGTCACAGAGTTATAATCGGGTATTATTCGGATCACGGTTTTCTGCATTACTCGGTGATCTACGCGAAGGAATACAGAAACGGAACGAACAATTATAAAGTCGCCGACCCCTGGGGCGGCAACGAACTGACATGGACAGAAGATAAACTGGTCGAAGTGCTAAACAAAGTCAGCGGCTGGGACGCCAGCACATTCGAGGGTCAGGTCAAGGGTATACTGTGGATAAGATAGGTTTCCACTTCTCTAAGTTTCACTAAATTTTTATTTAGTGAAACTTTCCCAACATCTGTATTTTATATTATCACGTTTTCAAATACTTGTCAAGGGCTTCCCTGTTTCCGGTAATCGGTCGAAGCTGAAAATCTCTTGTGCCGTGCCACAAGCTCGCGCTGAAGCCTCTGCAATACGTTGTGGAGCTCACAGCGGTCATAGCTCGCAAACGGCAGCCCGCAGGCTCGTGGATCGCGTGAGCGCATACACTTTGCGTATACGAGCATATCGAGCAGCTCATCGTCGGTAATCAGTATCTCCAAGTCCTTGATGCTAATCACGTTTACCGCCTCCCAGTACTTTCAGGAAATCAGCTGCGGACATCCGTTTCAGCGCATCGTCAATCGTGTGCGCTTTCAGCTTCACCCGGTAGACCTTGTGCAGTCCGACGTGATGAAACCTGTCACAGCACATCACAGGCTTGTAATGCACGTTCACAGCCGTTCCGACCTCGATGCACCTGATATCACATATTCTCTTTGCCAATGCCTTGTAGCGGCATTCGCTTCGGTCACAGAAGTGACACAGGCAGTTGATGCAGTTCTTGTTCACTATGTCCCCCTCACTTTCCGGTGTGTTCCCGCATTTATTCCACGGTCCACTTGACAACGAGCCTCTGTGAATGTGATATCCTATCCGCACCAGCCCGCGCCGCCTGCGGCGTGCGGACTGCCGCGAACAGGCTATCACATTCACACTCATTGTCAAGCGGCTTTCGCGGCATAAACGCTGCCTTTACAGCATTCCAGAAGCGTACAGCAACGGCTTTTGGGGGCTTGCCCTGCTGCACTCGTTGTCTCGGTCTGGAATGCTCTAAACGGAGCGCTTGTGACGAAGTTGTGACAAAGTACGGTCACAAAATGCAGACCTGTTTTGCGCGGTTTAAAAGCATTTGTGACGTGTGACGAAGTCGGGGGTAATACTATAACCCCGAAGGTCTCCCCGCTTGCTGCTATTATTCTACACCGTGCAGCGCTGGAAGTGTTAGACGGCTTGTAACCGCAGTATGTTCTTGTCATGTCGGTATGCACTAACCCGCCGCCTGCGCGTCCTGCCGAGTTCGGCAGCCACCGCGCAGGCAGCTCAACCGGGTCATGCTGTGCTGTGCTTTCCTGTTTCTCAACAGGTTGCTTTCGTTTTGAAAGTTGACTTACAAAAAACTGCCCCACCAATGGTGGGACAGTCGTTTCGTTTTGTTGTATAGATATTTAACTGTATTCACAGTTTGTTTATGTATCTAATACTCCAAAAGGAATTTTTATTTAGTGAAACTTCCTGTATCTTTCTTCCGCACCACTGCTCTGCACAGATCGGGACGTTTACTTATCCACACCCACAGATAATCCGACTATACGCTCAAAAACCAACCGTCTTATATCGCCTCATAATATACATCAAACTCAGCGCCTTCGTTTTGAGTGTTTAAAAAACTGTTTCGCCGAGACTTATTCACATTATCAAGCTGATCTTTCGATCTCAGTGATGATCAAACCACGATCTTTTTTTCTCCTCATACACTCAAAAATACATCTTCGCCTCGTACGGTCAAAATAATTATGACAATTTAGATAATTTTTTAAAAAATAGTTGAAAAATAATCTATGATATGTTATAATACAGATGACAGTATACAGTTCACTTTTATTGACCTTTAAGGAGTTGATCAAAATGACCGGAAAAGAGATCCGAGTTGGAGGCTTGGAGATCCCCTATGCTATCGGCGATGATTTTTATACCATTCTCGAACCCGACAGACAGGCAAGATACGAAGACCATTTCGTGTTCAAGGTAGTCGGCCCTGATACCGTAAACGGCCTGCTGATCGACTCGCAGGGCATCTATATCAGCAGCGACGACGATTACTTTATCCCCATAATCGAGATATTCAAGTCCCGGGATGCTGCCGAGGAATTTCTCGCCTCCCTCGGCATTGAAAAGCTGCCCTTCAAGGAGAACGACATCGTATACTCCCCCAGGGGTGAGGACGCTATCGCTGCGCTGTCCATCGACTTTGACCGGAGAAAGCTCATAATCAGGACTGCCAAGGGCTACAACTTCACAATGGAGGAATGGGGCGACACAGTTTCCGATCAGCCCCCCGAGGCCGAGTGACAGACTTCCCTGTCGTTTTAAATTGTTCTGCATATAAGAAAGATCCCGCTGTGTTTGGTACAGCGGGATCTTTCTTTTGCAGAATATCTATTTGTGTTTACGAAGCTGTCTTGAATGTGAACTTGACAGAGAGCGTCTCCACGCTGGAGAAGTCATTAGTGTTGATGATAACAGCGGAGGCATTGTCTGTGCTGCCGTCGAAGCTTCTTGCATCCTTGGGTACGCTCTTGACCCATTCGTTGTAAAGGTTCACCCTTGTACACTTGCCGTCGTCGGAGGAAGTGTAACCCGGAGCTGTCATGGTTATCGGAGTGCCGTTGACCTTGATCTCCTCGATCTTGATAACGCATCCCGGGAACAGCGTTTCAGCGTTGGAGATGCCAAGTGCGCTGAACGCAACGCCCTTAGCCTTGCCGGCGGCTGTGAAATCGAGACTTACCTCATAAGTGCCGTCGCCCTCGATCTTGACGTTCTCGGCCTTGAGACCCGCGGTAGCGGAGGTAGGATCATAAACATCACCGGCGCAGTAAGCGACAGCGTAATCCTTGCTGGTATACATTATCCATGCAACAGCATAGTCATCCGAGGCCGGCACGGAGATATCCCCCGAAAGCTCCTCATTGGCCTTTGCAAGGTCGTTGTCGAGACCCTCCTGAGCGTTCTTCTTCACTTCCTCGTCGGACAGGCCGCTCTGAGCCGAGAGGCTCCTGTCAGCGAAAAGCTTTGCCATGCTCTCGTCGGTGATCTTGCACTCCGACTTGTCGTAGAGGTTATTGCAGTCCCACAGCATGGGCACATAGTTGTAAAGATCGCAGTTATTGAGGAAATTGGTGTAGAACTTGTCCGAATCGTTCTTCGGGGTATGACCGTTGGTAAGCACTGCATATTCGCCGATCACAACGCCGTAGCCCTGATCGGTGAACTTGGTCATGCTTTTGAGCAGTCTGTTCTGTTCCTCGTAATCGGTGGGAGAGCCCCAGCTCTGGAGCGCCTTCTCGCCGCAGTAGTTCCAGGGGGTGTAGTAATGTACAGAGATCAGCAGCTTGTTCTTGGCTGTATCTGTGGGCATCACATACTTGTCATCGGTGGTACAGGTGATATCGGTATTGTAGCCTGCGATTAACAGGAAACGGTTTGCGTTGTTGCCGCCGGTGCCTCTTACGGTATCAACGAACTTCTGATTGATCTCAGTGGTCTTCTTGTAGCAAGCGGACTGCCTCAGCGTACCGGAATCCTTGGCGATATCCTTGTCATTGAGCCTGTCACCCAGCTCCTCGTTGGCGGCCTCGAAGATCAGCAGATCGCCGTACTTGTTGTAACGCTCTGCGATCTGAGTCCACATGGAGGTATACATATCCATAGCCTGCTTTTGAGTTTCTTCGGATGCCGAACCGAACATACCCCACCAGCCGCCGTCCCAGTGGTCATTTATTATGACATACATACCGGCGTCAAAGGCGTAGTTCATTATTTCCTCAACACGGTCAAGATAAAGCTCATCTATGGTGTAGTCGCCGGTCTCATAGGCCATGGCGTTGGTCCATGCCACCGGAATACGCAAAGAGTCAAAGCCTGCGGCCTTCATGCCTTCGATCATAGCCTTGGTGGTATCCGGCTGACCCCAGTAATTCTCACAGTCCCGGGGATCGGATTCGCCCTTTACATATGAGCCGTGACCGTAAGCCTCCATGGTGTTGCCCAGGTTTATGCCGTTGCCCATGAGCTTGGCTACTTCAAGAGCGGTAAGCTCTGTCCTCATCTCCTGACCGGTCTCGCTTGCGCTGTCAGCGGTGCTGTCATCGGCAGCGCTGTCGGAGTTGCTCTCGGAAACTGTCGATGTATCCGAAACCGCCGAGCTGTCGGCAGATGCGGAAGACGAACTTCCCTCCCCGCTCCCGCAAGCTGAAAGCCCACAGCTCACAGCAAGGATCCCGGCACATAACGATGTCATAAATCTGCGATCTTTCATGATGATCCTCCTTATTATTTCATAAACACAAATTCTTCCAGCTCGAATAAGGGTTTGTTGTCAAAACTGGGCTTCACCCAACCCTCAACAGTATGGTATGCGCGGAAAAATACAGCGTGGCGCCCGGTAAGCTTTTTGATCCGGGCTTTGTAAACGCCGTCAGCAGTGCCGATATCGACTGTTCCCAGTACTTCCCCGCTGTCGGCATCGTCTGCTGTCACGTCCACTTTGCAGACAGTCCCCTGCCCTCTTGTTTTCAGGCAGACCAGCATGGTGTTGTCGGAGTTGTCTTCGCCGAAATCGAAGTACTTGTACCCGAGAACAGCTCCCGCAGTGATATTCACCACAGGCCGCACAAAGGCGTCCCTCTCGGTGACGAAGCACCCGCCTCTGAGTACGCAGGCAATCTCCGCAGGAGTGATCTTGTAGGGGTCGAGGGCATCCTCAAAACCCAGGGATGTCATCTCCACCGGGGGTATGGTGCCGTCGGGCAGGATCTCTATCTTCTCAACACAGGCCCTCCGGGACATTATGGTGTTGTTAGTCATTCGGTGGTAGAAGATGTACCACTGACCGTTTATACAGCAAACCGAGCCGTGATCGTTGCCGCCGGGATAATCAACGCCGTTGTCTATGATGTAGCCCCTGTAAGCAAATGGCCCTGTGGGTGAATCAGATGTGGCGTAGGCGAGGCGGCTCCCCTTTCTGGGTGAGTAGATAAGATAGTATGTGTCGCCGATCTTGCGTGGAGAGCTGGCTTCAAAGAAACGCTGTTCCTCCGGGATATCCTCGGTGTCCGGGATAACAGGTCTTTTGTGGCTGCCCTTGATGACCTTGTACATGGACTCGCCGTCCAGCTCATTCATATGGGACTCGGTAAAGCCGTAGTATACATATACCCTGCCGTCATCGTCCACCAGCACTCCGGCGTCGTTGTAAATGCCGTCATCACCGGCGTCAGCTTCGTCGTACTCGTATCTTGAAAGCAGAGTAAACGGTCCCTCCGGAGTATCAGACACTGAAACACAGCCCTTTGAGCCCACGATATAAGTATACAGATAGTACTTGCCGTGATTGGTAACGCAGTCCGGAGCGTATAGCTCTCTGTCGGTCCACTCGGCTGTGTCAGACTTGTGCTCGGCGCCGTCTCTTGTGCGGAAGCTTACTCCGTGGCACTGCCAGTTGTTCAGATCGTTGACCGGAGCCGACCATACCTTGAGCTTATAGTCACAGAAGTCCTGACAAGCCACCCGGTCATGGGAACCGTATAGATAGACCCTGTCTCCGAACACTCTGGGCTCACCGTCCGGGATGTACTCCCAAAGCGGAAGGATAGGATTTGGCATAATTTGACCTCCTTTGTTTAATATATTCTTATACGAACCATTATAATTCTTTCTTTTTCACATTATAACAAAGAAAATCGTAATTGTCAATGTTTTTTGGTAAAAAAACAGGTGCCTGTAAAATGTTTATAGGCACCTGTATGTTGTGTTAATATTCTTATATTATTCCAGTTCAAATGCACCTGTGTAAAGCTGATAGTAGGTGCCCTTCTGAGCTATAAGGTCGTTGTGGTTGCCCCGCTCGATGATGCGTCCGTGGTCAAGCACCATGATAACGTCGGAGTTCTTGACAGTAGAAAGCCTGTGAGCGATTACGAACACCGTTCTGCCCTCCATGAGCTTATCCATGCCCTTCTGAACGATAGCCTCGGTACGGGTATCTATGGAGGAGGTCGCCTCGTCGAGTATCATTACCGGGGGATCCGCAACAGCTGCTCTTGCTATGGCAAGGAGCTGGCGCTGACCCTGCGAGAGGTTTGAACCGTTATTCGAGAGCAGCGTGTCGTAACCCTGGGGAAGTCTCGTGATGAAGTCGTCGGCTCCGGCGAGCTTGGCTGCGGAGATACATTCCTCGTCGGTGGCGTCCAGTCTTCCGTAGCGGATGTTGTCCATTACGCTGCCGGTGAACAGGTTGGTCTCCTGGAGAACAAGTCCCAGCGAGCGCCTGAGATCCTGCTTTTTGATCTTGTTGACGTTGATGCCGTCATATCTGATCTTGCCGTCGGCAATATCATAGAACCGGTTTATCAGGTTGGTGATAGTGGTCTTTCCGGCTCCTGTTGCACCTACGAATGCCACCTTCTGACCCGGCTCTGCATATACCGAAACGTCATGCAGGACGTACTTCCCTTCCTCATAAGCGAAGTCCACCTCGTTCATGCGAACGTCGCCTCTGAGGGGCGTATAGGTCACGCTGCCGTCGGTGGTGTGAGGATGCTTCCACGCCCAGTGCTCAGTTCTTTCGGAAGTCTCGACAAGTTTGCCGTCTTTGTCTTCCTTGACGTTCACAAGGGTAACATAGCCTTCGTCTTCCTCGGCGGGTTCATCCATGAGGGCGAGTATTCTTGTGGCACCTGCCATACCCATTACAACAGCATTGATCTGCTGTGATACCTGGTTGATGTTGCCGGTAAACTGCTTGGTCATGTTAAGGAACGGGATAAGAATACTTATTGAGAACGCAAGTCCCGAAATGCTGATGTTGGTCAGTCCCGAGAGCAGGAACAGACCGCCGATCATGGCGATGAGCACATATAGCACGTTGCCTATGTTCATGATGATAGGTCCGAGTGAGTTGGCGAATGCGTTGGCCTTGTAGGCGTCGTTGAACAGCGCCTCGTTGATCTCGTCAAAGCTCTTGGAGCACTCGTCTTCATGGCAGAAGACCTTTACGACCTTCTGACCGTTCATGATCTCCTGGATATAGCCCTCGGCACGGCCCATGGACATCTGCTGTCTGATGAAGTACTTGGCAGAGCCGCCGCCGATCTTTTTGGATACGACCATCATGGAGAAAACGCCGAAGATAACTACCAGCGTCATCCAGATGCTGTAATACAGCATGATCCCAAATACGCAGAGCACTATCGCCGCCGACTGTATCAGCGAAGGGAGCGCCTGAGAAACCAGCTGTCTGAGTGTGTCGATATCATTGGTGTAGTAGCTCATGATATCGCCGTGCTTGTGGGTATCGAAATACTGTATGGGTAGGTTCTGCATACCGTCGAACATGGAAATACGCAGTTTGCTCAGGAATCCCTGGGTTATATAGGCCATGAGCTGCGTCTGCACTGTGATCGCTATGATCGACAGGACATAAAAACCGATCAGCAGCAGCACCTTCGGGATTATTTCGGCGCTTGCCGCCTCCCAGTCACCTGAATCCACCCATTGTTCTATAATGGCGATGACCTTCTGCACAAAGATCGCAGGTATGGAGGATGCTACTGCCGAGAACAGCATACAGATAATAGAGAGGGGTACCAGTCTCGGATAGAAGTGGAAAAGCATCTTGATGATGCGCTTGAGGGATGCACCGTTGAAAGCGGGCTTGATGTTCTGTTCCTTACTCATCAGCCTCACCTCCGTTCGTCTGCTGCTCATATACCTCGCGGTAGATAGAGCTTGTTTCAAGGAGCTGTTCGTGAGTGCCCTGAGCGGAGATCCTGCCGTTGTCCATAACGACTATGAGGTCGGCGTCCTGGACGGAGGATATCCTCTGGGCTATGATTATCTTGGTGGTCTCAGGGATATAATCCCTGAAGCCTTGACGGATTAGGGCGTCAGTCTTGGTATCAACGGCGCTTGTGGAGTCGTCGAGGATCAGTATCTTTGGCTTTTTGAGCATAGCCCTTGCGATACAGAGCCTCTGTTTCTGACCGCCGGAGACGTTGGAGCCACCCTGCTCGATCTTGGTCTGATACCTTTCGGGGAACAGATCAATGAACTCCGAAGCCTGCGCGATACGGCAGACCTCCTCGAGCTCCTTCTGGGTGGCGTCCTTGTTGCCCCACCTGAGGTTGTCGGCGATAGTTCCGGCAAAAAGCAGGTTCTTTTGGAGCACCATAGCCACGGAGTTACGGAGGGTCTCGATGTCGTAAGCCCTGACGTCATGTCCTCCGACGGAAAGACTGCCTGCGGTGACGTCATACAGTCTCGGGATAAGCTGAACCAGTGTGGATTTACTGGAGCCAGTACCGCCGATTATGCCGACGGTCATGCCTGATGCAATATGCAGGTCAATATCCGCAAGAGCGAATTTCTCGGCATTCTCGGAATACTTGAAGCTTACGCCGTTGAAGTCAATAGAACCGTCCGCTACCTCGGTCACAGGGGACTCGGGATCGTGGAGGGCGGGCTGCTCGGAAAGGACTTCGCAGATACGCTTTGCAGACTCGGCTGAGATAGTAAGGATAACAAAGATCATGGAAAGCATCATCAGCGAAATGAGTATCTGCATACCGTAGGTCAGCATAGCCGAGATCTGTCCTACGTCTATACCGGAGGCTTTGTCGGAAATGATCATATTGGAGCCGACAAGAAGCACGAACGCCATGTTGAAGTAGATGCAGAACTGCATCAGCGGGGTGTTCAGAGCGACGATGCGCTCGGCCTTGGTGAAATCCTTGCGGATGTTGTCGGCGGCATTATAAAACTTCTTTTTCTCGTACTCCTCGCGGGAGAAGCCCTTTACAACACGCATAGCCCTGACGTTTTCCTCAATGGATTCGTTGAGCTTGTCGTACTTTCTGAAAACGCTCCTGAATGCGGGCATAGCCTTCTTGGCCACCATTATCAGACCAAAGCTCAGCAGAGGCACGACGATAACAAAGGTCGCAGCCAGTTTGCCGCCCATGATAAAGGCCATAACGATCGCGAACACCAGCATGATCGGGGCTCTTATGGCGATCCTAATGATCATCATGAAGGACATCTGCACGTTAGCTACGTCGGTGGTAAGCCTTGTTACAAGGGACGTGGACGAGAACTTGTCGATGTTCTTGAAGTCAAAGGTCTGCACCTTGGAGAACACATCTTTTCTGACGTTTTTGGCAAAGCCTGCCGAGGCCTTCGAGCAGGTAAAACCTGCGGCTGCACCGAAGCTCAGCGAAAGCAGAGCCAGCACAACAAGAAAGATGCCTGTGCCAACGACGCTGCTCATCTCGACGTTGTCCTTGATATCGTTGACGAGATTAGCCGTTATAAAGGGTATGAATATCTCGATCACGGCCTCGCCTACGATAAAGATAAGCGTCAGGATAGTCGGCAGCTTATACTCTCTGATGCATTTTGAGAGCTGCTTTATCATATTCTTTCCTCCTTTTTTGTTTGTTCTAAACTATTATTATATCGCTAAACCGGCAGTTTGTCAAGAAATATAGTTGCACATTAAAATGAATAAAGTTTAAAGCCCAATATTTCAGATGACCCCGGACAAAAAGCATACCGCCTTCTGCTTTGCGCAAAAGGCGGTATCGTAAATGTACCAGGTACATTGGTTGCGGGAGAAGGATTTGAACCTTCGACCTTCGGGTTATGAGCCCGACGAGCTACCGAACTGCTCCATCCCGCGATATCTTTTCTACAAGGTACTTGACTATTATAGCACAAACTAAATGCTTTGTCAAGAGTTTTTTTGAATTTTTTTGTCGTCGTGAAAAATGAGCCTTCAATTTGCTGAAATAGCGTGATTTCGGCTTTTAAGGAGGATCAAACCATTGTTTTCAATTTGTCAATAGACAAAAGTATGCTTATATGATATAATATTTTTATATAATAATGATCGACAGGGTGATAGTGTATGGATATGCATGAATTCTATATGGGCAATATTTTCGATGCCTATGAGTTTTTTGGGGCGCATAAGGAAAACGGCTGCATGGTGTTCAGGACATTCGCTCCCCAGGCGAGCAAGGTCTCGCTGATCGGCGATTTCAACGGCTGGCAGGAGCAGGTCATGAATAGATGCGGTCAGTATTTTGAGCTGTGGAACGATGCAGCCGAATACGGACAGAAATACAAATACGTCATATACGGATCAGACGGCAAAGCCAGGGAGCATTGTGACCCCTACGGTTTCGGCATGGAGCTGAGACCTGATTTTGCCTCGGTGATACGCGATCTGTACGCCTACACATTTAATGACAGTGATTGGATGAACAGCCGTACAAAGAACTTCGACTCCCCCATGAATATCTACGAAGTTCACCTGGGCTCCTGGAAAAAGAATCCGAACAACGAAAACGGCTGGTACGCCTACAACGAGATCGCTGACGAGCTTATAAGCTACTGCAAGCGCTTTCATTTTACACATATTGAGCTCATGCCCATAAGCGAGCATCCAGCCGACGAATCCTGGGGATATCAGAATACAGGTTTCTTCGCTCCCACATCAAGATACGGCACCGCCGCTCAGCTCATGGAGCTTATCGACCGATGCCACCAGAACGGCATCGGCGTGATACTTGATTTTGTGCCGGTGCATTTTGCGCTGGACGATTACGGACTGTTTCGGTACGACGGCTCCGAGCTCTACGAATACAATGCCAGCAACGTCTCCGTCAGTGAGTGGGGCACCTGCAATTTTAACTTCTCCCGCAAGGAGGTTTGCAGCTTCATGCAGTCAGCGGCGAATTACTGGCTGGAGAAATACCATTTCGACGGCCTGAGAATGGACGCCGTAAGCCGGGCTATCTACTGGATGGGCGATGAGCACAGAGGTGTCAATCCCAACTCTCTTGACTTCCTGAAAAAGATGAACTCCGGCCTCCGCCGGCGCCACCCCACAGCCATGCTCATAGCAGAGGATTCTACTGCCTATCCCAAGATCACAGCGCCGGTGGAATACGGCGGACTGGGCTTCGATTACAAGTGGGATCTCGGTTTCATGCACGATACCCTCAACTACTTCAAAACTCCCCCTGCCGAGCGGACTGCTCATTATCACAAGCTGACCTTCTCGATGATGTACTTCTACAACGAGAATTATCTTCTTACTTTCTCCCATGACGAGAACGTCCACGGCAAGGCGACTGTCATTCAGAAGATGTGGGGCGATTACGAGCAGAAATTCCCCCAGGCGCGAGCCTTCTATATGTATCTGTTCACCCACCCCGGCAAGAAACTCAACTTCATGGGCAGCGAATTCGCACACTTCCGGGAGTGGACAGAGAAGGAAGAACTGGACTGGTTCATGCTCAGATACCCCAAGCACGACAGTTTCCGGGAATACTTCGGGGCATTGGGCGCACTTTACACTTCCCGCCCCTGCCTGTTTTGCGGAGACTATAACAGCGCAAGCTTTCAATGGCTCATAGTCAGCGCCGAGACCGAGTGCGTCTATGCCTACGAGCGCATCTGCGGCGACGACGTTATACTCAGCGTATTCAACCTCTCCGACAAGGTAAGGACTGCCAGGATACCTATGGGGGAGCGCTGTGTCATCAGAGAACTGCTCAACAGCGACTGGAACATTTACAGCGGCGGCACGATCAAGCCCGATACTCCGCAGGAGATTAAGACCGAAGGCTTTGCCCGCATAGCGGCAGTGGAGCTTGCGCCCTTCTCCGGCAGGATGTTCGACGTGATACCTGTTACAGTGGATGAGTCGGAGGAAGACGAGCAGGAAGCCGGCTCCCACGAACTTGAACCTGTCCTTGAGAACGGCACAAGAAATGTAGTTATAATCGAATGTGAGGACGAATGATCCTCCCGGCGGCTGTAAATGCACAGCCGCCTTTTTATATGTTCAACAATTATAGTACAACTACTGAGCAAAAAATGATTAGAATTATACCACACTGTCATATATAATAATATTAAAATATATACTACGAGGTGATAGTATGGAAAAATACAAAGACAGCTCCCTGTCCGCACAGGAACGTGCAGAGGCTCTCGTGGATCTGATGACCGTTGAGGAAATGGCAAGTCAGCTCAGGTATGACTCCCCTGCCGTTGAAAGGCTGGGCATCCCCGCATATAACTGGTGGAACGAGGGCATCCACGGACTTGCGCGTTCCGGCGTTGCTACCATGTTTCCCCAGGCCATAGGTCTTGCGGCGATGTTCGACACCGAGCTCGTTGAGAAAGCCGCCGAGATAACCGCCGATGAAGCAAGGGCAAAATACAATGCATATACCAAAAACGGAGACAGGGATATATATAAAGGTCTTACCCTTTGGGCTCCGAATATCAATATATTCCGCGACCCCCGCTGGGGCAGAGGCCACGAGACCTACGGTGAAGACCCCTTCCTCACCTCGGAGAACGGCAAGGCTTACGTCAGGGGTCTGCAAGGCGACGGCAAGGTCCTGAAGACTGCCGCCTGCGCCAAGCACTTTGCTGTACACAGCGGCCCCGAGGCTCTGAGACACGAATTTGATGCCAAGGCTACCCCCAAGGATCTCGAGGAGACCTACCTCCCCGCCTTTGAAGCTCTTGTAAAAGAGGCAAAGGTCGAGAGCGTTATGGGCGCCTATAACAGGCTGAACGGCGAGCCTGCCTGTGCCAGTAATTACCTCATGGACAAGCTGAAAGAATGGGGTTTTGACGGATATTTCGTATCTGACTGCTGGGCTATACGCGACTTCCACGAGCATCATATGGTCACCTCGAACGCCGTAGAATCCGCGGCTATGGCCTTGAAAGCCGGCTGTGACGTGAACTGTGGCTGTACATATCTGAACATTCTCTCGGCCCTCTCTCAGGGATATATCACCGGGGAGGACATAAAAAAAGCCTGTATCCATCTGCTCAGGACAAGGATAAGGCTTGGAATGTTCGACGATGAGACCGAATACGACAGCATACCCTACGACTCGGTAGCCTGCGCGGAACACAAGAGCGTTTCGCTGGAGTGCTCAAGACGTTCGCTGGTGCTGCTTAAAAACAACGGCATACTCCCCATAGACGAAAGCAAGTATAAGACCATCGCGGTCATCGGCCCCAACGCCGACAGCATAACCGCTCTTGAAGGCAACTACAACGGCCTGTCCGACCGCTACACCACAATACTCCGCGGCATCCAGGACAGAGCCAAAGGCAGAGTTCTTTATGCCGAGGGCTGTCATCTTTATAAGGACAGAGTCTCCGGCCTTGCACAGCAGGGCGACAGATACGCCGAGGCCGAGGCAGCGGCGCAGAATTCCGACCTCGTGATACTCTGCGTGGGTCTTGATGCGACTATCGAAGGCGAAGAAGGCGACACCGGTAACGAGTTCTCCTCCGGTGACAAGAAGGGTCTTACCCTCCCCGCACCCCAGGCGGAGCTGATAAAGAGGATAGCCGCCGTGGGCAAGCCCACTGTGATAGTCTGCGCGGCAGGCAGCTCTGTAAACACCGAATCCGACCCCGACGCCCTGCTCCATGTATGGTACCCCGGCGCAGAGGGCGGAAAAGCAGTGGCAGAGGCGCTGTTCGGAGATATCTCACCCTCCGGCAAGCTGCCCGTCACCTTCTATAAAGACACCGAAAAGCTCCCTGAGTTCACAGATTACTCCATGAAGGGCAGGACATACCGCTACACCGACGAGAACGTTCTGTTCCCCTTCGGCTACGGTCTGACCTACGGCGATGTACGCTGCACAGCAGTTGAATACAAGAACGGCACCGCATACGTCACCGCCGAAAACAAAGGCGCTGCCACCGAAGACGTCATAGAGCTCTACATCAAGGCGCACTGCGACGAAGCTGCTCCCAACGCCGTACTCTGCGGATTTGCAAGAGTATTCCTCGGCGAGGGCGAGAGCAGGTGCTTCGAGATACCTGTGCCCGAGAAGGCCTTTACGTCTGTGGATGACAGCGGCAAGAGAGACAGATTTGCTTCAAGGTTCACCCTCAGCGCCGGAACGCACCGCCCCGATAAGCTCAGCTCAGAGCTCTCCGGGACAGAATGTGCAAGCGTTGAGATAACCGACTGATCAGGATTCAACAAAGTTCTCTATACGGTAGAGCTTTCTGAATTCGGTCGGGGTACAGCCCTTGATCTCACGGAAAACGCGGTTGAAGGTCGTCAGGCTCGAAAAGCCCACCTGCATAGCGGCATCGGTCACGGATATGCTCTCGTTGACCAAAAGGAGCTCGGCGGCCTTTATCCTGCGCCGGTTGAGATAGCTCACAAAGGAGCTGCGGCTGTACTTTTTGAACATACGCGAGAAATGATACTTGCTGTAACCGGCTTTGTCCGCCAGTTCGTCAAGCGACAGATCGTACATATAGTTCTGTTCGATATACTTAATGACCGAGCCCAGCTTGTCGGCGTACTCGGCGTCGTTTTCTGTTCCGCTGTAATACTCTTTGATCCGCACGAACAGCGTCAGCAGTTTGAGGTAGATATACACCTCGGTCATTTCCTTCCAGCTGCTGTACAGGGTATAGATCTCAGTGAGCAGAGCTCCCAGCTGATCGGTAAGCTCCTTGTCCTTGGATCGCTTTATATGTATGGGACGGTTGAGCAGCGAGCAGAGCGCCGAAAGAGCCCGGTTCTCGGCAAGAGTCCTGTTGTCAAAGAGCATGATGAGCCGTCTTCCCTCCTGGGCGTGGAGCAGATGCAGCGTTCCGGCGGGGATTATGAGTATGTCCCTTTCCTCCAGCGAGTACTGCTCTCCCTCACACTCCGCAAGGAACGGATTGACCAGCGGCATTATTATCTCCACGGCGTTATGCCAGTGAACAGGATACTCCTCATATTCCACATTGTCATATATGAGCACAGTTCTGTCGCCGGTGTAATCGACGGTCTCAAAGCTGCCGTCAAGGTGAACTATCATAAGATCATCTCCGTTGGATCAGATTTTTGCATATACAGTTATTATACCACATAATCTTTTCAAATTCAACTGTTATTATTATAAAAAGTATAAAAGAAAGGTTTGATACTATGTCAGTAAGCTATTCGATCAAAAGCTACAAAAATTTCGGCAAATGCGTTTTCATCACCAACGGCAAGATAACCCTGGGTGTTACTGTTGAGCTTGGGCCGAGAGTCATCTACTGTGCGCTTGAAGGCAGAGAGAACATCATGTTCGTCGATGAGATCCGCCGGTTCAATGTTGACTGCGGCAGCTACGGCACCTGGTACAACTATGGCGGTCACAGACTTTGGTGCTCCCCCGAAGTAGTACCGGAGACCTACTCTCCCGACAATGACCCGGTGGATTTCCGGGTCGAAGGCAATGTCTTCACATTTACAGCCCCGGCAACGCCCTTCGGCAAGGAGCTTTCGCTGATCTTCGAGGTAAGCGAGGACTGCCCCGAGGTCAAGGTCATCTCCCGCATCAGGAACGTTTCCGATAAGCCCAGCGAGTTCGCTCCCTGGTCGCTTACCTGCCTTGCTGACGGCAGCGTAGCCATCATGCCCATGTGCACAAGAAAGAGCGGCTATCTGCCCAACAGAGTGGTAAGCTTCTGGGAGTATTCCGACGTCGCCGATCCCCGTTTCAAGATGACCAACACCTATGCCCGTATCAGGCAGGACAGCTTCCTCGAAACACCCTTTAAGGCTGCCTTCAACAACGAGGACGGCTGGGAGGCTGTGGTGCTGAAAAACCAGATCTTCATCAAAAAGATCAGCGAGTATGAGTTCATCCGCTATCCCGATTACTCCTGCAACGTGGAGGTCTTCACCAACGACAGTTTCCTCGAGTGCGAGGTGCTGGGCGAGTACAGAGCCTACGCTCCCGGTGAATCGGCTGAGATCGCCGAGACCTGGAAACTTGTTGACGCTCCCGACGGTTACGCTCCCGATATCGAACAGCTCAGAGAGCTTGCAAAGTAAAAAAGAATCAGCGCCGAAGATCAGCCTTCGGCGCTGTGTTTTTTATAACTCGTTTGCTCCGCCGATGAGGTACGCGGCGCAGGAGTGCTTTTTCAGTTGAACGCTTATGATATCGCTGAGGCCGGCAACCTTACCGCTCCAAAGGTCAAGGCAAAGCTTGCAGCCGCCCACGCCCAGCTCGCTGATAGGGATGTCCAAGCTGAGATCGGCTTCACCGATATTGAAGATCGCGGCGTACTTGCCGCCCTCGGTGCAGTCAGCAGTCCATACGACCGCTTCGGTGCCGTCTATGCTGCGGCGGTAAAGCTGAGCGGCGTTTTCGGACTGGCTCAGCATTTTGAGGATGCCCTTGCTTGAAAGCAGTGAATACGTAGCTTCGTCGCAGTTTTGCAGGTCTCCGCCGATGAACAGCGGTGAACGGAAAATGCACCATAGCGTGAGCATGACTTTCAGCTCGTCAGGGGTGAACTTTGAGTAGTTGTCCTTGCCGTAATCCTGGAGGATAGCCCCCACCGGCAGCATATCGGCGTCAGGCCAGCCGCCCTTCCCGACGTAGGGAGCCCATTTCTCACATCGCTCGAACATATTGTAGAGCAGCTCCCACTTGTCCCAGAAGTCGTCGGTGATACGCCACATATCAGCGGTCTTTGCATACAGGTCAGCCTTTTCAAGCAGCGCAGGCCCCGGGGAAAGGCTCAGCACCATGTCGCGCCCGCAGTTTTTGAGGCTCTCACTCAGCAGCTCCAGCTCGCTCTCCTCGTGAGGAAGCTCACGGCAGATATCGTCGCACTTCACAAAATCTACGCCCCACTGTGCATAGAGCTTGAAAATGCTGTCGTAGTATTCCCTGGCGCCCTCCTTCTCGGGATCAACGCCGTACATATCGGTGTTCCACTGGCAGATGCTTGCAGTCTTGGCGATCTGCCTTGCAGTCTTATCGGTACCCAGCAGAGCCGTATTCCTGTGAACGGCCTGACGGGGGATGCCTCTCATGATGTGTATGCCGAATTTCAGCCCCAGGGAATGGATATACTCCGCAAGGGGTGCAAAGCCCTTCCCGCCTGCCGACGAGGGGAACCTGTTCTCGGCAGGGATGAGCCTTGAATACTCGTCCATGCAAAGCTCAGTGAAGGGATGATATTCGTGGTTTTCGGCTGTGGGCTCAGACCACTGGATATCAACGACAACATACTCCCAGCCATACTGTTTGAGATGACCGGCGATAAACTCGGCATTCTTTCTCACTGTTTCTTCACTGACGGCTGCACCCCAGCAGTCCCAGCTGTTCCAGCCCATAGGCGGCGTCTTTTTGCTCATTTCATACTCTCCCCTTTGACAGCTCCGCTGCCATTTTCATACATTGAAATTATACCACAATCATCACTTTCATGTCAATTGACGACACAACAAAAAAGCCCTCCGGAGAGGGCTTGATTTTGTTGATATTATTCTGCCTTGGATTCATCCTTGAGGTCGATCTTTTCGCCGGAGAGGAATTTCTTGTACATATCGTTGATCTCCTTGATACCTCTGTCGAATACAGGCTTGTACATCTCCTTGAGCTGAGTCCATGAATACTGAGCGCCGTCCTCGTCGGATTCCATAACGGAATCGTACATAAGTCTGGCGACAGCCTTCTTGGAGTCGTTGGTAGCAGCATCGTTATCGGAGATCTCTGTATTGATAGCGTTGCAGGGATCAGAGATCATGGTGTAGTAATCGGTGTAGAGCAGATCCCATGCTACCTCATACATTTCTTCAGTCCAGTTGGGGTTGGAGGAATTGAATTTCTCTCTGTCGATCTGCTTGTACTTATCGTCGGTGTAAACGATCTTTGCGCACTCATTCCAGATCTTCATAGCAGCGTCCTTCTTGGAGCCGGCTACCCACATATAAGCGTTTACATCGGGAACGATGTAGTTCTTATCCTTGGTAGGATCGCTGGGGATAGGAACGTTGCCCCAGCTTGCGCCGTCCTTGGGAGTATGGTCAGCAGAAGAAGCCCAGGGACCCATAGCATAGAACAGTACGTTGTCGTTGAAGCACTGAGCGCAGTCACCGATCCAGTCAGCATGGTAATTGAGCTGCTTCTTATCAAGGTCATACAGGAACTGAGCAGCACGCTCAAGATCAGGATTATCAATGTTGTTGTAATACTCCTGCTTATCGGAATCGAACTTGATAAGGGTCTCACCGGTAGAATAGTAGATGAACTGAGCAAACCAGCCGTAAACGCCGTATCTTACCTCGTCACCGGTAGCACCGTTAACGAACTCAGACATCATTTCTTCCCAGGTGTTCCAGTTCCACTCGCCGTTCTTCCACAGCTCGTAAGGATCGTCAAGCTGAGCAGCCTCGAGAAGATCCTTGTCGTAAGTCAGAACAGTAGTAGTAACGAGGTTGATAGGAGCAACATAATGCTCACCGTTCAGAACGAAGGTATCAGCGAGCTCCTTAACATCCTTCCAGAGGTCGGAATCGAAATCAATGATCTTGTCAACAGACTGGAACATTCCTCTTGTTACGTTGTAGGGGAATGTCATGTTGCCCTCATACCAGAACATATCGGGAGGGCTTCCGGCGAGGATCTCGTCAGCAAGCTTGGTATACTTTTCAAGAGAGTTGGTCTTATCATACTTGATAGAGCCGCCCTTCTTCTGGAAAAGGTCGAGGTCTGTTCTGATCTCGGGGTTGGCTCTGGTGGGGTTGATATCAAAATACGAAAGCCAAACAAGCTCCTTTTCCTCATCGGGAACACCGTCAAGACCTTCGATGTCAGAGGTATCCTCAACACTTACAACGGTCTCATGGGAAAAGTCGTAGTTGTCATCGGCAACGCTGTCGGCAGCCTTCGAGGTGTCGTCTGAAGCCTTGCTCGCGCTGGTAGAGTCGTCAGAGCTTCCGCAGCCTGCTACGCTGAATGCAGTCAGGACAGCCAGAAGACCGGCGGCCAGTCTTTTGCTTTTCATCATAGTTGTTTCCTCCATAAATCACTTCATACACCGATACCGTTAAAAAAACAGGCACCGTATTATTGACAAAGCCATTATAACACGGCATGTAATCGTTGTCAATAAGCGTTATTATTTTGAAATCATTAAGTAATCGATTTCAGCAATTCACACAAACCGCTGTTTTCATATTTGTTGTTTCCTACAAAAACAAATTAACTGACAACAATAAATTAAAATCACTTGTCACCGGTGGATTCCCGCAGGATCACCCTATGTGCGACGGTGTAATATTCGTTGTCTTTTTCCTCGGAATTAAAGTTGTCGATGAGCTTCCGGCAGACCAGCTCGCCCATTTTATAGCAGGGCTGCTCCACTGTGGAGAGGCTGGGATTGGTGAGCTCGCACATGGAAATGTTGTCAAAACCGATCACAGAAATATCCTTTCCTACGGTCAGACCCAGCTCAACAGCCTTCCGGATCGCGCTCATTGCAAGAATATCTGAAACTGCGAACACAGCTGTGGGCGGCTGCGGGAGTTTAAGAAAACGCTCCATTGCGGCGGCACCGTTTTCCTGGTCGTAGGTGTTTTTGTAGACGTACTCCGGGGCGAGATCAATACCGTTGTCGGCAAGGGCTCTGCGGAAACCGTTCTCCCGCTGGCTGGCGGACAGCGCCGTGGATTCAGCGCCGATGAATGCGAGCCGCTTGTGGCCCTTCTTTACAAGAGCTATACCGGCGTCATAGCCTGCCTGCTCGTCATCCACGGTAACGGTCAGCACCTTGGCACCGTTGACGCCCTCACAGCACAGCGCGATATCGTAATTCTCAGCGAGGCGGTTGAGGGTCTGTGCATCGTAGCTCGTACCCATGAGCACAACACCATCAACCGTCCGGTTGAACAGCATATTCATATGCCTTGTCTCAACGGCAGTGGTGGCGTTTGAGGATGCCGTGATTATATCGTAACCGGCTTTCTGGGCATAGTTCTGCATACCGACGCAGATCTTCATGTAGAGGGAATGTTCTGCGTTGGGGATTATCACAAGTATCACATTGGTGGCACGCTTGCGCAGGTTCCTGCCGAGATAGTTCGGTGAATATCCGAGGCGCTTGATGGTCTCGTTTACAAGCTTTGCAGAGATCTCGGAGACATTGGGGCTGCCGTTGAGCACTCTCGAAACGGTAGCGACCGATACTCCGGCTTCCCTTGCAACATCCTTTATAGTAACACTCAATGCTATCAGGCCTTTCTTAGCTGTTATAAAATCGTCATAATTTATTATATCATAAATGAAGATTCAGTCCAATATGCATTAACAACAAAAATGTAATCGTTTTTTTGGCACGAATGATGAGGTTTATGTTTAATTTTTCTTTCATGGTGAATAAAGTGATAAAACCTGTGCAGAATATAGACAGAAAGAAATAATCACCACCGCAAAGGAGAAACGATATGAAAAAACCGGATCTTACCAAGCTCAGAAAGAAGATCAGCGGCAAGGGCGTTTACATCGCTGCCGCGGCCTGCATACTTGCCGTCGGAGGCGTCGGGGCTGCTACCTATAACAGTGCCGTGAACAAAATCAACGACGGCATCAGCAACACTGCCCCCAGGATCACCGAGACCCGCCGCGAGGGGACATACGCCGACGAAAAGAAGACCAACGTCCCCAAGACCGACACTCCCCTCCCCGAGAGCAAGCCCGACGAAAGCATCAACGAGCCAGCCTCCGAGCCGGACAGCAGCACCACGGAACAGCCCTTGATAACCCAGCCGAACATCATGCCTGTCAACGGTGAGATCATCGAGCCCTTCAGCTTCGGCGAGCTGGTCAAGAGCACCACTCTCGACGTCTGGAAGACCCACGACGGTATCGACATCAAGGCCGACAACGGTACACCGGTCAAAGCCATGAACCGCGGCGAGGTCATAAAGATATGGGATGATCCTCTGTGGGGCAACTGCGTTTCGATCGACCACGGCAAGGGCATTGTCAGCTACTACTACAACCTCTCGGCTTCAATGACCGTCGAGGAGGGAGATCAGGTGGATTCAGGTCAGATAATAGGTTCAGTGGGCGATACTGCCCAGATCGAAGCTGCCGAGCCCTCACACCTGCACTTTGCTATAAAGCAGAATGGCGAATGGATAGACCCGGTAGGTTATATCGACCCGATCTCCAACAAGTAAAGCATTCTTCACGGCAGGACGGTTTTCTGTGACCTTCCGCCCTGCCGGTATCATAATATTTCCTCTGTAACGGGGCTGCCGGGATAGCACG
This sequence comes from Ruminococcus sp., assembly GCA_017529875.1. Classification (GTDB taxonomy): domain Bacteria; phylum Bacillota; class Clostridia; order Oscillospirales; family Ruminococcaceae; genus FB2012. Next base: position 96,284 of record JAFXNC010000034.1, on the reverse strand, counting down.
GCAGCCCTTTCCCGTTTATACGCAGTTCATAATTGGATGTTATACTCTGGTAAAGACGGTTCAAGGAGATGACATGATGTTCAGTATACTTGTCGCAGAGGATGATCTCAACACCCGAAGGCTCACTGCCGATGTGCTGGAGGAGAACGGTTACACGGTACTCACCGCTAAGGACGGCGTTGAAGCCCTTGAAATACTCGATACAAAACACGCCGATCTTATCGTGGCAGACATAATGATGCCGCGCATGGACGGTTATGAGCTCACCCGGCAGCTCAGGTCTGCCGGAAACAACATCCCCATAATCATGGTCACAGCCAAAGAAGCCATCGCCGACAAGAAAAAAGGCTTCATCGAGGGGACAGATGACTACATGGTCAAGCCCGTTGACGAGGAGGAGCTGCTGCTGCGGATAACCGCGCTGCTGCGCCGGGCACAGATCGCCAACGACCGCCGTATCACCATAGGTGATACCGTACTTGACTACGACAATCTCTCCGTCACCGAACCCGCAGGGCGAACAGATCTTCCTCCCAAGGAGTTCATGCTGATATACAAGCTGCTTTCCTACCCGGACAAGATCTTCACCCGGCGCCAGCTTATCGACGAGATTTGGGATATGTCCTCGGAATCCGATGAGCGGACTGTGGACGTTCATGTAAACAGGCTCCGTGACCGGTTCAAGGACAACGGTGATTTTGAGATCGTCACCGTCCGGGGGCTGGGCTACAAAGGAGTAAAGAAACGATGAGCCGCAGGAAAAAAGCACCGGAAGAAAAGCACCTGCTTCGCAACAATGCGCCGCTTGTAAGGAACATCTCCGTATATGTCTTTCTGATAATCCTGATAGCGGGACTTATCGCGTTATGTACTATCGGCATACTGAGAGCCTTTGGTTACTTCCCTTCCCGTTTCGAGGCGCCGATCATCTATATGGCGATATTCATAATCTCCAGTGCTATCATCGGTACTATAATATCCTATATCGTTGTAAAGCGTGTGCTTTCGCCTATCGCAAAGTTCAAGGAAGCTATCAAGGAGGTAGAACGGGGCAACTTCGATGTGAGTGTAAGTGCAGAGGGTGCTCCGAAGGTCTTTGAGGAGCTGTTCGAGAACTTCAACCGTATGGCAAAGGAGCTTTCAGGCACGGAAATGTTCAGGTCGGATTTTATAAACAGCTTCTCCCACGAATTCAAGACCCCGATAGTATCTATCGAGGGCTTTGCCAGACGGCTCAAAAAGGACGACCTGCCCGAGGAAAAGCGCAAGGAGTACATAGATATCATCATTTCGGAATCAAAGAGGCTCACGAATCTTTCCTCGAATATCCTGATGCTCAATAAGTTTGAGAACCAGGAGTATATCACTGACCGAGATACATTTTTCATCGACGAGCAGATACGCAGCTGCATACTGCTGCTGGAAAAGCAGTGGAAACACAAGCAGCTTGTTTTCGACATTGACATGGAGCCGATCGAGTTCTACGGTAATCAGGAGATGCTCTCACAGGTTTGGCTCAATGTTATCGGCAACTCGATCAAATTCAGCGAGGACGGCTCGACTATCATCATTCGGGCTTTCTCCCGCGACAACAGGATCAAGATCAGCATAACAGATCACGGCGAAGGTATGGACGAAAATACCCTCAAACACATTTTTGAGCGGTTCTATCAGGGGGACACTGCCCACGCCTCAGAGGGCAACGGCCTTGGGCTGCCGCTGGTAAAGCGCATAATCGAGCTTTGCGGCGGCACGATCAGGGTGGAATCAGAAAAGGGCAAGGGCACGGTGTTCACGGTATTCTTCAACAAATAACAAGAGGCAGGGACGGTCACGAAACCGTTCTCTGCCTTTTTCTTTGATGTAAACACAGTATCAGAAGTGAGATAGTCACCGCAAGTGCGGCTCCCGAAGTGTCGATAAGAACATCCCTGAATTCACAGCTCCGTCCGGGGCTGAAGGACTGATGGATCTCGTCGGAGAGGGCATAGAGGCTTGAAGCCGCTATGGAAAACAAAGCCCTGAACTTCTTTTTTCTAACGAAACAGAAGACCTGGAAAAACAGTGCTCCGAGTATGGCATAGGCCGTGAAGTGGGCGAGCTTTCTGACCGAAAAGGAATACTTATTCACGATCTCAGCTTTCTTGGCCTCCGGATAGGTGGGGAAATCCGAATCAACTATCTCACAGATCTTTGTGATGACCCGGCTGCTGCGCTGGGAGGACTGCCCGGAGTTCTCGGAGGACAGATAGAATATGAACCCGCACCAGAGTACTGCGATGACTGAAAAAACTATGATCCTGTTCCTCATCTGAAACGCTCCTTGGCGTATTCGAGCAGTACAGTCCTGTCGTTTTCAAGCTTGTCATCTACCACAAGGTCAAGGAGTTTCTGGAGCATGGCTCCGATCTGTCTGCCGCTCATGCCGAGGGAGATCATATCCTTGCCGTCAACTGCCAGATCGGTGAGTTTAAGGCAGCAGTTCTGATTGTTGACCTCAACTGCGATAAGAGCCAGCTGTTCAAGCTCGGAGAGCTTTTCCTCCTTCATGTAATCCGACTGCGCCATAGTATCTGCGCGGCGGACTTCAAGATAATCCATGAAGAAATCGAAATCGTGCTTTGCCATGAACCGCTTGATATTCTTTCTTGCCACAGGTATGCGGTTGTCGTGCTCGATCACCAGCTCACGGACGTATCTGAGGGTGGCGTTGTCGCTGCGGAAACGGTCAAGTATCTCGGTGAGCATCTCGGCGCTCTTGATCTGATGACCCTTGAAATGCCCGGAGCCGTCCTCGTCGAACCGCGCCATAGCTGGCTTTCCGATATCGTGAAAGAGCATTGCGAGCCTGATACGCTCGTCCTGACGGGAGCAGCCAACGCTCCTCGCGATATGCTCCCACACGTCGTAGCAATGGTGAACATTATGCTGATCGAACCCGAAACAAGGGGTTATCTCCGGCATTATGGAGGCGAAAACGTCCTTGAATTTGAGCAGCACGTTAGTGGCGTCCTTGCCGCAGAGCAGCTTTTTGAGCTCCGAGAATATCCTTTCAACCGATACGTATTCAAGCAGATGCATCTTTTTGAAGATAGCCTCGGCAGTAGAATCCTCGATATCAAAGCCCAGCACCGAAGAAAAGCGCAGGGCCCGCATTATCCTGAGGGCGTCTTCTTCAAATCTGTCACAGGGGTCTCCGACGCAGCGGATCAGCATATTCTCGATATCCTCAGTGCCGCCGAACATATCGGTGACTGCGCCTTTTTTGTCGCAGCAGATAGCGTTTATGGTAAAGTCGCGCCTTGACAGATCGCCGCTCAGGTCGCGGATAAAGCTGACGCTGATGGGTCTGCGATGGGAGGAATACTCTCCGTCAGTGCGGTAGGTGGTTATCTCCAAAGGATTGCGGTCCACTATGACTGTAACAGTGCCGTGCTTGGCGCCTACGTCAAGGGTACGGAAATCGGCAAAGACCTCTTTCATCTCGTCGGGAGTAGCGGAGGTACAAACGTCCCAGTCGTTGGGTTCCCTTCCAAGCAAAGAATCCCTGACACAGCCCCCGACGCAGTAAGCTTCAAAGCCGGCAGCTTCAAGTATTCCTATTGCTTTTACTACATAATCGGGTACAGAGATCATACTATATCCTCCTTAACGGGAAATTGCGGTAAAGTGCCTCGGTCACAGGTCGAGTATCGGAATGTGTATCTGCTCAATGATATGCAGGACGGTAAACACTCCGCCCCAGATCGCTGCAGCAATATATGCGTCAAGTTTGACAAGCAGCGAGCGGTTCGCGCCGATGAATACACCGAAGGCGAATATCACAAAGAACAGTCCGTGGACACAGAGGCTGTCGTTGAAGCTGATAGTGAAACTCTTCAGGTGGTCGAAATACTTTATGAGTCTTACTAAACCGGCAACGCAGAAGAATGCGGGGAGCATATTCCTGCCGAGAGCGGCTCTCAGCGGGCCGATCTGATAACGGGACAGTATGCCGCAGAGAAACATTATGCCTCCGCAGATAAGCGATCCCGCGAACAGCTTGCCGCCGGAATAGCCGAGATAAGAGTCGTTCCTGACGATGATGAACCAAAGGAGCATCGGTACAGCCGAGCATATCAATGCGGCAGCGAAGCTCTGCATAGTGTTCTCGGCGGCGCTGGCTGTAAAGAAATAGCAGGCGGTGAGCAGGATCATCGAAATGATCTCCAGCGAGAACCATATGCTGTTTAATCTGCCGTCACAGGCCGCAAGAGCAAGTCCGAAAACTATGCAGGTGCCGAGTACGGCTATCATTTTGCTGTATTTTTTCATATAATACGCTCCAGGTACAGATTTTAAATAGCTGATGCCAAAGCACCAGCTATTTAAACCGGGTGATCATTCTCAGGGATTGTTCTCGTAATATTCCTCGGTGGTGTCGATTATGCCCTCGGATGGAGTTGTGACTGTGACCTCCGGTTCAGAGCTTGTCTCGGGCTCAGTCTGAGACTCAACAGGTGTCTGTTTCTTTTCGGTGGTTGTGACTTCCGGCAGCGAAGTATCCGATTCCTTCTCTGATGAAGATTCAACAGGAGCCTCAGTCGTGGTAACAGTCGTAGTCGTTGTATTGACAACAGGACGAGTGGTGTTATTCTTACTGGAAGAACTGCTCTGCTTAGTCGCTGAAGTGGTCGCAGATGTAGCCTTGGTCGTGGTGGTAGTTGTCTCAGAAGGCTCATCTTCGGGCTTTTCTTTGGAACTGTCAGTATCGGAGCTGTCCTCTGTTTCCGAGTCAGCCTCAGACTCTGACGAGCTGTCACTGCTGTCGGATGAGCTGTCGGGCTCCGGGACCTCGCTGCTGTCAGAAGTCACAGTAGTTTCCTCTGTTACAGGGGCAGGACTGTTCTTTGATGTCAATACCGATTTGGCATCGCCGCTCGAAAACAGCGAACACGAACTGAAAAGCAGTGATACCAAAACCAGGATCATTATTTTAATGTTCATTTTTTCACTCCCGAAAAACAAAGAAGGGTCTGCGATCAACGCTCTAACGTACAGCGCCGTTTTTATAAGGCGCTGACTTTATTCTATCATAAACGGCAACGATTGTCAATGAAAAGGGAAAAATTAATTTGTTTTGTAACCAGAATTAATTATTTAGTAACCGGATATTCTGATCTGCCGGGTGTGATCGTTGATGTTTTTGCCGCTGACTGTGCCAAGAGATCTGAGAAGGCCGGCACGCTGCTCGATCTGAGCGACCCTTGCAGCTGTGGGCGAGGAAGAAGTGAGCCGGCTTAGACTGGTATCTACGGGAATGACGTGCTGTGATGCCCCCAGCAGTTCTCTGCCCCGCTCGTTGAAAGCCAGCACTCTTGCATATGGCAGGGGCAGGATATCGGACTTATTTATCCGCAGAACGGCGTGAAGCGCGAGCCTTGACAGTCTTGCGCGTGTAATGTTTTTAGCTTTACAGGCGTCGAGTAACTCTGACAGAGAGGGAAATGAGCCTTTTGACGTGTTCAGTACTCTGTCTGCAATTGCCTCATCGGTATCCGGCGTGGACAGTAACATTTCTTTATCAGCGGACTGGAGGGAATACAGCAGGATATTACTGATCCTGACAGGGTCGAAATGATCGGTGTCGGCTGCGGGAACAAGCTCTGTGATATCGTCCCCGGAGAGGATAAGCTTTCTGATATATGAGGCCGAGGCAAAACCCTCGTAGATGCCGTCGGCGTCGTGTGTACTGCCGAAACGCTTCACGGCAAAAGGCGTCATGAAGGGTGCCGACCGGCGTATGGCGCGGCAGTATTCAAGTGCAAGCGTGCTGTTGGGGGTCATGAAGACGGAGGCGACTTCCCTGCCGTACTGCGCTTCACAGGCCTTGCTGACAGCTGCGGGGTAGCTGTCCCCCGATGCAAGATACCTGCGGACAAGCTCAGAATCCTTGAGGGCATCTGCGGCATCGGATGCGCGGATCAGCAGGCTCAGATCATCGGTCTCGCTGCCGAAGGCAAGCGTTCCGATCACGCCTTCGCCCAAAGCTGCCAGAGCGGCAACTCCCGCACCTGCGAAGACCTCGGCGTTAGAACAAGAATATGGTGCCGGTATCTCGATGACGAGATCGGCTCCGAAACGGACGGCAGTTTCCGCCCGGAACTGCTTGTCATAAACGGCAAGAGACCCCCTCTGCACCGCTGAGCCGCTCATGGCTATTGCGATATGAGTATAGCCTTCGGCTCTGAGACGGTCGATCAGGTATCTGTGACCGTTGTGAAAAGGGTCAAATTCGGCTATGATCCCGGCGGTCTTCAAGGCTGTCCCTCCAATCGTGACAAAATTTTAAATTATATAATCAAACCCTTGAAATTTGTATATGATTCTGCTATAATATCATTGTATCTTATCTCGGGCTTTAATGCAAGCCTTAGAATGAAAATTTTTGAGAGGAGTTCTTTTAATGAAAATCTTAGTAGTAAATGCAGGTTCTTCTTCACTTAAGTATCAGCTGCTCGACATGACCGACGAGTCTGTTATCGCCAAGGGCAACTGCGACCGTATCGGTATCGACGGTCACGTTTCTGCCAAGACCGGCGACGGCAGGAGCTTTGAGGCTGACTGCAGCTTCCCTACTCACACCGAGGCTTTTGAAAAGCTGGTCGAGGTGCTCACCTCCGGCGAGACCAAGGTCATCGACTCCATGTCCGAGATCGCTGCCGTAGGTCACAGAATAGTACAGGGAGCTGAGGTGTTCAGCGAGACCTGCCTCGTTACCGATGAAGTTATCGACAAGATCGACGGGCTTTCCGAGCTGGCACCCGTTCACAATCACCCCCATGCACTTGCTCTGAGAGCCTGCAAGAAGGTCATCCCCGAGGGCACTCCCCAGGCAGTTGTTTTTGACACCGCCTTCCACCAGACCATGCCTGCAAAGGCTTATATGTTTGGCCTTCCCTATGAGGATTACGAGAATCTCCACGTAAGAAAATACGGTTTCCACGGTACCTCTCACCGCTTTGTATCCGCTGCTCTTGCTGAGGCTATGGGCAAGGATATCAAGGATCTTAAGATCGTTTCCTGCCATCTCGGAAACGGTTCCTCTATCACCGCTGTCCAGGGAGGCAAGTCGATAGACACCTCCATGGGCTTCACTCCCCTCGACGGCGTCGTAATGGGCACAAGGACCGGCAGCGTTGACCCCTCCGCAGTTACTTTCGTAGCTGAGAAGCACGGTTTCTCCCCCAAGGAAATGAGCGACTACATGAATAAGAAGTCCGGTTTCCTGGGAGTTTCCGGTATATCCTCCGATAACAGAAATATTACCGAGGCTGCCAACAAGGGCGACAAGAGAGCTCAGCTCGTTACCGATATGCTGGTTTATGAGATCAAGAAGTATATCGGCAGCTATGCCGCAGTTATGAACGGCCTTGACGCTGTTCTCTTTACCGGCGGTATCGGCGAGAACGCTTTCGACGTAAGAGCGGCTGTCTGCAAGGATATGGAATTCCTCGGCATCAAGCTCGATGAGAAGGTAAACGATGGTCTCAGAGGCAAGCTCGCCAAGATCTCCGCTGAGGATTCCAAGGTACAGGTATGGGTAGTTCCCACCAATGAGGAGCTGCTTATCGCAAGAGATACTCTTGCTCTGATCTCCAAGTAATAATCAGGATATCCAAGCTCGGGCGGACGACCTCCGCCCGATTTAGTTTATCAGTGCATACACCGCAGACTGTTCGAGAGGAAATAAAATGAAGGACAACAAAGAAAATCTCATCCCGGACGAGGATTACGAATACGAAAAAAGCCTTGCCGAGGAAGTCAGAGCCCGCCAGCAAGCCCTTGAAGAAGCCCGGCGCCGAGCCGAGGAGGAGCAGACAGCTTACGAAAAAGAACAGCAGAAAAAGCGCGACAAGCGCCTTGCTCAGGAGCGAATCGAGCTTATGAAGCTCAAATCGGGGGTCATCGACGAATCCGAGACCTTCAAGGAGGAACACGAAGCCCCGAGGGAGCTCCACGGCAAGGAAAAGATCGCTAATTTCTGGTATCACAATAAAATATGGATATTGTTCGCGGCCTTTATAATCGTCGTTGTGACCTTTATCGTCGTGGACGAGCTTACGAGAGTGCGTGCCGATATGAACGTGCTGATGATCGCCAACAACGGCCTGGCTTACAGGCAGGACGAGATGGAGGCCTTCTTCGCCAAGTACTGTGACGACCTCAACGGCGACGGTCAGGTCAAGGTCACGGTGATGATGATGCCCCTCGACCCCGACAGCAAGGATTATCAGACCCAGCAGGGCTATCAGGCTAAGTTCATGTCGCAGATCCAGCTGCCCGACGATATCCTGGTGGTATGCGATTCAAACACCGAGCCGGATTTCCTGGGTATGTTCAAAAGCGACCTGAGCAAGGATTTCCCGGGAAACAAGTATATCGACCAGTACGGGCTTTCGCTGAATTTCAAGTTTCTGGCTGAGGAACTGAAATACGAGAATATGCCCTATGACGTTCACCTCTCCATGAGGACGCCCATAGAGACCCTGGGCGATTCTGTTGAGACCATGCAGGAGTACTACGACCAAGCTTTTGTGGTGTTCGAGCGGATAGTCAACGATCTCACCAAGAGAGCTGAGGAGACCAACGACCCGGGACTGACCACCGAACCTGCTGCAAAACCTACAAAATCAATGCTCAATGTAGATGACTAAAATAATAACAGCGGCGGAGACGAGCTCTCCGCCGCTGTTTTGTCATGTCGTTTTTTATCAGATTCGAGCTACGCCGGTGTCTCTTGCGGCCTGGGCAACTGCCTGTGCTACTGCTGCTGCAACACTTCTGTCAAGCGCCGAGGGAATGATATAATCCGGGGAAAGCTTGTCGTCGGTTACAAAGGATGCGATCGCCTTTGCAGCGGCGATCTTCATAGCGTCGTTGATCTCGCTTGCGCGGACGTCAAGTGCGCCGCGGAAGATGCCGGGGAACGCAAGAACGTTGTTGATCTGGTTCGGGAAATCGCTTCTGCCTGTGCCGACTACTGCGGCTCCGGCCTCCTTGGCAAGGTCAGGCATGATCTCGGGAGTGGGGTTAGCCATAGCGAAGATTATGGGCTTGTCAGCCATAGACTTGACCATTTCGGGAGTTACGCAGCCGGGAGCAGATACTCCGATGAACACGTCTCCGCCCTTGATAACGTCTGCAAGGCTGCCCTTGCGGAGCTGCTTGTTGGTGATCTCAGCCATTTCGGCTTTTTCAGTGTTGAGGCCTTCCCTTCCCTTGTAGATAGCGCCCTTTCTGTCGCAGAGTACTACGTCGTTGAGACCGAGAGCGATGAGCAGCTTGATGATAGCGATACCTGCTGCACCTGCGCCGCTGGTAACGACTCTGATGTTTTCAAGCTTTTTGCCGGTGAGCTTCAGGGCGTTCATCATAGCGGCAAGGCATACAACGGCTGTGCCGTGCTGGTCGTCGTGGAAAATGGGGATATCGCAGACCTCCTTAAGTCTGCGCTCGATCTCAAAGCATCTCGGTGCGGAGATATCCTCGAGGTTGATGCCGCCGAAAGAACCGGAAATGAGCTGTACCGTCCTGACGATCTCGTCAACGTCCTTGCTCTTTACGCAGAGCGGAACAGCGTCAACGTCGCCGAAGGACTTGAACAGTACGCACTTGCCTTCCATAACAGGCATACCTGCCTCGGGGCCGATATCGCCGAGACCGAGGACAGCAGTACCGTCGGTGATGACTGCAACAAGGTTGGAGCGTCTTGTGAGCTCATAGCTTTTGTTGATATCCTTCTGTATCTCCAGACAGGGCTGAGCTACACCGGGGGTGTATGCGAGGGAAAGATCGTCTCTTGTCTCAAGCTTTACACGGCTGATGACCTCGATCTTTCCGTTCCACTGTTCATGGAGCTTCAAGGATTCTTCTGCATAATTCATTTTAAATCTTCCCTTTCGTTTACGGTCATGCTCTGTCGGTCAGATCCCAATCGACAGGCTCTATGCCGTTATTTACCAAGAACTCGTTGGTCCTTGAAAAATGTCTGTTTCCGAAAAAGCCATAGTGTACCGACAGCGGCGAGGGGTGAGGCGATTCAAGGATAAGATGCCGGCTGCCGTCTATAAGCGGCTTTTTGGCGCGGGCATTGCCTCCCCAGAGGATGAATACCATAGGTCTCTCGCGCTGACTGAGCTTGGTTATCACCGCATCGGTGAGCCTTTCCCAGCCCTTGCCTCGGTGGCTGTTGGGCTTGCCCTCCCGGACGGTGAGAGCGGTGTTCAGCAGCAGCACTCCCTGCTGAGCCCATTTGGTCAGCTCTCCGCTCTGTGGAATCGGTACACCAAGGTCGGAATTAAGCTCAGTGAAGATGTTTTTCAGCGATGGCGGCGGTTCAACGCCCTTCTTGACCGAAAAACAAAGCCCGTGAGCCTGCCCGGGGCCGTGATATGGGTCCTGTCCGAGGATGACGGCTTTGACTGCATAATAATCGGTATATTTCAGTGCGTTGAATATGTCGTACATATCGGGATAGACCTTGTAATGAGAGTACTCATATTTAAGAAACTCACGCAGCTTCATATACCAGTCGCTCTTGAATTCTTCGCTGAGGATCTCGTCCCAGCTGTTGCCTATATGGACCATCAGTTCATACCCACTACTGCACCGACTATGATACCAACGACCATAGCTGCTGCGACAATCAGCACTATAATCCTCATGACGAGAGGCTTATTATCCGATGAACCGGGCTTATTCTTCTGTCCTTTCATGATCATACCTCCGTTCAAATAAACTGTCAATTCCCATTTTAGCATACTTTTCCCTAAAAATCAACAGTACAATGTTACAATTTGAAGGCCGTTCTGACCTTTGTATAAAATCACTAAATTATTATGCAATGTGACGAAATTATTATATAAGGTTGAAAATAATTAAATTACTGTGTATAATATATATAAGTATGAGAAATTGTGGAGGAGGTGTTCCCTTTGGATATAAACAAGCCTGCGATACAGCCGGTGGAGTACGGCAGATACATCATAAACAACGACGATGAGAGCAGAGTTATCGAGGTCCTTGAGGGATTTACCGAGATATCCGGCTATACAATGGAGGATATCAAAGCAAGAAACTTGACGCTCTTTGATTTCCTGCCTGAGACTGACAGGCAGGCATATATTGATCATATCCAGAAGATATTCAGAGGCGAGGCAGGTTCGTTTTTGCAGCACAGGTTCGTGAAAAAGGACGGCTCTGTCATTATGGTGCTTTGCTTCGGGGATATATTTACCGACAGTCAGGGACGGAGCTGCTCCAAGATAACCATATGCAACGTATCTGAGATGGTCGATGCAAAGGAGAAGTACGCCGGCAACCTTGCGGAGCTGGAGGCTGTCTCCGAGAATATCCCGGGTGGACTTGCTGTTTACGAGATCGTCGGGGACGAGCTTATAATCCTGAAAGCCAATGACGAATATTACCGTATGTTCGGCTACAACTCCCCTGAGGAGCATCCCGGAAAGGGCGGACAATCTTTTAGACGCGAGGAAGTCATAGACCTTATCGCCGACGCAGCGACCTATCTGCACAGCGGAAAGGTCAACGAGAAGGATATCCTCTTTACCAAGACCGACGGTACCCCTCTGTGGATGAAGATAAGAGCCAAATTCCTCGGACAGTCTGCTAACGGCAACTACATGATGTGCGTTATCTTCATTGATATCTCAGCTGCAAAAAAAGCCGAGAAAAGCATAGTAAACCAGCAGGAAAAGCTGCGCATCATCGCCGAGAACACCGAGGAGATCTACTTTGATTACGACGTTGAGCAGGATATAATGGAGTTCTCCAACTGCATTTCCCGGTACGTCTATGAGGACAACAGGGTCCCGAATTACTTCGGAGACGAGAATTACAAGCTCTTTACTCATCCCGAAGATCAGGCGCTTATTGAAGAAAGGCTGCACAAAGCCTCGTTAAAGCCCCAGCGCGGGACTTTCCAGTTCAGGACAAAGGCCTTCGACGACGATTATATCTGGTACAAGGCTCCATATGTCAGCGTGACCGACGATACAGGTAAAGTTACATCTATCTTTGGAAAGCTGTACAACATCGAGAACGTGCAGAAGCTGAAAAACCGGATCGTGCGGGATAAGCTGGAGATCGAAAGGCTCTCCACCACAGATCAGGTCACAGGGCTGCTGATAAGAAAGGCCTTCATGGAGAAGGTCTCGGCCAAGCTTTCCGAGGAATTTGATATCCGCTGCTGTTACTGCATCATCTATTCTGATATCAACGATTTCTCCTACGTCAACGACAACTTCGGCTTTGATTCCGGCAACCAGATGTTACACGATTTCGCCACGGATCTTATCGGCGCGGATATCTGCATCTATGCTTGCAGGATCTATTCCGATTTCTTTGCGGTGTTCGCCAAGGGCGCTTCGAGAGACGAGATAATCGAATCGGTGAAGAAGATCAACCAGCATTTCAACAACGACCAGAAGCTGAAATACCCCGCCTCCGACCTGCATATTTCCAGCGGTGTGTATTTCCTGTCGGATCCCGATATAGACGTTACTATCGCTATCGACAATGCTGACCTGGCAAGAAGAAGCGTCAAGGGCGTCAAGGAGATACCCTGCGGCATCTACTCAGAGCGTATGAGAAAGCAACGCAGCCACGAGCAGCAGATCGCCGCCGAGCTTAAAAACGCTCTCCAGTCCGGGCAGATCGAGCTGTTCTTACAGCCGAAATTCTCCCTTGACACCAGAGAGATCATCGGTGCCGAGGCGCTAAGCCGCTGGCGCAACCCTGACGGCAGCTACAAGCTCCCATACGAATTCATATCGGTGCTTGAAAAGGTGGGCTACATCGTAGACCTGGATATGTATATCTACGAATCGCTGCTCAAAACCATGTCCCGGTGGAAACGGGAGGGCTACAAGCTGTTCCCGGTCTCCATTAACTTCTCCCGCAACCACGCAAGCCACCGCAACTTTGTAGACAGGCTGTCGGCGCTGTCCGACTTCTACAAGATCGACCCGAAGCTCATCGAGATCGAGATAACTGAGAGCTCTTTCATGCAGGACTTCAATGCACTCTATAACGACATGAAAAAGCTTCGTGAGCGAGGCTTCAAGATCGACATCGACGATTTCGGCATGGGCTATTCTTCCCTGAGCGTACTGCTAAATGCGCCGGTAGATATCGTCAAGGTGGATAAGGTGTTCATCGACAACATAGCCTCCAACCCCCAGGCAAGGGACTATGTTAATCAGATATGCTCGCTGATAAACCTGACCAACAAGGCGATAGTCTTTGAGGGCGTAGAGACAGAGGATCAGGCGAAGATACTGGCAAGCTCCGGTCACAAAATGGCTCAGGGCTGGCTCTTTGACAAGGCTATCTCGGTAGCTGAGTTTGAAAGAAAATATTTGGTCAAAAAATAAAAGCCGCGTCAGAGCTTTAAGGCTCTGACGCGATTTATTATGCGTCAAAGAAAGTGACGATCTGGTTTCTGCCGTTGTTTTTACCCTTGTAAAGACATTCGTCGCTTTTATTAACCATTTCATACATATCCTTGTTGGACTTGTAGTAGGCTGCGCCTATGGTGGCGGTTATGAGCGGCTTGCCGGGATCGTCCTCAGCTATCTGGCGGATATCTCCGAGGATGTTCTCGAATACTTCTTCCGAGCGTTCTTTGGTGCAGCAGAGCCCTATCAGGAACTCCTCCCCTCCCCACCGGCATACAAATCCGCATCCGGAAGAATAGGCACGCATGATATCCGAAACGCCTACAAGCACCTGGTCGCCGTAATCATGTCCGAAGCGGTCGTTCAAGGTCTTGAAGAAATCAATATCAAGCATGGCTGAAATGTAGTATTCGTCGGGGCTCAGGCTGCGTTCGAGGAGTTTCTTGAACTCGGATTCTCCGGCGCGGCGGTTATACAGTCCGGTGAGCGGGTCGGTGTTTATCAGGCTGTTGACTACGTCCCCCACCTCGACGGCGTATCTTCCTAAGTCGCCGATCTCGTCGTTTCGTTTGAGTACATCCTCGTTCATCTCGGAATTGAAATGGCTCTTGGACAGACCGCCGATGTAGTTCTTAATGTTCATGAGCTGCCTTGCGATCCGGCGGGTATAGAGCAACAGTATCAGAGCAGACACAACAACGATAATATAGAATATAATACCGATCTTGTTGAGCGCCGTCCATTTACTGTTTTCGGCGCTCTCGCTGTTTATGCCGGCAAAGACCATGCCGCTGATGCTGCCGTTTGCGTTGCAGGAAAAGGGTATATAATAGGCGTAATAAAGCGTGCCCTGGAGGTCGAGATCCTTGACGTAAAACTCCTCGCCGGAGTAAACGGCCTTGATGATCTCATCGTTTTCAAGCACCGAACCTGTGAGCCTGTCTCCGGTCTTGCCCTGAACTGTCGTCAGTGCGCGGACATTATCCACAAACAGCGTGATATCGGCCTTGGTGTCTTTCTTGATATTGTCAACAATGGAATAGACGTTGGTCAGATCGTTTTCGCCTATATAGAACCTGCCGTCACGGAGAGAGAAATCGCCGTCATAGACTTCTTTGAGAGAAGATGAAGTAAGGCGTGCGACGGAGGCAAGCTTGCTCTTGATCTCATCCTCGATACTGTCGGAAAAGGGACTGAAGCCAACGATGACAGCACATACGATCAGTATCAGCATCGGAAGGATCTGAACAGCGGCAAGCTTCAAAAACAGCTTGTTCTTATTCTCTTTCATATATGATCTCCTGTTGAGGCTAAATCAAAACTGTTCTGCGGACTTCTTAAATACTATTATAACACAAAGTTTTGATATTTTCAATAGTTTTGTATGATTTTTGCAAAACAAAAAGCGCCGCGGTCTGCGGCGCTTTGAAAAGCTCTGGATCATTCAACTGAGATAATATAATAGTATACTGGCTGTCCGCCGCTGATGAGGTTCACGTCGATGTTGGGGTACTTGTTTCTTACCTGTGCAGCAAGAGCCTCGGCAGCGTCATCGGATACATCTGCTCCGTAGAGGATCGTGATATAAGAGCAGTCGCTGCTTACAAGTCTCTTTGTGAGCTTGTAGGCGCCCTTTGCAAGGTCCTTCTCAACGAGGCTCAGCTTGCCGTTATCGAGGCAGAGGATCTCGCCCTGCTTGATTGAGTGTCCCTCGTAATCCGAATCTCTGGCGGCGAATGTCACCATACCGGTGGAGACCTTCTCGAAGGCCTTGGTCATCTCGATGCGGTTGGTGTTGAAGTCAGCACTTTCGTCGAAGGCCAGCATTGCGCTCATGCCCTGGGGGATAGTCCTTGTCTGGAGCACGCAGACCTTTCTGTCGGCAAGCTTGACAGCCTGCTCGGCAGCCATGATGATGTTCTTGTTATTGGGCAGAACAAATACGATCTCGGCGGGGGTCATGAGAATCGAAGCAAGGATGTCCTCGGTAGAAGGATTCATGGTCTGACCGCCCTTAACGATGCGGTCAACGCCGATATCCTTGAACATGGTCTCAATACCTGAGCCTGCTGCAACAGCTACAAAGCCGTATTTCTTCTCGGGCTTGGCAGGAACGATCTTGGTCTCGGCTTCCTTCTTGCGGGCCTTGTGCTGGAGCTTCATGTTCTCGATCTTCGGGAGATTGATATACCCGAATTTAAGACCCTTCTGGATCGCAAGACCGGGATCGTTGGTATGAACATGGACCTTGATGATATCGTCGTCGTCAACAACAACTACGCAATCACCGATAGTTTCGAGGTAAGCCCTGAGCTTGGAGGCGTCTTCGGCGTTCTTCTTCTTGGTGATAATCATTTCGGTGCAGTAGGTGTAATGGATATCCTGATCGTAATTGCCCACTACGGAATTGAAATTCTCGATAGTAACAGCCTTGGCGGTCTCAGCCTTCTTGGCGGAAACGATCTTGCCGCCCTTGAATACATCTCTCATAGCACAGAAAATTATGAGCAGACCCTTGCCGCCTGCATCGACAACGCCGGCCTTTGCCAGCGCGGGAAGGAGCTTGGGAGTCTCGGCCAGGGAAAGCTCTGCCTGCTTGCAGACCTCCTCCCAGATGATGATGGGGTCGTTGGTGGAGCGGCTGATCTCTCTTGCCTTCTCGGCAGACTCTCTTGCCACGGTGAGGATAGTGCCCTCGGTGGGCTTCATTACAGACTTGTAGGCACCCTCAACGCCGGCTTCAAGAGCCGCAACGATATTGGTAGCTGTAACATTGGTCTGACCCTTGAGCGCCTTGGAAAAGCCCCGGAAGATCAGAGAAAGGATAACTCCCGAGTTGCCTCTTGCACCTCTGAGCAGCGCCGAGGCCGCTGTCTTTGCAACTACTCCGGCGTCAACATCGTCGGGAAGGTTTTTCAGCTCGGCAACACTGTTGCCGATAGTCATGGACATATTCGTACCGGTATCACCGTCCGGCACCGGGAAAACGTTGAGCTCGTCAACCGCTTTCTTGTTGTTTGATATACTGTAAGCGGCGCTGATTATCGCGTCACGAAGCACACTGCCTTTGATCAATGGTGTTTCCTCCCTGCTATCTGCTGTCAGTCAACAAGACCGTCAACATAAACGTTGACAGACTCGACTTCGATACCAGCCAGTTCTGTAACTACATAACCTACCTTGTGAACGATGCTTTCAGTGATCGCACCGACATTCACACCGTAGGTAACAGTTATATGCAGATCAATGATGATCTTGTTATCCTTCTGCCTTATGAGAACGCCTTTGTTGGCTGCCTTATTCTTCTTGACAAAACTTTTCATGCTCTGCATCGCGCCGGCGATATTCATTCCGGCAACACCGAAACAGCTCTCGGCTGTCTGAGAGATCAGGGTACGCAAATATCTTGTCGAAATGCCGATCGTGCCGATATGATTATTAACCTTTATCAATTAAAGACACACCCTTTCATGTAATACATCATAAGCAGATTATATTATATCATATTCTTATTAATTTTTCAAGTGTTTTTGTAAGATAAAATCAGCTTTCGGTATAAAGATAAGTATAACAGGGCGTGCTGTGATTTTTTTATCGGAAATGCATTATTTTTTTCTGAATAGTATTGCATTATTTTTCAATATATGTTAAAATATAAACACTATATACTATTATTTGGGGTGGAGAATCCATATGTACAATTCAACCGTTTACAAACCTTCAAATAAGTTCTCGCCGCTGGGCATCGTGCTGATGTTCTTTTCCATACTGGCGGTAGGATTTATCATTTCATGGCTGTATCTGATTATCAATTCGGTCATTCCGCTGATCTATCTGAACATAATCCTGGCGGCCGGCGTGAGCTTTGGCCTCGGCGCTATCGGAGCTTTTTTTGTTAAGATCTACAAGATCAGAGCTCCCAAGCTGGCAGTCATCGTTTCGCTGGTGGCGCTGCTGTTCGTAAACTATGCCAAGTGGGGTATCTACTGCGCAAGGGACTATGACAAGTATATGTACTCCGACATGAAGGAGACCAAGGTCACAAGAATCATCGGCGACGAGACCGTGCTCCCCAAGACCAAGGAGGAGGCCGCGACCTGGCTGCTCTACTTCTACGAGCTCAAAGGAACAAAGATCAGCGACATGATGAAGCAGTACTCCGATTATATCGGTTATTCATCTTTCCTGACGATCTTCGGTGACGATCTGTACGATATCTACACCAACATTTTCGGCTCAACTGCCGACGAGATCTACGAGAACTGTCAGAAGATCATTTCAAGCCCCGATATGTCGCTTTACGACTATATGTACAAATACCGCAACCTCCAGGTCAGAAATGCATTCTGGTTCATCACACATCCGGCAGATATGTTCCAGGATATCAAGGACATAAACCAGGTCGGAAGGTGGACGATCAAGAGCCACAGATTCAGCAACAGCGACCTTGAAAACAACAACATCAAGGGCTTTGTGCTCTGGCTTGTATGGATCGGAGAGCTTGGCTTCCTTATGATCCCGGCGCTTTATCTTATCTATACCAAGGCCAAGTACCCCTTCATCGAGTCCGAGGACGAATGGGCTGTGGAGGAAAAGCCGATGCCCACCTTCATATTCGAGGATCCGTACCCTAATCAGTCTTCCAGCCCTCAGCTTCTCAAAAACGATATCATGAGGACTCCGGATTGCCTGTTCTCGCTTAACGCCGTGAGCGTGGTAATGGCAGTGCCGGAAAAGCATTACAAGCTCACCTATTGCAGGAGCAAGTACTATGACGAGATCTATGCTACCGTAAACTATGTGGCGATGATCAATCCGAGAAAGAACCAGCGCAAGACTGTGAATGTAGTTACCAACCTCAAAGTTGACGCAGACTTTCTTGCAACGCTTTACGGCAAGTTTGGATACACGGTCCCGATATTGTGCAAAGGAGAAAACAGAGCCGCGGAATTTTCCAAGGAGAATACCGAGAAAGCTCAGGCCGCTGCAGCCACCGGTCCGAAATCTCCTACACCGCCCAAGGCTACCGGCGCAGAAGCTATTTTCGACGAGCCTCTTTTCAACAAGCCCGCCAAAAAGCAGCCCGCCGCTGACTCCTTTGCTCAGCAGGAACTCAAAAGAGAGCAGCAGGCAGCAGCCGCATCCAGGCCCACTTCGGGCGACATGGACGGTATCGACACATCTTCTCTGAACCTTGACGATATCGACCTTAACCATATGTAAGATAACGACCGATCGCCGTGCTGGCTCAGCACGGCGATCTTTTTATGTCTTATTCCGTACAGGAGGACAGCGACGAAGGCAGCAGCTCAGTGAATTCTGCCCGAATGTCATCCCCGATGCAGATGCTGCTGAGCATTCCTTTGGTACTTTCAGCTGTAAAGCTCATGCCTTTGACGGCACCGGAGCATTTGCTGCCGTCGTCGGTGGTGCGGTTTGTAACGCCCTTGTTTTCGATGCACATATCGGCAGCAGAGGTCACAAGATCGAAGACACCGCCCTGCGGGATGTTATCTCTGCCATATACAACAGTATGGCCTTGCAGTTCAAGTGAGCACTTCCCGTCCGCGAGATAGCAGAGCGTTATCCCGGCAGCGCTTTCCGGGGAGGTCAGCTCTATCTTCCAGTTTGAGCCTCCGGCGCGTTCTATCGTCCCGGTATATTCACTGCTGCCGGTAACAGTTACCGCACAGCGAAATTCTTTCTCCATAGGCTCGGGCTCGGCGCTGCTCGAAGGCGTACACCCTGCGAGCATGAGCGCCAGTGAAGCTGCGATCATCTTTTTCATGATTAGTCCTCCTGAAATAAAAACGGCCTTTCCCGAAGGAAAAGCCGTACAGTTTCAGATCAGAGATCGTGCTCCAGTTCGTAAAGCGTTCTTGGAAAACGCGCAATGATGTCGCTTGCCAGCACACCGCGGGGCGAAAGCTCCTTGCAAAGAGCCCTTGAAGAAGTACCCATGACGTAATCAGCCAAAACGCAGGCTCTCTCCGAGGTGATGCCCTGAGCCATGAAGCCGCCGATGAGTCCTGCCAGCATATCGCCGGAACCGCCCTTTGCCAGCGCCGAGCATCCGAAGTCGGTAAGATAACATATCTTATCCTTAACGGTGAAGGTCTGTGTTGACTTGGCATGAACGGTAACGGAATACTGCTCCGCGATCTCGCAAGCATGACCGAACAGGTCAAGAGTAACGCTGAGAGTGTCGGTGCCGCAGAGCCTTGCCAGCTCGGCGGGGTGAGGAGTGAGAATGATCTCTGTCTGCTTTTCCTTTAATACATCTATATGCTTAGACAGGCAGTTTATTCCATCGGCGTCGATAATAAGCGGACATTTTGCCCTTCTCACCAGTTCGCAGACCAGCTTTTCAGTTCCTTCTGAACGCCCGAGGCCGCAGCCTATGACTGCTGCACCGGCGCGTTCCATAGCTTTCAGCATGATGTCGGCGTCCTTATCGGACATGAAGCCGTCCTCATCAAAAGATACAGGGGTATAGGTACACTCCGGCATCCTGACAGCTGCGGCGCCTGTGGCTTTGATATTAGTACAGAGGTTGACTATACCTACGCCCGATCTCAGCGCAGACTCAGCGGAAATAATAGCAGCTCCAGGATAGCAGTATGAACCGCACACCAGCACTACCCTGCCGTAGATACCCTTGTGGCTGTCCTCGACACGGTAGGGCAGAAACGATGCTGCAAGCTCCTTGTCGGTGCTCATTACCCGGACTTTGGCATACTCGTCCACATAATCTCCGATACCGATATCAGCAGTGATGACCTTGCCGCACTTCTCCTTTGCAGGAGACATAAGCATACCCACCTTGGGTCTGTGGAAGGTCAGAGTCTCATGAGCTTCAAAGGTTCCGGGAGAGATCCTGCCGCTCATGCAGTTGATGCCCGAGGGGCAGTCACAGGCGATAAGATATGCCTCGCTCAGCGCACAGCGCATGAACAGACGTTTCAGATCGTGGGGCAGCTCGCCGTGAAAGCCTATGCCGAAGGCACAGTCAACTATGATCTCGGCGTGGTCGATAAGGGCGGGTTCCTCCACGGCTTTTTCTATGGTTATCATCTCGCAGCGGTCTTTCACCCTGGCAAAGGCAGCTTTAGACAGATCGGTCTTAGGTGCGCCGCAGGTGATTATGGTGATGTCCGCAGCAGAATCAAGGAGAAAATCAGCGGCTACATAACCGTCGCCGCCGTTGTTGCCGGTGCCGCATATAAGCAGGACGTGCTTTTTCATTTTCTGCTGGGCTACATAGAGGATCCTTCTGCCGAGGGCTTCACCGGCATTGTCCATGAGCGCTGAAACAGATACACCGTGGGCAGCAGCCGCCAGCTCGGCGGTACGCATCTGCGGAGGTGTCAATATCAGGTTTTTGAGATCCATAACGGCTCCTTTCAAGCTCTGTAAGCTATGCATACAGCTTCCGCGAGCTGTTTTGTATGAGTTATGCTGACCGAGAATTCAAGTCCCTGCTCCTCGGCACGCTGTTTGGCTCTGCCGCTGAGACGAAGATAGGGCGCTCCCAGTTCGTCTCTGAGCACCTCCACCTCGGTGAGCAGGAAGTCCCTGACGCCTGTGCCGAGGGCTTTTGAAAAAGCCTCCTTTACCGCCCAGTTGCCTGCAAGAGATTCATACCTCATGGTCTCGCCGCAGAAAAGCTCCTGCTCGGCCCGGGAATACACCCGGTCAATAAAGCGCGGATTGGCGCAGCCTTTTTTTATCCTTTCGATCTCCACAAGATCTATACCGACTTTATACATATCAGACCTTCAAAGTCCTGGGAAGGAACTGCTTGATGAGCTCGATCATTTCTTCGTTGGGGGTGAAGTAGATCACGGTGTCTCCAAGGCTCTTGTGCTTTACTCTCAAGAAATAATCCTTCTGCTCCGGGTCGTTGGCGGTAGCTACCACATAGGTCTCGGCATTCTCGGTATTGGCGCTGTCGTTGGCGATGCCGAAATCCGTAGCAGTGCCGAGTTTAACGGTACAAAGTCTCTTTCGGGAACGCTGAGCAATGATCTTGTCGAAATCCACCTCGCCGTTTGTGATGATATACTCGTATTCAACGTAGGTGCTGGTAACAAGATAATAGCCGCCGTACATAACGCCTCCGGCAAGAATCAGACCGATCATCATATAAAGTGAGCCGAAGGTCAGCACGAAGATCGCAGAGGCGATGAGAATAGCCACAAGTGCGGTAAGCACCTTCTTGGCAGTATCTCTGCTGTCCTGAAGTTTTGTTACATTCTGTTCCTTGAAAACGTCCATGATAATACCTCAATTCAATAGTTATTGCCTGATATCGCGGCAGATCAGTAAGCTGCGGGCTTTCCGGTGAGATTCAAAGCTGCATCGTGTAGCTTTTTCGCGTATTCGCTTATATCCTGCTCCTCAAAGATGACCTGCTTCACAGCCTCCTCGAAGACCTCGACAAGTCCGGAGTTTTCCAGCAGAGGGCTGATCCTTGTGATGGAATCGGAGGCGGCAAGCTTCTCATTTGCTACGTTCTGTATTCCCTTGAGCTGATCGTTGGCTTCAAGCACTTCAAGCATAGCCTTGCTCAGGGGTATGCCCTTCTCTATGCCCTGCTTCTGAGCCATTTCCTGACCGTTTACCAGGAAGTTGACCAGCTTTGCACAGGCCTCGGGATAAGGCGTGTCACGCTTGATGCAATAAAGGCTTGTGGGCTTTGCATACCAGCCGGAGATCGCACTTCCCTCTGATCGCAGATAATCGCCGACGACGATGTTGTTGCCGGCCTCAGCCACAGGCTCACAGTAATAGCCGGCATCGGAGATCCAGCAGACGCTGCCGGCTGTTACGCCGTTGAGGAAATCGTTCTTGTTGATATCCTTGTAGTACTTGCAAACCTTTTCATCCAGCAGTTTCTGATAGAAGTCTATCATATCCGAGAAGTTTGAAGGCGTGAAGCAGAGCTGGCCTCTCTCGTTGAAGCATTGTATGCCGGTCTTCTGCTCCTCATAGGCTATACTCATCATCCATGAAGCTTTCTTGGACAGCTCAATAGGATAGACGCCGTCGCCGCGCATCACCTCGGCGGCTTTAAAAAGATCGTCCCAAGTCTTTGGGAGCTCCAGGCCGTATTTGTCGTAGATATCCTTATTATAGTAGCAGGTCTCTGTGTTCAGTGCGTTTGATATACCGTTGAGCTTGCCGTTTATCTTGCCGTAGGAGAGCTGTTCCTCGGTGAAGTTTGACAGGTCGATGTATTTGGACAGCTCGTTCATGTCATAGAAGCCGTTGCCGTCCGGCGAATAGCGATAAAGCCAGTCGTAGTTTATCTGCATCACGTCACATTCGTTATGTGCGGCATAGACCACATCCATGCGCTTCTGGAAGGCTTCAAATTCGCTGTATTCGGGCATTACATCTATCTCGGGGTTCTGTACGACAAAATCCTTCAGCGCCGAGATAGTGTAGCTGTGTCTTACGTCCTTGCCCCACCATGAGAAGGATATGCTTATCCCGCGCCCGATGTCGATCACATCACGCTGGGAGCAGGAAGACAGAGCCAAAGCGGCGGCAAGACCCAGTGAGCAAAGTGTGCGTTTGATCCTCATGCTTTACCGCCTCCTGACTTTTTCTCGTCATAGAAGACCAGCCGTGCCGCTTCATCGCTGGGCGAATCATAGATAAGCGACTTGGCCTTGAATTCAAGGTCCTCGAAAGTCTTGCCGTGATCGGGATAGATGCATACGGCTATGCTGATGTCAAGCTTGTAGTCCTCGTTCTCGCCCACAAGAACGTTGTCAAGCTTGGTCCTGAGGGCGGTAAACTTGGATCTCAGATTGTTGTGTGACATGAACAGGTCAAAATCAGAGAAATCAGAGAAGACAATGAACTCCTTGGAGCCGTTGAGACCTATGGCTGTTTCGGTGCCGAAAGTGTTTTTTAGTATCTCCGCCACCTTTTGGAGGCTCTGATCCGCAAAGCTCTCCCCTACTCTCTCGGAAATGAGATCCAGCTCGTTGATACGGACTATGGCAAACGCCCATGTACCGCCGATGAGGGATATCTCGATCAGGTCAGAGATACGCTCCTCGCAGTAGTACGGAGTAAGCACGCCGGTGACTGGGTCAAGCTTTTCCTCTCTGATGCGCGGGATCCGCTTTTTGCTTGCAAAGAAGGATGCAATGAAGAAGCCAGTCATGATGAACAGGATAAGCGTCGAAAGAAGGATGACTGCAAGGAATGTCTCGGTGGGCGAGGATCTGAATTTTCCGTCAACGTTGGGAGTTACGATACAGTAGATCGCCCAGCCGTTGGCAAGCTCCAAAGCACAGCATACGCCCTTGTCGTCGCCGACGGTCTTATTCACCTCGCCACCCATTCTTGAAGTGACCTCAACGGGCAGGGGCTCGCCGTAGATCGCCGAGGTGTTGGCGCTTGAAAAGATGATCTTATCCTCGCTGTCGGCAAGGTACAGGCTCAGGCTCGAAGATGAGGAAAGCTTTCCGAACACATGACCGAACTGGCTTGAATATACAGATGCGATAAAGACAGCATTGTCGTTGACACGTTTGAGGAAACAAATACGGGAAACATTGTCCGAGTAGAACACGTTCCATGACCTGTCGTTTCTTCTGATGAGATCAGAGGTCTTCTGAAAGACATTGTCGCCGAGCAGATCGAGGGTGCCGTCGGAAACTATGCCCGCAACGCTGTTGTTGCTGTAAATGATACCGAAATCGCAGTAATCGGTAATATAGTTGGCTTTTGAGAACAGCTCGGTGATCCTGTCCTTGATAGCCAGTTCCTCAGCAGTGTAATCATCATACTTGGGATAGAATTCAACGAGCTCCTTTTCCTCGTAGATTATGGAGGACGCCATTTCTACGTTCTCGCAGAAATTCTCAACACTTCTGCCCGTCTGGTGGACCGCAACAGAACAGTAGATCTCCGACTGTGAAAGCATGGATCTGTTTTTGGAGACGATCATGAACACGCTGGTCACGATCAGTATTGCAACAGCGATTATCGTATACACAACGATCATAGTGTTACGCATGGCTATGATCCGGCTCGTTTCCTGATGCTCGTCCATTCGGGGACCCCCTTTCGGTAATATACATACATTGTTATTATACTATAACCGGCAGGATTTTTCAAGTGTTTCAACAAAATAAATTTACAGGCACAAAAATACCCGGCATCCCGCAGAAAACACAGCGGAGATACCGGATACGGTTAGATTCAGAAATTGTTGTTCTGCTGCTGGAAACGGTTCTGCATATCCTGAGCAGCCATTGCATTATAAGAGGTGTCGCGGTTGAACTGCCTCTTAGCCATGCCGCGGAACACGCTGCAAACGATGAGCGAAATAAGAGAAAGGGCGAAGAAGATGTATCCCCATACATAGATAACATCGCTGAACACGCCGGAGAACTTGGAGTTCCTGTAATTCATATAGCTGGCGATCATGCATCCGATAACGCCGATGATGCCGATGAAGCTTGAGACCAGCGATATGCGCAGGTCGGAAAGCACCTTGAACTGCTTGTCCTGACGCTTGGAGAACAGTCTGAAAACAGCGAGCACAAGGAAGATGAAAGCAACGGCTTCAAAAAGTGCGTGTACCCAGAAGCCTATGAGCATGAACTTGGTATCGGCATCTCCCTCGGAGATCTGCTCGAAGGTGAAGGAAAAGACGTTCTTGTTCATTTTGTCGCCTAACTTTGACATATCATTAAGATAGCTTGCGGTACCGAAGCTGTACGAACTGTTTCCGAACATTTTGAGCAGCGGAGAGCAGATCATAAAAATGCTCAGAATGAACATGGCAATAATGTGCGGAATGAAGTTTACCGAAGACTTTGAGATGTTCCCTCCGGGCACGGCTGAGGTCTGGGGATAGGGATAGGGCTGAGCGTAGGGCTGCTGATAGTTGGGCTGATATGGCTGGTAGCCTGCGGGGTTGTTCTGCTGCTGATAGGGGTTTGCCTCCTGCTGGTAAGGGGAAGGCTCCTGCTGATAGGACGCCTGTTCGCGGCTGGCAAAATCATTTGCCTCCTCAAAAGGGTTCGCATCCTGAGGTATAATAACGTCGCCAATCACAGGTTCAGGGTCTTTCACCGCGGCGGCTGAAGCCACAGGATTGCCGCACTTGTTACAGAATTTTGCGTTGTCAGCAAGCTGATTGCCACAGTTTCTGCAAAACATAGATCATTCCTCCAGAGCAAAAAATAATGTATTTTTATTATACCACATATTGTTAATAATATCAAGATATTATTCAGAAAAAAATAAAAAAATTGTAAAAACAAGAATATGAAACACCACCTAATCCCTGCAAAACAGCAATAAATGACCGATAAAAAAGAATAAAAAGTATTGAAATCAATTACAAGATATGGTATAATATAAACATAAATTTTCCAATATACAAGGAGGTCTGTTATATGTTTTTAAACACACCCGAGGTCAAACTCGGTATCATCGCCGTATCCCGTGACTGTTTCCCGAAATCCCTCTCCGAATCGAGAAGATCCAACGTCTGCGAGGAATACGCAAAAATCGGTAATATCTATGAGTGCAAGGTGACTGTCGAAAACGAGAACGAGATGCTGGAGGCTCTGGAGGACGTCAAAAAAGCCGGAGTCAACGCGCTGGTGGTTTATCTCGGAAACTTCGGCCCCGAGACCTGCGAGACCCTGCTTGCCAAGTATTTCGACGGCCCCACAATGTTCGTTGCAGCTGCTGAGGAAAACTGCGGTAAGTGCCTTGTTGACAGCAGAGGCGACGCTTACTGCGGTATGCTCAACGCAAGCTACAACCTGGCTCTCAGAGACATCAAGGCTTATATCCCCGAGTACCCTGTCGGCACTCCCGATGAGGTGGCAAAGATGATCGGCGAGTTCGTTCCGGTAGCAAGAGGCATAATCGGCGTCAAGAACCTCAAGATCATTTCCTTCGGCCCCCGTCCTCAGGACTTTCTGGCCTGCAACGCTCCCATCAAGCAGCTCTACAATCTCGGTGCCGAAATCGAGGAAAACTCTGAGCTTGACCTGTTCGCTGCCTACAACGAGCATAAGGACGACCCCCGCATCCCCGACGTTATCGCGGATATGGAGAAGGAGCTTGGCGACGGCAACAAGATGGCAGGCATCCTGCCCAAGCTGGCACAGTATGAGCTCACCCTCCTTGACTGGATCGAGGCTCACAAGGGCTCCCGCAAGTACATCTGCTTTGCCAACAAGTGCTGGCCTTCCTTCCAGACACAGTTCGGCTTTGTTCCCTGCTATGTGAACAGCCGCCTGACTGCAAAGGGCATCCCCGTTTCCTGCGAGGTAGATATCTACGGTGCTCTCAGCGAGTTCATCGGCACCTGCGTTTCCGACGACGTCGTTACTCTGCTGGATATCAACAACTCCGTTCCTGCCGACATCTACAATGAGGAGATCAAGGGCAAGTTCAACTACACTCAGAAGGACACATTCATGGGCTTCCATTGCGGCAACACCGCTGCCTGCAAGCTCACCTCCGCTACCATGAAGTATCAGCTCATCATGCACCGCGGCCTTGAGCCCGATGTTGAGCCGGATATCACCAGAGGAACCCTTGAGGGCGATATCATCCCCGGCGATATCACCTTCTTCCGTCTCCAGTCCACCGCTGACGCCAAGCTCCGCGCTTATATTGCTCACGGTGAAGTACTTCCCGTTGCAACAAGATCCTTCGGCGGCATCGGTATCTTCGCTATCAACGAGATGGGACGTTTCTACCGCCACGTTCTGATCGAGGGCAACTTCCCGCATCACGGCGCTGTTGCTTTCGGACACTTCGGCAAGGCTCTGTTCAACGTATTCAAGTATCTCGGCTGCGAAGAGATCGGCTTCAACCAGCCCAAGGGTATGCTTTACAAGACCGAGAATCCTTTCGATTGATCTTTCATATAACTCCATCATCGCGGACGGCGGCACAGGTCGCCGTTCGTTGTTTTTATCCACAAATACCGGAGCACGAGTTTGTACAATTATACGAAAAATCCAGATGATCCGAAAAAAAGAGCTGATATTGTAGATTTATCAGCTCTCAATGGTGTAAAATAGACCTATGGATATTTATGAAGGGAGTATCAGAATGAAGATCTTTAACAACAATAAACAGTTCAGACCCGATGAAGAAATAGTGGATCTCTACGGCCCGCCGGAGATGCTGCTGGGTCCCGAATACGCAGAACAGCCTTATATCCCGCCTGTTCTGCGCGGGACTGTGGGAGACAAGCCCTCCTGCAAGTATTATGAGAAACTGCTCGACTGCTATAAAAGCATCCGGGAGAAGACCGACTTCCAGCCAAAGGTGGCTCTCGTGCTGGGCTCCGGCCTCGGAGAGTATGCCGAGACTGAGGTGGATATCGCCGAGACCATCGACTACTCGGAGATCAAGGGATTTCCCCGCTCAACTGTCCTCGGACACAAGGGCAGATTCGTTTTCGGATATGTGGGGGGCGTACCTGTGGTTGTCATGCAGGGCAGAGTACATTTCTACGAGGGCTATGATATCCATGACGTTGTTCTGCCCACAAGGCTTATGTCCATGCTGGGCGCTGAGATACTGCTGCTCACCAATGCCGCCGGAGGTATAAACACAGGCTTTTCAGCGGGCGATTTCATGCTTATCAGGGATCACATCTCCACCTTTGCCCCCAATCCTCTGACGGGCAAGAACCTTGAGGAGCTTGGAACACGTTTCCCGGACATGAGCAAGGTCTATGACCCTGTCCTCTGCGAGGCAATAAGCACCACCGCAAAAGAGCTTGGCATCACGTTGCAGCAGGGTGTTTACTTGCAGCTTTCGGGACCTTCCTTCGAGACGCCTGCCGAGATCAGGATGCTCAGGGGTTTCGGGGCGGATGCAGTCGGTATGTCCACCGTGGTGGAGGCAATAGCTGCCAACCATGCCGGCATGAGGGTCTGCGGTATCTCCTGCATCTCAAATCTTGCCTGCGGCATGACCGACACTCCCCTCTCCCATGCCGAAGTCCAGGAATCCGCCGACAAGGCAGCGCCCAAGTTCAGAGCACTGGTGTCAGGCGCCATCGAAAAGTTCGGAAGTCTGTAACAATGATACAGCGTTTGTACGGAAGGACTGTACAAACGCTGTATTTTATCTTGCAAATATGCCCCATAAAGCGCACAGCAGTCCGCCTACCAGAAGTCCTACGCCGGAAAGGCGCATTTCCTTCTTGCGTATCACAAAGTAAAGTCCTGAGACTGCCACCAGCGCACCGAGTATGACCATCGCGTTATATGACATTTTTCTTACCTCCTTGCTGTTCTCTTAATCTTTCTTTGATGCCTCTCATGATGACCTCCCGGGCACGCAGCGCAGCCTGCTTGTCAGAGGGAGGCGTATTTTCGAGAGGATAATCTATGCCAAGGCGCTTGTATTTTGCTTTGCCCATGTCGTGGTATGGCAGGATATCCAGCGCCTTCATGTTTCTGAGCTCTCCGAGGAAATATCCAAGCCGACAGAGATATTCGTCGTTGTCCGTGATCCCCGGTACAAGAACGTGCCTTATCCACACGGGGGTCTCTTTTTCGCAAAGCCATCGGGCAAAGACGAGTATGCTGCGGTTTGAATGTCCTGTAAGTTTCTTGTGCTCTGCATCGTCGATGTGCTTGATGTCGAGCATTATCAGGTCGGTGTATTTCATCAGGAGCTCAAACTTCGCCAGCAAAGCCGGATTGTCCGGGTCGAAAACTATCCCGGAGGTGTCTATGCAGGTGTGGATGCCCCGCCCTTTCGCCTCACGCAGCAGCTCGGTCAGGAAGTCGATCTGCAGCAGAGGTTCGCCTCCGGTGACTGTGATGCCGCCGTTTTTGTAAAACTCCTTGCAGGAATCGTATTCGGCAAGGAGTTCCTCAACAGTCTTCTCACCGCCCTGCCCCGGTTCCCAGGTATCGGGATTATGACAGTAAAGACACCGCATGGGGCAGCCCTGAAAGAAGATCACGAACCTTACTCCGGGGCCGTCCACCGTTCCGAAACTGTCGGTAGAATGAATATGGCCTGTCAATTGCACACCTCCGATATGTTATTATCCTTATACCATAAATTGTAAACACGCATCAATCCGCGAACAAAAGTCAAATATTTCCATACCTCATCGTACACCCTGTGATATTATACAAATCAATCGTTTGATGTAAAACGATTAACTGTGATTATATACAAATTCTCCACAAAAATTTAAAATATCGAGAAACTCTATTGCAAAATAGAATATAATTTGTTAAAATAGTATGTAGGAAAATACTGCGAGGTGTTAATTGTGACATTGTTCAGAAATAAAACTAACAAAGAGAACAGCAAAAAGCGCATAATCAGGACCTGCTGTACCGGTGAGATAATGGATATATCCAGAGTATCAAATACTGCTATATCTTCACAGGTGCTGGGCGAAGGATTCTGTGTTGCCTGTTCCGACCCTGAGATAGTAGCACCGTCATCGGGAGTTGTAGAGGATATCTCTGACAACGGGCACACCTTTGCTATACAGTGCGAGGACGGCGTATCACTGATGCTGTGTATTACCGCCAAGGACAGAAACGAGACCATCGCCCCCTATGTCGAGATCGGTCAGCACATTGAAGCCGGCGAAGTCCTCTGCACCAAGGAAAACGCGGAGGCAGCGGTCATAGTCACCAATACCGATATAATGAAGAATTACAAGATCGCGGTCGGCAAAGCCAAGTCCACCACCGACGGTGTCATAGTTTACGAGCTTTGATTAGGAAGGAAATAGTAAATGTTAGTACTGATAGATGACATCAAACTGGATAACGAGGCGGATTTTCTGGCATACATCGACGAGGCGCTCCCCGGCGATAGGATAAGCAGCCTCACAGATCTGGCAGACTACCTGCTTTCCACCGACGAGGAGATCGAGCTGATCGTTTCAGATCTTGACGAAGCCAAAGACAAGAGCCTTGTTTCAAGCGTCATGAAGATCTTCACAGACGCCAGCGACGCCAAGCAGAATATCCGGCTCACAAAAATGTAAAACAGCATATCAGCCGCTCCGGACTGACCGGAGCGGCTATTTTATTTGCCTTGAGATATCAGATCAGCGCCTCAAAGTCTTCCTCGGTGATGATCTTCACGCCCAATTCCTTGGCCTTCTTGTTCTTGCCGGAGCCGGACTCGATATCGTTGTTGATAAGGTAATCGGTCTTATTGGACACGGCAGATGCAACCTTGCCGCCCAGTGATTCGATCTTTTCTTTGAGCTCATTTCTGTTCTTATAAATATGAACTGCACCGGTGATAACAAAGGTTTTTCCGCTGATGCCTGAGGATTCGGCGACCTGCGGGGCTTCCTTGATGCTCAGCTCAGCCAGCAGATCGTGGTATTCTTTGAGGTTTTCTTCCCTGCTGAAATACTCGGTGTAATCGTTAGCAAGCACCTCGCCGATGCCGTCGATCTCGGTGAGCTCGTCGGAGGTGAGCTTTTCAAGCTGCTCTGCCGAGGGGTACTTGGCGCAGATAAGCCTTGAAGCGGCTCTGCCGATATTGGGTATACCGAGTGACAGCAGCACACGGCTCAGTTCGGTACTGCGGGAGGCCTCTACTGCCTCAACGATCTGAGTAAAGGATCTCTCACCAAAGCCTTCAAGGGAAACGATCTCGTCCCGATGGTCTTTGAGCCGGTAGAAATCGGACAGTTCCCTGAGAAAGCCGTGTTCAACAAATGTGCTGATAGTGGACGCAGCTATGCCTTCGATGTTCATGGCATCTCTCTGAACAAAGTGCTCAAACTTGCCGAGATGCTTTGCAGAGCAGAAACTGTTGACACAGAACAATGTCTCAACGCCTTCGTCGGAGACCTGCACTTTGACCTCCCCGCCGCAGGCAGGACAGGTCTTTATCAGGGCAGGGGTAACAACATCCTCGTCGTGAGGGGTCTTGTTCTCGCCGATGACCGGGATTATCATATTGGCTTTATAGACCGATACAGTATCACCCATAGTCAGGTTGAGCTTTTTCATGATACTGATATTGTGCAGCGAAGCCCTCGAAACAGAAGTACCCTCCAGCTCCACAGTATCAAAGGAGGCAATGGGGTTGATGAGCCCGGTCCTGCTGGGAGACCAGATGATCTCGCGGAGAGTGGTATCGGCGGTCTCGTCAGCCCATTTAAAGGCCATGCCGTTGCGGGGATGATGAACAGTCTCGCCGAGACTGCGGCCGTACTCCACATCGTCATAGGTCAGCACAAGACCGTCCGAGGGGAAATCGTTGTTCACGATCTCTTTTTCAAACCACTCAATTCCCGGAATAAGACTGTCCTTATCAACGAGCTTGCCGAACACCGTCTGAAAGCCCAGCGACCCAAGCCATTCAAGTCTCTCGGCGAAAGAGTTGTTCTCATAGCCGTCGGCATCGGTCAGTGTGAAGGCGAAGAAATTCACAGAGCGCTCGGCGACTATCCTCGAATCGAGGCTGCGCAGCGTCCCTGAAGCGAGGTTTCGGGGGTTCTTATAAGGCTCTGCGCCCTCGGGCAGGTTATCATTGACACGCTCAAAATCGGTATAACCGATAAGCGCCTCGCCGCGCAGAGCAAGCTTGCCCTTAAAGGGTATCCTCAGCGGTATGCCTTTGATGTGCTTTGCGTTGGCAGTCATGTCCTCGCCGACTTCGCCGTTGCCTCTTGAGACAGCCTGAACAAGGCTTCCCTCCTCGTAATACAGGCAGATAGTCAGGCCGTCAAGCTTCCAGCTTAAAAAGCCTGTTTTATCCCCGAGCCAGCTTTTCAGCTGTTCGCGGTCTTTGGTCTTGTCAAGGGAAAGCATCCTCCTCGGATGCTCCACCTTCGGCAGATAGGATGTGACCTCAAAGCCGACCCGCTGGGTCATGCTGCCGTTGAGTATGATGCCCGACTCCTTTTCGAGGGATTCAAGCTCATTGTAAAGCCTGTCATACTCGGCATCGGACATTATGGTCTTTGATGTATTATAGTAAGCGTCCGAAGCTTTGGAGAGCTGCTCGTTGAGCTCCTTCATTCGCAGGACGACGTCTTTGTTATCCATTTCAGTTCCTCCAAAATCGTTCATAAAGTGAATCTGCGGGGCAGGAAATCATACAGCGTATAGCTGCCGTCGGCAAGTATTATGCTGAATCCGTCGCCGCAGAATTCGCTGAGCACCTGCAAGCAGGCGCCGCAGGGTATACAGGGCGCGGAATAATCACCGTCTGCGCTGCCAGCTACGGCTATGGCAGTAAAGCTATTGCAGCCATCGGAAACAGCCTTGAAAACAGCTGTCCTCTCGGCGCAGTTGGTCAGGGAGTAGGAGGCGTTCTCAATATTGCAGCCTGTGAATACCCTGCCGTCATCGCAGAGAAGTGCCGCTCCCACTCGGAAGGATGAATACTTGCTGTAAGAATTTGATGCAGCTTCAACAGCGGCTTGAAACAGTTCTTTATCCGTCATGGCCTGCCTCCGTTATTTCAGCTCGACTACCGTTACGCCGTCTTCGCCCTCGCCGTAAAGTCCCCGGCGTGAGGACTTGACCTGCGGGTGACGTTTGAGATGATCCCTGATGGCATTTTTCAGTACGCCTGTGCCCTTGCCGTGGATGATAGTAACAAGGGTTATCCCGGACATCACAGCGGCGTCAAGGAAGTTATCCACCTCATAAATGCCTTCATCGGCTGTATAGCCTCTGATGTCCAGCTCCGACTGGACTTTCCGGGTCATGCGGCTCTCGACGCCCTTAGTGGATACGCCGGAGCCCTTCTTCTTCTGCTGCGGCTTTTCGTTCTCGACGAGACGCAGCTTGGAAGAATCGAGCTTGGTCTTCATCATGCCGATCTGAACAAAGCACATACCCTTGCTGTCCGGCTCTGAGACCAGTATGCCTGTCCGGCCGCTGTCGGGGATCTTGACCTTGTCGCCCTTTTTGAGCGGGCGAGGCAGAACATAGTCGTCGTTGCGGCTGTCTGAAACAGGATTGGCCTCGAGGTAAAGCTTGTTCATGGTGCTACGCTGGTCGCGCCGCGCCTGCAAGGCTCTGTCCGAGAAATCAGCTGCGTCCTTTTCCTTGCGGAGCTTTTCCAGCTCCTCGACCAGCGCCTGGGACTGTTTCTGTACTCTGTTTACGATATCGGAGGCCTTATTTCT
Organism: Ruminococcus sp.; assembly: GCA_017529875.1. Classification (GTDB taxonomy): domain Bacteria; phylum Bacillota; class Clostridia; order Oscillospirales; family Ruminococcaceae; genus FB2012. The sequence continues at coordinate 62,672 of JAFXNC010000034.1, read as the reverse complement.
TGCCCGCTCCAGCTCATCCTCTTTCTCGTTGTAGAACTTCTCCCGCTCAGCTTCAAGCTCTTTCCTGATGCTCTCAGCCTCACGTTTGTCCTTCTCGGCGGATTCCTTTTCTGCTTCAAGCTGAGTACGTATCTTCTCGAGGCTGTCGATGATCCTCTCGAATTTCCGGTTCTCATCCGAAACGAGGGACTTGGCGTGCTTAATGATATCCTCGGGGACGCCGAGCCTGCGGGAAACTGCAAAGGCGTTTGACTTGCCGGGTGCGCCGATAATGAGCCGGAATGTGGGCTGCATAGTCTCCACGTCGAATTCGCAGGAGGCGTTTTCTACTCCGGCTGTGTCGAGGGCAAACATTTTCAGCTCCTGATAGTGGGTGGTAGTTACGATAGATGCGCCCTGCTCCCTGAGCCTTTCGATTATAGACACAGCAAGAGCGGCACCCTCGATAGGATCGGTGCCGGAGCCGAGCTCGTCCAGCAGTACAAGGCTGCTGTAATCGGCTGTGCCGAGTATCTCGATGACGTTGTTCATGTGGGCGGAGAAGGTGGAAAGGCTCTGCTCGATCGACTGCTGGTCGCCTATATCCACAAGAATATTCTTATATACGCAGACCTTGCTGCCGTCAGATACGGGTATGAGCAGACCGCACATGACCATCAGCGTTAGCAGACCCACTGTCTTTAACACGACGGTCTTACCGCCGGTGTTGGGGCCGGTGATGATGAGAGTATCGTAGTCCCCGCCTATGGCAAAGTCGATGGGCACCACCTTTTTCTTGTCGATAAGCGGATGTCTGGCCTTATGTAGGAATATCTGATTGTCGTCGTTGAGCTCGGGCTCACAGGCGTGCATAACAGAACCCAGCTCCGCCTTGGCAAAATACAGATTCAGCTGCACCGATGCCTTGAATCCCGACATCAGCTGCTCGGCAAACCGGGCGGTCTCGTCGGAGAGCTCCATGATGATGCGGTGTATCTCATCCTGCTCTTCGCCCTTTAATATCCTTATATCGTTGTTGGCCTCGACCACTGACATGGGCTCTATGAACAGTGTTGAACCGGTTGCAGAGGTGTCATGTACAAGGCCGTTGATCTGTCCCTTATGCTCGGTCTTTACCGGCAGAACGAATCTGCCGTCGCGCATGGTGACGATAGAATCCTGCAAATACTTCTGTGTCGAGGATGAACGGATCATCTTGTCGAGGGTGTCTCTGATCCTGACCTCGGCGTTTCTGATCTTGCGGCGTATGGAATTGAGGGTCGGGCTGGCATCGTCGGCAAGGGTGTCCTTGTCGATGATAGCGGCTTCGAGCCTGTTGGCAAGGTACTTGTTTGGGAAAAGCATCTCAAAGTAGATGTCAAGTGGGTTCTCCTTGTCAAGAACGTCGGAATACCAGCTTACCAGCATTCCGATCTGCTGTAACATCCTCTTGACTTCTATCAGCTCTGCCAATGACAGCGCAGCGCCGGATTCAGCCCGCTTAACTGATGCTGAGATGTCCTTGAAGCTGTAAAACACGGGGTTCCCCAGCTTTATCGACAGCTCCAGCGCACAGCTCGTTTTGGAGATCTCATTTCTGACGGCTTCAATATCCTTCAGCGGTTCGGTCTCGAGAGCCAGCCGCCTTGACGCCTCGTTTGAGCATTTCTCGGCGAGCAGCTCAAGTATTTTATGTAATTCAAGTTTTTCGTAATATTTATTCAAAGGTCACACCTTCCTAAAGACTGTTGTAAAACAATAGCGTATCAAACTTTTCATTGTAATGATACTTTACGTAACGTTCGGTAAATTCGGTGAGCTGCTTCTGATACTTCGGCGCGATCTCGATAGCGAACAGCCTTTCAAAATCCGTCAGTGCGATATGCCGCACGATATAGAGCATCTTGGGGTCGAAGACAAAGCCCACAAGGCTCTCCTTGTTGTTGCAGCATTCCTCGCATTTAAGGTCGCCGGAGTACATATTGAAATACATCTTCTCGTCCTCGTACTTATAGCATTGTGAGCAGCCTATAAGATTGGGACGCAGCCCCGTATCACAGAGCAGACGGAATTCAAATATGGATTTGAGCAGCGCACGGTCTTTTTTGCCCTCGTTGATATAGTAGAGGGTGTTGAGAGTGAGCCGGAGGATATCGTTCTTATCCGAGGCAAATTCTATCCGCGAATAGTAGAGTATATCCGTGAGGTAAGCAGACAGCGCAGTCTTGTATACATCGAGCCTGAGGTCGAAGAACAGGTTTATGGGCTCTGCACTGTTGAGATAATAATAGGTCTCGCCTCGCGGATTCTTCTTTTCCTCCGCGCATATCTCAGAGTAGACAAAAAGCTGTGTGGCGGCGGAGTTCTTCCTGCTCTTGTAGCCGCCCCGGACATATATCCTGATAACGCCGCGCTCGGCGGTAAGAGCGTAGACGTTCTTACTCGTCTCACCTGACGGTTCTTCTCTTATTATCAGAGCTTTGACCGTTATCATCTTCCTCGTCCTCCGTTGAGCTTTTGTATTTAAGATAATCGGAAATCTTGCCCGTTCGGGTGAATTTTTCCCAAAGTGTCATAACAGCACCTCCGTCAGATACTGTTAGTATTAGCAAGCGAAACTCAAATATAACAGGTATTATTTTCAGTCGAGGCCGAAGTTCTTTATCAGCCCTTCACGGTTTCTCCAGCCCTCCTTGACCTTGACCCAGCACTGGAGGTTTACCTTGATCGCGAAGAAAGACTGTAACTCTGTCCTGGCATCCTCGCCGATCTTCCGGAGCATTGAGCCGCCCTTGCCGATGATGATGCCCTTGTGGGATTCGCGCTCGCAGTAGATCGTTGCGGTGATATCGAGGATATCCTCGCCGCTGCGGTCGGTACGCTCGTTAAGGGTCTCGATGGCGACGGCTATGCCGTGAGGTATCTCGTCACTGAGGTTATTGAGGGCTTTCTCCCGGATGATCTCAGCCATGATGACCTTTTCAGGCTGATCCGTGAGCATATCGTCGGGGAAATAATGGGGTCCCTCCACCGCGAATTTGTTGATAGCCTCGAATACAAGATCAATGCCGTCGTTCTCCTTGACGCTGATCGGTATGATGTCCGCAAAATCGTAAAGAGAGGAATACTCGGTGAGCTTTTTCATAAGCAGGCTCTTGTCCTCGAGAAGATCTATCTTATTGACTATCAGTATAACGTGAGATCTCTTTGAGAACTCAGAAACCAGCGTCCGCTCGGCCTCGGATATGCTCTTGGTGCAGTCCACCACAAGCAGAGCCGTTTCAAGCTCGGCAACGGAATCGTTGATGGTCTTGACCATGTGCTCCGAGAGCTTGTTCCTGGCCTTGTGCATACCCGGAGTATCTATGAACACATACTGGGTCTCGTCTTTGGTGAGCACGCCAGTGATCTTGGTGCGGGTGGTCTGGGGCTTGGCGCTTACTGCGGCGATCTTCTCGCCGATCAGAGCGTTCAGCAGGGATGATTTGCCCACATTCGGCCTGCCGATTATAGTAATGAATACATTCTTAGTGTTTGTCATTTTGTATATCCTTTCTTTTTCCGTTAGGTATGAATATCAGGCAGAACCATACTGCCAGAGATAAGACGAACAGCACCAGCATAGTGATATTATCCCGGAAATAGTCGAATATCCTGCCGAAGACCTCGGTATCCCAGAAGACAAGATAACCCACTGCCACCGATGCAGCCGCTGCAGCAAGCACAGCCGCCGCTGCGCAGTCCTTTGCTATGCCTGCAAGTTTGTTATGCTCCGGAGAGACAAGATCGACCACGGCCTCAACAGCAGTATTGACAGCTTCAAGGGAGATCACGGCTCCGATGACGATATAGACTGCCGCCTTTTCTGCGCGGGTCAATTCATAAAATCGCATAAACAGCACTACATAAAAAGCGGCGCACAGATGGAATCTCATATTGCGCTCGCTTTTTATGCAGTGCAGTAAACCTCTGAAAGCATATTTAAAGCCTTTGAAAAAGCTTTTGACCTCATTATTTATGTTCATGCTCGTCGATCACGAAGGTCTCGTCCCGGGAGATGCCAAGGCTCGCAAGGATAGCCTCCTCCTTTTCACGCATGATGCGCTCCTGGAGCTTGCCCTCCTCATGGTCGTAGCCGAGAAGATGCAGCATTGAGTGCACGGTGAGGAAGCCGACCTCTCTCTCAAGAGAATGGCCGTAGACCTGCGCCTGACGGTATGCCGTCTCGATGGAGATCACGATATCCCCGAGGAGAAATGCCCCGGTCTCATGGTCAACATCGTATACGCCGTTCTCGCCGAGAGGAAAACTCAGCACGTCGGTGGGACGGTCGATGTTACGATGCTGCTTGTTGAGCTCGTGGATAGACTTATCATTGACAAAGGAAACACTTATCTCGTAGCTCTCATTATGCCCTTCGCTTTCAAGCACGGCATGACAGCACTTCCTTACAAGCAGCCGGATACCGGTGGGTATCTTTATGTCGTTCTGATCGTTTGTGATTAATACTTTAACCTTTCCCATAATGATTTCCGCTCCCCTTCTCATAGTATTTTTCGTATGCCTTTATGATATCCTGCACAAGCTTGTGCCTGACAACGTCCTTTTCGGAAAAATGGTTTATCGAGATGCCCTCGATGTTTTTCAGGATCTTCACGGTCTCTATCAGTCCCGAGCGCCTTGAATCCGGAAGATCTATCTGTGTGATATCGCCGGTAATGACGATCTTGGAATTGAATCCGAGACGGGTCAGGAACATCTTCATCTGCTCGGGAGTAGTGTTCTGAGCCTCGTCAAGGATTATGAACGAATCGTCCAGCGTTCTGCCGCGCATATAGGCCAGCGGCGCCACCTCTATGCAGCCCTTTTCCTGCTGCCTTGTAAACGCCTCCGCGCCCAGCATCTCAAATAGCGCATCGTACAGCGGCCTCAGATACGGGTCTACCTTGTTTTGCAGATCACCGGGCAGAAAACCGAGCTTTTCCCCCGCCTCAACAGCAGGCCGTGTGAGGATGATCTTGTTGATCTCATGCGCCCGGAAAGCCTTGACCGCCATTGCCACCGCAAGATATGTCTTGCCGGTACCGGCGGGGCCCACGCCGATGACGATGGTATTGTTCTTTATGGCGTCGATGTACCTCTTTTGACCGAGGGTCTTGGGTTTGACTATCCTGCCGCTGGTGGTGACGCAGATGCCGTCGTCGGAGAGCTTGTACAGGTTCTCCTGCGCCCCCTCCCTCACAAGAGAGAAGACGTATTCGATCACCTGCTCATTTATGTGTTCTCCCCTGCGCATCATGGAAAGGAGAGACTCTATGGCTTTGGATGCAGCCTCGACGTTGGCATCCTCGCCGCAGATCCTGATATCCCCTCCCCTGCTGAGTACCGCAACGGAGTATTCCTTCTGTATCAGATTTATGTTCTCATCATAGTTCCCGAACAGTTCAAGAACCGAGTCCATGTTTTCTACGATTATACTTTTTTCAGCCATTTTTCGGTTTCAGATCCTCTTTTCAGCATATGATATCTTTACTTTTATAGTATATCACATTATTTCTATAATTGCAATGATTTTTTCTATGTATTTAACATAATTTTCTTATTTTTTAATAAAAAACTCTACTTCTTCACTAATTTCTCCGTAAAGACTGTATTTTACTGTCAAATACACCCCTTCTTCGGTAGTTTTTATGCTCTCGGAGCGGTCTCTGATCTCATATTCGGAGAGAAAATTGTGCTCATAGGTCTCGGCAAGGCTGGCTGCCCTGTCTGCGGCCTCGGTCTCGGATATGGGTCTCTGAGTGTATGAGTAGTGGGTCAGCTCAACGCTCTTACGTCCCACGGGGAGTTCAAAACCGAAAAAGGTCATAGGCTCATACACCTCCGGCGAGATAAGACATTCACTGTCGGTCTCGAAGAACAGAGGTATCTCCGTATCAAAGATGTACAAAAACGACTTTGTCTCAGGCTCGCCGCAGGTCATCTTCTCAGTCGTAAAGTAAGGCTGAAAGAAGGTCTCAGTCTTTTCAAAGCTTCCGTAGACCTTGGCTATCGACCTCGTGTAGCGCTGAAAATAGGTATGCTTTTCGACAGTGCCGTGATAGTACTTCCTGTCGAAGAATTCGTTGCCGCTGACGATGATCTCACCTTTGCAAACAGCACTGCCCACTGGCTTCATGAGCTGCCCGTCCATGACCTCGACGCTCTCGATGACTGCATCTTCCTTAGCAACAAGATTAGTGGGAAGACGCCTTTCGCGGCGTTCCGGCTGAGGATTGTTCTCGATCACGTCGATGATGACCTTGCAGCCTCTTATGCTGATCCCCGCCCATGAGATGCCGCTGACCTTTTCCTTGAGATCTCTTTCGGCCATGGTCATATTGATGCCGCTGATACTGCTGCCTGCCCTGATGCCGTTCTGATAGAGGACGTTCATCACATCCTTTTTGATGACATTATCGTCGCAGAGTATCTCAAAGCTGAATATCAGGTCTGAGATCACAAACAGCACCACCAGCGAAACTAAGCTCCCGATGACGAGCCCCTTCTTCCTCAGCAGGATCATCAGCCGGTACATCAGGCCGCTTCGTGAAACGGTCTCATACTCTGCGCCGATCGCTTTGAGCTCATTTTCAAGCTCCCGTTTCAGCTCCATCGGGATAGTCAGACAGGTATAGCCGCCCTTTGTGGTTATATTTTCTGCCTGTATTCTGTTCCTGCTGATGAACCGCAATACCCTGCCGGAGTATTCGTCGCTGAACCTGTATGTCACCTGACCCAAAGAGATCAAAGGGGCTCACCCGCCTTCCTGCGCTCCAAACCTACCGAACAGATGCTCCCCGTGACCGAAACAGTGGAGTTGCTGAAGCTGTTGAGAGCCAGTCCGCTGCCCCAGACCTCCACGCTGAACAGCTTTGTCAGCACCTTGACCAGCACCTCGTTACATTCGACGATCTGCGTACACCCCTCGATCATTACTGTGCTGTCTGATGTTATGGTAATGTAGGAGTACATCCCGCCGGTGTTTATCAGCACTTCTTTCAGATTCTTCATTATATGCCTCCGTTCTTTTTTTATAAAATTATATTTGTAAGCGGAGAAACATATACATATACCGAGGTGACAACTCTTGAATAAACTCAAAAACTTTGCAGCTGCGGCTGTGATACTGCTTTTAATGACCGGGCTCATCTGTTATTCGGCTGAGGTAGGCGGGGCTGTATTTGCAGCGATCGACAGGTGCTGCCGCATCATAATACCCTCGCTGTTCGCGTTCATGGCATTTTCAAGGCTGCTGATCGGAACCGGCTTAGCGGGACTTATATCAAGGCCGTTCAACAGGCTGTTCCGGATCGTTCCGGGCATCCCGGAGGGCGGAGCGGCGCTGTTCATTATATCCAATACGGCCGGTTATCCGGTGGGGGCAGCCGCACTGTCTGACATGGTGCAGCGAGGACAGGTCTCAAAACGCACCGCCGAGATAATGAGCATATACTGCTGCGCAGGAGGGCCGGCGTTTATGATAAACGCAATAGGCGTATCGGTGTTCGGGAGTTTCGGGGTCGGGCTTTGTGTGTTTCTTGCAGTATTGTCTGCGAATACAGTGCTGGCAGCTGTTGTCAACAGACTATACCGCCCCGATAAGATCACCCCGGTCAAAACAGAAAACAGTATATCGGAAGAACTGATCGGCTCGGTGACAGGCGCCGGGGAGGCAGTGTTGAAAATGTGCGCGGTGATAGTCTTCTTCTCGGCGGTGATGGCAGCAGCTGAGGCGGCGGGGCTGTTCTCGATGCTGTCAGAGCTGCCGGAACTATCCGAAGGCGGCAAGGCACTGCTGAGGTCGGTGTTTGAGATAACAAACGCTGCGCAGATACCACAAAACTCCTACAAAAGCATCCCTTTGCTGGCGGCGATATGCAGTTTCGGCGGCATAAGCGTGCTGATGCAGATAAAATGCGCAGCCGGAAACAGCATAAGCCTTAACAAGCTTTACAAGTGGCTCCCGGTCAAAGGTGCGCTGACTTTCGGGTTCACAAAGCTATATCTTCCGCTGTTGTCTGATGACAGTATACCCACATTCAGCAGGTCGCCGGAAATAATCGGCAATTTAGACAATTTATTACCCTCGCTTTGCTTGATAATGATGATTTTTATTTTAATTTTGCAAAAAAGACTGGATTTTTTTCATCATATGTGATATAATTAGTAGGCAATAAATCTATTAGCTATTGAGAAGGAGTGTTTTACTATGGCTAAGAAGAAAAACTTTTTTGGAAACGGAATACAGGCTTCCTGTTCCTATTGCGCATACGGCAACCGTTCAAAGGAAGGTAACAAGGTGCTCTGCGAAAAGCAGGGTCTTGTTGAAGCTGATTACAGCTGCAAGAAGTGGCTTTACGATCCGATAAAGAGAGTTCCCAAGAAGCAGCTGAGCATCCCCAACCAGGAGGATGACATCATCTGAACAGAGTTCAAAGGCAGCAGAGCCCTATTCTGCTGCCTTTTTTATTTGGTCTGTATCGTCCAGCATTAGATCGGGTATCTCGCCGACTATCACAGTATCGACGGCGGTGTATTCCTGAGTTACGATCATTTCTTCGCGTCCGGTGGGCAGGAATGCGGTAAACTCCACAGTAACAGCTATCCATACTCTCAGACGGGTCTGATTCATCCCTGCGGAATCAAAAGAAGTTCTGAGCTCAGTATCAACTGTCCCCGACTGCTGATAAGGCACCGTGATCTCAGGGCCCCGCCCGCTGAGGAAGGTAATGTCCGTCAGGTCGCCGAGTGTAAGGATGATATTGTCGTGGTCGCTGCGGGCTATGCTTTCGGTGACAGCTTTACGAAGGCGGCTTTGGAGCTCGTTGAGCGCCTTGGTCTCAGCCTTGACGGAGATTATCCTGCCCCCGCTGTTGCAGACGACCCGGTAATACTCCCCTTCCGAGGCGGCAGCATCCAGCGCGGCGTCTGTGAGTATGCGATTGACGAGATCGCTGCACTTAAATCTGCAAAGCTCAGACAGATGCGACCTGACCCTGTGATGAAATATCACCATAAGCACAGTAAGCAGTACCGCCGAGAACAACAGCACATATGAAAAAACGCATTTTCTTGATGCTCTGCGAGTACTCAAAAGCTGTCACCCCCTCTGTTATTATAAGATGACAGCCCGAAAAATGTTAAAGGACGTGCCGGTCAAGCGGCACGTCCTTTTTAATAACAATGAAATATACAGAGGTCACTTGGCTGCAACAGCTTCCTTTGCAGTCTTGACGATGTTCTCGGCAGAGAGGCCGAACTGTTTGAGAAGCTGTACAGCAGGTCCGGAATGACCGAACTCGTCGTTGACGCCGATCTTGACCACCTTGGTAGGCAGCTTGGCGGAAAGTACATCGCATACCGCAGAGCCGAGACCGCCGACGATGCTGTGCTCCTCAACGGTGAGCACCAGTCCGGTAGCCTTGGCAGCCTCAACGATGATCTCCTCGTCGATAGGCTTGATGGTGTGGATGTTGATAACAGTGGCGGAGATGCCCTCGGCCTCAAGCACCTTAGCGGCCTCGATAGCCTCGGAAACCATAAGACCGGTAGCAACGATAGCAATGTCCTTGCCGTCGCGGAGCTTGATGCCCTTGCCCAGCTCAAACTTGTAGGTAGCGGGATCATTAAATACCGGAACGGCAAGTCTGCCGAAACGCATATAAACAGGGCCGTTGAACTTCACGGCAGCCTCAACAGCGGCTTTGGCTTCAACGTCATCAGCGGGATTGATAATAGTCATGCCGGGGATAGTTCTCATAAGAGCGATATCCTCGTTGCACTGGTGTGTTGCACCGTCTTCACCTACGGAGATACCGGCATGAGTAGCTCCGATCTTGACATTGAGGTGAGGATAGCCGATAGAATTGCGGACGATCTCGAAAGCGCGTCCGGCAGCGAACATAGCAAAGGTCGAAGCAAAGGGGATCTTGCCTGTGGCAGCAAGTCCGGCAGCAACGCCCATCATGTTAGCTTCTGCAATACCGCAGTCAAAGAACCTCTCAGGGAACTTCTTCTTGAAAATACCGGTCTTGGTAGCAGCAGCAAGGTCTGCGTCAAGCACATAAAGATTATCGTATTTCTCGCCGAGAGCAGCAAGCGCCTCGCCGTAGCTCTCTCTTGTAGCCTTCTTGATTACATCAGCCATTGATCAGCCCTCCAATTCTTTCAGCTTTGCGTTCAGTTCGGAAACAGCCTGTTCGTACTGCTCTGCATTGGGAGCAGTACCGTGCCAGCCGACCTGATCTTCCATAAACGAAACGCCCTTGCCCTTGATGCTTTTCTGAATGATAACAACAGGCTGACCGGAAACGGTCTCAGCCTCGTTGAAGGCTTTTTCGATCTCATCGAAGTCGTGAGCATTGATCTCGATAGCGTGCCAGCCGAAGGCCTCGAACTTTTCCTTGATAGGATAGGGAGACATTACGTCGCTGATCTTGCCGTCGATCTGAAGACCGTTGTTATCCACAACTGCAACGAGATTGTCAAGCTTGTAGTGAGCCGCGAACATAGCAGCCTCCCAGACCTGACCTTCCTCGATCTCACCGTCGCCGAGAACAGTGTATACTTTGTATGTATTGTTGGAGATCTTACCCGAAAGCGCCATACCGCAGGCAGCTGAGATGCCCTGTCCGAGAGAACCGGAGGACATATCTACGCCGGGAATGGTGATGCAGGGATGACCCTGGAGCATAGCACCGATATGACGAAGGCTCTTGAGCTCGTTCTTGTCGAAGAAGCCTCTCTCTGCCAGCACCGAATAGAGCGCGGGAGCGGTGTGACCCTTTGAAAGCACGAATCTGTCGCGCTCAGGCTCATCGGGCTTGTCGGGGTAGACATTCATCTTTGCAAAGTAAAGATAAGTCAGCAGATCGGCAATAGAGAGCGATCCGCCGGGGTGACCAGATTTAGCATTGAAAACACCCTCGATGATCCCGAGACGGACCTTGCAGGCTGTGATCTCAAGCTGTTTTTTGATTGTTGCATCCATAACAAAACCTCCATAAATATTATTTGTTATCAAGCTTGGTGTATATATGATCTATGACCTTCGCAATCGCGTCCTCCTCACAGGAGACATCCAGCACGATATCACACGCAGCCTTGGTCTCGGGAGTAGCGTTTGAAGGGCATATGCCTATATCCGCATATCTGAGCATCTCTATGTCATTGTTGTAATCGCCCACAGCGACTATGGTGTAGTCCTCCATACCGCAGGCGTTTCGGAGCACTTCCAGCGCAGAACCCTTTGAAATGTTCTGCGGGAGCATCTCATAGTAGAACGGCGCCGAGCGGACGAAATCTACGTCCGTGAAACCACAGCCTTCCGCAAAGCTGATGAGCTCTTCCATTTTCTCCGGTTCAAGGGCGAAAAGCACCTTGTACCAGTTCTCAGGAATTACGGAGACATCACACAGTATCGGATCGACCTTGCATATCCGGCAATGATCTCGCTCCATTTCGGTCATCTGCGGCACATATACGCCGTCAAGCAGCAGGACTTCACATCCGACATGGGGATTTACCTTTAAGATCGCATCCGTAAAGTTTCTTGACTTTTCAGGCAGATACACGTCGTAATACTGCGTTTTAGTGTTGATATCGTAGACCATTCCGCCGTTGCACATTATTATCGGGGAGTTCACACTGAACTGCCCGAAATACTGGCTGGAAGCCTGGAGAGATCTTCCGGTGGCTATGGAGAACCTGCCGCCGTCGCGCTGAAACCTTGTGACGGCCTCCACGTTCTTCCGGCTGGGGATCTTGCTTGCCGGGAGAAAGGTGCCGTCCATATCGGTGATAAGAAGGACTTTGCTTATATCTTCAAACATCTGTGAGTTGTTCCTCATTTCCTGAGCTGTGAAAGTATCTTAGTGAAATATTCGGGCAGCTCGCTGTCAAATTCCATGTATTGGCCTGTGGTCGGGTGGATAAAACCTATCTTCCCGGCGTGAAGGCACTGTCCTTCGATGCCCTTGTAAGGCTTTCCGTAGACATCGTCGCCGAGGACAGGATGCCCGATGTAAGCGCTGTGAACTCTGATCTGATGCGTCCGCCCTGTTTCAAGCCGGAACCTGACATATGAATACTGTCCCAGTTCCTCTATGATCTGGTAGTGAGTCACCGCATTCCGGGAATTCTGCTCGGTTACGCACATTTTCTTTCTGTCATATTTGCTGCGGCCTATGGGGGCATCCACTGTGCCCTCGCTTTCCTTGAAACGCCCGCAGCAGATAGCCCGGTATTCCCGGGTGAATGAGTGCTCCTTTATCTGCTGAGCAAGGTGGTTGTGGGAGACATCGTTTTTGGCGATGATGAGCAGGCCGCTGGTGTTCTTGTCGATCCGGTGAACTATCCCGGGACGGATAACGCCGTTGATACCCGAAAGCCTGTCTCCGCAATGGAACAGCAGCGCATTAACGAGGGTACCGTCGGGATTCCCGGCTGCCGGGTGGACGACCATGCCTTTGGGCTTGTTCACCACCAGCAGATCATCGTCTTCATAGACGATATCAATGGGGATATCCTGCGCCACAACGTCAAGAGGCTCCGGATCGGGTATCATAACCGTGATCTGTTCACCGCCCCGAAGCTTATAATTCTTGGCAGGTGCGGCTCCGTTGACCGTGACGCTCCCGCTTTCGATAAGCTTGGTGACTGAGCTCCTTGAAAGCTCCTCGCAGTTGTCGGCTATCCACTTGTCAAGTCTTTCACCCTTGCAGTCATCACCCGCAGTAAGCAGTAGTTCATTCATCGCTTGGTTCTCCGTTTTCTGCGGATGCTTCGACGGTCACAGGCGTTTCATCGGTACCGGTAGTTTCAGGCGCCTCTTTAGGCTTGTCTGAGGACTTATCAAAGAAGATGAAATACACTGCAAGCATTATAACTCCCACTACGACGCAGATATCCGCGAAGTTGAACACCGGGAAATTGATAGGCTCGAACCGTATATAATCTACGACCTCTCCAAGCCTGATGCGGTCAATAAGGTTGCCGATGCCCCCTGCTATCATCATGGCAAGGGAAACGAGCAGCAGCTTGCTGTCGCTGCGCTTGAAATACATATAAACGCACCCGCCGAGTATCACGACTATGGGAAAACCAACCAGAAACCAGGTCTTGCCCTCCATCATGCTCCAGGCAGCGCCCTTGTTGGTGATATGGGTCAGGTTGAAGACTTCAAAATCGCCGAAATGAATGACCCTGATGACCTCGCCCACCTCGATGCCGTTGACCACGGCAAGCTTGATGAGCTGATCTGCAACGGTCAGTATCACTATCAGCACCAATGAAAACACGTACATTTTGTTATTTCCTTTATAACTGCCTAAAGGCTCTGCATTATTTACAGAGCCCCGGCTGTTTTATGATTCAGAATATTGACTTGCAGCATCTTGCGCAGAGAGTGGGATGATCGGGATCCTGACCTACGGAATGATCGTATGACCAGCATCTTTCGCACTTCTCGCCCTGCGCCTTGCTTACGGTGAAGGAGACGCCTTCGAGGTCGCCCTTGAATTCGCCCTTGTCTGCACCGGTCTCAGCCTTGACCTCGGACACGATCAGTGCAGTTTTAAGCTCATCAGTCAGAGCCTTTACAGCATCCAGCATAGTGTCAGAATAGATCGTAACGCTGGCCTCGAGGGATGCGCCGATGACCTTGTCAGCTCTCTTGAGCTCGAGAGCCTTCTTGGCGTCTTCTCTTACCGCGGAGATAAGAGCCCACTTCTCAGTGAAAGCGCTGTCGGCCTTAAGGCCGCTCTTTACGGGCATATCGTTGAGGAAAATGCTATCGGGAACGTCGCCCTCGGTATGAGGCATGAAGCCCCAGATCTCGTCGGCAGTAAAGGAGAGGATAGGAGCCACAAGACGAGCGATCGCAGAAAGGATCTTGTAGATCGCAGTCTGAGCGGATCTTCTGGAGAGAGAGCCTGCCTTGTCGCAGTACAGTCTGTCCTTGATAACGTCAAGATAGTAGTTGGACATATCTATAACGCAGAAGTTATGGATAGCATGGAATACGATATGATAGTCGAACACGTCATAAGCGGCGTTGACCTTGTCGATGAGCTCGTCGAGCTTGATAAGAGCCAGCTTATCGATCTCAAACAGCTCGTCATCGGATACCATGTCCTTGTTTACATCGAACTCGGTGAGGTTGCCGAGGATGAATCTTGCGGTGTTCCTGATCTTCTTGTAGGAGTCGGAAAGCTGCGCAAGGATATCCTTGGAGATCCTGATATCGGAATGATAATCGGAGGACGCTACCCACAGTCTCAGGATATCAGCGCCGTATTTATCGGTGATATCCTTGGGGTCGATGCCGTTGCCCAGGGACTTGTGCATTGTTCTGCCCTGTCCGTCAACTACCCAGCCGTGTGTGCAGACTGCCTTGTAGGGAGCACAGCCGTTTACAACAACGGAGGTCAGCAGCGAGGACTGGAACCAGCCTCTGTACTGGTCGGCGCCCTCAAGATAGAGGTCAGCGGGGAAGGAAAGGTCTTCTCTCTCTGATACGACACCGGCATGAGTACAGCCGCTGTCGAACCATACGTCCATGATGTCCATTTCCTTAACGAACTCGCCGCAGCCGCATTCGCACTTGACGCTCTCGGGGATGAACTCTTTCAGGTCGCGGATATACCAGGCGTCGGAGCCCTCCTTGCGGAACAGCTCGGAGATAGCCTCGATAGTAGCCTCGTTTACGATGGGCTTGCCGCAGTCCTTGCAGTATATGATGGGGATAGGTACGCCCCATGTTCTCTGACGGGAAATACACCAGTCGGAACGGTCACGAACCATACCCTTGATACGCTCCTCGCCCCAGCCGGGGATCCAGTTTACAGACTCGATAGCCTTGATAGCCTCATCCTTGAAGTTGTTTACAGAGCAGAACCACTGGTCAGTAGCTCTGAACAGTATAGGAGACTTACATCTCCAGCAGTGAGGATACTGGTGAACGATCTTCTCGGAGGCGAGAAGATTGCCGGTCTCGGTCATGTGCTTGGAGATAACAGCGTGAGCATCGGAGGTGGAAAGGCCTGCGAACATACCGGATTCCTCAGTCAGAACGCCCTTGCCGTTTACGCCTACTACGATAGGCAGTTCGTCGTACTTCTTGCAGACCTCAAAGTCGTCAACGCCGTAGCCGGGAGCGGTATGAACGCAGCCGGTACCGCTTTCAAGGGTAACATGGTCGCCCACGATAACGAGGGAGTATCTGTCCATGAAGGGATGCTGAGCCTTGCAGTATTCAAGCTCAGAGCCCTTGAAGCAGCCGACAGTCTCATACTCGGTGATACCGGCCTTAGCCATAGTCTCGGGAACGAGATACTCGGCCATGATGTAGTTCTCGCCGTTGGCCTTGACTACGGTATAGTCATAGTCGGGACCGAGGCAGATAGCAACGTTGCCGGGAAGGGTCCAGGTAGTGGTAGTCCAGATAACAAAATAAGTGTTATCCATATCGAGACCGAGGGGTGCGAGCAGCCCCTTGTCATCGATCACCTTGAACTTAACATAGATAGAAACGCAGGGATCATCCTGATACTCGATCTCAGCCTCTGCCAGCGCAGTCTGGCACTCGGGGCACCAGTATACAGGTTTAAGGCCCTTGTAGATATAGCCTCTCTTGGCCATTTCACCGAAGACCTTGACCTGTCTTGCCTCGAATTCGGGCTTCAAGGTGAGGTAAGGATCGTCAAAGTCACCCAGGACGCCAAGACGCTTGAACTGCTCTCTCTGTATGTCAACATAGGACAGAGCGAACTCCCGGCAGTGCTTTCTCAGCTCTACCGGAGGGATAGCGCCGTTCTCAACGCCTATCTTTTTCATGGCTTTGAGCTCAATGGGAAGTCCGTGAGTGTCCCAGCCAGGAACATAATTCGAGCAGAAACCGCTCATGTTCTTGTACTTTACGATAATATCCTTGAGTACCTTGTTAAGGGCAGTACCCAGGTGGATATCGCCGTTGGCATAGGGAGGGCCGTCATGGAGGATGTAGGTAGGCTTACCCTGATTTCTCTCGAGGATCTTGTTGTAAAGCTTGTCCTCGTCCCATTTCTTGATAGCATCCGGCTCTCTTTTGGGAAGATTTCCTCTCATGGGGAAATCAGTTACCGGAAGATTAAGCGTCTTGTTATAATCCTGTGACATTTGATCATGCTCCTAACGATTAATTATTTTTGCCGAATTTCAGATCCTGGAGATTCTCTTTAGGGATAACAGGCTCAAAGGAGCCGGTATTGAGTATCTTGTCTATATGCTCTTTCTCAGCCTTGGCAGCTGCCTCCTTTTCGGCAGCGATCCTTGCAGCCTCCTCGGCAGCCTCGTCAACGGTCTCCTCTGCCTCGGCAGGAGCTTCCTCTACTGCCTCGGGCTCTGCTTCTTCCTCGTCCTCGTCATCAAGATCAGCCTCGGGAAGCTGCATGATGAGAGCAAGCTGCTTCTGATACAGAGGCAGAAGCTCTGCCTTGAACAGAGTTACCTCGCGCTTGAGTTCCTCGAGACGAGCCTTCTCGGCGAGGAATGCCTCTCTGTTTTCCTGCATCTTGCGCTGAGTGTTCTCAGTATCCTGCTTCATGATCTCGGCGCATCTCTCACGGTGCTCCTTGATGATCCTCTCGCACTCGGCAACGCTCTGCTCGGAAAGTCTTACCTGCTCCGACTTGGCGGATTCAATCATATCCCTTGCCTGGGCCTTGGCCTCGTTGATGATCTTGTTGGATTCTCTGTTAGCGATAACGAGAGAGCTCTTGATAGCCTCCTCGTCTTCCTTGTACTGGCTGATCTGAGCTTCGAGCTCGGCGATCTTAGCATCGCTTTCCTCTTTGGCATTTATTGCAGCCTGATAGTCTCTGGCTACGTCTTCAAGGAAATCTCTTACCTCCTCGGGATCATACCCAGCCTTAGAGGAAGAAAAAGTCCTGGTTTTGATATTCGATGCTGTCAACATAGTAATGACCTCCTAAATATATTTGTCTACTGTTATATGTATCCTGCCTTTTTTAGTGGCTGAGCCGACGCTTCTGACTATGAATTTCCCGTAGCCCTTGGCAGAGATTATATCTCCCTCGGACACTCCGGCATCAGTCCCGGTGAGAACTACATAGTTGAGCTGCACAGCTCCGCTCCTGATAAGAGCAGCTGACTTTTCCCTTGACAGACGCAAAGCAACAGCAAGCACACTGTCGATCCTCATAGATGCAACAGTGCCTTCTGCTGAAATATATTTCTGTTCCGGAAATGAAAAGCTGCTCAGATCTCCGCCGGTCTTTACGCCTACTCTGCCGATCCTTTCAAGTGCAGATACGTCGCTGTAAACAGTATCGTACACGAACACCACGGCGCTGCCCTCCGATACAAGGATATCTCCCACCGTATCTCTCTCGACACCGAGAGACATGATACAGCCCAGGAAATCCCTGTGAGTGAGATTGTCTTCTTTACGAAAGGAAAAGCAGACAGCCTTCAAAGGGAATGCATCCGGCACCGGTTCAGAATAGGGCTCGAATATACCGAGAACAGTTCTCTGCGCTCCTTCATATCCGCCGTAAAACATATAATTATCACAGCACACCGAAGCAAGCACCTTTTGGCACAGGGCTTTCTGGTGCTCGTCGAGAAAGAAGGTGTACTTATTTATATATTTTTCCCCGGATGCTTCAACGCTGTCAAGGACACGTCCCGCAAGGAGTTTGTCCTCACGGGACAGCTGACCCAAAAAAGACAGGCTGTCAGTCATCAGAAGCTGTAACCGTTGCTTTCGAGCTCGCTCATGAGATCGTCACCGACGAACTGAACGTTGCTGGGGATAATGGCAAAGGTCTTCTGAGCCATCATCTTGATCTTGGCATCGTTGGCATAAGCTACGCCGGAGATGAAGTCCAGGATCCTCTTGGCATCGTCGCTCTTGACATTCTCAAGATTGAGCAGAACGGTCTTCTTGCTGTTTATATCATTACCGATCTCAGTGACCTCAGAATACTTCTCGGGTCTTGCGAGAACGATCTTCAGCGAGCTTTCATAATCATTAGCGGGAGCACGCGAATATGCGGGCTTGGAAGGCTCGGGCTTGGGCTGCGGTGTGGGCTGCGGAGCAGCGGCTTTCTTGTTTCTGTTATCTTCGTACACGGATCTATACTCCTCCTCTTCTTCTTCTTCGTCATCATCATAACCTGTGAAGATATTTTTGAACCCCTGGATCACACTCATTGTTTAAACCTCCATATAATTTCTTGCTCCAAAGAGCTTTGTTCCTATTCTTACAAGCGTAGAGCCGTGCTTGATGGCAAGCTGGTAATCCCCGGACATACCCATTGAAAGGATGTCGGCGCTGACATTGGGAAGCTTTGCCTCTTTCAGCTTCATATACAGCTCGTTCATCTCGGCGAAGACCTTTTCATCCGCACCTATGGGTGGGATAGCCATAAGTCCCCTGATGCGCACCGAGCCCAGCTCCTGCATCTGCGACGCAAGCTCAATGACTGAGCCCTTGTCGGTGCCGCTCTTGCTTGCCTCGTCGCCGATATTCACCTCAAGCAGCACATCCATGCTGCGGCTGTTCTTCTCGGCAAGCCTGTTTATCTCAGCGGCAAGCTTGAAGCTGTCCACCGACTGGATAAGCGAGACATCGTTGATTATATACTTGACCTTGTTGGTCTGCAAATGCCCTATCATATGTACTTCGGCATTCTTGTCATAGCTGTCCTTCTTGGAGAGATACTCCTGGACCCGGTTCTCACCCAGCAGGGTGATACCCTGAGAGACTGCAAAATTGATCTTTTCGGGAGCCACAGTCTTTGTGACAGCCATGATCTTTACCTCGTCCCCGGCAGCTCTGTACTTGGCAGCTGCCTCAGAAACATTATACCGGATCTCCTTCAGATTCTCCAGTATCGTCTGAAACTCCGGTGGGATCGTCGCTTGCAGATCCGTCTGATTCATCTGTTCCATCTTGATTAGATACCGCCTCCAATAAGATCTGATCGTAGAGCAGAAGATGCTTGGCGTCAGAGGTATTTCTGGAAACCACAAAATCGGTCCCTTCGTAAATAACATCTATCAGCTTAAAGGTGACTTCGTTGCCGAGGATGACGTATACGCCCTTTTCGTTGTTGTTCTTAAAACGGATAGCGTCTCTGGGCACCTTGATCCCCTGATACTCGTCAAACACCAGCTCAAAGGAAAGCACCCTTGACTGGGCTATATCCGAATCGAGCCTGTTGCAGGTCATCACGGTCACGCAGCGGTTCTCCTCATCGGGATCACCGACGTGCTCAACTCTGACGCTGTACATATTATCCGAATTCCCGAGTCTTATGTTAAGATACTCGCCCACGGAGATACGCTTGTCCTTAGGAAGAACAGCAGCTATATAACAGGAGTAATCGTCGAAGACCTTGCCTATGGCATTCTCAGGAACTTCATGCTTACTGCTGCCGCTGATGATAGCTTCAACATCGCTGCGGCTGAGCCTTTCAAGATTATCAGGGGAAAGAGAGGTCTCGTAACCGTCGCAGTAAGAAACGAAATATCCCGATTCTTCGATCGACACAGTCTTTACGCTGCTTTCACCCTTTGAAAGCTCCGAAGACTTGCTTTTGAGCTCGTTGATCTCTTTGGTGTAGCTGCTGGACTGATTGGTGATAACATTGTAGATGTTCAGCTTGGAGAAAAGCTCGTCGGAGGAGGCTTCATAGCCGCTCCTGTCGCCGGAGATCAGCGAATACATAAGCTTTTTATACTCCGAATCTATGCGCCCGTTAAGGGTGTCGGGCTGAACATACTGGGAATTGCCGGGGTTCTGGGCGTTTTCAAGCGCCTGAGCCCTTGCCGAGTAGTTATCGGCATTCTTTTTATCTATAAGTGACTGCTCATCGGGATATACATTTGCGATATGGCTCCCGGAAGCGACCTTGCTGCCGTTAGCATAAAGATACTCATATACTCCCTTGACTGAGGAGGTTATGACTTTCTCATTCCTGACGACGACTCCCTTGAAGGGTACGTTCTCGTTGATATTACAGAGCACCGCTTCTTCGGTCTTGTGTCTGTCATTGAGCCTGTAATAGATCTGACTTCCGACCATAAGCAGGATGAACACCGAAAGCAGCACGATGAGCGCCTTGGTAGTCAGTGTATTCATTCTGAGCCTCTGTTAGTCCTGCTGATTGCCTGCTTCGAGTATATTGATCTGCCTTACGGGAGAAATAGTCGAGATGGCGTGCTTGTAAACTACATTCTGTTTTCCGTCGCAGTCGAGGATAACGATGTAGCTGTCAAAGCCCTTTACAATGCCCTTGAACTGATAGCCGTTCATCAGAAAGACTGTGACCGCTATCTTCTCTTTTCTTGCCTGATTAAGAAAGACATCCTGCAAATTCAAATTCTTATTCATAAAACAATTCACTCCTTGTTAAAACACAAAGGTTCTCTCTATTTTCATATCACCTTATATTATAACACATGATTCCGGATTTGGCTACAATATTTTGAACATTTTTCAGAAAATTTTTACAATCTACATTTTTATCCGCATATACCCAATTAATTCCGTCAACTCGTCTAAACCATGTGAGCTGTCTTTTGGCGTAATGCCTCGTTTCGAGCTTGATCCTGTCGATAGCCTCGTCAAGAGAGGTCTCGCCCTTGAAATAGGGGATAAGCTCCTTGTAGCCGATAGCCTGATAGGCGGTAACAGGCTCATACCTGTCATAGAATGCCCTGACCTCTTCGACAAGGCCGTTTTCCACCATGACATCTACCCGGCGGTTTATCCTGTCGTAAAGGTTCTGCCTGTCCTCAAAGCCTATCCCGATGATGCAGGCGGCATAGGGCGACTCCTCTGCCCTGCTCTCGCGTTTGAGCTGGGATATGGGCTTTCCGGTCAGCTCATAGACCTCAATGGCTCTGATGACCCGGTTGAGATTATTCTCATGGAGCTCGGCGGCAGTCTCGGGGTCGATAGCAGAAAGCCGCTTCCAAAGGGAATGATTGCCGAAGGTCTCGGCATAACCCCGCAGCTCGGCACGTTTCTCGGAGCTGCTCACCGAATCGTCAAACCTAACGTTGTCGATAAGCGAGCTGATATAAAGCCCGGTGCCGCCGCAGATGATCGGCATTTTGCCCCTTGATCTGATATCGTCGATGCACTCTCTTGCAAGCTTAACGTAATCCGCCACGCTGAAGGTCTGATGCGGCTCGAGAAAACCTATCAGGTGATGAGGGATGCCCTTCATTTCCTGTTGCGTGGGCTTGGCAGTTGCGACTGAAAGTCCCTTGTATATCTGCATAGAATCAGCAGAGACCACCTCGCCGTTGTAAAGTGAAGCAAGCTCCACAGCAAGGGCGGTCTTTCCGGAGGCAGTAGGCCCGGCAACAACTATTATCGGTATCCTGTCTGCCATAGTTCAATGCTCCGTTTCAAGTATTCTCAGAAGACACGCCGAAACTGCTTTTCAAGGTCGCGCTTTTTCAGCCGTATCATTATCGGTCTGCCGTGGGGGCAGTATCTTATCTCGTCGTTGCCGTAGACGTTGTTCACAAGGGCTTGCAGCTCCAGAATATCGGAGTCGTCGTTGGCCTTTATGGCGGCCTTGCAGGCAATGGAATGAAGCAGCTCGTCGAAGATCTCCAGCTGCGGGTCGTGCTTGCAGTCGATGAAATTCTTGGCAAGCATAGTGATTATATCGGTGGGATTCTCGTCGCCGAGGATGATCGGCACTCCCCTGACGGCCACATTGGGTGCAACATCGGGCTCGACCGCAAATCCAAGCTTGTTCACAGCCTCAACATTTGCTGAGAGGGCGTCGTATTCATCATAGGAAAGCATGACATATACAGGCTCTAAGAACATCTGCGTGTCAAGCTCCTTGGCGTTGTCCTTGATCTTCTCGAAAAGATACCTCTCGTGGGAGGCGTGCTTGTCGAAAAGCAGCATCTCGTCGCCGGCCTGCGCCACGATGTAGGTCTTGAACAGCTCACCGATCACTACCGGCTTAACAGGTTCCTTGTAGCTTTCGGCAACTATCTCGCTTCGACGCTCGAAGCTTGCGTTGGAGATGTATTTGAAATCCTGGATCTGTTCGATGATCTCCTGCTCGGCGGTAACGCTGTCCCCCTCGGTTACTGCGGAATCGTCATAGTGCAGCGGCGCATCATTGTCATCCGGCATAGGAGCTGTCTCAACGGCAGCAGGCGTTTCAGCCTTTGTCTGAGCTTTCATATCCTCCATGAGAGATTTAAGGAACAGATCTTCTCCGGCAGGGTTATCAACTTTTTGAGGTTTCTCCACGGGCGCCTTTGAAAGGGTGGGAGGAGTGATCTTCACAGCAGGTCTTTCCGCCTCTTTCGGCGCAGCAGGTGCAGCAGGTGCAACCGGTGAAGCCGGCTTATCCTCAACTGTTATGAATTTCAGCTGCTCGCCCTGAGACTTCGGAGGAAGATCATAGAGCTGCCTGTCGGTGAAATGGCGCTTCTTGTCAAGTGTCATGTCCACAGGCTTGTCATCTTTGAGAAGTGCGTCCTTGACTGCGAAATACACAGCCTCATAGATCATCTTGTCATCGGAGAACCTGACCTCTATCTTGGTGGGGTGGACATTGACGTCAACTATCTCCGGCGGAGATTCGATATTCAGCACACAGGCCGGGAACTTGCCCACCATGATCTTGTTGCGGTAGCCTTCTTCAAGAGCGCCGCAGCAAGTCTTGGATTTGACGAATCTGCCGTTTACAAAGAAGTTCTGAAATTTCCGGTTGGGTCTGCCCCAAAGGGGCCTGACGATGTATCCGCTGACCCTGATGCCGTTCCAGGTAGAATCCACCGGGATGAGCGATGCGGCGAACTCCCGTCCGAATACAGAATTGATCGACGAGTAGAGCTTGCCGTCGCCGGCAGTGATAAGCTCGGGATTATTGTCACGGATGAACTTGAATGATATCTCGGGGTGGGACAGGGCAAGCTTTGAGACCAGCCCAGCCACGTTATTGCCCTCAGAGGTGTCCTTTTTTAGGAATTTCAGCCTCGCGGGAACGTTATAAAAGATATCCCGGACTACAAAAGTAGTGCCGTCGGGACAGCCGCTCTGCTCGCAGAGCTTTTCCTCGCAGCCCTCGATGATATAGTGGGTGCCGAACATATCGTCTTTTGGCTTGGTCAGCACATCCACCCTTGAAACGGCGCTTATGGATGCAAGCGCCTCGCCCCGGAAACCGAGGGTAACTATGCCCACAAGGTCTTCCTTGGTCACTATCTTGCTGGTGGCGTGGCGCAGGAAAGCCTTGGATATGTCCTCGGCAGCTATGCCCTTGCCGTTGTCAGTAACGCGGATATAGGTGCGTCCGCCGTTTTTGATCTCGACGGTGATAACGCTTGCATTGGCATCAATAGCGTTTTCAAGCAGCTCCTTGATGACCGAAGCCGGGCGGTCTATGACCTCGCCGGCAGCGATAAGCTCGGATACTTCTTTACTTAAAACCTGAATATGTGCCATAAAAGCTCCAGTCTATTTTACAAATACTGCAAAAGCTCGGTGACGAACTGCCTGAGCTCGCTGTCGTTCATTTCATCTATATTGGTGCGGCGCAGCTTATCTGCAATAAGGTCACCGCCTATCTTCTGGAAGGATATCTGCCCGTCATCGACCTTGGCAACAGCTGCCTTGGCTTTGGCGCTTTCCTCCTCCATTTCGGCAAGCAGCACCTTGGCCTTGTCAATTATCTTCTTTGGAAGACCTGCAAGCTTTGCAACTTCTATGCCGTAGCTCTCGTCAACGCCGCCGGGGACGATCTTCCGCAGGAACTTGATAGTGTCGCCGCTGCGCTTGACGGCAACGGAGAAATTCCTGACCCCTTCAAGCTCATTTTCGAGAGATATCAGTTCGTGATAATGTGTGGCAAACAGCGTTTTGCAGCCGAGGCTCTTTGAGGTGCAGATGTACTCCGAAACAGCTCTCGCAATGCTAATGCCGTCGAAGGTCGATGTGCCTCTGCCGACCTCGTCGAGGATAACAAGACTGTTGTGGGTGGCGTGCTTGACGATATCAGCTACCTCGCTCATCTCAACCATGAAGGTGGACTGTCCGGCAGTAAGGTCGTCGGAGGCGCCGATCCTGGTGAATATCTGATCCACCACCGAGATCCGCGCATACTTCGCGGGAACGAAGGAGCCTATCTGCGCCATAAGGGTTATGAGCGCCACCTGACGCATATATGTGGATTTACCGGACATATTGGGGCCGGTTATGACTGCCATGCGGTTGCTGGTCAGGTCGAGGTATGTGTCGTTAGGAACGAAGACCTCGCTCTCCTGCATCAGCTCTACCACAGGGTGGCGGCCGTCCTTGATCTCGATAGTGCCGTCAATGGCGATATCGGGCTTGGAATAGTTGTTCCTGATAGCAGACTTGGCAAAAGAACCGAGTACATCCACCTCGGCAACAGCCACCGCCGTCTCCTGGACGAGCCTGAGCTGAGTTCCGATGAACTCTCTCAGCTCGATGAAAATCTCCTGCTCAAGGTTCAGTACTTTCTCGCTGGCGCCGAGGATAGTGTTCTCGGCGACTTTCAGCTCCTCGGTGATGAACCGCTCACAGTTGGCAAGGGTCTGCTTTCTGATATATGAATCCGGGATCAGGTCATAGTATGATCTCGTGACCTCGATATAGTAACCGAAGACCCGGTTGTAACCTATTTTCAGGTTCTTGATGCCCGTCTTCTGCTTTTCACGCTCGGCGATATCGTCGATGATGCTCTTTCCGCCGGAGATGATGTTGCGAAGGCCGTCAAGCTGTTCGTTGAAGCCGTCCTTGATGACGCCGCCGTCCTTGACGTTGGCAGGAGGCTCATCCACAAGGGCGTTCTCTATAAGATTTGAGATAGCGTCGATGGTGGATATCTTGCTGTTGAGCTTTGTGAGCAGCTTGGAGCTGAATCCTCCCAGTATCTCTTTGAGCACCGGCAGCTTCAAAGCCGTCAGCGACAGAGATTTCAGATCCCTCGGAGTAGCCGTCTTGTACATTACCCTCGTCATGAGACGTTCAAGGTCATAGACACCCGACAGCACTTCTGTGAGCTCGTCCAGCTCCACCGGCGACGAAACGAGCTGCTCCACCGCATTGAGGCGGTCGATGATCCTTGTGGGATTAACAAGGGGCTGCTCGATATAGGATTTGAGCATTCTCTTGCCCATAGAGGTCTTGGTGTGGTCGAGCACCCAGATCAGAGAGCCCTTGCGCTCCTTGTTGCGGAGGGTCTCGGTGAGCTCGAGGTTGCGCCTTGCGGTATAGCCGATAGTCATTATCGGGTCGCAGTCGTGTCTGATTATATTGGAGAAACGTCCCACAAGAGCCTTCTGTGCCTCGTGGATATATCCGAACAGTCCGCAGACTGCAAAAAGTGCGTTGGTGTTCTCTTTGAGTCCCAAAGAATCAAGACTGGGTGCCGAGAACTGGCTGAGCACCTCGTCGGTATGTATCAGCGGTGAAAAGTCGCTTTCGTCAAGGAGCTGAACGGAGGACTTGAGCTTCTGCTTTACAAATTCCCCGATCTCCTTGTAGGAGAGAAAGCCGTCGTTTATCAGTATCTCCACAGGCATGAAGCGTGCAAGCTCGTTGACGGCGCTGTTGGCAAGCTCCTTGCCGGAGAAATCAAACAGGTGCACCTCGCCGGTGGATATGTCGGCGATGCACATGGAGGCTTCCTTGTTTTTTGCATAGAAGGAGCACAGATAATTGTTGGAGGTCTCGTCGAGCATACTGCTTTCGATGAGAGTACCGGGAGTGACAACGCGGATGACTTCCCTGGGAACGAGCCCCTTGCACTCGGCGGGGTCGGCGGTCTGCTCACAGATAGCCACCATGTAGCCCTTATCCACCAGTTTCTTTATGTAGATCTCGCAGGCATGAAAAGGCACACCGCACATAGGAGCTCTTTCATCGAGCCCGCAGTCACGTCCGGTGAGGGTCAGTTCAAGCTCACGCGATACAAGCAGAGCGTCATCAAAAAACATCTCATAAAAGTCGCCGAGACGGTAAAACAGTATATGCTTGCGGTATTTCATCTTGGTGTCGAAATACAGCCTCATCATCGGTGACAGCTTATTTACGTCAACGTCCTTTAAAAGCAGCATCTGAAATACTCCTGTTCTATATTCAGACTAATATCAGCCGCAGCCGCCGCAGGTAGAACAGCTTCCGCCGCAGCCGGAGGGAGCGTGGTCGGGACAATTGAGCGGGTCGCCGCCGTTGACCGACACGGAGATAACAAAGTTGATGGAATTGATAAGATCGTCAAGGGCTGCCTTGGCCTCGTTGTAGGCGATCATATTGGGCATAGCCATGATCTCGTCGTAGACTGCCTTGATGTCGTTCTCAAGAGAGACCATTTTTTCGGCGTCTCTTTCGCTCTCGTCCTTGTGAAGCTCGGAAGAAAGCTCCATTCTCATGGTGTTGAACTCGCCTATCTTGCTTTGCAGCTCGCTGTCGGTATCGGAGGCCTTGCTTGCCTCCTGGAATCTCAGATAGACCTCGTCCTGCTGGATAGCAAGTCCGAGCTGTCTTGCGTTATCGATCGCGCTCATAGTGATTACTCCTGTTCTGTTGTTATATTATACAAGCTCGCCGGACAAAGCCCAGTTCATGGCCTTTGTGATCTTTATCTCGGCAAACTGTCCTTTAAGGCTGATATCGCCTTTGAATTCAACTATTATGCCTTCATCGTTCTTGCCGGTAAGATATCCCTCGCCGGTGCGGCCCTCGCCTTCAACAAGCACTCTGCACACCCTGCCGACGAAACGTCCGAGCCATCGGCTGGAAGTTTCCCGCTGTTCGAGCAGCAGCTCTCTGAGCCACAGACCCTTCTGCTTGTCGGAGATACTGTCCTCGAACCCGGCGGCAACTGTGCCGCTCCGCTTTGAGTAAACGAAGGAATAGATGTTATCGTATCTGACCTGCCTGATAAGGTCTTTGGTCATGCAGAATTCCTCATAGGTCTCCCCGGGGAATCCCACAATGAGATCGGTGGTAAAGGAGAAATCAGGCTTTTTCTCCCTGGTGTAGTTTACGATATCAAGATACTGCTCAACGGTGTAATGCCGGTTCATGGCTTTGAGTATCCGATCACACCCCGACTGCACAGGCAGATGAAGCTGCTTGCAGATCTTTTTGGATGACAGTATGGTATCTATCAAGTCGCGGGAGGCGTCCTTTGGGTGAGAGCTCATGAACCTTATCCGGAAATCCCCCTCGATCGCATCTATGCTCCTGAGAAGCTCCGGGAAGCCGTAGCTGTAAGAGTTTACATTCTGTCCCAGCAGAGTTATCTCTTTGTAGCCCTGTGAAACGAGTTCTTTGACTTCATTCAGCACAGAACCGGGTGAACGGCTCCGCTCTCTGCCCCGGACGTAGGGCACGATGCAGTAGGTGCAGAAGTTGTTGCAGCCGTACATTATCGGGACAAAGGCCTGGACCTTGTTTTCCCTGAGCTGGACGAATTTTTCGTCGATATCGAGAGGGCGCTCAGACTGGTCAAAAATGCGCTTTCGGCTGTTGAGGACTTCATACAGCATAGCGTACAGCTCGTTGTAAGCGAAGGTGCCGAAAACAAGATCGACGTGCCTGTAAGCCTCTTTGATCTTATCGGCGACGTGCTGCTGCTGAGCCATGCATCCGCATACTCCGATGACCAGGTCAGGCTTGTGCTGTTTAAGCTTTTTAAGCTGACCGAGGTTGCCGAAAACTCTGTCCTCGGCATTCTCTCTGACAGCGCAGGTGTTGAGGATTATCAGGTCAGCACAGTCAGTATCTTTTGTAAACTCATACCCAACGGCAGCGAGTCTGCCCATAAGGCGCTCTCCGTCGGAGACGTTCTGCTGACAGCCAAAGGAATGGACATAAGCAAGGGGAGCATGACCGTTCTCAGCCTTGAAACGAAAGGTATAAGCTTCAAGAAAACTCCTGGCGCTATCAGTATTTGCTCCGTTGTTTACACAGTCTCCCATAAGCTGCTCCTTTGCAGTCACATCAACATATAGTATATCACAGCACACAGATATACATTCTATATCATTATAACCCTTTTGGCCTGATTTGTCAATAGCTCCAAAACAAAAAAAGAACGGTTCGCAGAGAACCGTTCTTTCAAGGCTTATCAGGCCCAGTACTTATTGTAGAAACAGCCGTAACCGCCCCAGGGAATTGCGAAGCAGTAGCTTACGTTGCTGCTCGTAACTCTATAACTGGTGTTTCTCCACCAGAAGATGCTGAAGTTGTTGTTGATGCCCTTGTAAGCAGCCTTGCAGTAAACAGCGCCGTAAACTGCCAGCTTAACCTTCTCGGGGACCTTGGAGTAGGTGACTCCCCTTCTTGTCAGAGCAGCATCGGAGATGTATCCGCCGCTGGTGTACAGTACCTGCTGAATGGAGTTGTACTTTCTGAAGTAAGGAGTCCAGATAGGATGATTGGTGTACTTTGCGTAGGTGTAAGCGTTTGCGATGCAGTCAGCAGCGTAAACGATGGGCTTATCCCAGATGTCGCCGTCCATGCCGCCGACCTCGTGGGTGATAACGCGGCACATAGCCTCCCAGCCGGCCTTGTCATAGTCCATTCTCGCGGTCTTGATAGTAACGATCTCGGAGAAATCGCTCTTAACGGAACCCTTCACTGCTCTTACCTTGAACTTGTAGTTGGTGCATCTTGTAAGTCCGGTAACGGTGCACTTGGAGGAAGCAACGGTCTTATATTTTGTGTACTTATCATAATTGCCGCCCTTGATGTAAAGCTCATACTTGGCAGCGTTCTTTACATCGTTCCAGTCAACGATTATGGTATTTGTCTGTTTGTTATACGGATGAGTCTCTGCGCTGTCATACTTGACCTCCGGAACGATTGTCGGTGCCTTCAGCTTGGTAACTGTGGTCGCAGCCGATGCACGGAGATCGGTGCTCATAAAAGCAAAGATCAGAACTACAGCAATGATAACTGTAAAACCTTTGATCATATTCCTACCTAATGATATCGTGTCGCTCTTCGTACTGTTCATAATAATTTGGCAAATGGTTCAGGCCAATGAACCGCCAAAGCACTTCCTTTCTTTACCTGCTTGTATTACAAGCATATTCAAATTTAAAGATTTTATGTACGGTTTTGTAATCACTAAACCAAAAAGGTTACAAACTAATTACAACCGACAACAAGATTGTAACACAATCAGCCGGTTTTGTCAAGCCCTTTTGATTTTTTTATACATTTTCGAGGTGAAAATTCACGAATCAGTTACAGATATTCATATTCAAACCTCCAAGTTCATAGTATATAAAAGACAAAACAACGCCCCAAAGCAAGGGCAGGAATTGTTCGATGTTACAAAAATCACGTCTATTTTCAAAAAAAGAAAGAGGTAATCATTTATGAACAGGTATTTCCCGGAAGGCGAACTGATCGGAAACGTCGAAAATACGCGCTTTACAAGCTCTCGCGAAGGTATGGAGGAGGCAATGGCCAAAGGTTTCATTCTTGAATCCGTTGCAGTAGTCTGCACCTGCGAGCACGATCTTATCGTAGATCTGCCCTGCGGAAAGGGCATCATCCGCCGCGAAGAAGGAGCCGTAGGCATAAAAGAAGGCGTAACAAGGGACATTGCGCTGCTTTCAAGGGTCGGAAAGCCGGTCTGCTTCAAGGTAACAAATATTACAGAAAATGAAAACGGCCCGGTTTTCATGCTTTCAAGGCGTGAAGCGCAGGAGGAATGTCTTGAACAGTATGTTAATAAGCTAAACTGCGGTGACATCATCGGAGCCCGGGTCACTCACCTGGAAAAATTCGGCGCCTTTGTGGATATCGGCTGCGGGATCCCCTCCCTTGTCCCGATAGATGCGATCTCGGTCTCAAGGATCTCTCACCCCGGTGACCGATTCGTCAACGGGCAGAAGATAAACGTTATTATAAAAGGCAGAGAAAACGGTCATATCCTTCTCACCCACAAAGAATTGCTGGGTACCTGGCAGCAGAACGCGGATCTGTTCTCGGTAGGTCAGACAGTCAGGGGGATCGTCAGATCCTCCGAGAGCTACGGAGTTTTCATCGAGCTTGCTCCCAACCTTGCCGGGCTTGCCGAGCCCCATACAGGCATCAGACCGGGACAGACTGCAAGCGTTTTCATCAAGGCCATTCTGCCGGACAAAATGAAGATCAAGCTCATCATTGTAGATACATTCGACTGCGCACTGACACATACAAAGCTCAGATACTTCATTGACAGCGGTCACATAAGCAATTGGTGCTACTCGACGCCCGCATCCCGCAAAAGGATCGAAGCGGTCTTCTGAAACAGAACAGCCGGCAGATGCGTCTGCCGGCTGTT
Organism: Ruminococcus sp.; assembly: GCA_017529875.1. Lineage (GTDB taxonomy): Bacteria > Bacillota > Clostridia > Oscillospirales > Ruminococcaceae > FB2012. The sequence continues at coordinate 32,292 of JAFXNC010000034.1, read as the reverse complement.
GAGCTTATTTCTTGTTCTTGACTGCTTCCCAGTATTTCCTGGCGAGCTGTTCGTTCTTGTTCTCGCCGAATTTGTAATACACTCTGTCCTTCAAGGTGTCAGGCAGATACTGCTGCGGAACCCAGTGGTTGGGATAATCGTGGGGGTAGAGGTAATGCTGCCCCTTGACCGATGCATCCTCGCCGTCGAAGTGCTTGTTCTGCAAGTGGCGGGGGAAATCCATCGACCCTCCCCTTCTGACATCCGCAAGGGCCGCATCCATAGCCAGGTAGGAACTGTTTGACTTGGGGGAGGTGGCAAGGAGTATCACTGCCTCAGCCAGCGGTATCCGCGCCTCAGGGAGACCCAGCTGCATAGCGGCGTCAACACAGGATTTGACTATGGTTATCGCCTGGGGATAGGCAAGTCCCACGTCCTCGCAGGCTATGACCAGCAGCCGCCTTGAAAGTGAGATTATATCCCCTGCCTCAATAAGTCTTGCGGCGTAGTGTATGGCGGCATTCTCGTCGCTGCCGCGGATAGACTTCTGCAAGGCCGAAAGGATATCGTAATGCTGGTCACCGTCGCGGTCGTAGTGCATATTGCTGCGCTGAGTCAGCAGCTTGACATTGTCAAGCCTGACCGTAAGAGCTTCACCGTCGTTGTCGGCGGAGAGAGTACACAGCTCAACGGTGTTGATCGACTTTCTCACATCGCCGCCGCAGCCTCTGGCGATATACTCGCATACTCCGTTCTCCAGCCGGAGCTTCAGACCCGCATCGTCGGCGCAGACCTGAAAGGCTCTCCTGACAGCAGGGATCATCTGCTCGGGGGTAAGGGGCTTGAACTCAAAAACGGTGGAGCGGCTGATTATTGCATTGTAGACATAGAAATAGGGATTCTCGGTGGTGGATGAGATAAGCGTGATCCTGCCGTTCTCGATGTATTCCAGCAGGGATTGCTGCTGTTTCTTGTTGAGATACTGGATCTCGTCGAGATAAAGCAGGATGCCTCCGATACCGCTGAGGGTCTCGGTCTCGGCTACGATCTGCTTGATGTCGTTGATAGAGGCAGAGGTGCCGTTGAGCTTGTGCATGGTCATATGAGCGTTCTCGGCTATGATACGCGCAACAGTGGTCTTGCCTATGCCGGATGAGCCGTAGAAGATCATGTTCGGGATCTTTCCGCTCTCGATTATCCGGCGCAGGGGCTTGTCCTTGCCCAGCAGATGCTCCTGCCCCACCACCTCGTCAAGAGACTTGGGACGTATCTTTTCCGCAAGCGGGATATTCATGTCAGCACTCCTCAGTCAAATACGTTCTGGATATCAGGCAGCCTCAGCTCATAGGCGCGGCTGTTGATCTTTTTGAGCAAATAGGTCTTGGCAATGAGTATCGCATCTCTGCACTTGACATTCTGCATTCCGAGCACATGACGGTAGATCACAAACTGGTCGTTGCCCAGCTTCATAACGATAAACCTCGAACACTCAAATGTGCCCCTGACGATGTTATCAGACGAGATGAAATTCCAGAGCTCATTGTAGATCGCGGCATTGACTTCCTCGAGTATAAATTCCTGCAGCAGTTCGTTCATTTTAAGCGCCTCCTGTGATTTGGTATTCTTTACTTAGTATAGCACAACATTCGGCAGATTTCAACAGTTTGAAGCAAAAAATAAGCCCGTCGAGATGACGGGCTTAAATGGTTGTTTTAAGCGATTACTCGTAGAGGGGGTACTTCTTGCAGATACCGTTTACGAGCTCTCTTGCCTTCTCCTTGTTTGCCTCGAAATCGGCAGCGGTAAGGTAGATAGCCTCGGCGATAACGTCCATATCCTCCTCAACAAGGCCTCTGGTGGTAACTGCGGGAGTACCGATGCGGACACCGCTTGTTACGAAGGGCTTCTCAGGATCGTTGGGGATAGCGTTCTTGTTGACGGTGATGTATACCTCGTCAAGGTCGTTCTGGAGCTTCTTGCCGGTGATCTTGAAGGGTCTCAGGTCGGCAAGCATCAGGTGGTTGTCGGTACCGCCGGATACAAGGTCAAAGCCCTTATCGAGCAGACCCTTGGCAAGTCTCTGAGCGTTCTTTACGATCTGCTCGCCGTAAGCCTTGAACTCAGGCTTGAGAGCCTCGCCGAAACAGACAGCCTTGCCTGCGATAACGTGCATGAGAGGGCCGCCCTGTGTGCCGGGGAAAATAGCGCTGTTGATCTTCTTGGCAAGGGCCTCATCATTGGTGAGGATAAGACCGCCGCGGGGACCTCTGAGGGTCTTGTGGGTGGTGGTGGTAACTACATCAGCATAAGGCATGGGGGACTCATGCTGACCGGAAGCAACAAGGCCGGCGATGTGTGCCATATCTACCATGAAGAAAGCGCCGACGCTCTTAGCGATCTCGGAGATGCGCTTGAAGTCGATAGCTCTCGGATAAGCGGAGGCACCTGCAACGATCAGCTTGGGCTGAACTTCCTTGGCCTGCTTTTCCATAGCATCGTAGTCGATGTATCCGTTGTCGTCAACGCCATAGGGAACAAAGTTGAAATACTTACCGGAAAGGTTTACAGGGGAACCGTGAGTAAGATGTCCGCCGTTGTCAAGGCTCATACCCATAACGGTATCGCCGAGGCTGAGCAAAGCAAAATATACTGCTGTATTGGCCTGTGCGCCGGAATGGGGCTGAACATTGGCGAACTTGGCGCCGAAAAGCTTGCAGGCTCTGTCGATAGCGATCTGCTCAACGATGTCAACGCACTCGCAGCCGCCGTAGTATCTCTTAGCGGGATAACCCTCGGCATACTTATTGGTCAGCACTGAACCCATAGCAGCCATAACTGCAGGGGAAACGATATTCTCGCTGGCGATAAGCTCGAGGTTCCTTCTCTGACGGGCAAGCTCAAGGCCCATAGCCTCTCCGACTTCCTTGTCGAATTCTTCAACAAATCCTATGGTGTCCAACATTTTCATAGCAATACTCCCAACTGTTTAGATTTATCCGGTCTGTACCGGGAAATGTACAGCGTATGTACACGCTCTTTTTATTATAGCATCATCAAACGGAAATAGCAATACCTGATATGAAAAATTCACAAAAAAATCCGCTGCAATAAAGCAGCGGACATTTACGATTATTTTATACCGAGAGCAAAAGTGATCGGCACTCCGAAAAGGACTCCGGCATTAGGCTTTGTAAGATCACCGGTGATGTTAAGTATAACGCTCTTGGCAGTCTCCACAAGCTCGTCCTCGACTGCAACAAAGATCGTTTTGCCCTTCTTCATGGGGTCTTCGCCTTTAAGCATCTCTCTGAGCAGACCTATGGTCGGAAGATTGTCCATTGAGGATATGGATTTTGCCATTCCCATGCTGTCGATAACAGTACCTCCGTGGATGCCGGCACCTGCAAGAGCTTTCATGATATCATCTACCAGCTCTGTTCGTTTGATGATCAGAAACAATAACTGCATGATCACTTCTCCTTTCTTGAATATCACAAGGCTCTGAATGCCGCAGCTACCCAGTCCTCCTTTTCACTTATCTCTATCAGCTCAAAACCCTTGGAGCCGATAACGTCAAGCACTTCATCTTTACGGCTGTCAATGATACCCGATACTACAAGTATGCCGCCATCCGCCGTGAAATGCCTGAACCTTTCGCTCATGGCTATCAGCACATCGGCAACGATGTTGGCACATACCACCTGATACCCGCTGCCCAGCTGTCTGACAAGGTTTTCGTCCTCAATGACGTTCCCGCAGTAAGCAGAATATGTTTCCTTCGGGATATGGTTTTTCAGCGCATTCTCCCGGGCGATGTTCACGGAATTCTGATCTATGTCCACTGCCTTTACAGACGACGCCCCCAGAAGTACAGCACCGATGGAGAGTATGCCGCTGCCGCAGCCCAGATCAAGGAGCGTGTCCCCTGCTTTGAGATGCTTTTCGATCAGTTCGAGACAAAGCTGTGTGGTGTTGTGCTGTCCTGTTCCGAAACTTGACGCAGGGTCGATCTCGAGGATCGTCCGGGTCTCGCCCTCGGGCACTTCCTCCCAGGAAGGCTTTATCAGCAGCTTCTCACCGACGGTAAGAGGCTTGAAATATTGCTTCCAGTTGTTAGCCCAGTCTTCTTCTTTTACGTTTTTCAGCTCGTATTCGAGTCTGCCGAATGAGCTGTCAAGGTCTCTCGATTTCAGAGCTTTGAGCTCGGCCTTTACAGCCTCGAGATTTTCAAGCCCCTGGGCATTCTCCGGGAGGTAAACCGTTACGGTGGTCTCACAGTTTTTCAGTCCCATAAGATCATCGTCGATATAATCCCAGTTTACACTTTTATCGTTGAGAAACTCCTCGAAATCGGTACTGTCCTTGATGACAAAGCCGTTTATACCCATGCCGAGCAGCGACCCGGTAAGCGGTTCGATACCCTTCGAGGTAGTGTATATATCCATTTCAACCCAATTCATAGCTGAACCTCTTTTAGACTAATTTACATTATTATAACATATTTATGTCTTAATGTCAATATAAATATTAAAATTTTCTTATCATCGGCCTGATGTCCTTACCGATGAAGATAAAAGGCAGATAGCTGCCGGTTATCCTTGAGACAAGGCGCTCGTTATAGTTCATATTCAGCTCGCTGATGCTCTGATTTGTAGATATGATCGTAGGTCGCTGGGCGTTGAGCCGGGCATTGATGATCTCATAGAGCGCCGATTCTGTGAATTGCGACTGAAACTCCGAGCCGAGGTCGTCGAGTATCAGCAGGTCGCAGCCTATCAGCGTATCGAGGGTGTTCCCTGCTGCCCTGCCAAAATGCTCGTCCTCCACTTTTCTGAGGAAGGTTGCGAGCTGACCGATAGCAACGCTCATACCCTTTTCCGTTACCTCCTTGGCGATGCAGGAGGACAGAAATGTTTTACCCAACCCGGTCTTGCCGATGAAAAGCAGCGAGGGGCTGTTCTGAGAAAAGCCCTCGGAGTACTTCCGGCAATAGTCGTAAGTCTTCTTCATCCTGGCGCGGGGAGATACATTTTCATCCGCGGCATCGGAATAATAGTCAAGCTTGAAATCAGCAAAATCGTTGAGCTTGATGCCGCAGTTCTCAGCCATTTCTTCGGCGGCATACTGTTTCAAAAGCGCCTCAAAGCACTTGCAGCGCAGCCCGTCCTTGTAGCCGGAATCCTCGCAGACCCTGCAGGTGTATGCAGTCTTGAAATAGTCCCTGTCTCCTGTGAGAGCCTGGAGCTTTGAACCGAGCTTACTGCTCAGTTCGGTGCTTTTCTTCCTGAGCTTTTCGATGTTGTCATGAAGCTCCGTGCCGCCGTTGAGTATTATTTTCAGATACTCGTTAGCGGTACCTTCAAGCTGTTTGCTTATAGCAGCCACCTCGGGATCCTGTGCGAAAAGCTCTGCTTTTCTTCGCTTAGTCTCTGCCTCAGCTTCAAGCTTGCGCCGTCTCAGTTCCTGTCCGGCTCTTGAATAAACGCTCTCGCTGTATTTAGCCATTGTTGTTGCCTCCGTTCTCGGGATCAAAGCTCATTGCGAATTTCTCCCACTCGTCAAGGTCGTATGAGGTGTCGGTATTGCCGGTGTTTTTCTTGTAGTGCTTGGGCTTGTACTGTTTATCCTTTTCGATGACCTGCTCGGGGGTCTTGATATCCTGGTCGAACCAGCTGTTGACAATAGAGGCTATGTAGTTGAATTTTGGCTCCCCGATAGAATCCATGCACTTGTCGTAGGCGATATCCAGCATTTCGATGCTGATGCCTTTCTCCTGCCAGGAGGCAATGACCTCCCCTTGACGTGTGGAGGGCTTGCCCTTCAAGCCGAGTGCCTTTACAGCCTTGTACTCATAGGACTTGATCTTGGACTGCCTTATGATCTCCGCTTCAACATCCGCATAGTCAACTATGCCCCTGTCAAACCAGTCCTTGCCAATCTTCTCAATGTAGGCGATGCTGTCCTTGCCGAGCTTGTGACTGTACTCGATTATCAGCAGCAGTGACTGCGCAGCAAAGCCGTAATAGTCCAGCAGATTTATCAGTCCAAGCAGCTCGTTGTTCTTGATGACTGTACCCTTGATGTTCTCAAACTCATGGACCACATACCGAAGCTCCTCGCTCTGACTGAGCTTTTCGGCAAGGTCCTTCGGGGAATACCTGACGGAGCGGACAGGCTCTGCTTTTGGCTCGGGCTGTAAAGGTGGTTCTTTCACAGGCGCCGATGCCGGGACAGCCTCAGTCTTTTCCACAGCCGGAAGACCTTCCACCCTCAGCACGCCCACACTCGCCCAGTAGTGGACAGCGTCATTGACGGCGGCTTCCTTTACGCCCGAAAGCCTTGACAGCTCTGCCGTATCGGCAGTATTGCTGTTGCCGGAAAGGATGCACAGCAGGACTTTAACGTAGTTTCCGTCAGCAAGACGAAGATGCTCGTCAACGATACTGCAGGGCACATTGAAGAACCGACCCCAATGGTCAAAATCTATTTTATAGGTCATTTTTGAACCTCCGATAAAAGCGAAAATGTAAGCTTATTATATCATAGTTGCAATCCCTTTTCAAGATGCAGATTGACCAAAAAACGGAAGCGAATTTCTCCGCTCCCGTTTGACTTATTTCAAGACTTTTTTCAGGTACTGCCCGGTGTAGGACTGCTCACATTCGGCTATTTCTTCGGGGGTGCCTTCGGCCACGATCATGCCGCCTTTATTGCCTCCCTCGGGGCCCAGGTCGATGATGTGATCGGCAGTCTTGATGACATCAAGGTTATGTTCGATGACAAGTACCGTGTTTCCTGCATCGCAGAGCTTTTGAAGCACGTCCGTCAGCTTGTGGACATCGGCAGTGTGCAGGCCGGTGGTAGGCTCGTCCAGGATATATATGGTCTTACCGGTGGATCTCTTTGAAAGCTCCGTAGCGAGCTTCACCCTCTGAGCCTCACCTCCCGAAAGAGTGGTAGCCGGCTGACCGATCTTGATATACCCGAGTCCGACCTCGTAGAGGGTCTCGAGCTTGCGCTTGATCTTGTCGTGGTTAGCAAAGAAGCTCACGCCCTCCTCCACGGTCATTTCAAGCACGTCGTAGATGTTCTTGCCTTTGAATTTCACTTCAAGGGTCTCGCGGTTGTAGCGTTTGCCCTTGCAGACCTCGCAGGGGACGTAAACGTCCGGCAGGAAATGCATCTCAATTTTCAGTATGCCGTCGCCCTCACAGGCTTCACAGCGTCCGCCCTTGACGTTGAAAGAGAATCTTCCGGGGCCGTAACCCTTCATCTTGGCGTCGTTGGTCTGAGCGAAAAGCTCTCTGATATCGTTGAACAGCCCGGTGTAGGTAGCGGGATTCGAGCGGGGCGTTCTGCCTATGGGCGACTGGTCTATGGCTATGACCTTATCAAGGTTCTCGGTGCCGAGGATATCCTTGAACTTGCCGGAGCGTATCTTGGCGCGGTTCAGTCTGCCCGCAAGCTCTTTGTAAATGATCTCGTTGACCAGCGATGACTTGCCGCTGCCTGAAACGCCTGTGACGCAGACGAATTTTCCGAGGGGTATATCCACGTCGATATCACGCAGATTGTTCTGGGCCGCACCCTTGACAGTCAGCTTTTTGCCGTTGCCTTCACGGCGCTTTTCGGGGACGGGTATCTTCTTTCTGCCGCTGAGATACTGGCCTGTAACTGAGTTTTCGCAGGCCTTGATATCGTCGATAGTTCCGGTGCAGACTATCTCGCCGCCGTGTATACCGGCGCCGGGGCCAACATCAACTATGAAATCCGCATTGTACATTGTGTCCTCGTCGTGCTCTACAACAATAAGAGTATTGCCGAGGTCGCGGAGGCGTTTAAGGGTCGCTATAAGCTTGTCGTTGTCCCGCTGGTGAAGCCCTATCGAGGGCTCGTCAAGGATATACAGCACTCCCATGAGATAAGAGCCGATCTGAGTGGCAAGCCTGATGCGCTGGCTCTCACCGCCGGAAAGTGAGCTGCTGGCTCTTGCAAGGGTCAGGTATTCAAGGCCTACGCTGGAGAGGAAACCAAGTCTCTCCCTGATCTCCTTGATTATCCTCTCGCCGATCATCTTATCCCTGTCAGAGAGCGCAAGCTTATCAAAGAAATCAAGAGCCTCGGTTATTGACAGCTTGCAAAGCTCGGAAATGTTCTTCCCGCCTACGGTGACTGACAGGCTTATAGGGTTGAGCCTGTTGCCGTGACACTCGGGGCAGGGCTCGTCGCTCATGACCTGTTCGATCTCGGCTCTTGCCCAGTCGCTGGCTGTTTCTGCGTATCTTCTTTCCAGATTGGGAATGATCCCCTCAAAGGCTGAGTCGTACTCATGCTTGAAATACTCGTTGCTTCGGGATATCTTAAGTTTCTGTCCCTGAGTGCCGTAGAGGAATACATCTATCTCATCCTGGTCAAGCTCTCTCACCGGTACATCAAGTGATATGCCGTAGGTCTCGGAGATAGCCTTGTAATACGCCGCGGCAAATGAGCTCTCATCAAGACTGTTCCAGCCGCTGGCCTTGATAGCGCCCTGATTGATCGAAAGCTCCGGGTTGGGGATGATCAAAGCGGGGTCGATCTTCTTGTATACTCCGAGGCCGGTACACTTCTCGCAGGCGCCGAAGGGGTTGTTGAAGGAGAACATCCTCGGCACCAGTTCTTCAATTGAAATACCGTGATCCGGGCAGGCGTAGCTCTGCGAAAACAGCAGAGGCTCTCCGTCCGTCACGTCAACGCCCACCAGTCCCCCGGTGAGCTGAGACACTGTCTCGATGCTGTCGGTAAGGCGGGATTTGATCTCAGGCTTGATGACCAGTCTGTCCACCACTATCTCGATGTTGTGCTTCTGATTCTTATTGATCTTGATGTCCTCGGAAAGATCATATACGATGCCGTCGATCCTTGCACGGACATAGCCGGACTTTCTCGCCTGTTCGAGCTCTTTTCTGTATTCGCCCTTGCGTCCCCGGACTATGGGGGCAAGGAGCTGTATCTTGGTGCCCTGGGGCAGCTGCATCACCTGATCGACGATGAGATCCACTGTCTGCCTCTTGATCTCCCTGCCGCAGACAGGGCAGTGAGCAACTCCTATCCGCGCATACAGCAGTCGGAGATAGTCGTATATCTCAGTCACGGTTCCGACGGTCGATCTCGGGTTCTTTGAGGTGGTCTTCTGGTCTATGGAAATGGCAGGCGAAAGGCCGTTGATCGAATCCACATCCGGCTTTTCCATCTGACCCAGGAACTGTCTTGCATAGGAGGACAGCGACTCCATATAACGCCTCTGACCGTCGGCAAAAATAGTATCAAAAGCAAGGGATGACTTTCCCGACCCGGAAAGCCCGGTCATAACGATGAGCTTGTCCCGGGGGAGGGTCAGGTCTATGTTTTTCAGGTTGTGCTCCCTTGCACCTTTAATAACGATCTCATTTACAGACATAAATATCTCCTTACTTTTATTTCTTTTCGCCCTTCAGTTCAGCGATCTTGTCACGCAGGAAAGCGGCGTGCTCGAATTCCAGCATCTTGGCGGCCTCTTTCATCTGCTTGGTCAGCTTATCAATGAGCTGTTCTGTCTCGCGTTTGGAGAGCTTGGTCTTCTGTCTCGCGGAGTATTCCACTTCTTCCTTTGTGGAGATCTCAATGACGTCGCGGATATCCTTCTTTATAGTCTTGGGAACTATGCCGTGTTTCTCGTTGAACTCCGACTGTATGCGCCGGCGGCGAAGGGTCTCGGTGATCGCGGCCTCCATTGAGCGGGTCACGGTATCGGCATACATGATGACCATGCCCTCGGCGTTACGTGCGGCTCTGCCTATGGTCTGCACAAGGGAGCTCTCGGAACGCAGGAAGCCCTCCTTATCAGCGTCGAGTATGGCAACAAGGGACACCTCCGGCAGGTCAAGACCTTCACGGAGCAGGTTGATACCCACAAGCACATCGAACTCTCCCAGACGGAGGTCACGGATTATCTCCATACGTTCTATGGTATCTATATCATGGTGCATATACCGGACTTTTATCCCGAAGTCTTTCAGATAACCGGTAAGATCCTCTGCCATTTTCTTGGTAAGAGTGGTAACAAGAACTCTCTCGTCCTTTTCGATCCTCTTGTTGATCTCGGAGATCAGATCCTCGATCTGACCCTCGGTGGGACGCACTTCAACAACAGGGTCAAGCAGTCCTGTGGGTCTGATGACCTGCTCGACGGTCTGCTGCGATCTCTCCTTTTCGATAGGCCCGGGAGTGGCCGATACAAAGATCACCTGATTGATCTTATTGTAGAATTCCTCGAACCGAAGGGGTCTGTTGTCAAAGGCGGAGGGAAGGCGAAAACCGTAATTGACCAGCGTTTCTTTCCTTGCTCTGTCTCCCGCATACATACCCCTGACCTGAGGCAGTGAAACGTGGGACTCGTCCACCAGCAGCAGGAAGTCCTCCGGCATAAAGTCAAACAGCGTAAAAGGAGGAGCACCCTTTGACCTTCTTGCAAGGATACGCGAGTAGTTTTCGATACCGGAACAGAAACCGACTTCCTCCAGCATTTCTATGTCATAGTTGGTCCGCTGAGCGATGCGCTGGGCTTCAATGAGCATATCCCTGTCCTTGAAATACTTGATGCGCTCGTCAAGCTCCTCCTTGATCTCCTCGATAGCGTCGTGCATCTTTTCTTTGCCAACGATGTAATGGCTCGCCGGGAAGATGGCGGCGTGATTAAGATACCTGATTACAGTTCCGGTGATGACATTGGCCTCGCAGATCCTGTCGATCTCGTCGCCGAAAAACTCTACTCTTATAATAGTATCGGTGGAGCTGGCGGGATAGATCTCAACAACATCGCCCCGCACGCGGAACTTGTTTCGCACGAAGTTCACGTCGTTTCGCTCGTACTGGATGAGCACCAGCTCAGAGATCAGCTTTTCTCTCGATTTCTCCATGCCTTTGCGGATCGAGACTACCATTGACTTGTACTCCGAGGGGTCGCCGAGGGAATAGATACAGGAGACCGACGCCACGATGATAACATCCCGGCGCTCGGTTATCGCAGTAGTCGCCGAGTGGCGGAGCTTGTCGATCTCGTCGTTGATAGACGAGTCCTTTTCAATATAGATATCCTTGCTGGGGACATATGCCTCCGGCTGATAGTAGTCGTAATAGGAGACAAAGTACTCCACGGCATTATCCGGGAAGAACTCCTTGAACTCCGAACAGAGCTGTGCCGCAAGTATCTTGTTATGCGCAAGCACAAGGGTGGGTCTGTTCACCCGCTCGATAACGTTAGCCATAGTAAAGGTCTTGCCCGAGCCGGTGACGCCGAGGAGGGTCTGCTCCCTCATGCCCGTTTCAAGCCCCTTGACCAGCATATCCACAGCCTCGGGCTGATCTCCCGAAAGCTTGTAATCCGAAACCAACTTGAATTTGTCCATAATGATCTCTCCAAAAAGCGAACAATAGTTTTGTGCCTCCTATATTATACATCAAATCATTTTAAATGTAAAGTACTGTTACAAAATATACTTCAAATAATACTTGAAAAACCGCGTAAAATAATGTAAAATAATTTAGATAGAACTGTTTACGGGAAGTGAAGATATGAAAGAGCTGCTCATAAACGGCAACGACGCCGGACAGCGTGTGGACAAGTTCATAACCAAGGCCGTGCCGAAGCTGCCCCAAAGCCTGATGTACAAGTATATCCGTTCTAAAAGAATCAAACTAAACGGAAAGCGCTGCGCCATATCCGACAGGCTCATAGAAGGGGATAAAATGCAGCTTTATATCAACGACGAGTTCTTTGAGGACAGTTCCGATGACCCGCTGGGATTTCTCAGCGCACCGACATCCCTCGATATCGTCTATGAGGATGAGAACATCCTGCTTGTGGATAAGAAATGCGGCCTTGTCGTCCATGAGGATGACAGGGGTTCTTGTGATACACTTATCAGACGAATACTGCACTACCTTTATAATAAGGGAGAGTATTCCCCGGAGGCTGAGAACTCATTCGTCCCCGCCCTCTGCAACCGTATCGACAGGAACACCGGCGGCATAGTCATCTGCGCCAAGAACGCCGAGAGCCTTCGCATACTCAATCAGAAGGTCAAGGACAGGGAGCTTGAAAAGCGATACCTTTGCATCACCGTGGGCATACCCGAGAGGAAACAGGCTGTGCTCAAAGCTTATCACATCAAGAACAGCGCCGACAACACCGTCAAGGTCTACCGGGAGCAAGTCCCCGGCAGCAAGACCATGATAACCGACTATCGGGTACTGAAAGAGTCCAGAGAGAAAAACATCGCCCTGCTCGATGTCAAGCTTATCACAGGCCGGACGCATCAGATCAGGGCACACCTTGCCCATGAGGGCTATCCCCTGCTGGGTGACGGCAAGTACGGCATAAACTCCGTCAACAGAGCGTATAATATAAAGACGCAGGCTCTTTACGCCTACAAGCTGAAATTTGCCTTTACCACCGACGCCGGCTGCCTTGAATATCTCAACGGCAAGGAATTCGAGGTGAATAAGGTCTGGTTCAGAGAGCTTTTGGACTGAAAGCAAGGAATAATATACAAAGAGATCGTCGGATGTCTGTATGTTTTGTAGAAAATGTTGATTTCATATTGCTTTATAACGCAATATATGGTATAATAATTTTATGTAAATTTTCGTTCAGCATCTCTAAGGAGGAACACCAATGGTAGGAGATCTTCATTGTCATACGACTTTGTCCGACGGTTCATTAGGAATAGAGGAAGTGATAGCACAGGCAAAGCGGATGCAGCTTGATGTTCTTGCAATAACAGATCACGACACGCTCTCGTCATCCAACAGAGCTCTGATACTCGGCGAAAGATACGGGATCAAGATCATCCCGGCAGTTGAGCTTTCCGCATGGGACAAGAAGCGGAACATGAAGGTGCATATCCTTTGTTATGCTCCCCAGAAGCCCGACAGACTTGAAGGGCTTTGCATCAAATCCTGCACCATCAGAACTGAGTGCGCCAAGGATATGATAAAGAAGGTCATGGAGCGATATCCTATCCCCCAGGATGCTGTAAGGATGTATACCAAGGGCTCCAAGAGTATATACAAGCAGCATATCATGCGTGCCTTGGTGAATTACGGCTACGCCACCGAGCTTTACGGCGAGGTCAACGACAGGCTGTTCAAGTACCCCGACGGCGAGTGCCTTGTTACGAGAGAATACCCCGATGTGAATTTCGTCATCGACCTGATCCATTCCTCCAAGGGCATCGCGGTGCTGGCTCACCCCTATATGTTCGGCAACATCGACCTGATGCATGACCTTGTGGAAGCCGGCAAGCTTGACGGCGTTGAGGTATATCACCACTCCGCAGACGAGCAGCAGCAGAAAGCTCTCCTTGAATACGCAGCGGAGCATGATCTGATCTGCACAGGCGGCTCGGATTTTCACGGGCTTTACAACGATGTTGCGACCCACATCGGTCAGATGAGAACGGATGCCGAGAACCTTGATAAGATCTTCAAGCTGATAAACAAAAACATCCAGCTAATGAAGGCCTCACGCCCCAAACCCGAAGAATAAAAACAATGCTGCCCACCGTCAACGGCGGGGCAGCATTTCTTATTTTGTGAAGTCGAAATCCTCGGGGTAGCACTCCCCTATTATTGTCTTGGCGTATCTGGCAGCGTAGGCTCTTTCCTCGTCAGTCCTTGCGACCCAGATGAAAAGATCCGCGCCCATTTCTCTCACCTTGTTAAGGCGTTTCTGCGTAAGACATCTGATATCGCAGGAGACAAAATCAGGCTTTGAGAAGGGCTCCCACATGAAGGGCTGCACCCCCAGCCTTGAAGAAGCTCTCTCGAAGGGCGTTCCCTCGTCGGCAATGGTGATGAGGATGCCCCGGTAGATATGAGGTGCTTTGAGCCGAAAGAACATCATCGACCTGGGATCAAAGCTCTGTACGGCAAATTCGCCCTTGTAGTCTTTCAGCACATGATAGACCCGCTTTTCAAGGAGCCATATGGGTGAGCCGCGTTTGAGCTCGATAAGCAGCGGTACTCTGCCGTTTACAAATTTCAGCACATCGGTAAACAGCGGTATATGCTCGTCGGTATCGGCAAGGGTGAGCCTGCTGAGCTGTTCATAGGTATAGTCGTATATCTGTCCCGGGACGCCGCACATCCTTTTCATATACCTGTCGTGGAAGACCATCATCCTGCAATCCTTTGAAAGCCTTACGTCAAGCTCTATGGGGATGCCCTTATCTATCGCACGCCGGAACGCGGGGTAAGAGTTTTCAGGGATGCCGTCACCGTGCAGACCTCTGTGAGCTATATACTTGCCAAACTCCATATATTTTACACCTCTGAACATTATTGTGTTTATCATCTACTATAATAACTCATATACGCCCGTTTGTCAACAACAATTTCAGATGCTGCCTGTAAAATTCGTCCTAAACAATAACTATTTGTTCACAGAATTGTTATATTATATATCACACATCTTACACATATATAATGTATAATTAGTGAGTATTCTCAGCAAACTAATATACAAATCGAAAGGAAAGATAAAATGATCAAGAAAATAATAGCTGTTCTGGCAGCTCTTACTCTATCGGCTGCAATGCTCACCTCCTGCGGAAACAGCGAAAGCTCCAATGCTGACAGCACCGCTTCCCCCTCAGGCGCGACTGCCGACAGTACAGCAGAAAACGGCAGCGGCACTGCATCGGGGGATACTGCCAGCGAAACTGTGGAGGAGCCTATCCCTGAGGCATCCCTGACTATCGACGGCGAAAAGGTTGACACCACCGATCTCGTTATGTGCACCATTGACGGAGACGATATAACCTTTGACCTGTTCAGATACTACTACTTCTATGTTATGGGTTCCTACGGCTATACCGCTGAATCGCTCAAAGACGAGGAAACCTTCAAGACCTTCAAAGAGGCTATCGCACAGCAATTCAAGCGTGATTACACCACCATCCACCTTGCCAGAGAAAACAATCTCGAGCTGGGCGAGGAAGGCAAGAAGAACGTTCAGGATAAGCTTGCTTCCATAAAGGCGAATTATGAGAGCGAGGAGGCTTTCCAGAAGGCGCTTGCCGGCTCTTACCTGACCGAAGCCGTATACACCAGGATGCTTGAGATCGCAGAGCTTTACACCATGGTCGAGAGCCAGCTGCTGACCAACGAGGGCAAATACGCAACCTCCAAGGAGGATTTCAGGAAGATAGTCAAGGACAACGACAAGTATTCGAGAGTTATCCACATCCTTATCCCCTATTACAGCCAGGCCGATATCACAGACGAAGAGACCCTTTCCTCTTACGAGAGCATGAGCCTGTCTGAGAAAAACAACGCCAAGAAAACTGCATACAACGAACTCAGCGATGAGGAAAAGGAGAAGGTCAACGCAAAAGCCAAGGAAGTTGCTGACGAAGTACTGAAAAAGGCTAAGGAGGCCGAGACCGACGAAGACTTCAAAAAGCTGATAACCGAATACGGCTGGGATCCCGGAATGGAGCAGAAGCCCGACGGTTACTATCTCACTCAGAACTCCAGCTTTGTAAAGGAGTTCAGGGAGGCGGCCTTCGAGCTCAAGGAAAACGAGGTCAGCGACCTTATCGAGAACACCAACTACGGATGGTTCATCATCAAGAGGCTCCCTGTCGATATGGATTATGTTGAGTCCAATATTGAGTCTATGATCCTTGAATACGATACTCCCACCATAAACGATATGTTCAACAAGCTGGTGGAGGAGCTGGAGTTCAAGGAAAGCGAGACCATGAAGAAGATGACTGCCGACAGCATCACCTGATAACAAAACACAAGCGGCTGAGGAAAGACCTCAGCCGCTGTTTTTATTCGTCCTTGTTGTCGAGCTTCATGTATTTGAGCTGTAAATAGATAAAGTAGCTTATACTGTATACCGCGAATATCATAATGATGATGAACATAGCCCACCGAAACTCGGATGAACGGTAGAAGGAGCTTGCGATCTTCAACCTTGAAGCCGACTGCGAGCGTGTCACCGTAGAAGTCGAGATAAGGTCTATGGATGCCAGTACCTCGCCGTTATAGATAAGCTCCATTTTTCCGAGGGCATCGCCCTTTTCAATGGGAGCGATCACGTTGTCATAGACCGTGATCTTTTTTTCGACCTGATTGATGTCGATATCCACAGGCCAGAGCATACTGTAACCCTTCTTAGGTTTCAGATTGACGTAATCCGCCTCGGCACCGAATTCCACCTTAACATCGGTGATCTCGCTGTTGGGATTGATAAAATCCGTGAGCACCAGCGAATTGAACGCCCATCCGTAAAGTGCCCTGTGGTCGAGGACGCTGTAATAAACGTAATCATCGCCGTAGATAGAATCAGGATCCTGTATGCCCTTATTCACATCGGAGGGGGTCTTTTCAATGGGAGCGTTGAGGGTAACGATCAGATACTCGTTGCCGTCATAGCTTGCGATCGAAGCAAGGCACCTTCCCGAACCGGACTGAGTAGAGCTCTTGATACCGTCCGCAAACTGATAATAGTAATCGGTATAGGTGTTGAGCAGGAAATTGTCGTTATACAGATTAGTGCCTTCGGGGTGTATATCTGTAGCTTCGAGCTGCTGAGACTGAAGAGAGCAAAGCTTTCTGAACAGCGGATAAGTATTTACGAGATATCTGCAAAGCCTTGCCATATCCTTGGCGGTGGAATAGTTCTGCGTGATATAGAAACCGTGAGCGCTGGAGAAATTGGTGTTCTCCATTCCCAGCTCCTTGGCCTTGTCGTTCATCCTGAGGGTGAAATCAAATAGGCTGTCGGCAAGGTTCAGGGCGGTGATGTTAGCCGCCTCGCAGGAAGAACAGAGTATCATCGAAACAAGTATATCGTAATAGCTGACCTCCTCGCCGGGTCGGATATCGGCAGTAGGTGCGCCGGTATCGTAAAGCTCGTCGTAGGCTTCGCTGCCGCTGGACACCTTGGTCTCTTTGAGCTTCTTCTCATTTCCGTTGAATTCGTCGAGAATGATCGCACAGGTCATGAGCTGAGTAAGATATCCCGGAGAGAGCTTTTCCTCGCTGTTGATATCAACAAGGGGCTCACCGGTCTCCACCTCGACCATGTACACCGACGGCGAATAAAGGTATATCGGCACGAGATTCTTGTTCTCGTCCTTGCCGTTGGTTGGAACAAAGGTAACAGCAGCAGCGCTCAGCGGCGCCGAAAGCGCAAACATCACCGCTGCCGTCAGTATAAGGCATAGCCTTTTTAACAGTTTCATTATATATCGAGACCTTTCAGATTACAGTCGTATAAACATATGAATTTGACCTTTTGCCCACCCGCCTGACCACTTCAAGATAGGTCAGCAGATTGAGCACGGTCTGAGCGGTGCCGCGGCGTATGTGTGCGGCTTTGGCAAAATCCGCAGAGGTGTATTCCTCACCGAGCCCCTCCGGGACAAAGGCCTTGTAATCAGCCGGACAGCGGAAATAAATCTCGCCGCAAAGCTCGGTAGGCACCCGGTCACAGCGGGAGGATCCGCGTTTCTTGTCCTTTGACCAGCCGTTGAGATAGCGGGTCTCCTCGGTTTCGAGCAGGCAGATGCAAAGGTTGAACCGGGGATTGTCAAGGGTGTATTTGATCCTATAAAGCTCGTCGGCAGCATCGTAGATAGTGCCTTTCTTGGGAGACTTCCGGCGGGACGTAACTTCACCTGTCTCGGTGTCGATCCACGAAAGATACTTGACGCAGGGCACCGGATAGACCACCGTAACATTACAGTATTCCAAGAATTCTTCAAGCTTTTTCAGCAGCTTGTTGAACTGCCGTGTCTGTATCTCGATAACGCCGTCTTCGCCGACGATATCCGCAACAAACTTCCCTACTCTGATCTCCTGATTCTCCTTGTGGGGTTCAAAATAGTCCTTTAATACGGCGTGGAGGGTCTTCTCACCGAGAGTGCCGATGCCGTTTCTGGCTTTTTCTCTGCCGATCACATTTGAACAGGCGATACGGAAACGCTCGTTGCTCATATCCTACCCCCACAATACTTAATTATATCAGAAATGATACTGCAAGTCAATAACATAATCAAAAATGCGAAAGGCTCATAACGCAGGCTACAAGTCTTTCGCATGAAGGATCATTCGGCTGTATCCATGAGCTGAACGGCTTTCAGCATGATCGCACATTCAAGCCTCTTTTTTTGTATCTCGCAGGAGATCTTATAGGAGTTATGTATATCTCCGGCGTACAGATAGTTGTTGGCGTTGCAGCCGCCGCTGCAATAGAACTTGGCCCAGCATTTCACACAGTCGGGTTTAGTGTAAACGTGAGCCCTTGCGAAATCATCCTTGATATCGTAATTGAAGCTGCCGTCGTTAACGTTGCCCATTTTGAATTTCTCAATACCTACAAACTGGTGGCAGGGATAAATGTCACCGTCGGGGGATACTGCCACATACTCGTTGCCGCAGCCGCAGCCCTTGAGCCTCTTGATAGCGCAGGGCCCCTGATCCAGATCAAGCATGAAGTGGAAGAAGTTGATGAACTTCCCTTCCGCCCTGATCTTGGATATCTTCTCTGCCAGGATCTCATACTCCTTGAATATCTTTGGCAGATCGCCGTCGGTTATGGCATAGGGCTTGGAGGATTCAGCCATAACAGGCTCCACCGAGATCTGCTCGAAGCCTTCGTCGAACAGATGCATAACATCATTGGAGAAATCAAGGTTGTACTTGGTATAGGTGCCACGGACATAGTAATCCTTGTCGCCGCGCATGGGGACGAACTTCTTGAAGTTCTCGATTATCCTGTCGTAGCTGCCGGTGCCGTCAACTCTCTTGCGCATACGGTCGTTTATCTCCTTGCGGCCGTCGATGGACAAAACTACGTTGGACATTTCCTCGTTGATGAAGTCCATTTTATCCTCGGTGAGCAGCATACCGTTGGTAGTGATCGTAAAGCGGATATGCTTGTCGTATTTCTTTTCTTCCTCGCGGGCATAAGCAACGATCTGCTTTACCACATCGAAGTTCATCAGCGGCTCACCGCCGAAGAAATCCAGCTCGAGAGTCTGTCTGTTGGCGGACATCTTCATCAGAAAGTCGATAGCCTTTTTGCCGGTCTCGATATCCATGAGCATCCTGCCGCCGCCGAAATCACCGGTGGAGGCAAAGCAGTACTCGCATCTGAGGTTGCAATCATGGGACACATGGAGACACATAGACTTTATCGGAGATGCAACAGAGGTAAGAGCATACTTCTCGTAATCGTCCTCGCTGAAAAGGATCTGATCCTCATAGAGCTCCTTGATCTCGTTGTAGCACTCGACGATCTCCTCAGCGGGATAGAGCTTTGAAAGCTTTTTGATGACTGCCTCGGGACAGTTCTCATCAAAAGGAGGCTCCACGTTGTCGAGCATATCATAGGTAAGATCGTCAATGATATGCACTCCGCCGCTGTTCACATCAAGAACGATATTCATTCCCGAAAGCTTGAATTTATGTATCATATATACACACCCTTGTCCAAAAATCAGTATAAAAATTAAAGGGACATAAAATGCCCCTTTATATCTGTACAAGCAAAACAGGTCTTAAGCTTTTCTCTCGCACTTCTGATTAGCTACGGTGCAGGAAGTCTTGCAGGCAGACTGGCAGGAAGCCTGACACTTGCCGCAGCCGCCCTTAGCAGCAGATGCTTTGAGATCAGCCTTGTTGATGGTCTTGATATGCTTCATATTGATATTCCTCCCAATGATTATTTTACTTATTATATCACATATTCCGCGGCTATTTTTGAACTTTTTATGACCTTGTTATAAATATTCATATCAATATCTTGTATGCTTGCTGTTCACGCCCACGATACCGCCCACCGAGCCGCATAGCATCACCATGAAAAGCTTTGCCCCGCCGGAGAGACCCTCAGTCGATCTTGCAAAGATCAGGCTCAAGACAAAGAGCACGATAAACACGAAGGAGCCGCAGAGCACTCCCACAAGCAGACCGTTGCGGCGGTTCTTCCTCGCACCGATGTAGCCTCCAACATATGCGCCGATGCAGAGAGCTGCGGCAGTTACCACCGAAACTACGGATTCAGGTACATCTATCTTGGTCAGGATATAAGCAAAAGCCAGAACGATGAGCAGGACTATCAGTATAGCCCAGCCCGCCGAAAGCAGGGCTCTTGAAGCTAAGGTTGCTTTGAAACGCTCTGTCTTATGATGTTTGGTCATAGTACTCCCCCCTCTGATAATACATATTCTCGGGGAGGTATTAATATGACAAAAGGCTCTGCCGAAAAGCAGAGCCCAAATATCATTCGTCGTGAACAGTCAGATTCTTGGCTATCGCCCATTTCATTACTCTGATCTTGGAGCGGTCGCCGCCGGTCTCGATGACCACGGTATCATCCTTAACGGAGAAAACGATGCCTACGATACCGCCGTTGGTAACTACCTCGTCGCCGATCTCAAGTTCGTTTCTCATCTTAGCATCCTTCTTGTCCTGCTTTCTCTGGGGACGGATGATAAACAGATAGAAGAAAACAAGGATACCGGCTAAGGGGATAAAGGTTATAAGCAGATCGCCCGCCGATGCTCCGCCGGAAGATGATGCTAAAATTGCAGCTGAATTCATTTTACAGTCCTCCATATTAAAAACTAAGTAACATTATAACACACATCTTCGGCAAAATCAAGAGTTTTAAAAAAATGTTTTCATTTCTTGTTCCTGATATACTGATCCATCGCTGCGGCAGCTTTCTTTCCGGCTCCCATAGCAAGGATGACGGTAGCCGCGCCGGTAACTGCGTCTCCGCCTGCAAATACGCCCTGCTTTGAGGTGCACTCGTTCTCGTCTACGATCAGAGTGCCGCGCTTGTTCACCTCAAGTCCGGGGGTCGTCATTCTCAGCAGCGGGTTGGGTGAGGTGCCGAGAGCCATTATCGCAGTGTCGATATCCAGTTCAAACTCAGAGCCTGCGATCTCAACAGGGCTCCTGCGCCCTGTTGCGTCAGGCTCTCCCAGCTCCATTTTGATGCACTCGATGCCGCAAACGTGACCCTTATCGTCGCCGATGATCTTAGTGGGATTGCTCAAAAACAGGAACTCGATGCCTTCCTCACGGGCGTGATGCACTTCTTCGGCTCTTGCAGGCAGCTCCTGCATAGAGCGGCGGTAGATGATATACACCTTC
Source organism: Ruminococcus sp. (assembly GCA_017529875.1). Classification (GTDB taxonomy): domain Bacteria; phylum Bacillota; class Clostridia; order Oscillospirales; family Ruminococcaceae; genus FB2012. Next base: position 11,112 of record JAFXNC010000034.1, on the reverse strand, counting down.
TCTGCGCCCAGCCTCATAGCCGACCTTGCAGAGTCCATAGCAACGTTTCCGCCGCCAACAACAGCCACACGCTTTGCCTTGATGATAGGGGTATAATGGTCATCAAGATAGGCTTTCATCAGGTTGATGCGGGTCAGAAACTCATTGGCAGAATAAACGCCCACCAGCTCCTCGCCGGGGATATCCATAAATCTGGGCAGGCCTGCTCCCGAACCGATGAATACAGCTTCATAATCCATATCAAAGAGCTCATCCACCGAGAGCACCTTGCCGATGACCATATTGGTCATGATCTTTACGCCCATAGCTTCGAGACTGTCGATCTCACTCTGAACTATGGCCTTGGGAAGTCTGAACTCGGGAATACCGTACATAAGTACGCCGCCGGCAGTATGGAAGGCCTCATACACGGTAACGTCGTAACCCATTTTCACCAGGTCTCCGGCTGCGGTAAGTCCCGCAGGGCCGGCACCGACGATAGCTACCTTGTGACCGTTGGCAGGAGCGATCTCCTGCTCTACGGGCTTGCCTCTCATGTGATCGGCGCAGAATCTTTCAAGTCTGCCAATTCCCACCGGCTCGCCCTTGATGCCGCGGACGCACTTGCTCTCGCACTGTCTTTCCTGGGGGCACACTCTGCCGCAGACAGCCGGGAGAGAGTTGGTGGTCTTGATGATCTTGTAGGCTTCTTCAAAGTTGCCCTTTGCCACCTGCTCGATAAACTCTGGTATGCGCACGCTTACCGGACATCCGGACATACAGGGGCGATTCTTGCAGTTGAGGCATCGCTGTGCCTCCCGGACGGCCTGTTCTTCGGAGTAGCCGAGAGAGACTTCCTTGAAATTCCGGGCTCTTACGGCGGGATCCTGTTCCGGGATAGGTGTTTTCTTTGGGTCCATGTTGGGCATTACCTGACACCTCCCGTCAATCTGCAAATATGATCTTTTTCATGCTCCTTGTAGGTGGAATTGCGGCGCATGAGCTCGTCAAAATCCACCTCATGTCCGTCAAAATCAGGTCCCTCAACGCAGGCATATCTGATCTTGCCGCCGACCCTGACACGGCAGCAGCCGCACATACCGGTGCCGTCCACCATGATAGGATTGAGGGAAACAAGGGTCTTGATGCCGTAGGGCTTAGTCACCTGACAGATGAACTTCATCATAGGAACCGGCCCGATAGCGATGACCTCGTCATACTCTGCGCCGCCCTCGATCAGAGCCTTGAGCTGATCGGTAACAAAGCCGTTGAAGCCATAGCTGCCGTCGTCGGTACAGATATAGAGCTGCTCAGAGGCGGCACGCATCTCGTCCTCGAGGATGATAAGGTCTTTGTTCCTGAATCCGGCGATCATATCCACTCTCACGCCCATACCGTGGAGTTTCTTGGCCTGGGGATATGCGATAGCGCATCCCACACCGCCCCCGACGACGGCAACACGCTTCGCGCCCTCAACATACTCCGTGGCCATTCCGAGAGGCCCTGCCACGTCAAGGATCGAATCTCCTTCTTCAAGCTGGGCAAGGCGCATGGTGGATGCTCCGACTATCTGATAGATGATCGAGATAGTACCGGCATCCCTGTCGTAATCCGAAATCGTAAAGGGTACTCTTTCGCCGAGCTCGTCACATCTTACGATCACAAATTGACCGGGCTCCGCCTTAGCTGCAATGAAAGGCGCCTCGATGACGATCAGGACCACCTGCTCATTGAGCTTTCTTTTCTTCAATATCTTAAACAAAACACATTCCTCCCTGAAATGCAAGAGATGATATACAAAACACCATTTTATATTATACAACATAACCTCACGCATTTCAAGTACCGGGAGCAAATTTTCTGCATTTACTTACATTTTCAGGGAATTATAGTACTCCGAGACTTTTTCCCGCTCCTGCTCTCCCCTGTCTGTCTTGAAGAAGCTGTTGTAGGAAAAGAAAGCCGCTCCGTCAGTTTCATCAAGAGCCTGCCTGGCCTGATCCCGGATGATGCCGGGATTTTCGGTGAATTCGTCTTCGGTGTTCACCTTGTAGGCCGCAATGCCGATAATGAGCTTTTTGCCGCTTTCTTTGCACATAGCGATCCAGTCCTGCATAGTCGGATAGAAGGGCTTGTACGGATTCTCATAGCCGAAATATATCTGCGGACAGATATAATCGCAGTACCCTTCCGAGGCGCACCACAGCTTTACGTCCGCGAACATATAATTGTAGTTGTTTTCAATGTTTCCCTGGGGTGCAATGCCGAATTCGACTGTCTGGTTGTTTTCCTTTACAGCATTATAAATCTGTCTGACCATTTTGGTGCAGTTTTCGAGGCGCCACTCATTGAGAGGCTTTTCGATACCCTGCTCAACGTAGATGCCTGAGTCGAAAAAGGGCTGCTCCGTGGGATAGAAATAATCGTCGATGTGTACTCCGTCCACATCGTAGCCGCTGACTATCTCCCTGACGCCTTCTGCTATCAGCTCCCTGACCTCATCCACCGCAGGGTTGAGCCAGTAATGCCCGGTGCTTTCAACGTAGACTACATACTCATCGTATTTCTCCGGAGATGAATACCACTGTTTGATCTTATAGCTGTCAGGAGTGCCGTCAAGGACGTCTCCTGTCTCGCATCTCAGGGGGTTTATCCATGCATGAAAGGACAGCTTTCTCTTGTGCGCTTCGTCAAGCATCACAGCGAGGGCGTCAAAGCATTTGCCTTGAAAGGCCTTTGTATAAGGAAATAGCTTTGAAGGATAGAAAGCATCACCGAAAGTCCTGACATGGACATAGAGCGTGTTGATCCCCATGTCAGAGCAATTCTCGCAGATCTCGGCAAAGCTGCTGCGGAAGGCTTCTTCCCCGCTGTTTACGATCTCCGCAAGTTCAAGATAGGATATCCAGATCGCTCTGACGGATTCGTAATTCAGTGCAGAATACTTCCCCTCCGGGGCGGAGGCTGCTTTTACCTGTATAGCTGCCGCGGCAGCAGGATAGGGAGAGCAGCTTTGCAGCTCAGGCTTGGCGGCGCTCATACTCGAACAGCCGCTCATCAGCAATGCGGTCAGCAGGATAAACAATCTTTTCATTTTAGTCTCCTTTGGCTCATAACGTTGTGGACGAACTGTACTGTTATGATTATACAGCCAAAGGAGAAAAAATATGCGCCACGCTGAAAACGGAGCGCATTATTCTTACTATTCAATGTACTTGTCGAGTATGCCGGTGAAATCGAATGTCCTGAAATAGTCCGAGGGGGTCTCGGCTCTGCGGATAAGCTGTACGGAGCCGTCCTCCTTCAGAAGGAGCTCGGCAGAGCGGAGCTTGCCGTTGTAGTTGTAGCCCATGGCGAAACCGTGAGCGCCGGTGTCGTGGATGACCAGGATATCGCCGATCTCGATCTCGGGGAGCATCCTGTCGATAGCGAACTTGTCATTGTTCTCGCAGAGGCCGCCGGTAACATCGTACTTGTGGTCACAGGGGGCATTCTCCTTGCCGAGGACAGTAATATGGTGATAGGAGCCGTACATTGCGGGTCTCATCAGGTTGCAGGCGCAGGCGTCGCAGCCGATGTACTCCTTATATATGTGCTTTTGGTGGATGCACTTGGTAACAAGATGACCGTAGGGTGCCAGCATATATCTGCCCAGCTCGGTAAACAGCGCCACATCGCCCATTCCGTTGGGAACGAGAATCTCGTCGAAGGCCTTGTGTACGCCCTCGCCGATCACTGCGATATCATTCTGCGGAACGTCGGGCAGATAGGAAATGCCAATGCCGCCGGAAAGATTGATGTACTTTATATCAGCGCCGGTCTCTTTTTTCAGCTCAACTGCAAGCTCAAAAAGAATGCTTGCAAGCTTGGGGTAGTATTTATTCGTAACGGTATTGGAAGCAAGGAAAGCGTGGATGCCGAAATGCTTAACGCCCTTGGCTTTGAGCCGCTTGAAAGCTTCAAACATCTGCTCGCGGGTGAGGCCGTACTTGGCATCGCCGGGGTCGTCCATGATCTTGTTTTCGAGCTCGAAATGCCCGCCGGGGTTAAAACGGCAGAAAACCGTCTCAGGCAGCCCACAGAGGTTCTCAAGGAACTCTATGTGAGTGATATCATCCAGGTTGATGAATGCACCGAGGTCGTAAGCCTTCTTCATATCCTCCTCGGGGGTAACATTGGAGGAGAACATGATATCGCTGCCGGAAAAGCCGCAGCACTCGCTCATCATAAGCTCGGTGAGAGAGGAACAGTCAACTCCGCAGCCTTCTTCTTTCAGGATGTTGAGGATATATGGGTTGGGAGTAGCTTTTACAGCAAAAAACTCTCTGTATCCCTTGTTCCAGGAGAAAGCCTTGTAAAGCTCTCTTGCATTCCATCTGATACCGGCTTCATCGTAAATATGAAAAGGAGTCGGGTATTCCTTGATAATTTCTTCGGCCTTTTCTTTGGTGATAAACGGAGTTTTCATTGATATCATTCCTTTACTAAGAAAATAAAAAACATATTAGTATAATAACACGTTTTCGATTTTTCGTCAAGTACTTTCGTTAAATTTAACAAAATAACCAAAAAATGAATAATTCGATTCTTTATCCTGCAAAACCAGATATCTGCTTGACAAAACAATAGCAAAATGGTATAATTTTACTTAGAACAGGAGATGAAAAAATGAAAATAGATTTTCATTCGCATATACTGCCGGGCATAGACGACGGCTCGCGGAGCGTTGAAGAATCCGTTGAGCTTCTCGATATGATGGCGGCGGACGGAGTTGATATCGTCTGTGCTACTCCGCATTTCTATATGCATGAGATAAGCATAGAAAAGTTCATCAAGCGCAGAAATGAAGCTTATGCGACGCTGAAAGAGCATCTGAGACCCGAGCACCCGAAGATACTTCTCGGCGCTGAGGTGCTTTACAATCACGCCCTGCTCAGATGCGAGGAGATCAAACAGCTGTGCCTCCAGGGCACCGATTATCTGCTTTGGGAAATGCCCTACACCGAGATCACCTCAGCCATAATAAACGACACTGACGAGCTGGCTCACACCGATGACCTTAAAATAATGGTAGCTCACATCGAGCGTTATCTGAATTTCACTTCATACAGCTCTCTTGCTGAGCTGATGTCGCTGGACGTTATCGGGCAGCTCAATGCTAAGTCATTTACCTCTTTCTCCACAAGGCGTGCCTGCAAAAAGCTTATCGGCGACGGCTTTGTGTACATCCTCGGCACCGACTATCACCGCCCTACCAGCGGTCATGCACTGCTTAGCGCCGCCGAAGAAGTTATCGCCAAGAAATTCAACCCCAAAATGATCGACAGGATCGCTCACAACGGAGAGAAGATACTTGCAAACGAGCCCATACACAAGCTCAACAGTTTGTAAAATTTTTGTATAGTCATTGACATGATCCGAGCAATAGTGTATAATAATATTATAATTTAATACCTTATCAAGAGTGGCTGAGGAAACAGGTCCTATGAAGCCCGGCAACCTGATCTATTTCAAGGTGCTAAATCCTGCGGTATTATTCCGGAAGATGAGGATTTTATTCTGGCGTTTCGGAGCGAAGCGCCTTTTTTAATTCTCTGAAACATTTTTACCAGCGGCTAAGCCGCATAGAAGGAGGACGTTATGTCTAAGTTTTTATTCACATCCGAGTCAGTAACAGAAGGACATCCCGACAAGATCTGCGACCAGATCTCCGACGCCGTGCTCGATGCACTTCTTGAACAGGATCCCCTTTCAAGAGTAGCCTGCGAGACTGTTACTACCACCGGTTTCGTTATGTGCATGGGCGAGATCACCACCAAGGCAACAGTTGATATCCCTCAGATAGTACGCGACACCGTTGTTGGCATAGGCTACGACAGAGCCAAATATGGCTTTGACGGTCATACCTGCGCTGTTATGACCTCTATCGACAAGCAGTCGCCCGACATCGCTATGGGTGTTGACAATGCCCTCGAAGGCAGGGAGGAAAACGAGTTTGACACCGGCGCCGGAGACCAGGGCATCATGTTCGGCTTTGCCTGCAACGAGACCCCCGAGCTTATGCCCATGCCTATCTCCCTTGCGCACAAGCTTGCTCTGAAACTCACCGAGGTGAGAAAGAACGGCACACTCCCCTACCTCCGTCCTGACGGCAAGACTCAGGTAACAGTTGAGTATGTTGACGGCAAGCCTGCAAGAGTTGACACTGTGGTCGTTTCCTCTCAGCACGACGCCAGCGTTATGCTCGGCCAGATCAGAGAAGACATCATCGAGAAGGTCATCAAGACAGTCATCCCCGCGGAGCTCCTTGACGAAAACACAGTATACTTTGTAAACCCCACCGGAAGATTTGTGGTAGGCGGTCCCCAGGGTGACAGCGGCCTCACCGGAAGAAAGATCATCGTTGACACCTACGGCGGCTATGCCCGTCACGGCGGCGGAGCCTTCTCCGGAAAGGATCCCACGAAGGTCGACCGCTCCGCAAGCTACGCTGCCCGCTACATAGCCAAGAACATCGTAGCCGCAGGGCTCGCTGACAAGTGCGAGGTGGAGCTTGCGTATGCAATCGGCGTTGCACATCCTGTTTCCATACTCGTTGACAGCTTCGGTACCGGCAAGGTCAGCGACGAAAAGCTCTCCGAGGCTGTAAAGAAGGTCTTCGATCTGCGCCCCTCAGCAATTATCCGCGATCTCGACCTGAGAAAGCCTCAGTACAAGCAACTTGCTGCATACGGTCACATCGGCCGTGAGGATCTTGGCGTCGCCTGGGAAAAGAGAGACAGAGTTGAAGCTCTGCTCGAAGCAGTAAAGTAAACAAGTTGACCAAACAAATAAACGGTATATCCGCAAGCTTAGCGGATATACCGTTTTTTTATCGGGATAAGCCGATCACTTCTTAACGAACTCAAAGGAAGACCCCTCAAACATAGTGAAGATGAGCACCACAGAAGCCACTACGACCGCGAGTGCGACCATCAGGCCAAAGACAGATTTCCTGTTCACAGTAAATCCGCCGGCAGAGCTTTTCGGCAGCATACCCGTAGCTCTGAGAGCCTGGGAAAGGGGCTTGTAGAGGATGAAAGCGATAGCTGCGTTGAGCATACCCTTGATAAGGTTGAAGGGCAGCAGCAGCTTGGGGATCATGCCTGCAACGGTGTTGACATCGGTATGCATATAGATCGGTGTGATGAGAATGTTCATCAGGAGCATAACGGCAGTCATGCTGAACACGGCTGATACCAGACCGATAACTGCGCCTTTGAAAGTCTTGTTGAACTTGTAGATAAGTGACGCTGTTACAGCAAATGCAGCGCTGCCGGCAAAGTTCATCAGAGCGCCCCAGAATCCTGTGTCGGAAAGGGTCGCAAGCTCAAGCAGACTCTCGGCAAGTGCCACGGCAGCGGCAGCAAGAGGTCCGAAGATAAAGCCGGACATAGTGATGAACACGTCCTTGAATTCAAGGGTCAGAAACTGCACCTTGATCCTGAACACGAACAGACACACATATCCGAGGGCGATAAACATCGCAAGGATAGTCATTTTCTTTACATTCATACCGGTATTACCTCTGTTTGCTGCAATTGATTTTGAACTCATTGTTTATTCCTCCAATAATGATATTATTGGGAGAAACAGCGGAAAATGAAAAGCCCCCGAAAGATCGGGGGCATAAATCCAAATAGGACCGTCGTTTCTTCCATCCGGACTTTGACCGTCGGTTTCGGAATTTCACCGAATCAGCGCATTTCTGCGGTCGAGGACTGTAACCTCCGGTGTGGACTTTCACCACCCCTGAAACTTTTATAGATTTGTATGTTGGTATTACTCCTCGCTGTCGTCGTCGGGCTCGAAGTCAAATTCAAGCTTTTCGCCGCAGTTGGGACAGTCGATAGAACCTTCCTCGACTACACCTTCATCGAGATAAATGGTATCGCCGCAGGTGGGACAAACGCATTCGTACTGGACTTCGTCGAAATCGGATTCGTCGCCGTCTTCGTCTTCGTCCTCATCGTCGTCGTCATCGCCGTAAAGGTCTTCCTCGACCTGACCGAGGTCCTCGTCGATGGTATCCAGCAGGTCAACAGCCTCATCTACCTCAACGGCAAGATCCTCAACGGACTCAGCCATTTCAGCAAGGATATCAGCCATAGCCTTCAGGATCTTTCCCTCGTTGGTGGATTCGTCGATCCCGAGGCCTTCCATCAGGCCTTTCAGATAAGCGACCTTGTTTGAAAGCTCCATAAGATCAGCCTCCGTTCACTGTATGTTTTCTGATTGTCAGGCACGCTCCATGTACTCGCAGGTACGGGTATCGATCCTGATCTTGTCGCCGATGTTGATGAACAGCGGAACCTTGATCTCAGCGCCGGTCTCAACAGTAGCAGGCTTGGTAGCGTTGGTAGCAGTATTGCCTGCAAGGCCGGGCTCGGTCTCTGTAACTTCGAGATCTACGAAGAAAGGAGGCTCAACGCCGAACACCTTACCCTTGTAGGACAGGATCTTGCAGATCATGTTCTCCTTAACGAACTTGAAGTTCTCGGAAAGCTCGGAAGCGTTTACGGGAACCAGCTCATAGGTCTCGGGATCCATAAAGTAGTAGAGATCGCCGTCATTATAGGAATACTCCATATCCTTTCTCTCAACAAAAGCTGTCGGGAACTTGGCAGTGGGGTTATAGGTCTTTTCAACCACGGAACCGGAAATAACGTTCTTGACCTTAGCTCTTACGAATGCAGCGCCTTTGCCGGGCTTAACGTGCTGGAATTCCACGATCTGCATTACGTTGCCGTCCTCCTCGAAAGTTACACCGTTTCTGAAATCGCCGGCAGTAATCATAGTTTATACCTCCATTGTATTATTTGATATAAGGCCGTTCGGCCTCAGGTATACGGACAAATACACATAAATATCCTTATACTTATTTTACTTTATTTCGGCGCATATTGCAAGTGTTTTAACAGTATTTTCGCTATCATTAATAATTTATTTACACTTGCCGGGACGCCTCACAGAATGATCAGTTCTTTCGGGGCATCGGTCATATTAAAGCAGCCGTCTTCCCGGACTACCACAAAGTCCTCGATCCTGACGCCGAATCTGCCCGGGAGATAAATGCCCGGTTCAACGGTTATTATGCTGTCCTCCTCGAGAATATCGCCGCTGGTGGGCGATGCATAGGGCATCTCGTGGATATCCATGCCCACGCCGTGTCCCAGCGAGTGACCGAAATACTCTCCGTAGCCAGCGTCGGAAATATACTTCCTTGAAATGGAATCCAACTCACAGCCCTTGATGCCGGCTTTGACAGCCTTCAGGCCTTCAAGCTGAGCATTGAGGACGATGTCGTAGACCTTTTTCATCTCATCGTCGGGCTGACCCACGCAGACCGTCCGAGTCATATCACTGTGGTAGCCGTTGACCACTGCGCCGAAGTCCATAAGCACGAAATCTCCGCTTTTCACCACATCATCCGAGGGGACGCCGTGAGGCATAGAAGTGTTTTTGCCGGTCAGAGCGATAGTGTCAAAGGAAAGGGCTTCTGCGCCGTGAGAGAGCATATAGAAATCCAGTTCGAGCTGTATCTCTCTTTCAGTCCTGCCCTCTCTGATAAAGCCCAGCATATGCTCGAATCCTGCCTCTGCGATACGCTGAGCCGCGATCATCGACTCGATCTCCTCGCCGCGTTTCACGGCTCTGATCGACCTTATAGTATCGGCAAGCTCGTCGGAGCTGTCAATATCGCAGTTTAGCTTTTTCGAAAGCTTGTTAAGGCTCTCAACGGTCAGATTCACTGTATCAACAGAGACCTTAACAGCCTCATGCTTAGCGATAAGCTCGTTGATCTGGTCGTAGAGCTTATCCTGAAGGATTACATCGCAGTCAGTTACGGTCTTACGGGCTTTTTCGATATACCGCGAATCTATGATAAGATAAGCCGCATCGCTGAACACAAGAAGCGTCCCGGCAGAGGACTTCATGCCTGTAAAGTATCTGCGGTTGACGTCATCTGAGATAACAGCACAGTCGGTGAAGGTGCCTATCTCGCTCATCAGCATATAGAGCGAGGAAAAGATGTTCTCAGTCATTTACTCACCCACGATCCTTTTCATAGCCTCAACAGCCAGGAAATAGCTGTGCTTGCCGAAGCCTGCGATCTGTCCCACGCACACCGGAGCAATCACAGATGTGTGACGGAATTCGTCCCGGGCGTGGATATTGCTCAGATGCACCTCGATCACAGGGATCTTAATGGCGGCGATAGCATCCCGGATAGCATAGCTGTAATGCGTATAGGCTCCGGCGTTGAGGATAACTCCGTCAAATTCCTTCCTCGCCATATGAAGCTTGTCGATGATCTCGCCCTCGTGATTGGACTGAAAGATCTCACAGCTCAGCCCCTTTTCAAGGGCAAGCTCCATGATCTCGCCGTTGATGCTGTCAAAGGTGTCGGTGCCGTAGACCCCGGGCTCACGCTCTCCGAGAAGATTGAGATTGGGGCCGTGGATAACAAGTATTTTTTTCATTCTGATCCCTCCGGTAATTGAGAAATATAGTATTTCTTCATGGTAAGAGCGTCCTCGGTCTGAGTTCCTGCGCTCTCGCAGATGATGACCGGCGCAAGCTGTTTCTGCGCGATAAGCTCCATAAGAGGCTCATAGTCAGGGCCGAAGCCCTCGTTGTCGTCAAAGGTCAGGTGCTTCTTTTCGCCGCCGTTCTCGGTATACATGATCTTGGAAAAGTGGCTGTGAAAGACCCTGAGCCGGTCGATCCCAATGGCATTTTCAATATCGTCAAGTATCTTGGCGTACTCTGCCCTGCCCTTTATCCAGCCAAGACTGCGGGCATTCAGATGCCCGAAATCCACGCAGGGCAGAAAGCTCTCATCGAGCTTGCACAGTTCAAGTACTTCCCTGAGATCTCCGAGCTGGTTGATCTTGCCCATAGTCTCGGGGCAAAAATGAATATGCTCAAATCCCTGCTCCAAAGCGGCCCTTCGCGCTCTGAGCAGCGTATCCCCGGCAAGCTCCAGAGCCTGTTCGCGGCTGAGCTTGGCACAGGAGCCGCTGTGTATCACGATCCTGTCTGCGCCAAGCCTGTCGGCGGCATCGCAGGACTGTATGATATAGTCTATGC
>JAFXNC010000062.1 GCA_017529875.1 Ruminococcus sp. | reverse complement strand
CTCCATGTTTTAAAAAAAATTTCACTACCCGTTGACGAAACCGTGCTTCCTGTGCTATACTATTCATGGAACAACTCTCTTTTCATGATATTTTTGTTTTGGCGGTACTTAACATTATATCATATTGAGAGTTGTTTTTATATTTTTAGTGTCTATGATCTATTGTAACATAACATTTTGAGAAATTTCCGCTCATCTTTCTGTCAATCTCACCATTTATACTACACTATATCCATTATTATCACCTTTTTTTCAAAACGTAAAACCACTGATATATAAGAGGATAAACACAACCGTTATTTACCAATATCAATACTTTATTTCATCCTTTTGCCTAAGTATCTTTTTCACACTTTATGCTTTATCGGCATTGACACGTAAGCATAAGAAAGTATCTATTGTAGAGTATGTACTACCATGCGAACATACGGCAATACTTCAAGGAAAAGAAATAGTTCCAGCACGGAAATGATGTAAGCACTGATTTGAAGATTATCTATCATATGACGAAAACAATAACTTCTAAGAATAACCATAATTTCACAGCAAAATATGTTGCTGAAATCATATAAAAAATATTGTGCATAGGTTTACATCTTTACGACTATTGCTTGGAATAATATATGAATTAAGATTTATGATCCTATATATAATTAATAAAAAACTCCCGAAGCTGACATCACAAGTCAACTTCGGGAGTAAATATTATTATGTTATACCAAGACCCTTTTTGCAATTCTCAAAAAATTGGTGTCAGATTGGTGTCAAATCACCGTGCCGTGTGCTTGAAAGGCTTGAAAATAGGGCGGTTTTTAATCCAAACTCTTCATCGTCGGGAACAGCAGGACGTCCCTTATGGCGGGGGAGTTTGTCATCAGCATTACCAGACGGTCGATGCCGTAGCCTATGCCGCCTGTGGGGGGCATACCGATCTCAAGGGCTCTCAGGAAGTCCTCGTCGGTGCGGTTGGCTTCTTCGTCGCCGGCGGAGAGAGCCTCCTCCTGAGCCTTGAAACGCTCACGCTGGTCGATGGGGTCGTTGAGCTCGGAGTAGGCGTTGCACATCTCCCAGCCGTTGATGAACAGCTCGAAACGCTCCACATAATTCGGATCCTCCGGCTTTTTCTTGGTCAGGGGGCTGATCTCGATGGGGTGATCCATGATGAAGGTGGGCTGGAGCAGGTGCTCCTCCACGAACTCCTCGAAGAACAGGTTAAGAATATCCCCGCGCTTGTGGCGCTCCTCGAACTCAACGTGCTTTTCCCTGGCGGCAGCGCGGGCCTCATCAAGGGTGTTGATCTGTGCAAAATCCACGCCGGAGTACTTCTTCACGGCCTCGATCATGGTCATCCTTGCGAAGGGCTTGCCCAGGTCGATCATCAGGTCGCCGTAGGGGATAGTGGTGGTGCCGCATACCTCCTGAGCGATGTGCCTGAACATGGTCTCGGTCAGATCCATCATGCCGTGGTAGTCGGTGTATGCCTGATAGAGCTCCATGAGGGTGAACTCCGGGTTATGCCTTGCGTCAACGCCCTCGTTGCGGAATACTCTGCCGATCTCGTAAACTCTTTCCAGTCCGCCCACGATGAGCCTCTTTAAGTAAAGCTCCAGGCTTATTCTCAGCTTGACGTCCTCGTCAAGGGCGTTGTAGTGAGTCTCAAAGGGTCTTGCTGCCGCGCCGCCGGCGTTGGATACCAGCATGGGGGTCTCCACCTCCATGAAGCCCTGGCCGTCCAGGAAGCGGCGTATGGCGGCGATGATCTTGGAGCGCTTGATGAAAGTGTCCTTGACCTCGGGATTGCAGATCAGGTCGGTGTAGCGCTGACGGTAGCGGGTGTCCGTGTCCTTTAAGCCGTGCCACTTCTCGGGCAGGGGGCGCAGGGACTTGGTGAGCATAACGATGCTCGTCGCGTGAACGGATATCTCGCCGGTCTTTGTCCTGAACACAAAGCCCTCGACGCCGCAGATGTCGCCGATATCCCACTTCTTGAACTCGGTGAACTCGTCCTTGCCCACGTCGTTCATCCTGACATATACCTGTATGCGGTCACTCTTGTCGCGGACGTCGGCGAAGCTTGCCTTGCCCATGATGCGCTTGGACATGAGCCTGCCCGCGATGCGCACAGTGACACGCTTTTCTTCCAGCAGCTGAGCCAGCTTTTCCTCGTCCTCGCCGGCCTCGTCCCGGCAGGCAGCCTCCACAGCGGCGTACTTAGCCTTGGCCTCGTCAGCATGAGCCGTAACATCATACTTGGTGATAACGAAAGGATCCTTGCCGGCGGCTCTCATTTCCTCCAGCTTGTTTATCCTGATCTGTCTGTACTCGTTCATTTCCTCCGCGGTGGGCTCGGCAGCCTCCTCCTCGGCGGGGGCGTTGGTGATGATCTCATCGCTCATTTTTCATATCATTCCTTTTCTGTATTATTGTATATCCGTTTTTCCATATACCCGCAGGTAAAGGGGAAGAAGTCGTATTTCTTCGTCCCGGTATGCTCAAAGCCGAAGCCCTCATACCACCTGCGCAGGCGGATGTTTTCCTCGACTATGCCTATCTTCATCAGGGTACTTCCCTGCTCCGATGCCCTTGCAAAGGCGTCTCTGAGCAGCTCCGCGCCGATGCCGCCGTGACGGTACCGGGGCAGCACACAGAGGTTATTGAGCTCGCAAGAGCCGTCCTTGTCAAAGAGCAGCGAATAGTAGCCGATCAGCTCCCCGCTGTCGGTGCAGTACATGAGCATCAGCCGGCGCTCGTTGTCCAGCTGCCAGAGCAGCCTCTGCTCCGTGACGGCAAAAGCCGTGAAGCGAGGGGCATTCTGCTCGGTGAAGCCGAATTCCTCAGCGACGGTCATAAAGCTCTCCCTGATGACCCGGACGCACCCGGGGAGGTCGGTCTTTTCGGCCTCGCGTATCACTGAGCCTTGCTGCCGGTCTGTATGAACCGTATCAGCTCCTCCACGTCCTCAAAGCCGTCGTAGTCGCCTGTTATGCCCTCACGGTGGTAGACGATACCGTTTTTCTCGTTGCGCTCCAGGCAGTCGAGGAGGGCGTCCTCGCCGAAACGTTTGGCGAACAGCGTAAAGCCCAGGGGCTTTATCTTGGAGAGCATACCCTTTTGGCAGTCCTCGGGGCACTCATAGCAGTGCCCTGTGCCACGCTCTACGGAGCATTTCCGGTTGGGGCACCAGCTCTTGTCGGGGCAGTCGCCGGAATTGCAGCCGGTGCATTTATCGTTCTCGCTGCAAAGGCAGCAGGCCAGTCCGCAGCGGGCTATACCAAGTTCACGTTTCATGGCTTTCACCTCGGTGTATATCAAAACGGGCGCACCGATCTGTGCGCCCTGACACATTACTTGCTGATCTCGAGCACCTCGAACTTGATAACACCGTCGGGGACTTCGACCTCGAAGATATCGCCGACCTTCTTGCCCAGGGCAGCCTTGCCGATAGGCGACTCGTCGGAGATCTTGTTATTGTCGGGGTCGGACTCGGTGGAGCCAACTACCTGGAGGGTCTCGATCTCGTCGAATTCCAGATCCTTGAGCTTGATGATAGAACCGATGCCGACTTCGTCAACGGAGATATCGTCGTCGTCAACAACGATGGCGTTGGCGAGGATCTGCTCCATTTCAGCGATCTGGCCTTCGAGCATAGCCTGTTCGTTCTTAGCCTCATCGTACTCGGCGTTTTCGGAAAGGTCTCCGTAGGAACGGGCGATCTTAAGATTCTCAGCGACCTCGCCGCGGCGCACGCCTTTAAGGTACTCGAGCTGTTCTTTAAGTCTCTGATATCCTGCCTGTGAGATAGTATTTGCCATAAATATTACTCCTTTTACCAATATGATAGAGTTGTGCTATCAACTTATAATTATAACCGATTTTCCCCCCCTTGTCAACCCTTTTTTTAATGCCGCCTTTTGCCTCACCTATGCCGTGCTATTCACTTGGTTCGACGGCGGGCGGGGCTTTGGTGTAAGCTCCGGGGGGCAACTGGTTATCGGGGCTCGTGGTCTTGCAGTAGTGAGTTTTGTTTTGCGTTATGCCTCACCTGTGCCATGCTATTCGCTTTGTTCGACGGCGGGCGGGGCTTTGCGGTATGCTCCAGGGGGCAACTGGTTATCGGGGCTCGTGGTCTTGCAGTAGTGAGTTTTGTTTTGCGTTTTGCCTCACCTGTGCCGTGCTATTCGCTTTGTTCGACGGCGGGCGGGGCTTTGGTGTAAGCTCCGGG
>JAFXNC010000033.1 GCA_017529875.1 Ruminococcus sp. | reverse complement strand
TGTGAACTGCTGTTATCCTTCTCAGAGCATCCCGCCGCTGACAGCATCATAACTGCCGCCAGCAGAAAACCTGTGATCTTCTTCATATGTATCTCTCCCCCTGTCAGGTGTTTAGTTTATATACGAATGGGGGAGCTTATTTTTATGGGGCAATAGTGCATAAAATGATGAGGCGGGAACTGTGAGGGATGACCAAACGAATACTGCTGCGTCAACATTTTCGGTAAATGTTGATGTCAAAGAGAATAAAACACTTCCGATAATACTATTTGCTGTTGATGTGGTCCTTTACTTTTTTCCAATCCTGTATTTGGAGATTAATACTCGTTGTGTCATTCTTGCCGCTGTTACGATTGTATGTGCCAAAAACACCGCAGTGTGCCATAGGAAATACTGCACATTCAACATTACCGAAACGTATTACCCTTTTTCCTGATTCGATTATCGAGTTATAATTTCCTTTTGGAGCTTTTTCGCCGGCGGCTTTCAGAACATTGTCGAATACACTTCTGCCCAGACAGATGATCACCTTAGGCTCAATAATTGTTACAAGCTGTTTGAAGTATTCGGCACAGTTTGATGCCCATTTTTGTTTGAAACCTCCGCTTGTTTTCTCTCCGGCCTTACGATAGCACAGAACAAAATTAGTAAAGAACACTTTGCTGTTGTCCGGCTTTGCTACATCATATTCATCACCTAATGATTTGAACAATTCACATAGATTCATATCGGTTCGGCTGTCATTATCCTTTATATATGGTATTTTAGGATCTCTCTTATTTCTTGATATTATTTCGGCAGCGACATTACCTTTCTTGGTATGATAATTACCCCAATCCTGACCGACCAGAAGAATATCAGCATTAAGACTGTTTTCACCGCCTTGCCAATATGACCAAAGATTTATTTCATCGCATTGTAGGCATTTTTCCAGTTGAGTAGCGTTCTTTCCGGAACAGGTATTGCAGTCATCAAGCTTATTGCAGTATTTTACTTTTTCTACAAGATGCTGATAAGCATCTATCTTCTCAGAAACAGTCATAGTGATCACCTCTGTTTTTTTCTGATTATATATTACATTATCAAAAAAGTCAATATTTAAAAGCAGCAGGGCGATTCAGGTGGTGCTGCCCGAGGAGAAGACAGGTCTTACCAACGAGACCTTTCAGTATGAATCCGGCACCAAGATCAAGCTCACAGCCGTTCCCGACGGCGTCAAGGTCGGCGATGTCAACGGCAACGGCAAGATCAATTTGCGCGACTACGCACTGCTCCGGAAATACCTGCTCACAGGTGTCTCAGAGTATATAAGCTGACAAACGGTCACAGCACATAAGAGCCCCAGTCTCATTTCGGTGAGACCGGGGCTTTGCTTTGCGCGGATATCAATAGTTTCCGTACGGACTGTGCAGTACACACATACCCCGCACAGTTGACTTCTTACTGCTCATTTTATATCATATCTTTTATATACCGACAAATGGTTTTCCGTTTTTTTTGAAGGGATCAATTGTCTTTCTTCTTTATCATGATGACCGTCCCCGCTGCTGCGATAGCTGCAAGCATAACTACCGCGGCGGCACCTGTCTTGGGATTGCCTCCGCTTTCCTGTTCGGGGAGGGAGCTGTCCTGCTTGCTGTCGGGGGTGCTGTCATCGGGATTGCTGTCGGGTCGGCTCTCGTCGGGTTCGCTGTCGGGTCGGCTCTCGTCGGGCTCGCTTTCATCGGGAGCCTTTTCGGTGACAATGATCTTACAGTAGGCCTCAACATCATCAAAATTCGACACCTTGACGATGACCTCTCCCGGGGCTATGGCGCGGAACACGCCGTGATCCAGCAGCTCGATGATGCCCTCTCTGTCCTCGGAGTACATCAGATAGTCGTCATCGTTGGGCTGGGGAGCGGGGTATGTAACGATCTGTCCGTATTCGCCGACATTCAGAGTAATGGTCTCGCTTTCGAGGATAAGCTCTGCGGTCTCCTGCTTCGGGGTGATCTCCGAGTCGTAAACGTGGAAGGTGTACTGCTTTTCTACGCCGTTTCGCAGCTTGACGGTGATCACCGTTTCCCCCGTCTTATGGGGCGTGACCCTGCCCTCGTGATCCACGCTTGCGACCTCGGGGTCGGAGGAGTTCCACTCAAAGACCTTCTCCTGGGCGTCTTCGGGGAGCACGACCATATCGGGAGTGAAACGGTCTCCGTCGTTTTTCAGATCGAACCATACATCGTAAAACCAGAAGTATATATCCTCCGCCATGACCGCTTCATCCTCGGGGATAAAGCGGGCAGTGAGGGTGATATCCTCAGTCAGCAGCTCCGGGATATCCTCAGCCGTGCCGTTTTCAAGCTGCCACTCCACAAAGACATAGCCCTCTTTCAGGGGAGGCGTAACGCCTGTTGAAACATCGGTCATATAGTCCTGCTCCGAGACCTTAACGACCTCGTCGCCGCTCTTGTAGGTGACCCTGAAACGCGCTTTGGTAAGCTCCTCTTGCACGTTGTCCCTCACCCACTGCTGCCTCTCGGCAAGCCAGTCACGCAGATCCTCGATCTGCTTATCATAGCTGAACTCCATTTCCATTTCGGCGTATTTTTCTTTTATACCATAGCGCTTTTCGTTGTCCTGCTCGGAGGCGCGGAGCTCGTCAACGTAAGTGTCAAGAACGCCGCCGTCCTTAATTATATCGGTGATTATGCCGTCCAGCCTGTCCCAGGTGTCAAAGAGTATCTGCTGATACTCGGCGTTGTAGGCTCTCAGCCTGTTGAGCCAAAGGGTGTTGCCCTTGTAAAAGCCCACGGTGGAGGCCCCCGTCATCGACTGGTCGAAGTCCCAAAGAGGTCCGAAGAAGAGCTTGCCGTCCCGCTCTTTGTAGAGGTAGGTGCTTGTGGTGGAGAACGCATCGTGATTTCTCAGGAAGTTGTTTACCCACCAGTATGACGCAGTCGATTGCAGATCAAGATACTCACCGACGGGCACGCCGTTTTTATCCGTGAAATCATCCGAGAGCACGGCGTCCTCGATCTTCTGGATATAATCGGAAATGTAGTCGAACTGGGCATCGGTGCCTGTCTCGTCATCGGAATAATTGGTGTAGAACTCGGGGGTCTCTCCGAAGAACACCTCGCCGCCCTCCGTTACGATATGGCGGTAGATCTGTCCCGTGCCCTCGGGGTCGTTCTCACGACCCAAAGCAAGCAGATAGCCGCCTGTGACCTCCGGGGCTTCGTTGTCGGTCTGTTTCAGCTCGTCGATATCCACACGGGAATTACCGACCCTTACCTGCTCGGACAGGTAGTAACTCCCGAGATAATCGCCGTTCATCACCACATCAACGGGGAGCATCTGCGGAGTGTAAGCCAGACCCAGCATGTCCCCGATATAGCTTGTGATGCGGTTTTTGAGCAGAGTGTCGTCACCCGCATTCGCAAGCAGTACCCAGTGCTTGTTTTTACCCATACCCAGCAGATCGGCGCCCTTGTCCAGCTTGAACTTGTAGGGCCTCTTGTCGCCGCCCCAGGTTGAGTGGCCTCTGCCGCGGATATATGAGAGTTTCAGCTCCGCGGTATCGTCAAGCGCCGTATCGCTGTAATCCCCGGTGTAGCCTTCGGGGACATCCAGCTTGACCGTACCCGTACACTCTACGGAATGGTTCGGGCTCGAATTCATTTCCTCGATAGTCCCGTAGCCCTCAGCGGTCTCATCAATGTTGATATACAAAACAGGTATGCCGTTGTCCGCAAGTTCGGCAAGATCAAAAGCAGCCGTTTCTTCCTCCGCCGCAAAAGCATATCCCCCGAGGGGAATCGCAGGCGCGAAGGATGTAAGCATCATTACCGCCGAAGCCCCGCCGATAAAGCGTCTGCAAAAAGCCCGAATTTTCATAAAGCACCTCCGTATGGTCTTGGTTTTCACCTATATTATATCCCAACAAAAGCGCGGTGTCAAGGCCGTTTGAGAGCTAATGGTGGACAGTTTCCCTGTTTTGCCGGGATTGAGCGTATCAACCAAAGAATATGCCCCCCAATTCACCTCTCCGACCCGCCACTATCAGGTTACACCTCACGATGAACAAGGGTGTAACACGATAGCATGAGCTAAAAGGTAACCGCCAACCACAACCAGCCCCCAATATAATAGCCGAGGCTTCCAATGAAACCTCGGCTTTGATCATCAGTGCCATTCACTGCACTTCACTACCGGTTACTATACGCAACTGTATATTACTCTATTCACAAAATCGTTTCCTTCGTCGATAAAAACAATACAGTCGCTTGTGCTTTTAAGCTCCTGCTGCCAGTTCTGTCTGCCAAGCACAACGCATCTCTTATCCGAAGAAAAGAGATATTCCGCTGTCCGCACCGTACTGCTGATATTTCGAGATCATATCAACGAGCGTGGTCTTGCCCGTTATTGTCCGCTTGCGATCTGCTTTCCGCTTGCCGTAAGTATTATCGAACCGTTCTCCGTGCGAGAAAAGTAGCCTTTCTCCTCGAGCTGCTTTACGGCAGACGTGACTGAGGGCTTTTTTATTCCCAGCTTTTTTGCAAGGTCTGTATTGCGGACGCCGCCGCTGTTTTCGGTCATTCCGAGGATAGTTTTAAGATAATCCTCTGTTGTTTTTCTGAACATAGCAGTTACTTTCTTCCTATCAGCAGCTTTGACCCGCAGAGACCCATGAGCACTGCCTCCCTGTGAGACATGAACTTGCCCCTTGTGGTGTCGATCAGAGCAACGCTTTCAAAGCCCTCGTGTCTGAGCTCATCTGCAAAGACTTCGATATCGCCGTATTTGCTCTTGGACATTATATCGTGGATAGCAAAGCAGCCACCCTTTTTCAGCACCCGGAAGGTCTCGCGGAGCAAGTCTTTTCTGTCCACTCCCGGGATGTTGTGATAAACGTAATTGCTCATGACCACATCAAAGGTCTCATCCTCGAAATCAAGGTGAACAGCATCGCCCTGCATAAATTCCGTGTTATCGGAGACGCCCTCCTCGGCGGCGTTGTTTTCGCAGAGCTGCTTGCTGAAGGAGGCGTATTCCTTGCCCCAGCGGTCGATGCCGACTATCTTTGCATTGGGATTTCTCTTGGCGCAGGCAATAGTGAGGGCTCCGCTTCCGCAGCCGACATCAAGCGCCACCCCGCCGTCAGGGACGCTGACGTACTCTGCTGTGCCCTCGATGATCTGCTTTGAAAGCTGACGGCTGCCGTCATAGGAATATCTGTCCTGACAAGCTTTCAGCCAGAGGGTACAGGCGGCGGTCATAGCCGTTCCGACTGCCAGCGTGCCCGCTATCGGCTTCTGCGCCCTGCCGAGTTTTCTGCCGAACAGCACTGCGGCTCCTGTTCCGAGGGCAAGTGCCGTTGTTCCGGCCATAAAGCCCAGTACCATACCGTTGGGGATCCAGTTTTTGTAATTTGCGCTCATTGTTATTCCTCCTGTGAATTATAAACAGCACTCGACCCGCTTGATGACCGAATCAAGCGCTAACTTGGAATTGCCTACATTGCAGTGTGCGCCCGCATCCTGCTTGTCGGTAAGCAGACGCAGCGTGAGTGATCTCGCATTTTTCAACAGATCAAATTCTTCGTGAAACAGATACGGCATAAGAGCCCGTTTTGAACCTTATCGGTTTTGAAATATCATATCTGTGCATAAGTTATTTCTTCCTTTCTGTCTGTACTGCTTATCCATACCGCAAGCATCATAAACGCTATCCCGAAGGATTCTCCGCCTGCAAAGATATGTCTGAATATCTGCTCGCCCGTAATTGCCGTCATGCCCTTTCCGAGCACCTGACATATCAGATACAGACACAGCGGACCGACAGCGATCCAGACTTTCGGTATGTTTATCACCCGTCTGAATACAAGAGCTATGAATGCGATACCTGAGATAAGGTCTGCGGCAGTCTGCCAGACTGTGCCGACTATGAACGGATAGATCGCAGACGGAGCAAAATTCTCACGTATGTTCTCCAAAGACACACCCGATACTACTGCCGCACGCACATTCATAAGTGCCAGCGCACAGATCGAGTGAATTCCGAAGATACCCAGCGACATCATCATCGTGCCAAAGCCGTAAGCCCTCAGCGCTTTGGAGCCTTCTCCGCCGGGTCTGTCCTTTGCATAAGAGCAGACTGCTGTCGTCCCGAGAAAATATCCGACGGATGCGAAGATCCCGATAACAAAGGATATCCGGTAATACCAGAGCGGAACATCAGATATGTTCATGCTCACCATTCCGTCAACGATGTAGGGTTCACCTTCGCCCATAAAGGACATCAGGCAATCGCTGATGCCGCAGAGCGTCATGGAAAGAAAACCTATAAGCAGAAATATCCTCCTGTGCTTTTTGGGAATGTATCTCATAGATGTATCATCTCACTTGTTGCCTCCATAAATAACAGCAGTTCCCGGTTCAGAACAGCGTGCATATATATCCAAGCACCGCCATCATCAGCAGCCCGCAGAGAACGGTTATCAGCATAAGCGCCTCCTATTTCTTTGCTATGACGGTTATCCACGGCTTTGAGGGGTGATGATCCGTCCTGACAGCTGAGAACCCTGCCGCTTTCAGAGCGCTGCTTATCTCGTCGGCGGTGTAGCATTTCATTCCGTCGATCATCTTCTCGAATTTGAGGCTTGTCTTGTCGGTGCCGTCGGATTCGTTGACGATCATAAAAACGCCGCCCTTTTTAAGAATCCCCGCCACCTGTGAAAAGCATTTTTCGAGGTCTTTCCAGAAATAGATAGTCTCAAAGGCTGTAGCGAGGTCGTAATGCTCCTTTTCAAGGGTCAGCGCGGAAACATCTCCCTGCACCACTTTGCATCTGCCTGCGGCTATCATATCCTTGTTGAACTCCGTCGCTTTCTCCACGGACAGTTCGGAGTAATCCAAAGCCGTCAGATCGGCGGCCGGATATTTTTCAAGCAGCGCACCCGCATTCCGTCCGCCTCCGCAGCCAAGCTCGGCGATATGCCGAGGCTCGGTCTTTTTCAGATGCGAGATGCCCCAATCCGCCATTTTTGCGTGACCGCTGTTCATGCCTTTGAGCATCATCTTCCCGAGAACGCCCTCGGGTTTTCTTGTCTGACTCACATAGTTTTTGAAAAGTCCCATTCGGTTCAGCTCCTTTTCTTCGGTTCATATATCAGATCATACAGCTTGAAGCCCGCCGTCTGACGGGTGCGTTCAAGCCGCATTCCGAGGTGAATGTATCTGTCGCATTTGCCCTTTGCATCTGTATCGAGGATACAGGCACAGCCCTTTTTATCAGCCATTGAAAAGGCGAATTCAACGAGTTTGCGCATATAACCCTGCCGCTGAAATTCCTTCGTAACGATAAGCATTTCCACCTTGATGTAGGGCTTTTTCTGCTTCTTCATCCGACTTTCCAGGGTCTCGTCACCTACGCCTGTCTGTTTCAGAAATCTGAACAGCTTTCGCCACCCGCCGATTGCTTTTTTCATACCGCGGATCATTTTCACGGTGCTTCTGAGGTTCGGATGAGCGCCCTGGGAATCGGTAATAAGTATATAACCCTCTCCGCCGTCGGTGCTGAAAAACGTGCAGCTTTCTATGCCTGCGACAACAAGGGCTTTCATATACTCGTCCATAGCCTTGCGGGTGGGCAGGAAGGCTTTCAGTCCGCCCTCGCCCGCCTCGTAGGGATAGTCCCAAAAGGAAGCGCCGATAAGCGATGATATCTCATTGAGCTTGCTTTCGGGCAATGACTTTATCTTCTTCACGTTTTTCCTCCTCCAAGCCATTTTATGATCTCCCTCTCCGAAAGCTCAAGAGCCTTCATTGAGGCGGCTTTGTTTTTCATTAAGCTGCGATATACCAGCCCGACCAGCGGGATCGCCGCATACAGGAACTTTTCTCGTTTCCTGTTTGGCATCATACCGATAAGATGCCCCGCTTTCGGGAAGATCAGCGCTCTGTATTCCTTACCGTAACCAATGCTGTCAAGACGCTTTTTGAGATATCTGACAGAGCAGTCCGAGGGCCATACCTCGTCGCTGTCACCTGCGACCATAAGTATTCTCGCACCTGTTTTTTCAAGGTGAAGGGCGGCAGTTTCAACACGGGCTTTGTCCTTGTAAGCATCACGGTAAGCGCACCACATCCTTGTGACCCTGCGCCCTGCCTCACTGTCATAAACATATCTCATCATCCCGCCCTGTGAAAAATCCTCGGCAACAAAGGGCAGTTCCTTGCCCTGATAGGTCACGACCGAATGACCGGTCATGGTCTTTTTGTCGAGGGTACCCTCGAAGGGAACATGGGTAGGTGCGCACAGGATAAGGTTATCTGCTCCGCCGAATTTCTCCGCTGCAAGCGAGGCAAAGATAGTTCCCATTGACATTCCGTAGATGCTTATACTTTTCATTCCCATAGCTTTGAGCTGTTCAATTGCTGCACCGAACATTTCAAGGGGTATGCGGTCAACACCGGCAGGTATGCCCTTTGCCCCGAACAGCGAGACAGACAGTCCCGCAAAGCCGTAGTCGGCGAAACGCTCGGCGATCATCGTTCCGGGGAGGATCCCCTTCTCTCCGCCCATAATAACTATCACAGCCTTGTCAGAACCGCTGTCAGGCTGTACGAGATGACCTACGAAGCCGTGGGAATACATATTGAAGTCTGTGTATCTCATTTTGCAGGTTTCCTCGCTACGCAGTGCAAACGGCAGAAGCCACGTTTTTCAAACATTTCCATATGCAGCCCCGCATTTTTGCACAGCCTGCGGACATCCTCTCTGCCGTATATCCTTACATCTCCGTGTCCCGCGAGATGTGCAAGAGGCATCTCGATATGATTGCAGATCCAGCGCACGGCTCCGCTTTTCATCGTCATATCCCGCAGGACGAGCCTTCCGCCCGGTCGCAGAACTCGGTAAACACTGTTAAAGAAATCCTGGACATTCGGGTAATGATGAAAGCTCTGACAGCATATCACAGCGTCAAAGGAGTTTTCTTCAAAGGGCAGATCCTCGCAGTCGCCCACCACAAGCTCCACATTCTTCATTTTCTTTGCCTTGGCCGTCTCGATCATTTTCGGCGTGAGGTCAATTCCTGTGAGATGCTTTTCGGGATATTTTCTGTGCAGCAGAGACAGCATCGGTGCGGTGCCGCAGCCGCAGTCCAGCAGGTCATCAAAGGGTTCCTTTTCAAGCTCCGCCAGCACATCGGGGTAGTCCTTTTTGCACATATTATATACACCCGCATGGTCGGTCTCGTAGATCGCTGCGGCCTTTGTGAACTCCTTTACGGACATCTCCTTGTATTCCTTTGACGTCATTTTTCTTCCCCCCTGAAGTCGTTTATCAGCTCCATTATCTCCTTGAATGCAGGCTTGCAGCCGGGTATGAAATACTGCAAAGCGTAGCAGTGATGCATACCTCTGCCGATGTGGAAAATACAATCCGCACCCGCCTTTTTATAGCTCGATGCATAGCTCGGAGCGAAGGCGAAAAGCGTTTCATTGCTGCCGTAGTAGAAATGGGTCATGGGAGCGTTCCGGAAATCGCCGTGTGCGGTGGCAAGATATTTCTCGGGAACATCATGCCCGCAGCACATGATATCACGGGCAAGCTCCATATACGAGGCGGGTATCAGCATATCTTTTACATCAAGGTTTTCGATGCGTTTGCGCTCCTTGTCATTGACGGGTACGCTGCCCGGTGAAACAGGTATCAGCAGTCCCGGCATCGGGATCATTTCGCCTTTATCGTTCAACTCGTTGATGTAGGTCATAAGGTCAAGTATCAGCGCCCCGCCGGAGGAAAAACCGAGACACACGATGTTTTCGGGCTTGTAGAATTTCAGCATTTTCGTGTAGCACTCAAATATCATTTCCACGTTTTCAAGCATATCGTGTTCGTGGCACATGGGATAGTAAGGAAACCAGACATCCCGTCCGGTGAGCTTTGCGATCTTCCGGCAGAGTTTGATGTCGCCCTTATCCGAACCGAGGATCATACCTCCGCCGAACACAAAGAGGATAGCTTCGTCCTGCCGTGAAGTATGCAGATCCGTTTCAACGCAGTGATACTGCCCGCCGATAAGGTGGTCGGTGTAATGCGCCTGGCTGTCGGCGGGGACGATCGGAAAGCTGCGTTTGGCGTTCATCCTTGCTGCCCTTGCAAGGACTTCTTCCTTCGTTCCGATAAGGCTCTCTCTGATCTTCATTTTTCTGACAAGAGCTTTGGTCAGGGCGTAAAGCACGTTTTTACGCGCATCCGGAGCCCGGACTGTTTTGACCTTGCTGTTCATACCGTTACTCCTTTCTTTGTTAGCTGTGGCTAACCGCGCTGTATAAAATATAGAGTTTTACTCCATACCTTTAAGCACTTCCACCATATCTATCCGCTTGATGCGGCGCTGGAACATAAATCCCACAAGGATCGACACACCCATAACGAAGGCTGCCGCAATAATATATGTAGTCGGCTTGATATAGCAAGGCCAGTCTACCGCATCGCCGTTGGAATCCATCATTGCCTGTAAAGGTGCCTGTCCGAGAGGCAGTCCGCAAAGCACGCCGATCACCGAGAGCCAGAGATTCTGTGTGGAGATCAGCCGCCTGATCGCCGATGTCCTGAATCCGAGGACTTTCAGCGTTGCAAACTCCTTTTCCCGCTCGTTAAAGGAGAGGTTGCCCGAATTGTAAAGCACCACGATTATCAGCAGGCAGGCGAAGAACACCATGAAATACACAAGCAGATCCATGACCTCCATGCTCTTATCGAAGGCCGCTTTGAGGTCGGAAAGGCTGTGAACGGCGCTGACGCAGCTCTCGCTCTTTGACGCAGTGCAGTCGTTCTTCGTAACGAGCATTGTCGGCTTGAACTCCTGCCCGAGGGATTCGTAGTCTTCGCGGAGCATGGTGATGCCTGTTATGGACGGATGTCGGGAGATAAGCCCAATCCTGCTCTCGTTCCATTTGCTGTCTGATGTGGTCTTCCAATAGACAGTGTCCCCGACCTTCAAGCCCAGCTTGTCGGCCTGCTTCATAGTCAGGGCAACGGTGCCTTTCTCAATGGGGACAACATCAAGGTCTCTGTCTGACACGCAGTAGAGCCCTCTGCCCTCGGTGACTGCCAGCTTGCAGCTGATGATATCGTCCGAGGTGGGGCGGCTGTCTGCGGCTATGGAGATAAGCTGCGCAGAGATAAGCTCACCGTCATATTTGTCACGCAGCGCGGCAGCTTCGTCAAGTGTGCAGCTGTCGGTGAGCAGCGCCTGATAGCTGTAATTCTGAATGTCCTCAAAATACCAATCCCTGACGTAGTTTACCGTGTCGTAAGCGCCGAGGCCGAGAACCATTACCGTCATACCCATCATCGTGCCGAACACGCCCATTACCGCCCGCAGTTTGGAGCGTGCCACATCCCGCAGGTTGTAGCGAGCATTGAAGCTGAGCTTTTTCCAGAAAGGCAGCTTTTCAAAGATGCAGGGCTCGGAGTTCTTAGCCGACGCAGGGCGCAGAGCCTCCGAGGGATGAATTTTGAGTATCTGTTTACAGCTTAAAAATGCTGCGGCCGCGCAGATAAGGATTATCGCAAGAGATAGGATGATACTTTTGCCGTCATAGCCGGGCTCCCAGCCGGGGACGGTGTAGAAATCACTGAACATATTGACCATCAGCCTGCCGAAGGTCAGCACACCGAGAATTATACCGAACAGACAGCCCAGTGCCGAAAGTACTATGCTGTAGCTGAGGTAGTGCATAATGATCTTGCGGTTTTTCATTCCGAGGGCGTTGAGAGTGCCTATCTGTGTGCGCTGCTGCGCCACCATACGCTTCATTGTTGTGGTGATGACCAGCAGAGCTATTGCTATGAACACCGCAGAAAAGATGTAGGAAAAGCTGTCGTGCTGTGCGAGCTCGTCGGTGAGGCGGTTGTAGCCGTCAATGCTTTTGCGGTCTGCGAGGAAGGCGTAATCACCGTTCAGCGCTTCGGATATGCTGTCCTCCAGCTTCAGCGGATCGCCTTCACAGGTGAAGATTATTTCGTTGTACGCACGCAAATCCTCCGGCAGAACATTCACCGACATATACGCAAAACCGATGTTGTGATAATCGGTCTCGGCATCGCTTGAGGAGCAGGCAAATTCGTATTCGGGAGTGGTCAAAGTTCCGCGCACCGTCTTTTCGATATCCTGTCCCATGACGTGTGCGGTGAATTTATCGCCGACGCTTATCTTCCAGGCATCGGCAAAGCGGTAGAACAGCCACACTCCCTCGGTATCCGTCGGGTCGTAGCCGGCACCCGACACCGTGTAGGGCTTGGTGACGGTCTGCTCCGACTGGAAATAGCAGTAAAGCTCGGCGGTATTGTATTTCTCGTCTGCTTTGCCGAGGGCCTCAGTGCGAAGCTGAACATCCTTCACCTTGTCAACGGCAGCTATCTTATCCGCCTGCTCTTTGGTGAAGGATGCACCGTAGATCCAGCCGTCAGCAAAATTAGCTGTTTTGTTGAAATCATCTCTTGCTTTATTGCCTCCGATCACGTTGGCCTGAAAGCCTGTGTAGCACCACAGCGCCACCGCCGCAAGGATGAATATGGAAAGAAACTGTGCAAGATTGCTGCGAATATCACGCAGCATTTTCCGAAAAAGCATGGTCTCTCCCCCTTACCACTCGATGTCACGGACGGACAGGGGAGAGTCGTTTGTTTTTATGGACTTTATCTTGCCGTTTCGCATATGTATTACCTTGTTGGCGCACTTGGCGATATCGGCGTTATGGGTCACGAGTATGACGGTGCTGCCGTTCTCGGTGGAGAGCTTTTGCAGCATTTCGAGGACGATAAGCCCTGTCTCGGAGTCGAGGGCTCCGGTGGGCTCGTCTCCCAATATGATCTTAGGGTCTTTGGCTAAAGCGCGGGCGATAGAAACTCTCTGCTGCTGACCGCCCGACATCTGCGCGGGGAACTTGTGCTTCTGGTCGGCAAGGCCCACACGGTCAAGCATCTCTCCCGCATCGAGAGCGCCCTTCTTAATATCCTTGACAAGAGCCACATTTTCGTAAGCCGTCAGGCTCGGGAGCAGATTGTAGAACTGAAAGATGAAGCCCACGGTCTCCGCACGGAAGTCGGAAAGCTGACGGTCGTTCATTGCCGAGACCTCCTGCCCGCCGACTACGACTTTACCCTCGGTGGGCTTATCCATACCGCCCAGCATATTCAGAACCGTGGATTTTCCTGCGCCCGACCGCCCGAGTATCACCACAAATTCCCCCTCGTCAACTGTAAAGCTGACGTGATCCACCGCGATCTGCTGACCGTCCCCCTTTCCGAAAATACGGACAACGTCCTTGAATTCAACTGCTGTGTTTGCCATTTTATACATCTCCCGAAAATATATCTGCAATGCAAAGCCTGATTTTGGTTAGCTTATGCTAACAGACATTTTAGTACATTTGATCTGAGTTGTCAATAGCTAACTGGATTTTTTTGTACCCGGCAGCAGAGATGAACGTTTTTTTCTTTGCCTATTGACAAACCTTCCGAAACGTGCTATAATGCTCTCGTTAGCAAACGCTAACCCGCATTTTTGCTGCTTGGTTAGTTTACGTCTGACGTCAATTAAGCCTTGATCCTTTTTCCGGACTCCCGGGCAAGCTCGTTTCCTTCTGAATCCGGGAGTCTGGAAGACAAATTTATCGGAAAGGACAGAAGGAATGCACAAAAAAACAGCAGAGGATTATCTGAAAACTATTTTCGGACTTTGCATCCAAAACGGAAAAACACGGAATTCGGATGTTGCCAAAGCTCTTGGGATCTCACGGCCTTCCGTAACAAATGCATTAACCAAGCTTGAGACGGACGGCTACATCAGCCGTACCGAGGATAAGCAGATAAGACTGACAAAAAAAGGCATGAGCCTTGCTGAAACTACTGTAGAGAAACATGACACCTTCGTTAAGCTGCTCACATATTTCGGTGTGGAACAAACCATAGCCGAATGTGATGCCTGTAAGCTCGAACACGACGTGAGCGAGGAAAGCTACAATGCATTGAACCGGATCAGGCTGCTCCTGACAAGCGAATAGCTCTGAGGGCATCCAAAACGATTGTTATCAAATCATGAATGAGGCGGGAGTCTGGCAGTTAGCATATAGCAACTCTAAACAATTCATTTTTTTATCTTTCGCAATTTTTGGGCTTATCTACAAAAACACATTTCGCCGGCTTGACATTTGTATCTCCTTGTGTTAGAATAAGGCCTGTAATTCTTGAACTGTATATGATCTGATCTGTCAGAAGTCCGCCGCAGCGAGCGGCATTTTAAAAAGAGCTTGGTTAGCCTTGGCTAACAGCAAGGCTAAAGCAAACTCAGCGCTTGTGCGCCGTTTTTAATAAGCACAGGTTAGCCACGTCTAACACATTGGATACAGTCTTACAAGGAGGCTCGTTGATGCTTTATAAGACAAGAAAAATGAGCAGAGCTGCCGCAGTATTCGCAGCTGTTATCGCTTTCATGGTAATAGCCATGCACGGGATACAGGCCTTCGCTCTGACTGAATACATAGATTCGTGGGATCACTGGAAGGAAGCAGGGAAGCCAGCTTCGACCTGGAACGATGTTTCTGATGCTATGGATCAGTGCTTCTCAGCCTCGGCTTCTCTTTACGAAACAGGCGACGTTGACGGTGCGTACAAAGCTATCAATGCGGGTTATTACAACTATTATGAGGTCACGGGATTTGAAAGAACAGCCATGGGTCATATTGCGGGAAGCAGAAAGACCGAGGTCGAGCTTCAATTCTCAAAGGCAAAGGCTGTGACCAAATCGAGCGGCACTCTCGATGAACTAAAAACCGAACTGATCACCCTTATGGGTATGGTTCGTCGGGACGCCAATGTTCTTGACGGCATCACCTCAAAGGACGATCCCCCGGAAGACACCTCTGTGACCGCTGCAAGACTTGAAAGTCTTATGAACGGCGGCTCCGGCGGCGATAACAACACTTCCGAAAGCTCGCAGGGGTCGGCTGACAGTACCGCAGACGAAAGCTCTGCCGAGAGCAAGGCATCCGTAACTCCCGGAGAAAACGCTGTTGCGGTAGGCGGTACGGGAGGCGGCTGGGGCACCTTTGCAGCCTGCTTCGGGATCATCCTCCGTGAGGGGCTCGAAGCGATACTCGTTGTGGGTGCGATAATAGCTTATCTCGTCAAGAAGGGTCACAAAAACAAGCTCAAATATGTGTATGCTGGGTGCATACTTGCTATCGGAGCGAGCTTTTTCAGCGCATGGCTGCTTGAACAGCTCAAGCTTGCAAACAGCGCAAATCAGGAGATCATCGAAGGAGTTACGGCTCTGATCGCAGTCGTTGTTCTGTTCTATGTCAGCAACTGGATGGTCTCAAAGGCCGAGGCCGAAGCGTGGAACAAATACATCGAGGGTCAGGTCGAGACCTCCGCCGAGAAGGGCAGCGTTTTCACCCTTGGATTTACGGCATTTCTTGCGGTTTACCGCGAGGGCGCAGAGGTGATACTTTTCTATCAGCCGCTGCTTGATGACGACGAAAGTATGAAAATGATGTGGGGCGGCTTTGCAGTCGGCTGCGTTGTGCTGGCCTTTGTGTTCATTGCCATAAGGTTCCTCAGCGTGAAGCTCCCGCTCCGTCCGTTCTTCCTCGGAACAAGCATACTGATGTTCATTATGTCGGTATCGTTCCTCGGTTCGGGCATCAAGGAGCTTATCGAGGGTGATGTCATTACGATGACCACCTCGGATACACTGACAAATCTTATCCCCTCCAACGATTTCTTCGATGTGCTGGGCATTTATCCCTGCTGGCAGACTCTGATCCCGCAGCTTATACTCATAACACTAACGGTCGGGATCTTCGTTATACAGAAATGGAAGCGGGGAAATCATACAGAGTGCGGCATCGTCGCAATACTCTTCGGCACTATCGGATTGCACAAATTCTACAACGGCAAGTACGGAAAAGGTCTGCTTTATGTGGTGTTCTGCTGGAGCGGGATACCGACTGTGGTAGGCTTGCTCGAAGGCATACACTACCTTACCGAGACTCAGGAGGAGTACGAGGAGGAGCTGAAGCCCAAGCCTAAAGCTCCTAAGAAAAAGCCCAAGGCAGAAAAAGCCGGGGCACATTAACAGGTTTTATATTCAGGCTGTGCCAGCGAATATAAATATGCTCGGGCGCTCCGGATCTGCGGAGCGCCCGAGCAGCAAACCAAACGTTTTAAATCTTAGTTAGGAGGAACTACAATGATGAACAAGAAACTGGTCGGAATTGCACTTGCAGCTGCTATGGCGGCAAGCCTTGCATCCTGCGGCAGCAGCGATTCAAGCAGCAAATCCGACTCGACCGCTTCCAAAGCATCCGACAGTGCAGCAGCGTCCGCTGCAGAGAGCAAGGCTGAGGAAAGCAAGGGTGAGGCTGTTTCCGCTGACGTAAAGGACAGCGACACCAACGCAGCAGCTCCCGGAGACAACGCAGGCTTTCAGGAGTTCCCGATCTTTGAGGACGAGACCGTCGGCTTTATGAACGTTTCGGCTGTTTACTTCCAGCCCGTACCCATGACAGACGGCAACGGCATCGAGAATTATAACATCCACCTCGAGGCCGATATCTCTGCCAACGAGAATCCCTACGGCTACGGCGTAGGTGACTGGGTGCCTTACCTTACTGTTGACTACAAGGTAACAAACTCCAAGGGCGATGTTGCCGCTGAGGGTACATTCATGCCGATGAGCGCATCGGACGGCCCTCACTACGGTGCAAACATAAAGCTCGCTGACGCCGATACCTACTCTGTTGAGTTCCAGATCCACAGCCCTGCAGAGAAGAATTATCTGCTCCACACCGATGCTGAGACAGGCCCGGGAGGAAGCTGGGATGATTACTGGAAGGACGGAAACCTCACCGTTAAGCACGACGGCTGGGATTACGTTCCGCAGGAATGGTAATTTACCAAAACGAATACAAATGCGCTGTGTTTGTCCACGGCGCATTTTGTGCGTTTTGTACTTTCATGGCAGACTCTGAAAACCCATGCCGCCGGGCGGTTTATTCCTCTGCGGTATGGCCTTTCAGAGTTCACCATAAGGGAAATGAGGTTTTCTGATGCTCAAATATTTTACGATGACGGTGGATGCGCTGATAGTTGCTGCTGTAACGGTGGGGCTGCTGCGCTCCTATGCAAAAAAGAGCTGCGGCAGGCTCGGCGGGATAATAACCGCCGTGTTTGCAGGCATAGGTCTTGTGAGTGCGGGGATCATGGCCTATATGAAGAATGCGACCAAAAAGATCGACACCTCGCTGTGGAACTTCCGCATATTCGTTGCAGCTCTCGTCGGTCTCGGGGTGCTTGTCTTATGCAGCATACTGATACGCGCCGTTCCTGTATTCAAAGGCAAGCTCCGCACTCCCGCTGCAGCGGTAACTGCTTCGGCTGCGGGAGCCGAGATCGCACTGGCAATGTTTTATGCGCTCCCCGATGTGCTGGCATATCCCTATACCCTGCTGCTTACCGAACAGACGGCTCTCTCAACGGACTATATGTTCAAAATGATCGGTATGCTGCTGGGACTCGTGTTCATGTTCCTTGTTCAGCTTGCGGCGGGAAAATGCCTCCAAAGGCTCGGGAACGTCAGCGGATCGGTGCTGCTTTACACAGCATTGACGATATACGGTCTGAGACTTGCTGCACAGCTGATCAAGGTGATGATCACCAAGCATTATATCCTGCCAACGTCCTCGGGATACAAGACTTTTTTCAATATAGTTAAATTCACGTCCAACAACGACGTATATTTCACCTATGCTCTTCTTGCACTGCTTGGGGCGATGACGGCTGTTATCTGGGTCATGAGCCTGCGGCAGAAGGAACCCTATTCAAATCCTGCCGAAAAGCGAAAGATCATCCGCAAGTGGAGGGTAAACAGGCGGTGGGGAAATCTTGCGGCATGCTGTGCGGCGTTTATGCTTGTAAGCATATTCGTGCTGGAGCCTGTTGCCAACAAACCTGTTGAACTCTCACCTGTTGAAGATACGGAAATTGTTGACAACTGCATATACGTTCCCTTCTCTGCTGTCGAGGACGGGCATCTCCACCGTTTCGGGTATGTTACGCCCAACGGCAAGCACACACGCTTCATAGTTATAAAGCGCCCGGGCTCGGCAGGCTACGGCATCGGTCTTGACGCCTGCGATATCTGCGGGGAGACCGGTTATTTCGAGAGGGACGGTCAGGTAGTGTGCAAGCTGTGCGATGTTGTTATGAACATCAACACCATAGGCTTCCCCGGAGGCTGCAATCCGATAGTGATAGATTACACTTTGAAGGACGGCGCTATATGGGTGCCCATAGAGGAGCTTATCAACAACGAAAATGTATTCAAATCGTAAGGAGGGCGTAAGTCAATGTTCGGCAGAATGATACGCGGAACACTTTTCAGGCAGTGGAAAAAAATGCTGATGATCGCTTTTACTATCGCCCTCGGAGCATCGCTTGCGTCGGCAATGCTGAGCGTTATGCTCGATGTGGGAGACAAAGTCAATCAGGAGCTTAAGACCTACGGTGCAAACATCAGAGTCGTACCTAAGTCTGCTTCCGTTCTCAGCGGTCTCTACGAGGTCGAGGACGGCGGAACAGGCGGCTACATCAGAGAGGATGAGCTCGGAAAGATCAAAACGATCTTCTGGACCTACAATATAGTTGACTATGCCCCCTTCATTACTGTGGATGCAGCGCTTGAAAACGGTGAGAAGGTCAAAGTGGTCGGGAGCTGGTTCGATCATCATCTTTCTCTGCCTACAGGAGAGGAGCTCGATGCCGGTCTCGAAAGCATGAGGAGCTGGTGGGAGCTTGAAAGCGGTGCATGGATCGATGAGCAGAAGGAAAGCAGCGGCAAGGAGGCAATGGTAGGAACAGAGCTTGCCGGAAAGCTCGGGCTGTCTGTAGGAAGCAGGATAAGCCTTGCGGGCAAGGAGTCTTCAGATACCTTCACCGTCTGCGGGATATTCGATGCAGGCGGAGACGAAGATAATGAGATCTACATTCAGCTTGATAATGCCCAGGCTTTGGGCGGTCTTGACAACAAGGTGGATTCAATAGACGTAAGCGCCCTCACCACACCCGATAACGAGCTTGCGGAACGTGCAGCCAAGGATCCGAAGTCGCTGACGGTGGCGCAGTATGAGCTTTGGTACTGCACAGCCTATGCTTCCTCGATCTGCTGGCAGATACAGCAGGCACTGACAGACTGTGTTGCCTCTCCTGTCCGGCAGGTGGCGGATTCCGAGGGTGAGATACTTAACAAGACCGAGCTTTTGATGAT
Source organism: Ruminococcus sp. (assembly GCA_017529875.1). GTDB lineage: Bacteria > Bacillota > Clostridia > Oscillospirales > Ruminococcaceae > FB2012. Next base: position 5,331 of record JAFXNC010000033.1, on the reverse strand, counting down.
ACTGATAACAATTCTCAGTCTCATCGGAGCCGCACTCGGAATATGCAATCTCGTAACGGCAAGCGTTATGGAGCGAAGCCAGGAAATAGGACTTATGAAAGCGATCGGAGCTTATAACGGATCGGTGTCTCTGCTGGTGCTGACGGAGGTGTTCGTCACGGCGGTGATAGGCGGAACGGCAGGCTTCTTTGCAGGCTTCGGTTTTGCACAGATCATCGGACACTCCGTGTTCGGCTCGTCTATCGCTTTGAGACCGATGGTTATCCCGATAGTTGCCGTACTTGTTTTCATAGTTACGATGATCGGCTGCATACCCGCTATCAGAATGCTGCTCGGTCTGCGTCCGACAGAAGTCCTTCACGGAAAATAATGCGGAAAGGAACAAGGCAATGAAAAAGAGAAGAATGTTTATCCGCATGATAACCGCTTCGCTGATGAGAAGGCGTTCACGGATGATCGTTGCGCTGCTCTCGATAGCGATAGGAGCAACGATCCTTTCGGGACTTGTCTCGATATATTATGACGTTCCGAGACAGTTGGGTGCCGAATTCCGAAACTACGGCGCAAATATGATAATGACAGCAGCTGACGGCAGCTTCACCTCTGCGGATATGGAAAAAGGCAAAAAAGCGGTGCCCTCAGCGGAACTCGTGGGAGCAGCTCCTTACAGATACGAGAACATAAGGCTCAGAGAAAACCCCGTTGTGGCTGCCGGCACCGACCCCGAACAAGCCAGGGCCGCAAGCCCCTACTGGCTTATAGATGACGGCGAATGGCTGCAAAACAGCGGCGAGCTTCTCATAGGCGCAAAAGTCGCTGACAGCTTCCGTCTGAAAGTCGGAGATGATATCGAGCTCAGCTTCACTCCCGAAGCCGAACGTGAGGCTGCTGCCGAAAACAAGACAGCAGACGATAATTACAAGACCTTCAGGATAGTCGGGATACTTAAAACAGGCGGTACCGAAGAGGAATATGTCTATATGACCATGGGAGACCTTGAGGAGCTGACAGGAGTGTCCGATAAGATAGATCTTGTCGAGCTGAGCGTTTCGGCTTCCTCTGACAAGCTCGGGGAATATGCAGAGGATATCAACCTTTCCGTTCCTTCCGTTCATGCGAGCCTTGTCAAGCGGGTCACTGCTTCGGAAACGACGGTGCTTTCAAAGCTGCAGGCTCTTGTGCTGCTTGTGACCGTAGTAGTGCTTGCGCTGACTATGATCTGTGTAGCCACAACAATGACCGCTGTTGTTGCGGAAAGGCGCAGGGAGATCGGTCTGCGAAAGGCGATAGGTGCATCGAATTCAAGCATCATCAAAGAATTTATGGGCGAGAGTATGCTGCTCGGTTTCTTTGGCGGAACGGTCGGCTCTGTACTCGGATATGTATTTGCAAGCCAGGTGAGCATAAGAGTTTTTTCAAGCTCCATCTCGTTCAGGCCTCTTCTTGTTCCGATAACAATAATCATCTCCATAATCGTCACAGGGCTTTCGAGTCTTATGCCTATAAGGAGCGCCACCGAAGTTGACCCTGCTCTTGTTCTCAAGGGCGAATGAACACAAAGGAGACATAGCTATGAGTTTGCTTGAACTGAAAAATGTATATAAGATCTACGGCGAGCTTCACGCTCTCGATGATGTGAGTCTGAAGGTAGAAAAGGGAGAGTGGGTCTCCATAATGGGACCGTCGGGATCCGGCAAGAGTACGATGATGAACATTATCGGTTGTATGGATAAACCCAGCAAGGGAGAGGTGCTGCTCGACGGTGTTGACATCTCGAAGGAAAGCTCTAAAAACCTCACGACCATAAGACGTGACAAGATCGGGCTGATCTTTCAGCAGTTTCATCTTGTCAATTACCTGACGGCTGTTGAAAATGTGATGCTCGCTCAGTATTACCACAGCATTCCCGATGAAAAAGAGGCTCTTGAAGCCCTTGAACGTGTGGGGCTTGCAGACAGGGCAAAGCACCTGCCGAGCCAGCTTTCGGGAGGTGAGCAGCAGAGAGTCTGCGTGGCAAGAGCGCTTATCAATTATCCTGAGATAATCCTTGCCGATGAGCCCACCGGAAACCTCGATGAAGCCAACGAAGAGATAGTAGTGGATCTCTTTCACAAGCTGCACAATGAAGGAACGACGCTTATCGTTGTTACCCACGATCCCGAGGTCGCAGAGGTGGCCCAAAGACGCCTTGTTCTCAGGAACGGCAAGCTCGCCAAAGAGGTAATAAACGAAAACTTCACAGGAAAGATAAGGTTTACCGACCAGTGAGCTGAAAGGAGGAACGGTCATGAATATCAGAATGATCAAGTTGTTATGTTTGTCTGCTGCTGTTGCAGCTTCCTCAGCTTTATGCCTGTGCAGCTGCGGAAGCAAGACCTATAAGGACGGCACCTATACCGCAAGAAGCGCCGAGTTTACCGAAGAACAGGACGGCGGCGGGAGCGGATACGGCGAGGTAGAGCTGACAATAAGCGGCGGAAAGATCACTTCCTGCACCTTTAAGACCTATGAACTTGACGGTACCCTGAAGGGCGAGGATTACGGCAAGGAAAACGGCGAGATCAAGAACCGTGACTATTACAACAAGGCGCAGAAGGCCAATGCAGCCCGCGCAGTATATGCCGAGGAGCTTGTGAATAAAGGGAGCGCCGATCAGGTCGATGCAGTCAGCGGCGCCACTATCAATTACGATCAGTTCACCGAGGCGGTGGCAGCTGCCCTTGCACAGGCTGAGGAATAAACGGTGCGTGCGGTAAGGCATATAGTTTCCGTTACGTTTTCTCTGTTTCTGATGCTCGGCTTGCCGTTCATCACATCTGACAGCTTTGAGCGTCTGATAAGCCCCGACCCCGATGCAGTAACAAGCGCTTCTGTGATAACCGATGCCCCTTCGGGAGAGTTTATCGTGTTTATAAACCGAAGCTCTCATCCGAACAAGGATAACCTTGCAAAGTGGCACGATTTCTTTTCGGGACAGGAGGTGAGCTTTATCCTGGAGGACATCACCTGCTGTACAGCAGCAAGCGATCCTCTCGGGAAAAAGCTGGCGGAGAATTACCGTTCACGTCTGCCCGAAAATCAGATGACGCTCAGGACCGAGGACGCTGTGCTGATGCTATCCAAGGCCGATCACGGCAAGTTTGATGTTATAGTTATGTCTGCTGAGGCTGCGGAAGCATACGGGGGAGAAAGCGTCAGCAGCGGAGATGTTGATGTTATTCGGATAAAAGGCGGTGCAGGATGAGACGTATCAATTCTGTGCTTGTGATCGGTATAATTGCGCTGTTCGCAGTACATCTGATCGCGGGCGGCTTTCAGCTGATCGGAGTGTTCGGCGGCGGAAACAGCTTTATGAAGGTCATCTCCTGGGTGATGCTTTCGCTTATCGGCTGCCATATCCTTATCAGCATCAAGCTCACCGCCGATACCCTTCTGGCTCAGCGGCGTGCCGGGGCTGCATATTTCAAAGAGAACAAGCTGTTCTGGCTTCGGAGGATAAGCGGACTTGCAGTAATGCTGTTTATTGTTTCTCACCTGATGATCTTCAGCACCTCCGATAGCGGAAAGGTCAGGCTTTCGCTGTTTGAGGGAGCACAGCTTGCGTCGCAGATACTGCTTGTTATCTCCCTTGCGCTTCATATCATCACCAATATCCGTCCGCTGATGATCGCCTTAGGTATAAAAAGCGGTAGAGAGCTTGCTTTAGATATCCTGATCGTTACAGCAGTTCTTCTGGTATTTGCGGGAGCAGCGTTTGCTGTATATTACATTAGGTGGAACACAGTCTGAGAGGTGTGCTTTTTTGTGGCAAGGATAAACATAATCGGTGCGGGGCTGGCCGGGATGTCGGCAGCACTTACACTTGCAGAAAAAAACATCCCGTGCAGGCTCATATCACCGCAGCCCTCCGAGAGGGCGCAGTCGGTGCTGGCAGAAGGCGGGATAAATGCAGCTCTCGATACCATGAATGAACACGATTCCCCGGAGGAGCATTTCGAGGATACGGTGCGGGGCGGCTGTTTTCTTGCCGATCCAAATGCAGTGGACGGTCTCACGCAAAATGCTCCGCGCATCATAGAGAAGCTGCGGGCACTCGGAGCACCATTTGATCTCACGGGGGACAGCGTAACGCTCCGCAGCTTCGGCGGGCAGAAAAAGAAGCGCACTGCCTTTGCAGGGAGCAGCACAGGCAAGATACTGATGACTGCTCTTATTGATGAGGTAAGGAAGCACGAAGCCTCTGGGCTGATAGAACGCCTTGCGCATCACGAATTCATAAGGCTCACGGATGACGGCGCTTTTATACGAGACAGCTGGTCGGGGCTTTGTGCTGAGATCGGCGGACAGATCATTTTTGCTCACGGAGGAATGAACGGGATGTTCCCCTCCCGAACCACAGGCACGACCCTGAACACAGGCGATGTCACTGCTGTGCTGTTTTCTCAGGGCATCAGCCTTGCCAACCCGGAGATGATACAGTATCACCCGACGACCTTTGCTATCGCAGGCAAGCGGTGTCTTGTAACTGAGGCAGCACGAGGCGAGGGCGGCAGACTGTGGATATCACGCAGCGGTGCGAAGTGGTACTTTATGGAGGAAAAATATCCTTCCCTCGGGAATCTTATGCCCCGTGATGTCGTTGCAAGAGAAATGTATCTCGTCCGCAGACAGAGTGATACCGAAGGCGAAGTCATGCTGGATATGACAGGGCTTTCCAATGAAGTCTGGAACAGCAGGCTTGCAGATCTCCGCCGTGAGCTCATGTATTATCTCGGCGAAGACCCTGCCCGCAAGCCTGTTGCCGTCCGCGAAGGCATCCATTATTTCATGGGCGGAATAGATGTTGACGAGCATCATCACACCTGCATTCCGGGAGTTTATGCGGCAGGGGAGTGCTGCGCACAGTATCACGGAGCAAACAGGCTGGGCGGCAATTCCATGCTCGGAGCGATATACGGAGGCATTACAGCCGCCGAAACCGCAGCCTCCGAATATGACTATTCTCCCGACATAACACCTGTATTTAAGTCTGCGGACGGAGAGCCTTTGCTTGAAAAGCCGCGTCCGTCCTTTTGCAAGGAGCTGGGCGATGTGCTTTCAGAAGGTCTTGGGATCATACGAAGCGAGATCGGGCTGAACGAGGCCCTCCGAAGGCTCGGCGAGATCAAAGCCGTAAATGCCTGCGAGGAAAACCGCCTTGCTCTCGGAAGAGCTATGCTTTTATCGGCGCTTGAACGGCGTGAAAGCAGAGGAGCCCACTACCGTGAGGACTGTCCCGGATCCGGCGACGAATACAGAAAGACCACAGTTGTGACTTTCAGCGCAGGCAGG
>JAFXNC010000032.1 GCA_017529875.1 Ruminococcus sp. | reverse complement strand
TTAAGGCAACACCGCACAACCCGCGGCTATCGCCTCTGCACGTCATCTGCTTGCCAGCTTTCCGTCATTATTACCGTGTCAACTTGTTGACACTATTCTCCTTGACGTTGCGTAAAGCGAAGTGAACTTCGCTTGCAAGCCTGCGTCGAATTTAGGCAATCTGACGAAAATCTGTGCCTCAACGCCAGTTGAGGTTGCGCATACTGACGCACAGGGGTTGTGCGGTATTGCCTTAAAAAAACAGGCTGTAAACACTAACTGCGGTCAGTTTTACAGCCTGCGCGTGAAAAGCTCAGAGCTTTACCTCTCCGTCATAGCCTTTGCTGCCGCCTCCTCCAGCCGCAGCAGGTCTCCCCGCTTGCCGGTGGAGCGGGTCTTCAGGGCAAGGTCGGTATCCGAGAATATCTTCAGCACCCGCCGAAGTCTTGCCTCCGGGATGTTCTGCATCTCGTTGAAGGCGTTGCGCACCGCAAATTCCCGGTTTTTGGGGTACTTGAAATCCTCCGCCACCTGTGCCGAAGTCCTCCCCGAGGACATGGCGAGCCTCGCCCGGTACAGGTCGTTGAGGGAGAAGCTTATGGAGCCCAGTATCTCGAAGGCCTCCATGTTCTGATCCGCCAGCTCCCGGATGCGGTTGAACACCAGCACCGAGTTGGAGCGCAGAATGTTTATCGCCAGGGCAAAGCCGTCCGACTCTATACGCTTGATGCACAGCGCGTCGATGTCGGCGCGGGTGACCTGCCTGCCGGCAGCGTAGGCGGTGAGCTTGGCGATCTCCTGTTTCAGCGAGGCCGAATCGCAGAGGCAGCACTCCGCCAGATACTCCGCGTCGTACTTGGATATGGTGCAGCCCTCCCGCTCGAAGGCCGCAATGATGTTCTTGCCCAGCTCCGCGGGGCGCTTGTAGCCGAACTCGCAGACAATGCCGTGCTTGGCGCAGTGGTCGGAGAACCGCTTGTTCTTGTCGGTGAGGGCGCGTTTGTTCTTGTAGAGGTCAACGCCGGTGGCGTAGATGATGACTGTGGTGGTGTCGGGGAGGTTTTCCAGCATTTTGCGGAGCATATCCCCGTCGGACTTGGACACGGCGTCCATGCTCAGGTCGTTGATAGTGACAACTACCCTCTGTGCGAACATGGGCAGCATTTCGCAGGCGTCGTAAAGGGCGTTCATGTCCAGCTTCTTGCCGTCGAACCGGTGGAGGTTCATGGTGCGGTCGTTCTTGGGACAGAGCTTGTCCGTGAGCTTGGCGGTGAAGCTTTCCAGCGCCCCCACGTCATGACCGTAGAAATAGTACAGCCGCGCAGGACCCTCCGCTTTCAGCTTTTTTGAGATATCCGCAGGTGTAAGCAGCGGCATAGCCGTCACTCCCTTCTGTTAAGTCAGTATGATCTCGCCCTCGGCGATGAGGTTTCCCGCCGGGTCGGTGAGGCCGCTGCGGTCAAGGGTGTATTCCCTGCCCCCCGCCGATATTGTGTAGCCTTTGGCGGTGCGGGTCACGGAGTAGGTCTTGAAGTCCGCAGTCATGCCCTCGGTGAAGGCCTCGCTGTAATAGCCCAGGTCGGTGCGGACGTCGTTAAACCCCGGGAACAGTCCCCCGGTGTAGACCGATGCCCCGGAGCCGTCGGCGATAAAGGCGGTATCGCAGCGCCTTATGCCGTTTCGGGAAAGGTACTGCTGCACCGAATAGGAGGCTGTGCCCTTGGAGCCCATATCCACTGCCGAGCAGCTCCCGCCGCAGGATATCACAGCACAGCTGCCCCGCCCCGGAAAGAGCTTCACCCTGACGGTGCTGCGGTCAAAGAGCCCGAACAGCGACTGCACTGTCCACAGTATCACGAATACTCCCGCAGTGCAGGAGGCGAAAATGCGCGGTCTGCGGTGTCTTACCGCGAAGATGAAGGCTCCCGCGATGACCGCCGCGCCGATCAGCAGCAGCACATACCGGCTGCACCCCACCGAGGCAAAGCCCAGGGATGAGAAGAAGTCCGTCAGCCGCAGAGCGAGCTTCACGGCGAGACCCGCGAGCTTCAAAAGCAGCTGCGCCGGGACTATGGCTCCCCCAAGCATCATGGCGGGCAGCGTCAGCGAGAGTGCCGCCGTACACAGGGGAACGATCAGCAGATTAGACACCGGGGAGATCAGCGAGAACTCGTCGAACCACAGCGCCGACACCGGCATCATAGTCACCGAGACCACTGCCGATACTGCCAGCGGCACCGTGATAAGCCGCAGATACTTACGCTCCCGGAGCATGATCGTCAGCTTCGGGGCAAGGCACCCCGCCGCAGCGCAGGCCGCGAAGGAGCACACAAAGGACTGTGACAGGCACACATAGGGGTCTGTCCCGCACATGACCACCGCGCAGATGCCCAATGAGCTGAGGATGTCAGTCCTCCTGCCCATGATCTGTGAGGTGCTGACCAGTATTATCATGATCCCCGCCCGGACTATGGAGGGGGACAGTCCCCCGAAGGCCATGAACGCCAGTACCACCGGCACCAGCAGCCCGGAGCTGAGCTTTTTGGTGCGCAGGATATTGAAGAACAGCAGGTAAAAGAAAAACCCGACAGTCATCATATGGGTGCCGGACATTGCCAGTATGTGACCCACCCCGGCGCGGTAGAGGCGGGTCTTTGCGGCGTCATCAAGCTCGCTGCGGTCTCCGCAGACAAGAGCGGTGACAAAGGCCGCTTCCTCTGCGCCCATAGAGGCGGTGATGCATTTTGCGGTGTAGTCCCGCAGAGCCGTCACGCCCCGCATTATAGGACTGCCGTATTCGCCGGTGGCCTCGATCACGCCGGTATCTGCGCTGAGATAGATGCCCTTTGGACGGTAGTATGTCGCCGAGGGGAAGGCTGAGCTGTCGGTGAGCCTTTCGGCGGTGCCCGTCGCCCGGACGATGCTGTAAGGCTCAAAGGGACGCTCGGAGTAAACGAGCATTTTCACCGAAGTGTCATCAGCCTCACCGTCGATGACCAGCTGCCAGCGGTCAGAGCCAAGGTCGCGGCATTCGGTGACTTCGCCCTCCAGGGTGATCTCTCTGCCGTCCAGCTCCAGCGCAGGCTCAACACGTATGCGCTCATAGACCCGCCCGCAGAGCAGTCCGCAAAGCACCGAACAGCCCACAGCCGCCGCATAGACCCGGTACCTGCCCAGCGCAAGAAGACCCAGCCCGGTGAACGCCGCCGCTGCCAGCACCAGGGGCAGAAAGCTCTCCCCCAGGCCGCAGAAAAGCAGCGTCCCGGCAAGGAATGAAAGCCCGCACCAGGCAGCCTTGCGCGTCATGAGCCTTCACCTTCCTTTGTCAGACGTGTATCACGATATTTGGTCTGTATACCTGTCACAATACATAACCGGAGCGAGGCACTCACCTCTGAAACGCACCAGCGAGCCTCCCCCACAAGGTTCCGTCAGGTACAAAGAAACAGCTCTGCACCAAGCCGTCCCCCTCCCCTCCGGGGAGGGCTCAGCAAGTGTGCAGCCCTCTCAAAGTGAGGCGGGTGGGGGAATTCGGTGGTGCACCGTGTGCACTTAGCCTGCCGGCCAAGTAAACGGTCTTCCCGCAAGTAAATGGAAGTGGATGTGGAATACGCTCTGTCCGGCGCTCTCGCCGCAGTTGGTGACTACGCGGAAGCCGTCCTTGAGATCGAGCTCCTTGGCAAGCTTGGCTATCACCTCGTAGATGTGGGCGATGACTGCGCTGTTGTCGGGAGTGATCTCGTCAAGCTTGGAGATGTGCTGCTTGGGGATGACCAGGATGTGTACCGGTGCGGTGGGGGCTATGTCCTTGAAGGCATAGCACAGCTCGTCCTCGTAGACCTTGTCCGAGGGGATGTCGCCGTTGATGATCTTGCAGAATAAACAATCGTTCATTTTTCTTACCTCCGTGACGGCGTGATGCGTTGCTCACGCCTGTTCTTTATTATTCGTTTCTCACTTACTGCGACGAGCATACAGCTTGTGCGCCCGCGCGGAGTGGTCCTTCGTTATTCGGACACGGTCGGGAGTTTATGACCGGTCCTTTGATGGGTGCCTGTAAGTTCAGTTCCCTGTATATCCCTTCTATAAAAGGCGCCTTGTACCTTATATATCCGTCGATATCCCGTGGATACAGCGCGGCGGCTTCTTCCTTGACCCGGCTGTACTCGCGCACCGCTTCGGGGCGGGCGCGAAGACAGTCCCGGAAGGCCAGATGCCGCCTGAGTTCCTCGCAATCCCGGGCGCAGACGTACAGATGATGCGCCGGGAGCTGTTCTCTGTTGTCGTACCGGAAGGCCTCCCGCCCCGGTATGCCGAGGTCGCCCTCGTGGGTGTAGCCGATGCCCTCCAGCGCCGCGATGACCTCCGGCAGCACAGAGCGATCGGGTATCACAGCGTCCATGTCGATGATCGGCTTCGCCGAGAGCCCCGGGACAGCCGTGCTCCCAACGTGCTCGATGCAAAGACACAGCCCGCCCAGAGCGGGCAGCAGCCTGGACTTGATGTCCTCAAAGGCCTGCCGCCATGCCGGGTCATAAGGCAGTACGACTATCACTTTATAAATTCAGCTGCGATCTCAGCGACCTTGTCAAGAGCCTCGTCGATCTTGAACCTGTCGCCCACGCCTGCCATAGCGCTGTCAGGACGTCCGCCGCCCTTGCCGCCGGTGAGCGCCGCTACCTTGCCTGCGATCTTTCCGGCGTGAGCGCCCTTGGCAAGAGCGTTCTTGCCGACGCCTACCGCGAAATTGCCCTTCTCGCCGTCAACTCCTGCCAGTACGATGAGGATATCGTCGTGGTTGGCCTTGATCTCGTCTGCCATTTTACGCAGAACATCGGCCTTGATGTTGGACAGCATGGCGCTTGCCACCTTGATGCCGTTCACGTCAACAGCGGCGTCCATGATAGCCTTGGAGCGCATATTGGCGATCTCGCTCTGGAGAGAATCCCTCTCCTTTTCAAGAGCCTTGACCTCCTGCATCACCTGACGGCATCTTGCAGCCAGCTCAACAGGGTTGGTGACTTTAAGCGCAGCCGCAGCCTCGGCGATCTGATCGCGGTGCTGCTCGATAAGGGCAAGCACTCCCCTGCCGGTAACGGCCTCGATACGCCTTACGCCGGAGGCCACAGAGCTCTCGGAGAGTATCTTGAACAGACCGATGTGAGAGGTGTTCTCAACGTGAGTACCGCCGCAGAACTCGATAGAAACTGCCTCGTCGCCCTCGCCCATTTTAACTACCCGGACGGTGGCGCCGTACTTCTCGCCGAACAGCGCCATAGCGCCCAGCTGCTTGGCCTCCTCGATAGGCATTTCCTTGACCTCTACCTCCAGGGCTTTGAGGATGTTCGCATTGACGATATGCTCCACCCTCATCTTTTCTTCGTCGGTCATGGCGCTGAAATGGCTGAAATCGAAACGCACCCGGTCAGCGTCAACGAGCTGTCCTGCCTGATGAACATGATCGCCCAGTACCTGGCGCAGCGCTGCCTGGAGCAGATGTGCCGCACTGTGGTTGCGCATGATGCTGCGGCGGTTAGCCCTGTCAACAGCAAAGTGCGCCTCCTGACCCACGGCAATGCCGCCCTCGACGATCTTGACTTTGTGAGCGAACTTGCCCGCAGTTACCTTCATGGTGTCGAGAACTTCCGCCTTGCCGCTGGCGGTGGTGATGAAGCCCTTGTCGCCCACCTGTCCGCCGCTCTCGGCGTAGAAGGGGGTCTTGGCGGATACGATGTAGTAGATATTGCCGTCACAGCCGGCGTTCTCCACAAGCTCCTCCTCGGTGGCGATGTAGCCTATGGTGCTGTCGTCCTCGAAGCGGTCATAGCCTGTGAACTCGGTGTGGAAGGTCTTGTCCATTTTCAGGAATACGGTGTCGTCGGCACCCATGTACTTAGAGCCGCCGCGGGCGATACGGGCGGTCTCACGCTGCTTTTCGTAGGCGGCGCGGTAGCCCTCCTCGTCGCAGGAGAAACCCTTTTCCTCCAGTATCTCGCGGGTCAGGTCAATGGGGAAACCGTGGGTGTCGGAGAGCTTGAAGCAGCTCTCGCCGTCGAGGACGGTCTTGCCGGAGCTCTGCATCTCGGCAACGTACTCGTCAAGGAGCTTCATGCCCTTGTCTATGGTGTTGTTGAAGTTCTGCTCCTCGGTGGCAAGCAGCTTCACGATGTAGTCGTACTTTTCCTCCAGCTCGGTGTACTCGCCCTTGGAGTTGTCAACGACGGTCTTTACGATGTCTTTCAGGAAAGGCTTGTCTATGCCCAGCAGCTTTCCGTGGCGGACGGCGCGTCTGATAAGGCGGCGCATCACATAGCCGCGTCCCTCGTTGGAAGGGAGGATTCCGTCGGAGGCCATGAAGGTCACGGAACGGATGTGGTCGGTGATGACGCGGACGGAGACATCTTTCTTATGCTCCTTGCCGTACTCAACGCCCGCTATGGAGCAGACGTGGTCGCGGATAGCCTTGATAGTGTCAACGTCGAAGATAGAGTCAACGCCCTGCATCATGGCGGCGATACGCTCAAGACCCATGCCGGTGTCGATGTTCTTCTGTTTGAGCTCTGTGTAGGTGCCGTCCTCGTGGCGCTCGAACTGGGTGAATACCAGGTTCCAGAACTCCATGTACCTGTCGCAGTCGCAGCCCACGGTGCAGTCGGGCTTGCCGCAGCCGTACTCCTCGCCCCGGTCATAGTATATCTCGGAGCAGGGGCCGCAGGGACCGTCTATACCGGCCTCCCAGAAGTTGTCCTCCTTGCCCATGCGGAAGATCCTGTCCATAGGCAGACCCTCCTGCTCGTGCCAGATCCTCTCGGCCTCGTCGTCATCCTCGTAAACCGAGACATAGAGCCTGTCCTCGGGGATCTCAAGGACCTTGGTCACATACTCCCAGGCCCAGGCGATAGCCTCCTTCTTGAAGTACTCGCCGAAGCTCCAGTTGCCCAGCATCTCAAAGAAAGTGCCGTGACGTGCGGTGATGCCCACGTTCTCGATATCGCCTGTTCTGATGCACTTCTGACAGTCGCAGACACGCACCCTCGGCGGCACGTCCTGACCCGTGAAATACGGTTTCAGCGGCGCCATGCCCGCGTTTATAAGCAGCAGGCTGTTGTCGTTCTGCGGCACGAGGGGAAAGCTCTTTATCCTCAGATGATCCTTGCTCTCAAAGAATTTGAGGTAAGACTCTCTCAGCTCGTTAAGACCCATCCATTTCATTTTACATTCCTCCGGTTTTTGTTTTGTCAAATTTATGATATCATTGTAAGCCTTAGTTATCTCGGACTGCTCATGCTTTCTGACGTTTTTGACCATGCTCTCGTCACACGCCCCGAAGCGCCTGAGGTTTTCCCTTGCCTGCGATAGCGTCATATGATTCGGAACACTGACCGCATCAGTCTTCACAGTATCGCCGTCATATATGCCGCCCTCGTCCTCCCAGAAGCACACGGGACATATCTCCCAGGCCTTGTTCTCATCAAGGGTCAGGCATCCGCAGCAGGGGCAGGGAAGCTTTTTGCCGTCCATAATTTCCTCCGATATTACTCAGTCAGAGGCGCACTGATACAGTACGCCTCCGGTATTTGTTATTTCATCAGGTCGGTGGGGGACTTCACGCCCAGCTTGTCGCACATCTTTTTCAGCTCTGCTGCCAGGTCGTACTTGCCCTTGTAGTTCTTATCCACAGGCGTTCCGTTTTCATAGTCGAACATATACAAGCCCGCTGCATATACGCTGCTGCCTCTGAGGCAGTACCCGTAGCAGACCTGATCCTTCATGTACATGATCATGTAGTCGTCGCCCACCTCGTAACGCAGAGTAGGTTCTTCTTCTCCAAGCTGCTTCAGATAATCCTTCATGTCACCGTTGAGGACATTGTCATAGAGCTTTTTGGCGTCCTCCTCGTTTCCGCAGCCCATGGCCGCCGCCATAAGGAAGGAGTCCCCCTCATAGCTTTTATTGCCCTGAGCGTCCGCCACCTCGGCAACGTCGCAGAGTATGAACACCTGCATCTTGTCCCGCAGCTTTGCCAGCAAGTCAACGCCGGTGAACAGATCGTCGAAGGGGTCGAACAGGTCTTCGGTGTTTATCTCCGCTGACATGGCGTAGGTGCCCGGTGCGGAAGTCACCTTTGCCGTCATTTGCTTGATGACGTCCTTGCCGGAGAGCTGCTCGGCATTGTATTTCTCGGCGACATAGGAGATGAGCCCCGGGTCGCCTGCCGAGAGGCTGCCCTTTGGAGTCTCTGAGCTGTCGTCAGCCTCGCTCACCGGATCGTCCGGGAAAGAAACTGCCGGCTCCGGCTCGCTTTCCTCCGGCGCAGTGCTGACGTCGGGAGTGCTGTCGGCATGGCTGCTTTTCTCAGAGGATGCATCCGCTGCCGAAGAGTCAGCCGTGGGTGCCTCGGTCTTGCTCTCGGAAGAGCTTTCAGACACAGAGCTTTCAGCCTTGCTGTCAGTATCAGAGCTGCTGTCGGAGCTGCCGCAGGCAGTCAGCAGTATCGCGCAGGCTGCTGCCGCAGTGAGTATGCGTTTCCCGATCATGGGCTTTACCTCCGTTTTCAGTCTCTTGCATCTTCCTCGCTCAGATTGCCCAGCGAGAGGGATTTCAGATAAGCGTTTATAAAGCCGTCCAGGTCGCCGTCCATGACTGCCTGGATATTTGCGGTCTCGTAGTCGGTGCGGTGATCCTTCACCAGCTGATAGGGCATGAACACATAGGAGCGTATCTGGGAGCCCCAGGCGATCTCCTTCTGCACGCCCTTGATGTCCTCGATCTTCTCTAAGTTCTGCTGGAGCTTGATCTCGAGGAGCTTTGCTTTCAGCATACGCATGGCGTAGTCGCGGTTTTGGAACTGGGAACGCTGTGTCTGACAGGCCGCCACGATGCCGGTGGGCTTGTGTATCAGTCGCACCGCCGAGGAAGTCTTGTTGATGTGCTGACCGCCTGCGCCGGAGGAACGGTATACCTGCATCTCGATATCCTCGGGGCGTATGTCGATCTCAACGTCCTCGGGGAGGTCGGGCATTACGTCCACCGCCGCGAAAGATGTGTGACGTCTTCCCTGTGAATCAAAGGGCGACACCCGCACCAGTCTGTGTATACCGGCCTCGCCTTTGAGGTAGCCGTAAGCGTTCTCGCCCTCGATAGCGATAGACGCCGACTGCAGTCCGGCCTCGCTGCCCTCCAGAACATCCAGCACGTTGACCTTGAAGCCGTGTGCCTCGCCCCAGCGGGTATACATACGGTAGAGCATCTCGTTCCAGTCCTGAGCCTCAGTTCCGCCCGCCCCGGAATGGAAGTTGAGTATGGCGTTGTTGCGGTCATACTCGCCGGTGAGCAGAGAGGCAAGGGTCAGGGCGTCCACCTGGTCGGCAAGAGATTTGAGCTCCGCCTCGATATCGGCGATCATGCCCTCGTCGTCCTCCTCGGCGGCCATTTCCAGCATCACCTCGATATCCTCTGCGGACTGGGTGAGCTTGCTGTACTTCTCCAGCCGGGATTCGAGAGTACGGGTCTCCTGGAGCACCTTCTGGGAGGTTTCGAGGTCGTCCCAGAATCCGGGCTCAGCGGCCTTGTTATGCAGCTCCTCCACCCGCTCTTTGGAGTTCTCGATATCGAACACCTCTGAGAGCTCTTTGATCTTAGGCTTATAGCTTTCGAGCTTGGAGCGCAGATTTTCCAAAAATACCATATCAATTTCTCCTGTTAATTATTTCGCAGTATTCAGAGTACAGCCCGCCGACCTGCGGCACGGCTGAGCGCGTAAAAAGGGTATCCACCGCCCTGCGGCGGGGATACCCCTACCCGCCGAAAATTGCCTCACACTATATTATAGCATACTTTTCGGCGTTTGTCATTAGTTTTTTGAAAATTTACAATTCTCATTTATATTTACAAATCTACAATTGTTTTCAATAATTCTTTTCTTCCATACAAGTCAGAAATAATTATTTCTGCATCGGCGTCCGATTCATTAAGCTTATATCCTACGTTAAGCGTGAATGTAGTTCCCGGTTGTATTTTCGTAAGCTGCTTTTCAGAATCAATATCATCACACCCAAATACAGAACTTGAACACTCGATACCGTTTTGATAAACATTATCTTGAAAAGCGAACGTAAAAGATGTGGCTTTGTCAGAATTATTAGTCCACTCATATTCGACTACAAGAACCGTGTTTTTCTGATAATCCTGACTTATATAGGCCTTGTTTACCTTGATTTCATATTCAGGCTTGGCCTCAGATTCTGTCTTTTCAGGCGTCGATACTATTTCTTCCTTTCTCGATGAGGTCACTTCTGTCTGAATAGTCTGAGGCGGAGCAGTAGTGGTTTGAGCCGTAGATCCTTCGTTTTTCTTTTTATCAGCAGCCCGAACAACAGCAACCGCGAGTATTATAGCCAAAAAAACTACAAGAATCAGTAATGTCGCATTAAGTTTGGTTCCACCTTTGTTGTTTATCATATAGCAAACCTCTTTTCTGTAGAATGTAATCAACAGCGCATTATAGCAATCCGTTCTTTTCATATTATACAACAAATAAATCAAATTGTCAACTGCTTTTGTATATAATTCCACCATTATGCTACAATATCTCTGTAAACTAATATATGACAGGAGTTGAGTAATTGTGGATTTCGGAAGCAGATTAAAAGAGCTCCGCCGTCAAAGCGGGCTCACACAGCAGCAGCTTGCTGACCGCCTCGGCGTGACATAATCAGTGGTCTCGTTCTATGAGCTGAGAGAGCGTTCCCCTTCGCCGGAGGTGCTTGCAAAGATGTCCTATGTGTTCCACGTCAGCACCGACTACCTGCTCGGCATTGAGCGAGGCAGGACGATAGATGTTTCCGGTCTCGACGAGGAAGATATAAAAGCCGTCCAGCACGTTGTCGAACGGCTCAAAAATAAATAGAAACGCCCGCGGAGAATACCCGCAGGCGTTATTTTTTTGATAATAAACAGCCTTACCGCTGCCCATGCGTCTTATCATACCCGTTCACAAACTCCCTGCCTTCGTCGTATTTTTCCAGGTCGGCGGCGGTGAGGGCGCCCTTGCCGTCATAGCGGTAGTAGCGGGCGCTGTCGGCTATGAATTCTATCACGCAGTAGTCCTCGTCGCCGATGCCGCCGGGGTAGTATTTTTCGTCGCCCTCGTTCCACAGCAGTTCTTTATACTTGCGGTCGGTGCGGATGACGGCCTTCCCGAACAGGCACAGCCCCTCAAAGGCCGCGTCGTCGGAGAAGTAGAGGCAGCAATTCCCGTCCGCCCGAAGGCTTTTAACGTGAGCCGAGCTTGTATTGGTGGAGATCAGGTGTCTGCCAAGCCCTCTGTGCCACACGCAGAAGACCTTGCGCACGTTCTGCCTGCCGTCTTCATCCCGGTAGCCGATCACCGCAAACAGCGACCGGTCAGCCAGCGCCATGAGTTCATCCGTTGTCACGGTCATCCCTCGCTTTCAAAAAAGTCATCCGTATACAAAACCGACCTTGCCGAACACGGCAAGGTCTGATCCGTAAACGTTTTTGATCCTCAGTCTGCGGCGATAAAGCCGTACATCTTCATCCTGATCTCGAGGAAATAGAGGTAATCGTGCATAGCGGTGCTCTGAGCCTGGAGCACGTCAACGCTGTCATCGACGTCGGCCTCTCCGCCGGCATTGAGCTTGGAGATGTAGGCATTGAGCCTTTCGAGCCTGAGCTTGGTCTGCCAGTACTCGGCCTTGAGCCTTTCCTTTCTGTTCTCCGACATCATCAGATCTACTGTTTCCTTAAGTTCCATAAAACAACCTCCTTCAATAATCATTAAAGGTGCCGATACAGTAAAACACCCTTTATTGATCTTCCGAATTTCATTATAGCATATTTCCGGTGGATTGTCAACCGCTTAATGATTTAAAACATTAAATCAAAACGCGGCCGGAGTCAGCCTCGTTTTGCTCCGCGCCGCGTCTTGGATCTCCCTTGTGACAAAGCGGAGGCATCTTCATTTGATGCCCCCGCTTATTCCCGTCAGTCCACAATGCTCTTGACCGGTGCATTGTCCAGCTCCCTCTGCCTGCGCCGCCGCGCCGAGACTTTCTTTATGATGTATCTTGCCAACAGCACCGCCGAGATCACCGCAACAGCCATGATCGGGTAGAGCCCCCAGCGCCATTTCGCCGCAAGTCCCTTCTGTTCCTCGGTCAGGCCGTAGCCCTCGCCGATGCGCTCCTTCGCCTTGTCCACAATGTATGACGCTCCCTGCATGAAGGTCACTGCCCCGGCAAAGCAGAACAGAAACTGTACTATGTACTTGCTCAGGAACGCCAGCACTATCCCCGTCAGGCACAGCGCCGAGCCGATGCCCAGAAATACCGCTATCCTCACCGGAACGTCGTCCATCTGCTCGCCGGAGATGCCGACTATAAAGATGCCGCCGTAATACAGCCCCGACCACAGAAACGGCACGCACATGAATATTTTAAGCAGCACCGTCAACGCCGAATCCAGCTTCTTTGCCCGGCGGCGGAGCTTTCTTGCGCTCTTGCTCTCCCTGACCTGTGAACGCTCACGCTGCTCCTCGCGGGCGGCGTCTTTTTTTGCTTCCAACTGCTTTAAGCTCTGTTTTTTGAGCCTGTCTTTTTTTGACATATTACACCTCTTGAATGGGATAAGATATATATATGCGGAGATACCGCAGAGTATTCCAGACCATTATAACACAAAGTGCTTAATACGTCAACCTGCCCGGAGATCATCAGCCCAAAATGCATAGGCTCGGTTTTATTCGCGGTATATTTTTCCATAAGCCTGTCTGCGGGTCATAAAATTTCTGCAAATACCCTTTCCAAGACAAAATATACTTTTGGCACTGAACGTATTTATTCTGCGCAGATGCAGAAAATATATGTATAAAATAAATCGAAAGGACTTGATATATATGCGCCGTTTTTTTCGGAGCACCGCTGCGCTTGCGGGGGCGGCGGCTCTTTCGGTCATCGGGCTGATAGGCTTTTACGGACATCACCTGCCCAGCTATTATTCCGTCGCAGACGGCGAGGAACTGGCGGTGGAGTCGGTGTTCGGCGTGACGACTAAATTCGACGGTCAGACCTCACAGGGCGAGAGCAGAGAGCCCGACGCCCGTCAGGGAACGCTGCTGCTCTTTGACACCTTCCCCATTAAAAACGTATCCGAGGGCAGACTGGAGCGCCCGGTGCTGACGGTCAGCGGGGAGCCCTTCGGCATAAAGCTCATGACCGACGGGGTCATGGTCATAGCCCTCGAAGACATCAACAGCAGCTGTCCCGCCTCGGAGTGCGGCATCAGGGTAGGGGACGTCATAACAGAGATCGACGGGCAGACCGTCACCACCAACAAGCGGGTCAGCGAGATCATCGGCAGTACCAGGGGCAAGCCCTGTTCGGTGTCCTTCAGCCGGGGCGGACGGGAGCAGACCGCAACGCTGACGCCGGTATACAGCGGCGGCACCTACAAGGCGGGTATGTGGGTGCGGGACTCCTCGGCAGGGATAGGCACTCTGACCTTCTACGACCCGGAAACAGGGGGCTTTGCCGGCCTCGGACACCCGATATGCGACGCTGACACCAAGCTCCCGCTGCCGGTCTCTCACGGGACTGTGGGGGAGGTGACCATCACCGGCTGTGCCCGGAGCGAGCACGGCGAACCGGGGCAGCTTTTGGGAGAATTTGTCTCCGCGGAGCCGGTGGGGGACATCACGGCGAACATCTCCGAGGGGGTCTTCGGGAGACTGAGCGAGGCGCCGGAAAGCGGGCTGTCGCTGCCGCTGGGGTTCAAGCAGGAGATTCGTCCGGGGGAGGCGGAGATACTTTCGACCCTGTCGGGCAGCGAACCGGAGCGGTACACGGTCTGCATAGAGAACATCGACCTTTCGGACGATGCGGCACACGACATGGTGATCCGGGTGACTGACGAGCGGCTGCTGGGACAGGCCGGCGGGATAGTACAGGGCATGAGCGGGAGCCCGATCATACAGGACGGCAGGCTGGTGGGGGCAGTGACCCATGTATTTGTAGACGATCCGACGGGGGGTTACGCGATCTTTGCGGAGGATATGTATTTCAGGATGAGAGAGAACGAAAAATAGCAGCAAGCTGAAAATAACGACCGCGCTCGCAGGAAAGAGCCGAGCGGACAACGTCCCCGGGCGAATCTCGTCCGGAGAGGCGCACAGCCGGAAACGGCACTTGCCCCCCTATGACCGCCCTGCACCTCCCTGAATATACTGTATCAAGGAGGTGCGTTTATGAGCACAGTTCAGGGACTTGATATTTCCTCCTGCCAGTCGGGAGTTGACTTCAAAAAGGTCCGCTCGGCAGGGTACAGCTTCGTCATCCTGCGCCTCAACGAGTGGGACAGGAACAAAAAAGATGTGGTCATGGACTCTGAGTTCGACGAGTACTATAAAGCCGCAAAAGCCGCCGGCCTCGGCGTCGGCGCCTATTGGTTCACCTACGCCAATACCGTCGATTACGTTAAATACGAGGCCGATACCGCCGTCAAATGGCTCAAAGGCCGCCAGCTGGATTACCCGGTGTGGTTCGACCTGGAAAGAGAGGAGCAGTTCTCCCAGGGCATGAGCTTCTGCGACCAGGCGGTGAAGACCTTCTGCGATACCCTGGAAAAAGCGGGGTGGTTCACCGGAGTGTACTGCTCCACCTACTGGTATACCAAGTGCGTAAGCGCCGCCGTCCGGGAGAGGTACGCCTGCTGGATCGCCGAGTGGAGCTCAAAGTGCAGCTACACAGGCTCCTACGGTATGTGGCAGAACGGCACCGCCCGGGTCAGCGGCATCAGCGGGGACG
The DNA here is from genome assembly GCA_017529875.1 of Ruminococcus sp. Taxonomy (GTDB): domain Bacteria; phylum Bacillota; class Clostridia; order Oscillospirales; family Ruminococcaceae; genus FB2012. The sequence continues at coordinate 19,986 of JAFXNC010000032.1, read as the reverse complement.
TGGATCACGACTACTGCTACACCGACTACCCCTCGATAATAAAGTCAGCCGGGCTGAACGGCTACCAGACGCCTTCCGGCAGCGAAAAGCTCCTGGACAGCGGCAGCTGCTACAAGCTGGGTGAGACCACGGTGGGGGCGCTGGCGGTGAAAGAGCTGCTGCGGCTGGCCTGCGACTGCGGGCTCACATCGGTGAAGGTGAACGACAGCAAGACCTACGACGCCGACGCGGTGAAGGCGGTAAAGGCGCTGCAAAAGGCCTGGGGCTGTCAGCAGACAGGCCGCGCAGGGGCGAACTTCGTGAGAAAGCTGTACGCAGAGATAAAAAAGAAGCTGTAAGCAAAAAACGGTATATCCCGGAGGATATACCGTTTGCCTTTCTGAGCTTATTTCCCCTTGAGCTCGTCGCCCCAGCCCGATGCCCTGACCATGTCGCAGATCGTCCTGGCACAGCCCTCTACGCCCAGAGCGGAGCTGTTGAGGCAGATGTCATAGGTCAGCATCGACGACCAGTTCTGCCGGGTGTTGACGTTGAAGAAATCCCCGCGTTTCTTGTCGTAGCGTTTGAGCACGTTGTCCGCATCGTCAAAGGCGATATGGTGCTCGCTCACCGCCCGCTCTGTACGGCTCTCGGCAGTGGCGCAGATGTAGACCTTGAGGGTGCGGGTGATGTTTTTGAGGATGTACCCCGCGCAGCGTCCCACTATAACGCAGGGACCCCTGCGGGCGTACTCAGCGATGATCTCGGTCTCGGCGGCGAAGACTTTCTCAAACATATCCAGCTGATTCTCGCGCCGCAGATGAAACTGCGCCTTGATGGGGCTGATGACCCACTCCTCGAACTTCCTGATCTCCTCGGAGGTGATGCCGAGCCGCTCTGCCGCCAGCTCAACGATCTCCCGGTCATAGCAGGGTATACCCAGCATCTCACCGACGCGCTTTCCGATCTCGCTGCCTCCACTGCAATACTGCCTCTCGATAGCAACTGCGTTTATCTTTGACATATCCAAACCTCCCCTAAATTTGTTTTTTGGTTATTATCATTATACCGCGGCGGAGCCAATAAGTCAATTACATTAGTGTTACAGTTTCACCGGCGGGCAATGCGCCTCATATCCAGGAAATATCCATATTTTTATTGACACATCGGCGGCTGAGTGCTATAATATAAGGATAAGTGCTTTATACAAAGACTTTGGATGAGGGGTAATGCTGACAAATGTGGGTAATGAGCTGTTTATTGCTTATCATCGGTACTGTGGCGGGGACCTGCGGTATAAGCTTTTATCTGAGGAACCGCGAAGCCGCCGGCAGTATCCGGTTGTTTATCTTTTCCTACGGCATATGTGCCGCCATATGGTGTATCTTCTTCGGAGCCATAGGCTTCTGTGAGGATAACGACATCTGCTATATCCTCCGGAAGATCGCGGATATCGGCGTGGTCGGGTTCCTTATCACCGAGACCTTCCTGATAACCAGCATTTCGGGAGCGGGCAAGCGGGTGTCAAAGGTCTTCCGCGTGCTGTCGGTGATAGCGGGCGTGGTGGACTACTACTTCTTCTCCCAGAACACCGTATCAAGCTTCGTGCGCAAGAAAAGCTGGACCACCTGGGTCGCCAACCCGGAGGGAGCCTTCAACAGGGCTGTCCACACGGTGTATATCGTGCTCACCTTCCTGGTGCTGTTCTCCTTCGGCATCGTATGGATCAGGCACAACAGGGTCAAGAGGCTGCGCAACTTCATGAAAATGGTGTTCATAGCCAACTTCGCCATGCTGTTCTTCACGCTGCCTGATACCTTCTTCCCTGCCATGGGACTCACCGCAGTTCCCACCTCGGGCATGGGCGCCGCCGTATGCTTTCTCGCGATCTGGTACGGTGCATCTCAGCTAAGTTCATTTGATCTGCGTATGGGCAACATCCGTGACCGGGTCTTCGACTTCATCGAGACCGGCGTCATCGTGTTCGGCACCGACCACAAGACCGCCGTGATAAACCGTTTCGCCGACGCCCTTGCTCAGAAAGAGGGACTGGTCGGCCGCAAGCTCACCGACTATTTCGATGTCAGCGACGAGGACGCCGCAGAGATGTTCACCAAGTCCGAGCAGAGCATATACACCGGGCGGCTGTGGAACAACAAGCACAGCAAGGCCTATTCCATAAGGCTCAACGCCGTCAAGGACAGCTTTGACGAGGTATTCTGCTTTATCTGCGTGTTCGTGGACGTGACCGAGGAGGTCAGGGCGGTATCGAAATACGAGATCGCCAGCCACGCCAAGAGCCGTTTCCTGGCGCAGATGTCCCACGAGATACGCACGCCTATCAACGCCGTGCTGGGCATGAACGAGATGATCCTCCGGGAGTCGGAGGACGAGAACATCCTCTCCTACGCCGAGAGCATCGGCTCGGCGGGCAATACCCTGCTGTCGCTGATAAACAGCATCCTCGACTTCTCCAAGATCGAGGACGGCAAGATGGAGATAGTCACCCTTAAATACGACACTGCATCTTTCATCAACGACCTTGTGAACTCCATAGTTCAGCGGGCGGATTCAAAGGGGCTGAGGTTCACCGTCAACGTGGACGAGGCTCTGCCCTGCGCCATGATCGGCGACAATGTGCGGTTCTCACAGGTCATCATGAACCTGCTGACCAACGCCGTGAAGTACACCGAAAAGGGCTCTGTCACCCTTGACATCAGAGAGCACGACCGCGAGGGCGATCACATAGACATCAGGGTGGCAGTAAAGGACACAGGCATCGGCATCCGGGAGGAAGACCGGGACAAGCTGTTCGAGTCCTTCGAGCGCCTCGACGAGGTCCGCAACCACAGCATCGAGGGCACCGGCCTGGGTATGTCCATAGTCACCAACCTGCTTGACCTCATGGGCAGCAAGCTCCATGTGGAGAGCACCTACGGCAAGGGCTCGGAGTTCTCCTTCGTGATAAGACAGCAGATCGCCGACGAGACCCCTGTGGGCGACTACGAAAAGCGCCTCAAAGAAAGCGCTCACCACGAGCAGAGAGACGCCCTCATCAAGGCGCCCTCGGCGCGGGTACTGCTGGTTGACGACAATGACATGAATTTGAAGGTCGCCCGGAACCTGCTCAAGCTCTGCAAGATCAAGCCCGACCTGGCATCCTCCGGTGAGGACGCCGTGGAGTGCATGAGGCACAACGAGTACGATATAGTCTTCCTGGATCACATGATGCCGGGAATGGACGGCATCGAGACCCTCAAACGTCTCCGTGAGGAAGATCTGATCCCCGGACACACCGTAATGATCGCCCTGACCGCCAACGCCGTGGTGGGTGCAAGAGAGAACTACCTCTCGGCAGGATTCAGGGATTATCTCTCCAAGCCTATCGAGGTCAAGGAGCTGGTGAAAGAGCTGAGGGAGTACCTGCCCGAGGGGGCATATGAGGAGGCCGAAAAGGAAGTGCCTCCCGCAGAGGCTCCTGCACAGCCTGCACCGGCCGATACTCCTGCTCCTGCCGCTCCCGGGGGGCTGGATAAGCTCACCGCCCTGGGCATAGACGTTCAGACCGGCTTGAAGTACTGCATGGACGACGAGGACTTCTACCGTGAGATGATAACGGAATTTGCCGCCTCCAGCGTGGAGACCGCAGACGCCCTTGACGCCATGTATGCGGCGCAGGACTGGAACGATTACAGGATAAGGGTTCACGCCCTTAAAAGCAACGCCCGCGCTGTGGGAGCTCTTGACTTAGCGGAGCAGGCGCTGGCACTTGAAATGGCCTCCAAGGACAGCGACGCGGCGACCATCGAGGCGAACCACGGCAGACTGATCGCCGGCTGCAAGGAGCTGGCGGGCAAGCTCAAGGATATATGAACACAGAAAAACGGTATATCTCCGGCTGAGATATACCGTTTTTGCATCGGGCTCATTCCCCGAGCACGCTTTTCCTCACGAACTCCCTTATAGCCCCGGCAGTCTTCTTGTCGATCTCCAGGTTTTTGTTCATGTCGTCGTTGTATTTGAGCCGCAGATAGTACCTGCTCTCGTACCTGCCGGCACCAAAGCCCGAAACATCGAGCCCGCTGAGATGCTCCCGCACCGTAAGCCACTGACTGCGGGTGATCCTGCTGACCGGCGACTTGTCCCCGTGCACGAAAAAATAATAATCCTCGGAATCCTTCACCGGCGTGATCTGATAGGAGTACTTCGGAGTCTTTAAGAAGAACTCTGTCATCTGTGTCTTACCTACCCTGTGCAGGTCTCTGCCCACAGGCCGCGCCATTTCGTGGATGATGTCAATGACAGTAGACCACCGCCTGCCCGAAGGGGGATAGTACTGCACGGTCTTCTCGCCCTCCGGGGTCTCCCAGGTCAGGTACAGCCGCTGATAGTCGCCGCCGTCCAGTATCCGGATATCCGGGTCGGGCAGCGGGAGCTTGATGTTTTTCACCGGGGTCAGCCGGTCTTTGAGGTACTCGACTTCCTCCGCAAGAGCCTCCCACAGCGCCCTGTCTGCGGGGATGTGCTCCCTGACCGTCCTCTCTCCCAAGCCGGATGTAACATAACTGCCGTCTATGGCGGCGAGCTTTTCCGGCTCAGCCCTTTCCTCGGACATACTGAAATAGCAGTCGCTCCAGTAGCTTGCGCGAATGACCTCACCGGGGCAGGCCTCCAGCTCGAACTCCGAGTGATGCACCATAGAGCCGGCGCTGGATTCGTATCGTATCTTTATAAGCTTATAGCTGTCAGGTATGTGCTTCATCTGATCCTCCCTATATGCCGAACTCCACCCTGCCGTCAGCGAGCCTGTACATGGCGCAGACCACTTTCAGGCCGTGCTCCTCCTCACGGTGTATCTCAAAGCTGCTCTCGATGACCGCCGCGCTGTGCTTCACGTTGAGGCAGCAGGCCTTGTAGTCGTCCTGCTCGCCGCCTATGGCAAGCTTTATCTCGTCGGTGATGAACTTGATATACCCCTCAGGGTCGTGGTTTATGGCTGCATCCACAGCCCCGCAGTGATCGTGTCCCAGCACAACCACAAGGCGTATGCCGAGATGCTCCGCCGCGTACTCCACAGAGCCCAGCTGATGATCGTCCATGACGTTGCCCGCCACCCGGATAACGAACAGCTCCCCTATCCCCGCCGAGAAAATGCTCTCGGGGATGACCCTCGAATCCGAGCAGGTCACGATGACCGCATAGGGTCTCTGCCCCTCGTTGCAGGTGTTGAACCTCCTGACAGGAGAGATGTCCCCGATGCCCCTGTCGGCTGTCAGATAATACTCGTTGCCCCGTCTGAGCCTTTCAAGGGCTTCATCGGCGCTGAGCGCGTGTCCAAGCTTCATATCATCACGTCCTTTTTCAGTCTGTAAGGCGGTGTCCCGCAGTATCATTATATCACATACCGCGCCCTCCGTCAACCGAAAAGCACCTGAGACAGGCCTTTCCCGCCTGCTCAGCCCCGAACAGTGCTTGACTGTACCGTAATGATATGATATAATAAGGGTATAATACTTAGGGAGTTGAACACTTAATGGATGATGACAGTCGGATCCGGCTTGGTATCTTGATCTGTACCGCTCTGATATTTTTTATGGCGCTGTTCACCGCCTGCGAGAATTCTCTGACCGAGCTCAAGGACAGCGAGGCCGAAAAGCTCTCCCAGCGCGGACGCCGCGGCAGGACCTTGGGCAGGCTGCTGTCCGAGCCCACAAGGCTCATAACGTCAGGGCTCATACTGCGCACGCTGCTGGCTATGGCTGTGTCTGCGGGGGCGGAGGTCACATTTGCCCACCGCTTCGCCGACGCCCTCGGCGGGGGACTGGGTATGCTGCTGCTGTCCACCTTTATCATACTCTGCGCCTCGGCGTTTTTAGCCTGCACCTTCGGCATCGTGCTCCCCAAGCGCCTCTGCACCGCCGGAAAGATCGGTCAGCGGTTCGCATTCAACACCTGCGGGCTGTACAGCATCGTGCTCAAACTCATCCTGCCGCTGGAGCTGCTGGTGTCCTCATTTTCGGGGCTGCTGCTCAAGCTGGTGGGGGTAAGGCGCTCCGACTTAGAGGATAAGGTCACTGAGGAAGAAATACTCATGATGGTGGACGCCGTCAACGAGACCGGCGGCATCGAGGAATCCCAGGCCGAGATGATAAGCAACATCTTCGAGTTCGACGACCTTGAAGTCCATGAGATAATGACCCACCGCACAGAGGTCTCGGCGGTGTCGGCAGGATGCACCGTGGCTGAGGCGGCGAAAGTCGTCATTGATAAGGGTTTCTCCCGGCTGCCTGTTTACGACGGCAGCATCGACCGGATAACCGGCGTGGTCTTCGCCAAGGATCTGCTGCGCTCGGCAGTCAGCGGCGAGCCTCAGGACAGACCCATAAAGGAACTGATACGCGAGATCAAGTACATCCCCGAGAGCTTCCGCTGCGACGACCTGCTTGAAGACTTCACCTCACAGAAGACCCAGATAGCCGTGGTGGTGGACGAGTACGGCGGCACTGCCGGCATAGTCACCATGGAGGATCTGCTTGAAGCCATAGTCGGTTCGATACAGGATGAATACGACAACGAGATCCCCGACATACAGGAGATAACCCCCAACACCTTCGACATCTCCGGCAAGGCCGATCTGGACGAAGTCTTTGAAGAACTGGGTCTCGAACCCCCGGAGGACTGCCCCAGCGACACTATCGGAGGGTTCTTCACCGAGCAGCTGGGACACATCCCGGCTCAGGGCGAGAACGCCACAGTAAGGTGGGGGAACGTAGAATTTACGGCAATACGTGCAGGAGGCAAGTCAGTTGAAAAGCTCCGCGCAGTCATAGACCGAAAGGAAAAGGAGGGCGTATGAACAGAAAACTGCTTCACTCAGTACTGGCTGTGATGCTGGCGGCCATGCTGCTGACAGGCTGTGCCGACGCAGGCGGCGACAGCAGCGACAACTGGCCCCATAAGGTCTCTGAGATCACCAGAGCGGAATCCTCCTCCCGCAAGACGCCTTCCGAGGCGGAGATCGTCTCCCGCCCGGACGAATCCGAGCCCCCTGAGGAACCGGAGATAACATTCTCCTACGCCACCCAGTATTACCTCGCTCAGAAGAACGACAGCACCGTCAACGCCGCTGCGAAGGTCCTGCTCCAGGGCATGAACGAGCACAGCAGTCAGATCAGCCTCCGGGGCTGCGAGCTGCCGGAGGACGAGTTCACATCACTCTTTGATATGCTGCGCTGCTGCGAGCCGTCGCTGGGCTGGGTAGAGCACTATTACGAGATAGACCGGGACAGTCAGGGCAACGCCGTCAACGCCTATTTCAAGTACCGGCTCAGCAAGCCCGATATCGCCGACGCCCTCCAGGAGCTTGACCTCACCGCGGAGCAGATCGCGGCGAAGACCGAGGGGCTCAGCGATTACGATAAGCTGCTCACTATCCACGACTACATCATAAAGCACTGCGACTACGACAAGGACGAAGACGACGCCTGGTGCGCCTACGGCTGTCTTGTGCGCGGAAAGGCCGTCTGCGAGGGCTACTCAAAGGCGCTGTGCCTGCTCTGCGATAAGGTCGGCATCCCCTGCCTGCCCGTGAGCGGCAGCTCCGAGGTGGACGGACAGGAGCTCCATATGTGGAACAAGGCACAGCTCGACGGCTGCTGGTACAACTTCGACGTCACCTGGGACGATCCCACCGACGCCAACGGCAACCCGGCAGCTGAGGGATCCTCAAACTACGATTTCATCCACTACGAATACTTCGGCGTCAGCGATGAGCGCATACAGATCGACCACTCCTTCGGCGAGTCGCTGATGATGAAATACCCCATGGCTGCCTATGAGGACGGCACCTACTTCTGCCACACCGGACAGTACATCACCTCCGCCGATCAGGCTGACGACGTCTTCCGGCGCAGCTGCGAGGCGGCTCTCGAAAAGGGCGAGCTGATCTTCCAGCTGGGTTTCTCGGACGAGAGCGTATACGACGAGGTCTACACCTATGAGTTCGAGGACTGCCACATCTTCGAGGTGCTGGATTCGCTGTATATCTACGACACCCCCATAAACACCATGCGCTACGAATACATCCCAGACGAGGAACATCTTGTGATGACCTTCATCATGCTCCCTGAGGAGGAATATCCTCCCGACTAAATGAGACAATGAGCGGAGCGGCGCAGCAATTTACTGAACACCGCCCCGTGCCGCCTCACAAAAGCAAAACGCCTGCGCGAAGTGCAAAGCTTCACGCAGGCGTTGTTATTTGCTGTAAGTTACCCGGCTTGCGAGTCGTAATCGTAGTTATGGGTCACGACCGACTTGCCTCTCTCGCTGATGAGGGTATCCTCGAGGGTGGTGTTTATCATATATGCCGCAAAGGTCACACCGAGGACTATCAGCGACGCTATTATGAGCAGGCCGAGCCTGTATTTGGGTTTCTTCCTTGCCGTATTCCTGGCGGTTCCCCCGGACATATTATCGCTCCCTTTTGTTATTCTCATACCATTATAGCAGATTCACGGGGGATTTTCAAGAGGGAGAGAAAAATATTCACAAGTGAGGGCAGCCCACAGATCATTCTGTGTTTTTCAGCGCCTCTCCCAGGGGGATCTTCTTGACCTTGCGGCTCAGTATCAGCACTACCGCCAGGTAGGTCACGACGCCCAGACCCAGCACCTTCAGCACTACCTCAATAGGCATGGTGTACTCGAACCAGCCGGAGTAGCCCTTGAACACCTCGAACATCACTATCGACAGCAGCCGGTCGCCCAGTATCAGCCCGATCACAAGGGACAGCAGCGTTACGATGGTGGTGGAGTGGATGTACAGCGAGTTGATCTCGCCGTTGTTGTAGCCAAGTATCTTGGTCATGGAGATGGACTGGGTGTTCTTCTCAATGATGATCTTCGCCAGCAGGTAGATGACCAGCACATAGATAATGCTGCCGAATAACGTGAACACTATCATCATGCTGCCCATGGAGCGCATGAGCTGTCTCGAAGTCTTTGTAAGCTCTGTCTCGGTTATGCGGGTGGCGATGTACTTCTCGGGGATGTCCTCAATGGTGCTGTCCGAGAAGTAGGCGTTGAAATAGCCCTCCTCCAGACCCATTGCCGAGTTGAGCTCGTCTTTGTCCATGAATACCGCGATTATCGCCGGGTACTCATAATAGCCGCCTACCGTGAACTCATATATCTTGCCGCCGTACTGGTCTTTGAGCCTTATGGTATCGCCGATGTCCACCTGATACTTCTTGTGGTAGGCAGTGGAGATATCTACCCTGCCCTTTCCGGAGCTGACGGTGACGTACTTGCTGTCCGGGGCTATGCCGTAGAGGGTAACGTCCTCCTCAATGATGCCGGTCTCGCTCCCGATAGTTTTGAGAGAGGCGGCGGTGTAGGCCTCGGCGCCCTCGGTCTCCGTGGGGGCGGGGACTTTCAGTATGTACTGGCAGCCGGCAAGGAGGTTGTCAACGGTGTTATCCTGGAATGTGTCCAGCATGGGTCCGAAGATCAGGGAGAACATCATCATGAACTCCGCAAACAGCACCCCGACGAATATCATGATATAGTTGGGCAGGTTCTGGAAGATGACCCTGAGCCTGAACCTTATCATAATGGGTATCTTTGTGTTGAGGCGGAAGGCCTTCTTCCTGCCGTTTCTCCGCAGGTCGTGGCGCAGGAAACGCAGAGGCGACAGCCGCAGCTTCGTCACCAGCATTATCAGGTTTATCAGGAACATGAGCCCGAAGGGTATGAGGGTGGTCTTGACAAAGGCCTCCGGGGTGAAGATCGTCTCATAGGTGAGCAGGGAGTAGCTGTTGAGATATGCGGCGGCAAATATGTCGTTGAGCAGGGTGTAGCCCAGAACGTTGCCCACCACCGCGCCTGCCGCAAGGGAAAGCATGGGCAGTATCATGTAGTGGCGCACCAGCTCCGAACGCTTGTAGCCCGAGGCGCGGAGCGTTCCGATAGTTCCCGCCTCCCTGGTTATGGTGTTGCTGATAGTTATGGAGAACACGAACGCCAGTATCATCACCACGATGTACAGGAAGATGACTATTCCCATGGAGTCGCCCTTCATGTCGTTGAGGGCGAACTGTATGGCCTTATTGGAGTAGGCCGGGATGAACTGCTCCACAGTGCCGTGGGCGGACAGGGTCTTTACAAGCTCCTCTGCGGCGTCCTTTTCGGCAGTCTCGCCGGAGGGCTTGTCATTGTAAAGCCAGCTGTAACTGTAATGGATATGATCCTCCCGGACAGAGGCAAAGCCTGCGTCGGTCAGCACGCCCACGCCGAACTTGTCGTTGTCGAACATCATATCCGAGGGGTTCTGGAACAGGCAGGAGTAATCCGAAAGGGCAACGATACCGCTTATGGTGAACTCTTTGTCTGCGAACTTTATCTTACCCCCTACGGATAGGTCATGGTTCTTGGCGAACAGCCTGTCGATGCCCAGCTCGCTGTCTGTTCCGGGCAGCTTACCCTCCCAGACGTCAACGAGGTCGATATCCTTCCTCTCCCCGAAGACCCGGAAAGTACAGTCCTGACAGTCAAAGCTCTGAACCAGTTCTTCCTTGTAGAAGTTCTCATATACCTTTATGCCGCCCTCGCTCTCAACGGCGGTCAGCTCCTCCGCTGAGGGGCGCCGGGCGTATTCAAAGTTGCCGTGCTCGATCTTAAACTTTTCAAAGCTCTCGTCAGTGGCCTTTTGCAGGCTGTAGTCTGAGATCAGGAATCCCGACACCGCCGAGATAGTCATTACGAAGAACAGAAAAATGATCAGGTACTTGGGCAGCTCCGCTTTCAGCTCCCGCGGCAGCCGCCTGTTGAGGGGGTTTTTCATAGCCGCGCCCTCCGTTACCAGTCAAGCTCTTCGGCGGTGAGCTTGGTCTCGTTGAGGTAGTTCTTTCTCACCATACCGTCACGGAGCTTGATGACCCGGTCAGCCATGTTCTTGATAGCGTCGTTGTGAGTTACCATGACTATGGTGGAGCCGTAGCGCTTGTTCATGTCGCCGATTATGCCAAGTATCTCCTTGGAGGTCTTGTAATCGAGGGCGCCGGTGGGCTCGTCACAGAGCAGGATATCGGGGTTCTTGATGACCGCCCTGCCGATAGCCGTCCTTTGCTGCTGACCGCCGGAGAGCTGATTGGGCAGCTTGTGGCGGTGCTCGTAGAGACCGAGGGCTTTGAGCAGCTCGTCAACGTCGAGAGGGGAATCGCTGAGGTAGGCGCCGACTTCGATGTTCTCCTTGATGTTCAGGTTCGGGATAAGGTTGTACATCTGGAAGATGTACCCTAAGTGCTTTCTGCGGTAGAGGGTCAGGGCTTTTTCGTTCATGTCACGGGTCTTCTCGCCGTTTATCGAGATGTAGCCCTCGTCGGCGGAGTCGATGCCGCCGATTATGTTGAGCAGAGTGCTCTTGCCCGAGCCCGAAGGCCCCAGCAGCACGGTGAACTCCCCCTTCTCGATCTGCGCGTCGATGCCCTTTAGCACCTCCACCCGGCTCTCGCCCTCACCGAAGCTTTTCTTGATCCCGCTGATCTCCAGAAACATTTTGCATCTCTCCTTTTGTTCTTTTCTCCCGGTCCGGCAGCCGACGCCTGGCGGCGGCATAGTATCTGCATCGAACGGTACACACCAAAACCGGGAATTCTTTATCTGTGCGTTAGTATTTGCTAACTATAAATTATTGTAACCTGCCGGACAAGGTTTGTCAACAAAAACCCGCCCGGAGATTTGACATTTTGTATATTTACACAATTGCTAAATCCCCGGAAATGAGCCTGTCCCGGCACCTCCCCGCCGTGTAAAACCACGCAGTGTCAGCGGAGATCCCCCAGTATCATGTGCATATGTGTTCATATATGCACTAAAACAGCAGATCAAAACACCCCCCGACGCCCCTCGCTTGACGGACGCCGTATATGTTGAGGTTTTGTGCAGATCGACGGAAAAACAGCCGCAGGCAGAGCTGCGGGAGGGGGTTCAGACGAACTTATTTCAAACGGGGCTGCCGCCCCCGGTTTCTTGCGAGCTCGTCGAGCAAGAAACTTCCCCAGGCTCGTCGGGGCGGCGAATTCTGGGGCGACGTTTACTATACCTACCTTCAAACCGGACCCCTCAGTCCTGCAAGACCACCCACCCTGCTAACCATTTGCTCCCCCGGAGCTCCCTCCAAAGCCCCGCCCGCCGTCGATCCGGGTGAGAAGTCCTTTGCAAGTGAGACAAAAGGCGGAATTAAAAAAAGCGGCATTAAAAAAACAGTTGACGTATGCTTAGAAATGTGGTAAAATATAAATATGCCTTACCGGCTCTGCCGGAATCCGTAAATGAAAGGAATGCTCCCTATGAAGAATATTCTTTTTGCCTCCTCCGAGGTCGTGCCCTTCATCAAAACCGGCGGACTTGCCGATGTCGTGGGCTCCCTCCCCAAGTGCTTCGATAAGTCAAAGTACGATATTCGCGTCATCCTCCCCAAGTATGAGTGCATGGCTCAGAAGTGGAAGGATATGATGCAGTATAAGACCCATTTCTATATGAACTTCAACGGCGCTGACCGCTACGTCGGCGTACTCGAAATGGATTACGACGGCGTGCATTTCTATTTCATAGACAACGAGAGCTACTTCTCCGGCCCCAAGCCCTATACCGACTGGCACTGGGATATCGAGAAGTTCATGTACTTCGACAGAGCCGTGCTCTCCGCTCTGCCGGTCATCGGGTTCCGCCCCGACGTCATCCACTGCCACGACTGGCAGACCGGCCTTATCCCCGTATACCTCAACGACACCTTCCAGGGCGGCGAGTTCTTCCGGGGCATCAAGACCGTCATGACTATCCATAACCTGAAATTCCAGGGCAACGACAACTCCCTGGTCTTCCAGCGCATCTCCGGCCTTTCCGACTACTACATGACCTATGACAAGCTCCTTATGGGTCCCGACGGCAATATGCTCAAGGGCGGTCTGGTCTATGCCGACGCTATCACCACAGTTTCCGACACCTATGCCGAGGAGATAAAGACCCCCTTCTACGGCGAGGGTCTCGACGGCCTGCTCCGCGCCCGCGCCCATGACCTGCGGGGTATCGTAAACGGCATCGACTACGTTGACTTCAACCCCGAGACCGACAAGTTCATCCCGGTGAACTACTCCGCCGCCGACGCGGTAGGCAAAAAGCTGGACAACAAGCGTTCCCTCCAGCATGAGCTGAACCTCGGCACCGGCGACAACCGCTTCATGATAGGCATAGTCAGCCGCCTCACCGACCAGAAAGGCTTTGACCTCATCGCCTACATGATGGAGAACCTCTGCCAGAAGGACGTTCAGATCGTCGCCCTCGGCACCGGCGACCAGAAGTACGAGGATATGTTCCGCTGGTTCGCGGGCAAGTACCCCGAGAAGGTCTCCGCCAACATCTACTACTCCGAGGAGATGTCCCACAAGATATACGCCTCCTGCGACGCCTTCCTGATGCCCTCGCTGTTTGAGCCCTGCGGACTTTCCCAGCTCATGAGCCTGCGCTACGGCACCCTGCCCATAGTCCGTGAGACCGGCGGCCTCAAGGACACCGTTGAGCCCTACAATCAGTTCACCGGCACAGGCACCGGATTCTCGTTTACCCACTACAACGCCCACGATATGTACAACACGGTGTTGTTCGCCCACTCGGTATACGTAAACGACCGCGCAGAGTGGAACAAGATGATCTACCGCGCCATGACCAGAGACTTCTCCTGGCAGACCTCTGCCGACAAGTACAGGGAGATGTACGACTGGCTCATAGGGTATAAGGGCTGATCAGGCGCGGCGGCGGTAAAGAAGTATTGGTGTGTCAAGCTTTGTGTGCGCCGCCGCTAAACCAATAAATATAAAAGAAGAAAGAATAAAGAATAAAAAAGGTATCGCCTTCGGCGATGATTTTAAAAAATCGTCCGCGGAGCGGACTCCTTAATTATTCTTTATTCTTTATTATTTATTCTTTATTCTTTTAGCGGCGGCGCAAACAATTCCTTACCGCCGCCGCGATTCAGCACATCTCCACGGCATGGGCGCCGTTGGGGTCTATGAACTGGGGGATGCCGCTGCCCAGGTCGCTGGTCTTTCTGATGCGGCCGTCGGGGAGCTTTTTGTATTCGATGAAACGCCTCGAATCCTCGCCCTCGGGCTCGTCGTAGAGGTTCCACTCCCATACCAGCATCTCGGCGTCACCGACGTAGAATTTCCCCTCGTCGGAGTAAACGTCCTTGGCTCCGTATACCGTCAGGCTCTCGCCGTCGGCGAAGTCCGCCATGAGCAGATCCCCCTCAAGGGACGCATTCACGCACCTGTGGGAATTGTCCAGCGGTCTGCCGAACCAGTCCCCCCAGAAGCAGAAGGATCCAACCTTTTTTATCTCAAACGCCATTGTTATTACCCCCCCAGATATCGTCTTCGGCATAGCGGCGGGCGTCCGCCATTGCCTCTTTCGCCTCTGCCTCTGCCTCCAGCCCGGAGAGTTTCTGCTCAAAGCTGCTGCTCCCCACGGTCTTTGACATATGTATGCTGGCGTCGGCTGCTGCGCTGCGGGCTTCAAGCACCGCAAGCCTGGTCTTGGCCTCGTTTATCTCCCGCACCATTTTGTCGTGCAGCTCCATGGCGCTGCTGCGGGTGGCGGCGACTGAGGTGAACTGCTCTGTGTACTTGGCCAGCTTCTCGTCGCACTTGTGCTTTTCCCCGAGGAACACCCTCGCGTCGGCCTGATTGCCGGCCGCCAGCGCCTTCTTTGCGTACTCCTCGTACTCCTCGGACTGCGCCCTCAAATCTATGCACCGCTCGCCGACCCGCTCATACTCCTCGTTGAGCTCGCCGACCTGCTTTCTGACGTCCGACAGCTTTACTGCCAGCTCCGCCAGCTGCATCTTTATCTGATCCTCCTCGGATCGCTTGTCAAACAAAGCCATTGTCTCACCGCCCTGTTTTATTGGTTATCGTATTTCTTTTTGAGCTCGTCAACGTAGCTGTCCGACTGAGTGCCGGTATAGGCCGAGCTGCCGAACTCGTTTAAGTCGGAATCCAGTATATCCTTGGCCTGCTTCATCTCGTCGAGCTTATGCTGTTTCTTTTTCTTCCACCACTTGAACAGCACTATGACTATCACGGCGATGACGATGAACACCGCGATGATACCGGCGTAGCTGGGCGTTACGCGCATTATCCTCTCCGCCGCCTCCGCGAAGGACCTTGCGAAGAACTCGCTCTCGTCGTAGCTGGAGTAGTAGTAGTGGTCGATGTAGTCGAGCAGGATATCTCCCGCCTCGTCGTCGATGACAGTCTTGGCCTCCTTGCCCACGATGTAGAAGGAGCGGTACTGCTCGTTCTTCTCGTAGAACACCACCAGCAGATGCGCCTCGTCCTCGAAGTAGTGCTCATAGAGCTTGTTGCCGTAGGCTTCGAGCTGGCTGTCCGTTGCAAAGCCCGAGGTGCCGATGTCGTCGGTTATGTAGAGGAAGGGCTGAACGCCGGTCTTGTCGAAGAATTTCTCCATGCCGTTTTTGAGGGTCTTGGGATCGGTGATCCAGCCCAGCTCGTCGCAGTACCAGTAATCGGTCACGACCAGCGAGCTGCCCTCCAGCTTGGTACGCTTTACCGTGGATTTGCTTATGGTAGTGCCGGAGCCCGATGAACCGTAGTCGTCGGGGAGCAGCACACTCGCCATGATGATCAGCATTATGGCCAGCCAGATTATCTTGCCTATGGGCCTGCCGGACTTCTTAGTCGAACTTGTATTTGTATATCCTCCGGAATAGCTCCCCGATGAATAGCGGGTGCCGCCGAAGTAATAGAATCTCGGGCCGGAATTGTAGTGATGATGATACCCGCCGGACGAATGGCTGTGGTAGGATGAACCGCTCCTGTGTGAAGACGAGCTGCTTGAAAAGCCGCTCCTGTGAGAAGAAGACCCGCCCGAATGGGAGCCGAAGCCTCTCGAACCGCCGAAGCCGCTGCTCCTGAAGCCTCCACCGCCGCCGCCTCCGCGTCCTGCTCTGCCCATTTCGCTGTCACTCCTTTAAACGTATAATTATCTCATTATAGTATAATACACTTTTAACATAAAGTCAATAACTTTTTTCAAGGTTCAGGCTTTTGTTTCTCTGTGACGGTCGTCTGCCGACCCTCCGAAGAATTACCAAGCACTTTGGCCGCGACCCTCCTGTACTCCGGTACATCCACGCCGTAACGCTCCGCCAGCCTGATGACCTCACCGATCAGGCCGTCGATCTCCGAGGGCTTGCCGGCAGCTATGTCACGCTGCATCGAGGTGGCGGCGGCAGGCGAGAGCCCCGAGAGGATGTCCAGGTTGCGCTTCACGATGTCCTCCCCGAAGTCTATCCCCATAGCCCGCGCCAGAGCGTCGATCTCACCGATGAGCGCCTTGAAGCACTCCCTGGGCTCGCCGGGGCGCTGTATGTCCCCCGCAGGCACGCCGTAGTAAAGCCCGCAGGCGCCCTGGGGCGAGACGTAGGAGAATTTGAGCAGCGCGTCCCGGGCGATGTTGTCCGAAAGGCCGCCCTCTATGCCGCTGTCTCTCAGGTCGGCGGCGATCTCTCTCAGGTCTTCCCGGAAGTCCTCCGGACGGCGCACGCCAAAGAACACCCGCAGGATATCGCCGTTCATGCGCAGCACTCCCGGGGCTTCAAGCTGTGCCGCAACGTATATGCAGCCGTCGGTGACGAGAGTTTCCGGAAATTCGGGCTGCATCATGCCGCCGGTGCCGAAGATGTTGAGTATGGGTATGATGACGGCGTCCCTGCCCGCGATGCGTTTAAGCTGCGGTATCACTGCCCCCAGGGAGTAGCCCTTGACGCAGACGAAGATCACGTCGGGGGTACCGTCGTAGTCTTCGAGAGTCGATGCCCTCACCGGGTATACAGTAAATCCTTCCGTGGGCTTGATGACCCTGAGACCGCGCTGCTTCAGGGCGGCGAGGTTCTCCCCTCTGGCGATGAAGTCCACGTCTCTGCCTGCCCGGGCAAGATAAGCCCCCACAGCCCCTCCGGTGCCTCCTGTGCCAACTATCAGATACTTTTTCATATGCGGCCTCCTGTCCGGTCAGATAAGTTCACGGCCGCACCCGGCCGTACTGTCAACATTATAACATGACAGCGGGGGTTTGTAAACACGGCTTTGACAAAATCTTTGAGTAGCTTTGACAAAAATCTTTAAATAAGGTGTTGATTTATTTCCGGAAGTGTGGTATAATAACAAAGTACACGCTTTAAAGCGTCGGAAAAGGGGGTATACCCCCTGTGTATCTGAGGATCAATTGTTGAAAGGAACGATAAGCAATGAAAAAACTTATGCTGGGCAATGAGGCCTTTGCACGCGGCCTGTATGAGGCGGGCTGCCGTGTGGCGTCCTCTTATCCCGGAACGCCCTCCACGGAGATAACCGAGGAAGTGGCTAAGTACGACGAGGTCTATGCCGAGTGGGCACCCAACGAGAAGGTGGCTATGGAGGTGGCTCTCGGTGCGTCCATCGCCGGTGCAAGAAGCTTCTGCGCCATGAAGCACGTGGGTCTCAACGTCGCCGCCGACCCCCTCTACACCGCAGGCTATACCGGCGTTACAGGCGGCATGGTAATAGCCGTCGCAGACGACCCCGGTATGCATTCCTCACAGAACGAGCAGGATTCCCGCCACCACGCCATCGCATCCAAGGTAATGATGATCGAGCCCTCCGACTCCGCCGAGTGCAAGGACTTCACCAAGGCCGCATTCGACCTTTCGGAAAAGTTCGACACCCCCGTCATCGTCAGGATGTCCACCCGTGTGGCACACTCCCAGTCGGCAGTTGAGCTTTGCGACAGAGAGGAGCATGAGCTTATCCCCTATACCAAGAATATACAGAAGTTCGTTATGATGCCCGGCAACGCTATCCGCCGCCACCCCCAGGTGGAGCAGAGGCTGGTTGATATCCGTGAGTATGCCGAGACCTCGCCCCTCAACAGGGTAGAGTACAACGACACAAAGATCGGCGTTATCGCGGCAGGCATCTCCTATCAGTATGCCAGGGAGGCATTGGGAAATAAGGCATCTTACTTAAAGCTTGGTATCGTGAACCCCCTGCCGGTGGAGATCATCAAGGATTTCTGCGGAAAGTGCGAGACTGTTTACGTCATCGAGCAGCTGGACGATATCATCGAGACCCACTGCAAAAAGCTCGGCCTGAACGTTCACGGCAAGGACACCTTCTCTTTGCTGGGCGAGATCAGCCAGTCTATCGTCAGGGAGAAGATACTGGGCGAGACCGCTGAGTTTGCCGAGTTCCCGGAGAACGTTCCGGTGCGTCCCCCTGTTATGTGCGCAGGCTGTCCCCACAGAGGACTGTTCTACTGCCTCTCCAAGCTGGGCGTGACTGTTTCCGGCGATATCGGATGCTATACTCTGGGCGCTACCGCTCCCCTCTGCGCTATGGATTCCACTATCTGTATGGGCGCTTCTATCAGCGGGCTCCACGGTTTCAATAAGGCTCGCGGCGCTGAGAGCGAGAAGAAGTCCGTCGCCGTTATCGGTGATTCTACCTTCATGCACAGCGGTATGACCGGCCTTGTGAACATCGCTTACAACGCCAGCAATACTACTGTAATAATCCTGGATAACTCTATCACCGGCATGACCGGTCATCAGCAGAACCCCACCACAGGCAAGAATCTCAAAGGCGACCCTGCCGCGGCAGTGAACCTCGAAGAGCTCTGCCGCGCTATCGGCATCAAGAGCGTCCGCGTGGTAGACCCCTATCACATGGCGGAGACCGAGGCTGTTATCAAGGAGGAGCTTGCCAAGGAGGAGCCTTCCGTTATCATCAGCCGCAGACCCTGCGCTCTGCTCAAATACGTCAAGCATAACCCGCCCCTCAAATGCGATCAGGATAAGTGCGTAGGCTGCAAGCAGTGCCTCAAGATCGGCTGTCCCGCTATCTCGGTACACGACAAGAAGATGACCATTGACCACACCCAGTGCGTAGGCTGCGGCATCTGCACCGAGATGTGCAAGCTGGGCGCCATAGTGAAGTAAGAGAGGAGTGGGAAGATTATGGAAACAAAGTCTATCATGATAGTCGGCGTGGGCGGACAGGGCTCGCTGCTGGCATCGAGGATAATCGGAAACGTGCTGCTCTCCCAGGGCTTTGAGGTCAAGGTCAGCGAGGTACACGGCATGAGCCAGAGAGGCGGCTCGGTAGTGACCTACGTCAAGTACGGCGACGAGGTGAACTCACCTGTTATCGTCAAGGGCGAGGCGGATATCATCATCAGCTTTGAGCAGCTGGAGGCTGCCCGCTGGCTGCCGTTTCTCAAAAAGGGCGGTCATCTCGTGACCAGCACCCAGAAGATCGACCCCATGCCTGTTATCGGCGGGGCGGCGGTGTATCCCGAGGATATCATCGAGAAGATCAAGGCTCAGGGCGTTGACGTCATCGCAGTGGATGCGCTGACCCTCGCAGAGCAGGCCGGTACTGCAAAGGCATCCAACGTGGTGCTCATGGGCGTGGTGTCCAAGAAGATGCAGTTCGAGGAAAGCGTATGGCAGGCAGCACTTGAGCAGTGCGTGCCCGCGAAGTTCCTGGAGCTGAACAAGAAGGCATTCGCACTGGGCAGAGCGGCAGAGTAAAAAGGTATATGACGGGCGGTATATCTTGGCCGCCTGTCGATATATAGCTTTAATGATTTAAAGCGAATTGATAAGCAACCAAGCCCGGCGAGCCGAGGGCCTTTGGGACGAAGTGAACGCAGCGACGAAGGAGCGTAGTGAACGCAGTCCCAAAACCAAGGCCCCGACGAGCCGGGGGGTATGGGGGGAATCCCCCCATTTATAATAGTAACCAATCCCGGCGAGCCGAGGGGCCTTTGAGCTCTGCACTTATCTGTAAAACCTAACCCAGCGAGCCGAGGGCCTTTGGGACGGAGTGAACGAAGCGACGAAGGAGCGTAGTGAACGCAGTCCCAAAACCGGCGCCCGAGGCGAGCG
>JAFXNC010000031.1 GCA_017529875.1 Ruminococcus sp. | reverse complement strand
GTTCCTCATCGATCCGAGATATAGGTGTGCGGGTCCTGCGCAATGAAGCGCTGTGAACCATGTCAGGCGGGGAACCGAGCAGCATTAAGCGGTCTGTTTCGTGTGACGCAGTTTCGCCTGCACATCTATATGTCGGATCGATTTTAATTGTGCAAACAGGAGGTCTCAGGGGTGTATCAGGCGCTTTACCGTAAGTGGCGGCCTATGTCGTTTGATGACGTCGTTTCTCAGCCGCATATAACCGCAACGCTGAAAAATCAGATAGCCGCGGGAAAGACCGCTCACGCCTACCTGTTCACCGGTTCCAGAGGCACCGGCAAGACCACCTGCGCCAGGATCTTCGCCAAGACCGTCAACTGCCTCTCCCCCAGGGACGGCGAGCCCTGCCTCGAATGTGAGATCTGCAAGCTTGCCGACAAGGGAGTACTTCCGGATATGATCGAGATCGACGCGGCCTCGAACTCCCGCGTGGACGACATCAGGGAGCTTAGAGAGGGTGTCAACTATACCCCCGAGATGTGCAAGTACAAGGTCTATATAATCGACGAGGTGCATATGCTCTCTCCCGGCGCCTTCAACGCGCTGCTGAAAACTATGGAGGAGCCCCCCGCACACGTCAAGTTCATCTTAGCTACCACCGAGGTGCATAAGGTGCCGGAGACCATCGTTTCCCGCTGCCAGCACTTCGATTTCCACAGGATACGTACTGAGGATATAGTCAGCAGGCTGGAGTATATCGCTCAGCAGGAGAACCTCTCCCTCCACCCTGATGCCGCGAACCTTATCGCAAGGCTCTCCGACGGCGGCATGAGAGACGCCCTCTCGCTGCTTGACCAGTGCGTGGCCTACTCCGAGGATATCAGCCTCGATACTGTTTCGGCTGCCGCAGGCATCGCCGGACGGGATCACCTGTTCGATATACTGGATTCAGCCTTTGCCCGCGATGCAGGAGCCATGATACGCCGCATCGACGAGCTCTACGCCAAGAGCAAGGATCTCTCGGTGCTCTGCTCCGAGCTGATAACCCAGTTCCGCAACGTGATGATACTCATGTCCGGCAAGGGCACCGAGGACCTTATCGTCTGCCTGCCCGAGGAGCTGGAACGTCTGAAAAAAATGGCTCAGAACACCGATATGGACACGGTGCTGTTCTTCATCTCGGCGCTGCAAAGCTGTCAGGAGCGGTTCTCCCGCAGCCCCAACAAGTGCATCGAGCTTGAAATGTGCGCCGTGCGGATGTGCAGCGGAAAGGCTCAGGGAGGTCAGGCGGTCTCGGGAGCATCCTCTGCGGCGGTGTCAGCCTTGAATGAGCGGCTCACAAAGCTGGAGGCAGCTGTGGCAAGAGGCGTCCCCGCAAAGGCAGGGAAGCCCGCAAACGTCCCGCCTGCACCCCCTCCGAAGCCCCTCAAAAAATTCGATCCCAACAACTACACCCCCCTCAACGAGTGGAACGATATTTTGCAGATCATCAACACCAAGGTGCCGGCCATAGGGTCTTTCCTCAGAAATTCCGCCGCCTGCATCGAGGGGGATATGTTCTACCTTATCATAGCCAGCGACTTTGCGCTGAGAAAATTCAAGCGCTCCGACGATTCCGCAAAATTAAAGCAGATCGTCAACGATTACTACGGAAAAAACTTCGGCTTTATGCTTTACAGCTCGCACGATGCCGATATCGAGGATCAGGACAACCCGATCAACGAGCTTCTTAAACGTGCGCAGCAGGCAAATATCGAGGTCGAGGTAAAGAATAAAAAAAATTAAGGAGTTTTACAAATGAAAGCAAGATTACCACAGGGAATGGGCAAGGGTCAGTCTAACAATATGAACCAGATGCTCAAGCAGGCTCAGAAGATGCAGGATGAGATCACCGCACTCCAGGCCGATCTTGAGGAGAGAGAGTTCTCTGCCTCCGTCGGCGGCGGCGCTGTTGACGTTACTATCAACGGCAAGAGACAGGTGCTCAAGCTCAACATCAAGCCCGAGGTCGTAGATCCCGAGGACGTTGAGATGCTCCAGGATCTTATCATGAGCGCATTCAACGAGGCTGTAAGGGTTCTTGACGAGACCTCCGATGCCGAGATGAGCAAGCTCACCGGCGGCGTTTCCTTCCCCGGTCTGTTCTGATGGCTGATATCGGAGCCCTGCCGCTGACTGTCCTTTCCGAGCAGTTCGCAAAGCTGCCCGGCATCGGCATGAAATCCGCTCAGCGGCTGGCCTACCACGTCATGGAGATGTCCGAGGAGGAGGTCAACACCTTCGCCAAGGCTCTGCTGGACGCGAAAAAGAGAGTCCACACCTGCGCGGTATGCTGCAATTTCACCGAGAACGTCAGATGCGCTTTCTGTGAGAACAGCCGCCGCGACCAGAGGACGGTCTGCGTGGTGGAGAGCCCGAAGGACATCACGGCCTTCGAGCGCACCAAGGAATACAAGGGCGTTTACCACGTCCTCCACGGGCTGATCTCGCCTATCGACGGCATAGGCCCCGACAAGCTGATGATAAAGCAGCTCCTTGCAAGGGTCAGCGCCGGCACCGTGGACGAGGTCATCATGGCCACCAATCCCACTGTCGAGGGCGAA
This sequence comes from Ruminococcus sp., assembly GCA_017529875.1. GTDB lineage: Bacteria > Bacillota > Clostridia > Oscillospirales > Ruminococcaceae > FB2012. The sequence goes on along the minus strand of JAFXNC010000031.1, from coordinate 30,200 downwards.
GCCACGGCTATGTATATCAGCAAGCTGTTAAAGCCCTTCGGGGTCAAAGTGACACGGCTGGCCTTCGGTCTGCCCATAGGCGGTATGCTGGAATACGCCGATGAGATCACCCTTTACAAGGCTCTCGAGAACCGCTCGGAAATATAAGCACAACAATAAAAGCTCCCCAATTCGGGGAGCTTTTTCTGTTGGTGTTAGGTTCAGTCAGGCAGCTTGATCTTCGGCAGGAAAGAGATTATATCCTCCTTCATGCGGATGACCTCTCTGCGGGCGGCCTTTGCAAAGTCGCGGGGGTCGCACTCCTCTTTTTTGTAGGCGCACATAACTGCCCGGGAGGAATTGACGATGGCTCCGAGGCCGTTCTCGTCGAAGCCTTTGGATACGCCCTCAGCTCCGCCGCCCTGGGCGCCGTAGCCGGGAACGAGGAAGAAGGTGTGAGGCAGAGCCGCTCTCATTTCGGTGAGCTGCTCGGGATAGGTAGCGCCCACAACGGCGCCCACGCCGCTGTAACCGTACTTGCCCATGACCTCAACGCCCCATTTTTCGCACATATCGCCCATAACGGCGTATACGGTCTTGTCGCCGATCTTCAGATCCTGGAGCTCGCCGGAGCTCTTGTTGGAGGTCTTCACCAGTACGAAGATGCCCTTGTCGTAGGCTCTGCACTTCTCCAGCAGGGGAGAGATGCCGTCTGTGCCCAGATAGCCGTTTACGGTGAGAGCGTCGGAGCCGAAGGCCGGGATGTTCTCGCCGCCTACCTCGGTGAAGCCCAGATGCGCCGTGGCATATGCCTCCATAGTAGCGCCGATATCGTTGCGCTTGCCGTCGGTCATTACGAACATACCCTTGCTCTGAGCGTACTCGATAGTCCGGGCGAGGGTCTTCATCCCCTCCCAGCCGTACATCTCATAGTAAGCGGACTGAGGCTTGATAGCCGGGCAGATGTCGTGGATCTCGTCGATTATGGCTTTGTTGTATTCGAGTATGGCCTTGGAGGCGGCCTTGAGGGTCTTGCCGTACTTCTTGATCTTCTTGTTCACGATGAACTCGGGAACGTATTCAAGCTTCGGGTCAAGTCCTACAACAGAGGGGTTCTGGGTCTTTACGATGTTTTCTATCAGTCGGTCAAATGACATAGTTTAGCTCCTTTCGGTTCAAAGCTCGAAGACGATCTCGCCTCGGCAGACGGTGTATACGTTCCTGCCTCTGAGCTTTTCGCCCTTGAATACGCTGTTTTTGCTCTTGGAGTGCAGCTTCTGCGGCTCAACGACCCATTCGAGCTCCGGGTCGAAGATGCACAGCTCCGCCTGCTCACCCTCTTTAATGGTCACAGCCGGCAGCCCCAGTATTTTCCTGGGGTTCACCGACATGAGCTCAACGAGTCTGTCAAGGCTCAGCTTGCCGGTGTGGTAAAGCTGCGTCAGCGTCACCGCCAAAGATGTTTCAAGCCCTACGACGCCGTTGGGCGCCTTCACGAAATCAGCCTTGTTGTCGGCGGAGTGGGGGGCGTGGTCGGTGATGATGCAGTCTATGGTGCCGTCGAGGACCGCCTCCTCAATGGCCTTACGGTCGCGCTCGGTGCGCAGGGGAGGGGACATACGGTAGTCCGCATCCCGTTTGAGCAGCTTGGTATCGGTATAGGTAAAGTAGTGTGGGGCAGTCTCGCAGGTGACCTTGATGCCGTCGTGCTTGGCGGCTCTGATGATGTTCACCGAGCCGTATGTGGACACATGACAGATATGCACCCTCGCTCCGCAGGAGGCCGCAAGGGTTATCTCCCGGGCAGTGATGCTGTCCTCGGAGGCTCTGTCCATGCCCTTGACGCCCAGTATATCCGAGATCTCGCCCTTGTTGATGATACCGCCGTCGATGATATCCAGATCCTCGCAGTGGGAGGCAAGCAGCATACCGCTCTCCTTGGTCTTCTCGAGAGCCTGCCGCATGAGCTCGGCGTTTGTCACCGGCTTGCCGTCGTCGGAGATACCGGCTGCACCGGCTTCTTTGAGCTTCTCCTGGTCGGTCAGCTCTTTGCCCGCCATGCCCACGGTCACGCAGCCGTAGGGGATCACGTTTATCCCGGTGGCCTTGGACTTTTCCAGCACATAGCTCACCAGCTCGGGGCAGTCTATGGCAGGGTCGGTATTGGGCATACAGGCAACACCGGTAAAACCGCCGGCCTTTGCGGCTGCGGCGCCGGTCAGGATATCCTCTTTATAGGTATAGCCCGGATCCCGGAAATGAACGTGCATATCGAACAGTCCCGGCACGGCCACGAGCCGCCCCTCGCCGTCGATAACGCGGTCTGCGGGCTTTTCCTCGGAGCCGATGTAGGCTATCTTCTCACCGTCGGTGAGGATATTCACGGTGCGGTCGAGCTGCTGCTGCGGATCGACCGCACGCACATTCTTGAATAACAGCTTCATGCTTTGCGCCTTAATTGTTCTTGGCGGAGAACCGCTTGCCCTTTGAATAGAGGTCGAGGGTCATCTCGGGCATTACAGCGTTCAGTACGACGCCGTCTTCGCTGCTGGAATTCTTGATAAGGAATGTGCAGGTAGGAGCGTCAGCAAGTCTGTATGTCTCCATGTTGTTCACCTTTCTGGTGTTGGTGGCTTTCTTGAGGTTGGAGTAGGTGATCTGAGCGAAGAAGAACAGGTTCACATGGGCGTCGAAAGCCTCGGTGTGGTGGCCGGGGAACATAAAGAGCTTGATAGTCTTTCTGTCCTCGTTGATCCTGTAATAGCCGTCGGCGATGACAGTACCGGACTTGTTCTCGGAATACTTGAAGTTGCCGTTCTCGTCAAACTCGAGCTTCTTGTCAGCCTTCTCGTCGATCCAGGCGCCGGAGATGAGCAGACGGCTGTTGGAATCAGGGTCCGTGTCGGGAGAGCTGAACACATAGCTGCCGACGATGATGCCGCAGACTACAAGAACAATGAAAAGCAGTACAAGAAAAATCTGGAGAATCCTTTTTGCCATAATCGATTACCTCTTTCAGTTTATGATTCAGAGCTCCCTCAGCCCTGTTTTAATATCGCGCCTGTGTTTGCGGAAGTCACGAGAGACGCATATCTCGCAAGATATCCGGTCTTGATCTTGGGCTCACGGGGCTGCCATTTGGCCTTTCTTACCGCCAGCTCCTCGTCGGAGAGCTTGACGTTTATGGTGTTGGCGGGGATGTCTATGGCGATGATGTCCCCCTCCTCGATGAGGGCTATGGGGCCGCCTACCGCAGCCTCGGGAGAAACGTGTCCGATAGACGCGCCTCTGGTAGCTCCGCTGAAACGTCCGTCAGTGATGAGTGCTACCGAGGAGCCGAGACCCATGCCGGCGATAGCGGAGGTGGGGTTGAGCATCTCTCTCATGCCGGGGCCGCCCTTGGGGCCTTCATAGCGGATGACGATAACGTCGCCGGGATTGATCTTGCCGCCTCTGATAGCAGCGATCGCTTCTTCCTCGGAGTCGTATACTCTTGCAGGACCCTCATGCACCAGCATTTCGGGAGCCACAGCCGAGCGCTTTACAACGCAGCTGTCGGGAGCGATATTGCCCCTGAGCACCGCGATGCCGCCGGTGGGTGAATAAGGATCGTCGAGAGGTCTGATGACCTCGGGATTCTTGTTCTTTGCGCCCTTGATGTTCTCTGCCACGGTCTTTCCGGTGGCAGTCATGCAGTCGGTGTTGAGCAGGCCTTTCTCAGCCAGCTGGTTCATTACCGCGTAAACGCCGCCTGCCTCGTTGAGATCCTCCATATAGGTGGGACCCGCAGGAGCCAGATGACAGAGGTTCGGGGTCTTTGAGGAGATGTCGTTGGCGATGTCCAGATTCAGGTCTATGCCGCACTCATGGGCGATAGCGGGCAGATGCAGCATGGAGTTGGTGGAGCAGCCCAGCGCCATATCCACGGTAAGGGCGTTCATGAAGGCCTTCTCGGTCATGATGTCTCTGGGACGGATGTTCTTTCTGTAAAGCTCCATTACCTGCATACCTGCGTGCTTGGCCAGCTTGATCCTCTCGGAGTATACCGCGGGGATGGTGCCGTTGCCGCGAAGACCCATGCCCAGTACCTCAGTCAGGCAGTTCATGGAGTTTGCGGTGTACATACCGGAGCAGGAACCGCAGGTGGGGCAGACCTTGTTCTCGAATTCCTCAACGTCATCGGCGGTGAACTTGCCTGCGTCATAGGAGCCTACTGCCTCGAACATACTGGAGAGGGATCTCTTCTGACCCTTGACGTGACCCGCCAGCATGGGGCCTCCCGATACGAACACTGTGGGGACGTTCACTCTTGCCGCCGCCATGAGCAGGCCGGGAACGTTCTTGTCGCAGTTGGGTATCATAACCAGTGCGTCGAAGTGATGAGCCAGCGCCATGCACTCGGTGCTGTCGGCGATAAGGTCGCGGGTGACGAGGGAGTACTTCATTCCCTGATGACCCATTGCGATGCCGTCGCAGACCGCGATAGCCGGGAACACGATAGGCGTACCGCCAGCCATAGCCACGCCGAGCTTGACTGCCTCAACGATCTTGTCGATGTTCATATGACCGGGAACGATCTCGTTGTAGCTGGATACGATACCTACGAGGGGTCTCTCCATTTCCTCACGGGTAAGACCCAGAGCGTTGAACAGTGACCTCTGCGGAGCCTTGTCAACTCCGTCACAGAAATAGTTTTTTTCAGACATTGTACGATGACCTCCTGCTTAGTATTAGGAATGTGAAAGTCCCAGGAAGGCTGCGCCGATGATGCCGGCGTCGTTGCCAAGCCTGGCTATCACGATCTCGGTGTTCTTCTCGGAATTCTTGGTGTATATCTCCTTGGCCACCAGCTCTTTGAGGGGCAGCAGCAGCGGGTCTCCCTCGTTGCATACGCCGCCGCCGATGCAGAGTACGTCGGGCTGGAAAATATTTATGGTGTTGGCGATGCCGCAGGCAAGATACTTGATGTACTTGTCAACGACCTCCTTGCCGGACTTGTCCCCGGCACGCATGGCGTTGAAGGCTGTCCTTGCGGAGACCTTGCCGTCCTCGTCGTTCATCTTCCACATCACAGAGCCCTTGTCGGCAAGCATTGCCTCCCGGGTCATCCTGATGAGGCCGGTGGCGGAGGAGAATACCTCAAAGCAGCCCTTTCTGCCGCAGGTACACTCAGGGCCGTTGGGGTCGATGACGGTGTGGCCTATCTCGGCGCCTGCAAAGTTGAAGCCGGAGTAGATCTTCTTGTTGATGATGATGCCGCCGCCCACGCCGGTGCCCAGGGTGATGCATACCGCGTCGTTGGCGCCCTTGGCTGCACCTGCCACGAACTCGCCGTAGGCTGCTGCGTTGGCGTCGTTCTCAACGTAGCAGGGCTTGTTGATGTGTGTCTGCATGAGCTTGACAACAGGGAAGTTGAGGAAGCCCAGATTGTTGGAGTACTCGATGATGCCGGTATCGCTGTTTGCAGTACCGGGTGTGCCGATGCCCACGGACTCGATCTGGTCGAGGGTCAGGCCTGCCTTGTCAACTGCCTCGAGAGCCACCTTAGCCATATCCGCGCAGATCTCCTCTGCGGGTCTGGGGAGGTTGGTCTTGCAGGAGGTCTTGGCGATGATCTCAAATTCCTCGCTGACAACTCCCGCCTTGATGTTGGTGCCGCCGAGGTCTACGCCTATGTAGTATTTCATTTTCCGTTCTTCCTTTTCTCAGTATTTGTCTATTTTTGTCAGGATAGCCCTGCAATTGCCTTTTACTGTGTATTTGCCTGTTCCTGCGGTGACGAAGATACTGTCTCCCTTCTTGAACTCAACTTCTCCCGCAGTGCCCTCGCCTTCGAGTATCAGCAGGCTGTTGAAGCTTGCGCCGTCAGCCTCCAGCTGAGCCTCGCCGGTGATGTCCAGAACATAGGTGGTGAAGTACTCGCAGCTGGCAAGCAGCTTTGAGGTGTAGCCCTCATGCTGCTCCGCGGGGGTATCGGGGTACTGCTTTGCGGGGGCAAGCTTTGTCACGTCCTGAGCCTTTTCGATGTGCAGCTCACGGGGCTTGCCGTCCTTGCCTACTCTGCCGTAGTCGTAAATGCGGTAGGTAGTGTTGGAGTTTTGCTGTATCTCGGCTATAAGTATGCCCTTGCCGATGGCGTGGAGCGTGCCCGCCTCGATGAAGAACACATCCCCCCTGTGCACCGGCACGTTGTCGGTGACCTCTAACAAGGTGTTGTTCTTTATCCTCTCGGCGAACTCCTCCTTGCTGATCTCGTGCTTGAAGCCGTAGAGCAGCTCTGCGCCCTCGTCGCAGTCAACGACGTACCACATCTCGGTCTTGCCGTACTCCCCCTCGACCCGCTGAGCGTACTCGTTGTCGGGGTGTACCTGTACCGAGAGGTTGTCTTTCGCGTCGATGAGCTTTATAAGTATGGGGAAGGCCTCAAATCGCCCGCAGTTGGTACCGAGCACTGCTTTTCCGTGCTTGTCTATGTACTGAGCCAGCGTGAGCCCCTTGTCCTCTCCGGTGGCCACCACTGATGCGCCGTCCTTGTGGCAGGAGAGCTCCCAGCTCTCGGCGACCTTGTCATAATCGCACTTCTTCTTGAAATCGTCCCTTAACCTTGTCCCGCCCCAGATATAGTCCTTGAAGGCGGGTTCGAGTCTGATTATCGGCATATATTATCCTCCCTGCATATTTATGCTATCATACATAATACATTATATCACAGTTTGTACATATATGTCAATAAAAAAGCATTACAATTCGGAAAAAATTTAACTAAAACAGGACGCCGGAACCGCAGGCGCGAAAATATGTGTCATTAGGTCAATTTTGTCGGATATTTGACGGAAGTGCTTTTACGTTACTATGCGCAGCGCCTGCTAAAAGAAGAAAGAATGATAATAAAGAATAAAGAATAATCAAGGTATCGCCTCCGGCGATGATTTTGAGATCGTCCTCAGAGCGGACTCCTTAATTATTCTTTATTCTTTTTTCATTATTCTTTATTCTTTAATATTTCAGCGGCGGCGCAAACATTTACAAAACAAGCAAATACTGATGTACCGCCGCCGCGCTCTTATGCTTCGTGTCCTTTGGCCTTGATAACGTCAACGACCTTGTTCACATACTCGCGGCAGGTCTCCTCGGAGGGAGCCTCTACCATTACGCGGATAAGGGGCTCGGTGCCGCTCTCGCGCACCAGTATCCTGCCGGAACGTCCCAGCTTCTCGCCGACGGCCTCAACAGCCTTCTCCACATCGGGATCCTCCTGCGCGGCCTTCTTGTCCTTGACCCTGACATTGACCAGTACCTGGGGATAAACGGTCAGGGGCTCCGCAAGCTCAGAGAGCTTCTTCTTGCGGGCCATCATGACCTCCATCATCTTCATGCTGGTGAGTATGCCGTCGCCGGTGGAGGCGTACTTGGAGAAGATGATATGCCCCGACTGCTCGCCGCCCAGACGGCAGCCGTTCTTGATCATGTATTCGTAGACGTACTTGTCGCCCACCTTGGTCTTCACATAGTCGATGCCGAACTCGTCAAAGGCCTTGTAAAGCCCGAAGTTGGACATCACGGTGGTGACAACGGTGTTGTTGATGAGCTTTCCCCGCTCCTTCATGTATCTGCCGTAGATGTAGAGGATGTGGTCGCCGGTGATGACGTTGCCCTTTTCGTCAACGCAGAGACATCTGTCGGCGTCGCCGTCGTAGGCAAAGCCCACGTCCATGCCGTTCTCCACAACGTATTTGCACAGTCCCTCGATGTGGGTGGAGCCGGCGTTGTTGTTGATGTTGAGGCCGTTGGGCTGAGCGTTGATGACGTGAGTGGTGGCACCCAGAGCGTCGAATACAGCCTTGGCGATGTTCCAGGAAGCGCCGTTGGCACAGTCGAGAGCCACCTTGACGCCTCTGAAAGAGTACATACCCAGGGAGATCAGATATCCGATATAGCGGTTGCGCCCGGAAACATAGTCCACGGTGCAGCCGATGCGCTCCCTCTCAGCGAAGGGGATATCCTCCCACTTCTGCCCGAAGACCTCGAGAACGCCGTCGAGGTAAGCCTCCACCAGCTCGATGGTCTCCTCGCTCATCTTCTCGCCGTTGCGGTTGATGAGCTTGATGCCGTTGTCGAAGTAGGGATTGTGGCTCGCTGAGATCATGATGCCGCAGTCGAAGTCGTCCACGCGGGCAACATAAGCCACCGAGGGAGTGGTGGTAACGTGGAGCAGATAAGCGTCAGCGCCGGAGGCAGTCAGGCCGCCCACGAGAGAGTACTCGAACATATAGCTGGAACGCCTTGTGTCCTTGCCTATGACGATCTTTGCGGGGGTATCGTCGCCGCTGCGGCGTTTGAGCTCACTGAAATACCAGCCCAGGAATCTTCCTACCTTAAAAGCGTGGTCAGCTGTGAGGTTTACGTTGGCTTCGCCCCGGAAGCCGTCGGTACCGAAATATTTACCCATTTCAAAACACTCCTGTATTATAATTTCTCAACTATATCGTCAGGTCCCTTGTAGATGCTGTTGGCCGGGACTACTCCGCGTACCCGGGAAAGGGGATAGATGTTGGTGTTGCGGCCGATGACGGTGCCGGGGTTGAGGACGCTGTTGCAGCCCACCTCAACGAAGTCCGCCAGCATGGCGCCGAACTTTTTGAGCCCGGTCTCGATAGGCTCGCCCTCGCCCTTGACGATGACAAGGGTCTTGTCGCTCTTAACGTTGGAGGTTATGGAACCTGCGCCCATGTGGGAGCGGTAGCCTATGATGCTGTCGCCCACGTAGTTGTAGTGGGGCACCTGCACGTTATCGAAGATTATCACGTTTTTCAGCTCCACCGAGTTGCCCACGACGCAGTTGTTTCCCACCAGCGCTGCGCTCCTGATGAATGCGCAGTGTCTTACCTCGGTCTCCGCGCCGATGATGCAGGGGGCTCCGAGATAGGCCGTGGGCATCACCTTGGCGGTGTTGTGTACCCATACGTGAGGGGATACCTCGGTGTAAAGGCTCTTGTCAAGCTTTTCCCCCAGCTCGGTTATAAGCTGTTTTATGCCGCCCAGCGCCTCCCAGGGGTACTCGTAGCCGCTGAGATAATCGCCTGCCAGCGAGTGCGTCAGATCATACATTTCGGAGATCTTCAACATATCAATGTCCTCGTTTCTTTATTTGTAAAAGTGATACATACAGATACTATTATAGCATACACCGAAAACGTTGTCAATGAAAAATGCCGCGAAAAACCGCGGCATTTGCATTTGTATTTTATATCCTCTGCACAATAACGTTGAGCACTCCGATGATAAGTCCGATAAGTGCGCCGAGGCTTATGACGGCGTTCAGCTCGTGCTTCATCACCGACATGACCAGCTCCTCCACCTGCTCCACGCTCATGGCGTTGACACGTTCCTCCACCATTTTCGGGATATCCACCGAGGCGAGTATGCTGTCAAGGGAGCTTTCGGCGGCCTTAATGATGAGCCCCACAGCGGCGTTCCTGACCGCCTCACGGTTCACACCCGCGTCGGTCAGCAGCTGAGCGGGGGAGCGCTCCGATACCCGGTCGATCTCCTCGCCGACGGCTTTGGATATGGCCTCCGGGGCACTGTTCGCAAGGTAGCCCTCTATCTTAGCTGCAAGGGGCGATGCCAGGGATGCGATCAGGTCGTCGTTGACGAACATGGCAAGCATGGAGCCTGCCACTTTCTCCTTGACGGCGGCAGAACCCTCCCTGACTATGAGCCCGGAGATATCCGCCTCCCGGATCTTTTCGCAGGCCATCTCGACGATCATGCTCTGTGCCCGGTCACGGGCGGTCTGAGCGTTTTCCTCGCCTAAGATGCCCTTTACGCTCTCGCCCAGGGGCTTTTCCGAGAACAGCGCCTCGGTGAGCTTATCCGCAGCGGCTCCGGCGGTCTTCTCGGAGGCGAAGGCCGTCCTCAGATCGTCGCCGGTGAGCAGCTGCTCGCCGACTGCGGCGCCGAGAGCCCTTGCCAGCCGGGGCTTGTTCTTGGGGATTATGCCGGGGGTAAAGGGTATCCTTTTGCCAAAGATATGCTTTTCCGTCCGGGGACGGAAAAGCATCTTTACGGCAATATAGTTTGTACAGTAGCCTATAACTGCGCTTATCAAAAGCGACATTATGATCTTGAACGCTTCCATTTTCACTGACCTTCTGCTTTTGAATCTGTGGGCACGAATGAGCCCTCGTCCTTTTCGAGCTTGTAGGTGATGTCAAACTCGGTGAAGGAGGTGCCTTCCTCGTCGGGGCGCATTACATGGGATGTTACGGTGTCACCGGGTCTCTTGTTTTCCAGCACATCCTTGACGTCGTCTGCTGTGATAAGATCAACGCCGTCGATAGCCACTATAAGGTCCCCGACCTTCAGATCGGTATTTGCGATATCGCACTTGTCGTCAACGCTGGCAATGAGCATACCGGGCTTGGCGCCCACCGATTCCGCCGACTCCTGGGAGATGAAGTAGTAGCTGATGCCTATGCGCGGGCGGTCTTCCATATAGCCTATGGAGATCAGCGACTCGATTATGGGCCTTGCGGCGTTTATCGAGATGGCAAAGCCTATGCCGTCATACTTGGTGGAGGAAAGCTTCGAGCTGGTTATGCCGATGACCTGTCCCCACATATTCAGCAGCGCACCTCCGGAGTTCCCGGGGTTTATGGCGGCGTCCACCTGTATGCAGCGCATGGGAGTGGCAAAGCTTTCCACCTTTATCAGCCTGTTGAGGCCTGAAACTATGCCCTTGGTGACAGAGCCGTAGAACCCTGCCGGGGAGCCGATGCAGACCACGTCCTCCCCCAGCGCCACCTGATCCGAGTCGCCGTACTCGGCGGGCTGGAGATTCGCGGCGCTTATCTTGATGACCGCGATGTCGCTGGCTTCGTCGGAGCCCACCAAAGATGCGGAAAACTCCTCCTTGGTGTTGAGTATCACCTTGATCTTGGCGGCGTCGTCCACGACATGGGCGTTGGTGACGATATAGCCGTCCTCGGTCATGATTATGCCGCTGCCCTGACTGTTGGGCAGCAGGGAAGACTTCTTTTCATAGATCTCGAGAGACACCACCGAAGGCGATACCGCCTCGGATATCCCCTCCACGGTGTAGCGCCCGTCCTCCTGGTACATGGTGCTGTCGAGCTTGGGCTTTTCGGCGGTGGGCAGCGTGAAGTCTATGTTCTTGCCGCCGTTTATCAGCCTCACCAGCCAGCCTCTGCCGTTTATGGCGGTGAGGAAGATGAAGGTCATCAGAACCAGCATCAGCACCGCCAGTATCATCAGTGCCGCGGAGGGTCGTCTGCGGCGGGGCTTGGCTGCCGCCACCTCGCTCCAGAAGGTCTCCCTGTCGAGGCCGTCCATAGCCCCCAGCACCGGCGGGATGTTGAAAAACGGATCGCTGTAAAGGGTGCCTTTTACGGGTTCCTCGGGGAACTGCGCCGATTCAGGCTCCGGGGTCTCTTCCGGCGCCGGACCTTCATTGTCGGTGTCGGATCCTGTCCCGGTCACGTCTTCGGCAGTTTCGTCAGTCCCGTCAGCCTCAGCAGCCCCGGCAGTTTCGGCCGGTACAGCGTCCTCAGCGGGCATTTCTGCCTCCGGCTCAGCGGACTGTTCTGTTTCGGGCAGTAGATTATCTTCCACCTGCGCAGCTCCTTTCTTTTACAGATTAAGCTTTTTATTGGGCACCGTAAAGACGAACTCCGTATACTCGCCCTTGATGCTCCTGACCATGATCTTGCCGCGGTGCAGCCTGATTATGGACTTGACGATGTTAAGTCCCAGCCCCACGCCCGAGGCGTCCTGGCTGCGGGATTTGTCGGTCTTGTAGAATCTGTCGAACACCAGCGGCAGCTCCTCCTCACTGAGGCCTTCGCCGCTGTTCTTTATGGATATTACGGTCATATAACCGACGCTCGCGAATGAGAACTCGATATAGCCGTTCTCGTTGACAAATTTTATGGCGTTCTCGATCAGGTTATACATCACCTGATGTATGAGATCGTTGTCTGCATAGAGGTACATACGGTCTATGTCCAGGCCGCGTATCTCGATATTCTTTTTCTCCAGCCTGGTCTCGAAGGTCACCAGCGTGTCAATTATCGGGTCGAGCACCGAGAACCGCGTGAAATTGGGCTTGAGCTCGCCAGCCTCGATCTTGGCAAGGTTGAGCATGGAGCGCACCAGTCTCGTGAGGCGGCTGACCTCGGAGGAGATTATTCTGAGGTAATGCTCGTGCTCCTCGGGGGGGATAGTGCCGTCCAGCATACCGTCCACGAAGCCTCCGATAGAGGTCATGGGCGTTCTGAGCTCATGGGACACGTTGGCAACGAAGCTGTTACGCATGGTGTCGTAGCTTTTGAGGGAGGCCGCCATATCGTTGAAGGCGTTGCTCAGCTCCTGCATCTCATAGATGTTGTACTCCGGCAGCTTCACCGAGAAATTTCCCCGTCCGATCTCTCTCGAAACGTCGGCGATCTCGATGATAGGCGCGGACAGTCTCTTTGCCACGAAGTACACCGCGATCATCACCGCGATATACACAATTATCATGGAAACAAGGAATATCCTCATGATCTCCAGCACATAGTTGTCCTGTTCGACCTTCGGCGTCAGGGAGATAAGATAGTATTCCGGCCCGTTTACCGTAAACTCCTGAACGAAGATATGGCAGCTCTCATAGCTCCCGTCGAAGTCGCTGTCGGAATAGTAGGCCTGTTCTTTGGCCTTGTTCAGCATATCCTCGCTGATAACAAGGTCGAGGAACTGTCCCGCAAGCCCCGACGAAGCGATGATGTTTCCGTTCTTGTCGCAGAGTATGAATTCCATCCCGCTTTTAGAAGCGAGTTCCTTAATACTCCATACCGTCGTTTCCTTCCAGCCTGTGGGAGAAGACTTGATAAGATCGGAGACGGCCTCCACCGCAGCGTTGTTGTTGCGTTCGAGCAGGTCTTTCTTCTCCTGCATAAAATACCGGGAAGAAACAAGCAGTAATACTGCGCCTAAGCATATAAAGCTTATGAGTATTACTGCTGAATAGATAACAAAGTATTTCAGGAATATGCTTTTGCGGTTACTCATGTGCGCCTTCCGCGACTTCAAACTTGTAGCCTACGCCCCAGACGGTCTTGAGCGCCCACTTGTCCGAGACGCCTTCGAGCTTTTCACGCAGTCTCTTTACGTGAACGTCGATAGTTCTGGAATCGCCGTAGTATTCAAAGCCCCAGACCTCGTCAAGAAGCTGGTCGCGGGTATAGACACGGTTGGGATTGGAAGCGAGGTGGAACAGCAGCTCCAGCTCCTTCGGGGGAGTGTCGATGACCTTGCCGTCAACTCTGAGCTCGTAGCGGGTCATGTTAACGGAGAGCTTGTCATACTTGACTTCCTTGACCTCCTGTTCGCCAGAGGTCTGACCCACGCGCCTGTAAACGGCCTTGATCCTTGCGATGACCTCCTTGGTATCGAAAGGCTTGACGATATAATCGTCCGCACCGAGTTCAAGACCCAGCACCTTGTCGAAGGTCTCCTGCTTAGCAGTTACCATAATGATAGGCACGTTGGATTTCTTTCTGATCTCACGGCACACCTGCCAGCCGTCGATGCCCGGGAGCATGATATCCAGCAGTATGATGTCCGGCTTCAGAGCGTTGAATTTAACAAGTGCCTCCTCGCCGTCATGTGCAAGTATAACGCCGTATCCGTCCTTTTCAAGATACAGTCTCAGGAGCTCGCATATATTCTTATCATCGTCAACGACAAGAACTCTACCCAAAGACATACCTGATCCCTCCTTAGAATGATTATTTTAAGATTCTGTGTATAATATTTGTTTTAATTATACCAAACATTTTGCGTTTATTGTTGAACATATATTTAACTAATTATGAATGAATAGTAAACTTAACTAAATTTGGCAATAGAGTTTACAAAGCGGCAATAAAATTTTGCCGATACTTGTAATTTCAGTCATTTTGCGGAAATTTATTGCAGGTTATTGACATTTTATTATGAAATATGATATAATAATCAAACAGAAACTACGTGATAAAAAGGTGTTAAGCTTATGAAAAAACTGTTAGTATTATTTTTCGTTCTTGCGGCGGTGACTGCCTGCTTTTCCTGTTTTACGGTCAGCGGAGCCTCCGACGACGGGCGGATATCCATTGAGAGCGCCGTTATGAAGATCAGGTATGCCTCCTATACCCATGCGGGAACGCCCGTGCTCCCGGACAGGCGCAACGGCAGCGACGAGATCACCGTCACCCTCAACGGCAGAAAACTTGTCAAGAACACCGACTACACCCTGATCTACCGCGACAACAACCGTCCCGGCATCGCCACCGTGCGGGCTGTGGGCAGGGGCAGGTACAAGGGCGAGGTGACGGGCACCTTCATCGTCAAGCCCCGCTTAGCGGAGATCACCGGCACCGTGACCGGCAAGGGCAACATCCTGGTGAGCTGGAAGGCCTTAGCCGGCGCCGACGGCTATCAGGTGCTGTACAGCAAGGACAAGAGCTTTTCCTCCTACCACAGCACCACCGTCATGGCGGACACCGGCAAGACCTCGGTGAACCTGAAAAACATCCCCGAGCCCGGCGAGAAGTACTATATCAAGGTGAGGGGCTTCATCATTGTGAACGGCTCCCGCTACGGCGCTTACTGCTCACCCCGCGAGAAGGTGGTCAAGGGCGGCATCGGCAAGATCACGATCCCGACCCTCAACTATGTTTACAGGGGCAGGGATCTTAGACCCACCGTCACCGTCCGGGACACCGACGGCAACAAGCTCACCTACGGCACCGACTACACCTATACTATATCCAATGCCTGCAACGTGGGCACCGCCACCATAAGTGTCGCCGGAAAGGGCAATTACACCGGCACCGGCACCAAGAAGTTCAACATCACACCTACCCTGATCGCCAACTGCACCGTCTCCGGCCTCGACGAGTCCTACTCCATAGGCGGAGGAACGGTCAGGCCCGAGCCTGTGCTGAGATTCAACAACGCTGTGCTGGTCAGCGGCAGGGACTACACCCTTTCCTACAAGAACAACGATAAAGTCGGCACCGGCACCCTTACCGTCACCGGCAAGGGCAATTTCGAGGGCTCCTTCTCCCGGAGCTTTGAGATAGTCAAGTCGGGCATCGTCAAGAAGAACGGCGCCGGCTACTACTACGACAAGAACGGCGTAATGCAGACCGGCTGGCAGCTCATCGACGGCGGCTATTACTGCTTTGACCGCATCACAGGCAAGCTCTACACAGATACCAGGGTCAACAAGATCAAAGTCGATTCAACGGGCAGGGCAGTTGATCTCACCGATTATCAGAAGAGGCGTATTGAGACTTTTATGCGGGCTCACAAGATAGTCCAGCAGCAGACCAGCCCTTCGGATACCCTTGAAGAAAAGCGCTACAAGCTTTTCGTGTGGGAGTACAGCAACCACCCCTACCGGGTATGGCGGCTGATAAAAGACATCTACCTCACCACCGACGAGTGGGACGTCACCTATGCCAACGATATCTTCCAGAAAGGCTGCGGCTGCTGCGTATCCGATTCCTGTGCGCTTGCCTATCTCTATATTGAGCTGGGCTACACCGATATCTGGGTATGCCACGACGGCAGACACGGCTGGGTGAACATGGGCGGCAGGATCTACGACCCGCTGCTGGCTGAGACCGGATACTTCGACCCCAACTACAATTCCACTATCTATGCCGGACGGGACAACCCCGTGGGCGGCATCAGGATAGACGCATGACCAAAAGGAGAGATAACAGATGAGATTCAGAAAACTGCTTATAGTCGCGGCGGCCTGTTTAGCGGCGCTGGCGGCGCCCTTCCCGGCGTATGCCGAGCGTGAGGAGAACGAGACCGAGCTCATACCCGTGGTCTCGGAGGAGAAGATATCTTTGAGCTCTGCGAAGATCACCCTGCGATATGCCTCATATACTTATCTTGGTGTGCCGGTAACTCCCGACAGGCGCAACGGCGCCGACGAGGTGACGGTGAAGCTGGACGGCAAAAAGCTTGTCAAGGACTCCGACTACAAGCTGGTCTACCGCGACAACAACAAAGCGGGCATCGCCACCCTTACGGCTGTGGGAATGGGCGACTACACCGACAGCGTAACGAGGACCTTCGTGGTGAAGCCCTCCACCATAGCTATCACCACCCTCGAGACCGGCAAGGGCAACGTAGTGGTCAACTGGGACGCCGACCCCACTGCCGAGGGCTATCAGATACTTTACAGCACCGACAGGACCTTCGAGACCAACTCCCACAGCACCACCGTATGGCAGAGCTCCGGCAAGACCTTTGTAAACCTTAAAAACATCCCCCAGCCCGGCGAGAAGTACTACATCAAGATGCGTGCCTTCGTCACCAAGGACGGCACCCGCTACGGCAATTACAGCTCCCTGCGCTCCAAGACCGTCAAGGGCGGCATCGGCAAGATCACGGTGCCGACGCTGAATTACGTTTACCGTGCCCGTGACCTCAAGCCTACCGTGACGGTGCGTGACACCGACGGCAACAAGCTCACCGAGGGCAAGGACTACACCTACACCATTGCCAATTGCTGCAACGTGGGCACCGCCACAATAACCGTAACAGGCAAGGGGCTCTACACCGGCACCGGCACTAAGATATTCTATGTAGTGCCCGCCGACATATCCGGCGCGTCGGTATCGGGGCTGAACGATACCTACGGCTACACCGGCAGCGCAGTCAAGCCGGAGCCTAAGCTGACCTTCAAGTCCACCACGCTTACAAAGGGCAGGGACTACACCCTCTCCTACACCAACAACATCGCCAAGGGCACTGCCACAGTGAAGATCACCGGCAAGGGCAACTTCACCGGCACCGTTTCCAGGACATTCAAGATCGCGGGAGCGGGCATGGTAACGGTCAACGGAGCCACCTACTACTACGACGCCAACGGCGTTATGCAGACCGGCTGGCAGAACATCAACGGCAATTACTACTGCTTTGACCGCATCACCGGCAAGCTGGTGAAGAACACCAAGGTCAACAAGGTTACTGTGGATTCCAACGGCAAGGCCATTAATCTTACCACTTACCTCCAGAAACGCATCGAGACCATGATGCGGGCCCACAAGATCATGCTGGAGATCACCGACCCCTCCGACACTATGGAGCAGAAGCGCTACAAGTGCTTCGTATGGGAGTACAGCAAGCACCCCTATCACCGCTGGAGACTGCTCTCCAACCTCTACACCGTCACTGACGAGTGGGACGTTGACTTCGCAAACGACATCTTCCAGCGCGGCAGCGGCTGCTGCATCTCTGACGCCTGTGCCGCGGCTTATCTGTTCGTGGAGATCGGCTACACCGATATCTATATGTGCCACGACACCTCCCACGGCTGGTTCACAGTGAACGGCAGGCTCTACGACCCGCTTTTCGCCGAGGCCAAGAACTTCGACCTCAACTACAACGCAGGCTACACCGATTACAGACAGTGGCCGGTAGGAAAGATCAGGATCGACGCATAAGATCAAAAATAGGCAGTGCGCCTCCCGGCGTACTGCCTTTTTTTAGGGAATACAAACAAAAACGCAAACTTTCCCTTGACTAAAATGCCGAAACGTGTTATACTGTTAAATTGAGTGAAACTGTGAATATGCGCATTATCTGCACTTTATAATAGATCCGGAGAGTGATAAGCTTGACCTTCAGTTCAGTCATCTTTCTGTTCGTTTTTCTGCCCGTGACCTTCCTGCTTTATGCGGTCATCCCGCAGAAGACAGCCCGAAACATCATCCTCGCCGCAGCGAGCCTTGTGTTCTACGCCTTCGGTGAGCCTATCGCCGTTATCATAATGGTGATATCCATAATCTTCAACTACATCTTCGGGCTTGCGGCCTCCGGGGATAAACACCCGAAAGTGGCGGTGTTCCTGGCGGTGCTCATAAACATCGGCCTGCTCATCGCCTACAAGTACACAGGGTTCTTTGCCGAGACCTTCAACAGCATCACCGGCCTTGACATACCGGTTCCGGATATCAGGCTGCCCATAGGTATCTCTTTCTTCACCTTCCAGGGGCTCAGCTACGTCATCGACGTATACAGGGACAAAAAGCTGGTTCAGCGCAACCTGTTCTCGGTACTGCTTTATATCTCTTTCTTCCCTCAGCTCATCGCGGGCCCTATCGTGCGGTATGAGGATATCGCCGCCCAGATCAGAGAACGTGAGTTCTCCGCCGACAGAGTGAGCCGCGGTATAAACCGCTTCATCCTCGGCCTGGGCAAGAAGGTGCTCATAGCCAATCAGATGGGCATAGTCGCCGACACGGTGTTCAAGTTCGACCCCGATCAGGTGGGTATGCTGCCCTCATGGCTGGGCGCGGTATGTTACAGTTTACAGATATTCTTCGACTTCTCCGGGTACAGCGATATGGCTATCGGTCTGGGCTGTATGTTCGGCTTTGACTTCCGGGAGAACTTCGACTACCCCTACATCGCCCCGAACATCCAGAATTTCTGGCGCCGCTGGCATATCTCCCTGTCCACCTGGTTCAAGGAGTATGTCTACATCCCCCTGGGCGGCAACCGCAAGGGTCAGGCGCGGACGGTCTTTAATAAGTTGCTGGTCTTCTTCCTGACGGGATTCTGGCACGGCGCCAACTTCACATTTATAGTATGGGGTATGCTCCACGGTATGTGTCAGATGCTGGAGACCTATCAGATCATCCCCACCAAGAAGAAATGGTTCAGGCCCATCGGTCATATCTATACGCTGCTTGTGGTGATACTGGCCTTCGTGATATTCAGAGCCGACACCCTGACACAGGGCTTCGGCCTCATCGGGAATATGTTCTCCGGTCACGCGGGCGACGCGGCTGTGAATGCCGAGATCATGTCCTATACCTCGGTGATGTTCATGATCGGACTGGCCTTTGCAATGATCCTCTCCACCCCGGTATTCAAGGTCATCAGGGCGAAGATCTCCGCTACCAAGGGCGCTGTGGCCTACGATTACGTGTCCTACGCCGTATCGCTGGTGATCTTCGGGCTGTGCATACTCTCGCTTATTTCCAGCAAGTACAATCCGTTTATCTATTTCAGATTCTGAGAAGGGGAGGGAAGTACTGTGAACAAAGCCGCAAAGATCGTCTACTGCGCACTTTTCTTCGCCGTTTGCGCGACGCCTCTGGCGCTGATGCCCTTCGTTGAGAGCAACGCCGAGATCGAGAAGAAGGCTCTCACCGAAATGCCCGCCTTCATCTCAGAGGGAAAGATCAATACCAACTTCTCCGAGCAGTTCGAGTCCTGGTTCAATGACAGGCTCCCCCTGCGCTCCCAGCTGCTTTCGGCGGCGAACCTGGTCAAGAGCGAGCTGCTGACCTCGCCGTCCTCCAACGTCATCACCGGCAGCGACGGATATATATTCTTTGACACCGACAAGCTGGACTATATGAACACCAACGCCATGACCGACAGTCAGATCAAGGCTATGGCTGTGACCCTCTCGCTGATACAGGAGAATGTGAAGGCCAAGAACGGCTCCTTCACCTTCGTGCCCATGCCGAATAAGGCCTCGGTCTACGACGACAAGTTCCCCGCCTGCTACAAGAAGGCCGAGGAGAACAACCTCTCCCGCCTCACCAAACAGCTGGACGAGCTGGGGGTCAACTACGTGGATATGCTGTCCCTTATGAACTCCCACAAGGAGGAGGGCATCTACCACAAGCGTGACAGCCACTGGAACTACCTCGGAGCCCTCTACGGCTACGACGCTATCATGAACAGCCTGGGCAAGGCGCACAAGACCTACAACGGCGTCACCTACGACCTGGTAAAGGACTGGCGCGGCGACCTTGACAAGCTGCTTTACCCCTCCGGCGGGTTCATGGACTACCAGTACAGGCTCAACATCGACTACCAGCCCTTCCGCTTTACGGCGCCTGTGGGGGTTACGGACACTCAGGCACAGCTGGAGATCTTCATGAGCGACAAGGAAGAAAACGACAACCGCATCGGCACCGCCAACATGGGCGAGGTTGACAATACCCGCCTCTACATGGTGCGCGACTCCTTCGGGCGGGCGCTGCTGCCTTTCTTCATCGACAACTACAAGAACGCCATGTTCGTCCGCACCGACTGCCCCGAGCTGTCAATGGTGGCCGAGGGCGGGGATATGGTATATGAGATAGTCGAGAGAAATCTCAAGAACCTCATCAACACCGCGCCCTTTATGTTCGGCCCCGAAAGAGAGGGCATCTCCGCCGAGGGCCTTTCCGACGGCGGCAGCATAGAGACCGTTGCCTCCGACGAGGGCTACGCCATAAGAGTTTACGGCGCTCTCCCCGATGACGCCGATATGGGCAACGGCAGGGTATACGTGAAGCTCTCCAAAGACGGCGAGGAACACACCTTCGAGGCCTTCCCGATCTATGAGAAGAAGTTCCTGGGTGAGAACGGTACAAACGGCTTCTCGCTGATGATCGACCCCTCGCTGGGGCTTTCGGGGACCTACAAGACCACCGTGATCTGCGGCGGTACTGTCCGCTCGGGCAGCGATGCCGTGATAGAAGCAAAGCAATAACAGGAATATAAAAGGAGGATATGACCATGAAGCTCAGAACCGGCCTTATCGCTGCTGCGGCAGCACTTTGTCTGGCAGGCTGCGGCAGCACGGATGATCCCTCGTCCCTCGGGGGACTTGTGACCCTCGGTACGACCGCCACTTCCGCCACCGCCGGCACATCCGCAACTACCGAGGCCAAGACCGAGGCAACTACCGCTCCCAAGGAGTCCACTACCAAGAAGACCACAGAAGCCACCAAGGCAGCCACCACCACAAAGCCCCCTGCCACCACACCTGAGCAGGTGACCGAGGCTCCCGACACCAGACCGGCAGAGACCGAAAAGCCTGCCGATACCACACCCCCGCCGGCAGACACCACTCCGGCGCCTGCCACACCGGCTCCCGAGCCTGAACCAGTGCCTCAGATCGACCTTTCAACTCTTGCCGGCAAGGCCACTGTAAAGTATAACGACACCTATATCGCCATAGGAGATACTTTCTCCAACGTCAAGAGCAAACTGGGCGCAGAGTCCTCTCCCTCAGAGAGCATCGGAAGCTGCCTTACCGGTGAGAATGTTATCAGATACCACTACAACGGCCTTGACATCGACACCACCGAGGCTGGCCGCGTTATCTACTTCACCATCATGGAGGCCATGGGCTCCGGTCCTGTAGCCGAGACAGCCTGCGGCGTAAAGGTCGGCGACGATCTTGCTTTGTCTAATTCCAAGTTCGGCACCCCTTACGACGATAACGGCTATATTTTCTACTTCTCCGAGGGAAATCTCAGAGTAGAGATCAGCTCCTATGAAGGCAGCTCAGTAGACTTTATAGGCATATCCGACACACAGTACGGCTGATAATTCCTTTTCAAGGAATGTCAAAAATATATAAGGAGTGTATTTAAGTATGAAAAAGAAGATCGTTTTGATCGCAGCATTTGCAGCACTTTGTCTTGCAAGCTGCGGAGACAGCAATTCATCCAAGTCCGGTGATTCGACTGCCGCTACCACACCCGCAGCAGTTCAGAGCGCCGCCGAGAACACCGCCGACAGCACTGCCGCTCCCGCTGAGAGCACTGCCGACAGCACCGCAGAGCCCGCTGACAGCACCCCTGCCGCTGCAGGCAGCTTCACAGCCGCAGCCGCTAAGGTAGCATATAACGGCACCACCTTCGGCACCGGCGACAACATCAACGACATCAAGGCAAGCCTCGGCACAGAGGCAGCTCCTGCCTCCCAGGCTCCCAGCTGCCTGTCCGGCAACACCATCAACGAGTACTACTTCGCAGGCATGACCCTTCAGGCCAACGACGCCGGGATCATCTTCTCTATCGAGCTGACCCAGGCGCTCTATGCAGGCGGCGACGCAGCAACTGCTGACGGTTTCTCCCTTGCCAGCAGCGTTGACGACGTAAAGGCCAAGTACGGCGAGCCCACCGAGACCAAGGGCACCAGCCCCGTCTACACCGAGGGCACCGTATCGATGCAGCTCATCGCAGGCGGTTCAGGCCTCGACTCCATCTGGATCACTGATTCGTCCATCGAGAACTGAGCATAACAGCCCAATAACAAAAGCCCGGCCTTTACGAGACCGGGCTTTATTGTTTCTGTTATTTGTCGGCTGAGATCAGATCTTTAACCGCCTCCACAGCGCATTTTATTGCGATGCGGGTGTCCAGGACTTTGGTGTCGTCCTCGCCGGAGTAGGTGCGCTCCATGTTCCATATCGCCAGCAGCACAGCGCCGCAGCGTACCTTGCGGGCAAGTCCCACCGCGTAGATTGAGGCACATTCCATTTCCGAGCAGAGACAGCCCAGACGCTTGTAGCTCTCCCAGCGGTTTTTCAGGGTGTAGTACACCGGGGAATCCTCCGGAGCCACCTGTCCGTAGAAGCTGTCCTTGGAGTGGACTACCCCCACATGGGCGGAGGTGCCGTTCTCCTTGCAGAGCTTACGCGCCGCATTTGCCAGAGCCTCGGTTACCTCAAAATCCGCCGCCGCGGGATAGCCGCAGGGGAGATACTCCCGGCTGGTGCCCTCACCGCAGACCGCCGCCGAGGCGATAACAAGATCACCGCCCCGCACCTGATCGGCGATGCCTCCGGAGGTGCCCACCCGGATAAAGGTGTCGGCGCCGCATTTTGTCAGTTCCTCCACCGCGATAGCCGAAGACGGCCCTCCGATGCCGGTGGAGCAGGCAGTTACCTTCTCACCGCAGAGAGTGCCTGTCCATACCGTGTATTCGCGGTTCTGGGCGATCTGCTTTGCATCCTCCAGCTGCTCCGCGATAAGGGGTATGCGCCCCGGGTCGCCTGCGAGGATAACATATCTGCCCACCTCGCCGGGGGCAGTCTGAACGTGATACTGTCTTTCACCGTCAAGAATACCTGCCATAGCTGTTCCTCCTGTAAGTTTATTTATCTTTCCAGCCGCCCTCGCCGTGGTCGAACTTTCCCGATGCCGCAAGGCTCAGCCACAGCATACCGAAGGCTGTGATAAGCGAGATCAGGCTTATCGCAAGGCAGATTATCATTGGCCCTGCGGTGGCCCTCTCGGAGGGGACGTAGAAATTGTCCGGGTCATTTGGGTCGAGCATCAGCTCCACCTTCTGACCGATCTCGAACTGCTTTGATTCGGCGGGGGACTCCATGCCGTAGTATGTCCAGCCGTTGTATTCGTACTGGTAGACCGCCATGTACACGGTGTAGGCGCTGTGCTTGCTGTTCACAGGCTGCCGCTTGCTCTCGGCGTACCGGATCACCGTGGCAGTGACCTTCTCGGTGCACTCATCACGGCCTTTGTTGCGCTGGTTCATGGCGTGTATCCCCGCGATGAATGCCAGCACCGCGAACACGAACATTATCCCCGTGCATACAAAGGAGGATGGCGTGCCCCATTTTATAGGTCTCGTATGTGCCATAGTTGTCACCGCAGTTCATAAAATGCCCCGACTGAAAGACGGGGCATTTACTTATTTGTCTATCTTCATGGAGATGTCGAAGGCCTTCACCGAATGGGTTATGGCACCCATGGAGATGATGTCCACGCCGGTCTCGGCTATGGCTCTTATGGTCGCATCCGTGACGTTGCCGGAGGCCTCGAGCAGAGCTCTGCCATCCGTGAGCTCGGCGGCCTTTGCCATATCCTCGCAGCTCATGTTGTCCAGCATGATTATCTCCACGCCCAGGGACAGTGCCTCCTGAAGCTCCTCAAGGGAGCCTACCTCAACCTCGATCTTGACGGTGTGTCCGATCTGCTGACGCAGGGCATTCACCGCGCCGGTCATGGAGCCGTAGGCGTCAAGATGTGTGTCCTTTAACATGGCACAGTCGGAGAGATTGTAGCGGTGGTTGCGCCCGCCGCCCACCGTCACGGCGTACTTCTGTATGGCTCGCAGCCCCGGGAGGGTCTTTCTTGTGTCGGCGACTGTCGCCTTAGTCCCCTCAATGAGCTTTACGCACCTGTTGGTGGCGGTGGCGATGCCGGACATATGCTGCAAAAGGTTCAGCGCAGTCCTCTCGCCCTTCAAAAGCGCCCTTGTATGGCAGGTGATCCGTGCGATGATATCGCCCTTGTTCACCTGTTCGCCGTCGTGGATGAGGACTTCAAACTTGGCGGTCTCGTCCAGGAGGGTGAAGACCCTCAGCGCGATGTCGATTCCGCAGAGTATTCCGGTGTCCTTTGCCACATAGCGGGCGGTGGAGACCTTGCTGTCGTCCACGAGCCAGTCTGTGGTCACGTCGATGTAGTTGATGTCCTCGTTGAGGGCGGTCTTGATCATATCGTCGATCTGAAACTGCATCAGCTTCATATGTCATTCTCCTTTGTCATTGTCGTTGCGATCGTCCTTGTGCTTCTTCTTGTCGAGGCCGGTAAAGCCGTCCATGAAGCCGTGTATCACCAGCCCAAGGAACGCCGCCAGCGCCGTAAATAGCAGCTCCGAGCGCAGATCAAGCAGCCCTATGAGCCCTGCGGCAAGATAGATCAGCGACGGTAACAGCGACCCGAATAGCCCGAAATCGCTCTCGCTGAACACGGCCTTCTTGCCATTGCTGCCGATGCAGAAGAAACATTCCAGGCCGTAGCTGATGATACCGAAAATGATTATCAGCAGCGCCTTCACCCAGCCTCCCGGCTGCAATATCACCAGCAGTATGGTAAAGAGCATATAGTAGCTTATGGCAAAGAGGGTCAGGGTCGCGCGTTTAACGGATCCAGGTCTCATCAGAAACCGGCCTCGTAGTCGATATCAACGCTGCCGAAGGCGATCTGATAGGCCTCGCCCAGCACGATAAAGGCCACCGTCGCAAGGCTCCGCGCCTCCACATAGTCCCGGTCGAGCTTGTACTTGCCGGTGTCCAGCAGGTGCTTGATCTCGATTATGCGCTCATAGCCGTCGGCAAGCGCCTTGATGTCGGGCATAACGAAGTAAGCCGACTGCATGATGTGCCTGATCTCGGTGCGCAGTCCGGCAGGGATATGCTCGGTGTAGGTGGGCATGGTGAAGATGTACTCAACGTGTTCCTTCATGCCGGCCTTTGCGCGGGTGTTGATATCAGATGCCGCTCTGCGTGAGAAGACGAGAGCTTCAAGCAGGGAATTGCTGGCGAGCCTGTTGTTGCCGTGAACGCCGGTGCAGGAGCACTCTCCGCAGGCGTAGAGGCCGTCGATAGTAGTCCGTGCGTAGATATCCACCTTGATGCCGCCCATGAGGTAGTGCTGGCAGGGGAAGATAGGCACAGGTTCTTTTGTCATGTCGTAGCCCTGTTCGAGGAGGTTCTTGTATATCATTGGGAAACGGTTGCGGACGAACTCAGGGTCCTTGTGTGAGATATCGAGGTAGAACTCGTCGGAGCCGGTCTTCTTGGCTTCGAAGATGATCGAGTGGGATACCACGTCTCTCGGAGCCAGCTCAAGGCGCTTGTCGTAGTTGTGCATGAAACGCTCCAGGTGGCAGTTTTTCAGGTATGCGCCCTCGCCGCGGACAGCCTCGGAGATGAGGAAACACTCTCTGGTGGAGCGGTTGTTGAAGGCGGTGGGGTGGAACTGTATATAGCTGAGGTTCTTGATCTCGGCGCCGAGCCTGTATGCAGCCGCGATGCCGTCGCCGGTGGCGATAGCGGAATTCGTGGTATATTCGTACACTCTGCCGATGCCGCCGGTGGCGAAGATGCAGTAGTGGCAGGCGCAGGGTATGAACTCGCCGTCCTTCATCACAAGCAGGGCAAAGCCGCTCTTGGTGCGCCTGATACGCGCCATGAGAGCGTTCTCCCAGATATCCACGTTGGGCAGCTGCTGGACGTTTCTCAGCAGGGTAGTCTCGATCTCGAAGCCGGTGGCGTCCTTGTGGTGGAAGATACGGTGCATACCGTGGCCGCCCTCAAGGGTGCGGTGATAGTCGCCGTTGGGGAGCTTGTCGAAGTCGCAGCCCAGCTCGATTATCCTTGCAATGTCGATCTTCGCTTCATTCACCAGCACGTCTGTTGAAACGGGGTCGTTCTCATAGCCGCCCGCGATGAAGGTATCGTGCTTGTGATACTCGGGTGAATCCTCGGGATTGTTGTAGACACCGGCGATGCCGCCCTGAGCCAGCGAGGAATTGCACAGCGTGAGCTCGCGCTTGGACAGCACCAGCACTTTGAGGGAGGGGTCAAGGTTGAGAGCTCCGTACAGACCTGCCGCGCCGCATCCGACGATAATTACATCATAATTTTTCATATTCAGAAGACCTCTTTTGCTGTGTAATGGTATACATAACATATTATATCACATCCCGTCGAAATTTTCAATACGATAACAGTAATTTGTAAGGGAAATCAATTATCAACCTGTATCTTTGGGCATAATTACTCTGAGAACGGCAAATAGTTTCATTTTGTTTCCGTATATATCAATTTGTTCACAAATCCTGCCCCCTTGCTTGACAAACCGGCGGGATTGTATTATAATATAAAAATACAGTATTATGACTCTGTTAAAAGTAAGGGAATATATGATAAGAAAGAGGAAAGGCAAATGAAGAAGGCTCTGCTTGCATTGCTTGTCGTGCTCATCGCCGTCGGCGCTATCGTCGTGGTGTCGGTGCTCAACAAGCAGCACGTCCACAGCTATACGCTCAAAGTCATCAAGGAAGCCGACTGCACCCATGAGGGGCTTGCGGATTATGTCTGCTCCGAGTGCGGTCAGACCTATGAGGATGTTATACCCAAGACCCACAAGTACGTGGAAAAGGTAGTCGATCCCACCTACGACGAGGAAGGCTATACCCTGCATACCTGCTCGGTATGCGGCGACGAGTTCAGGGACAACATCGTTCCCAAGCTGGAGCGTCCCTATGACGATATCGCAGGGGCTGAGCTCAACGGCCTCGAAGAATCCTACGAGTATACCGGCGAGCCCATCAACCCGGAGATCATCGTGATGCTCCACGGCGAGGCGCTTACCGTAAACAAGGACTACACCATCAAGATCGAAAACAACACCGAGCCCGGCGAGGCCACCGTTAACGTCACCGGTCAGGGGGACTTCAAGAACGAGCTGGTGAAGACCTTCAAGATCGACCGCGTTGGCTGGGAGGAAGTGGAAGGCCTCCGCTACTACTACCACGGCGACCTGGCCAAGGGTCTGACAGATATCGAGGGCGAGACCTACTACTTCGACGAGAACGGCGTTATGCAGACCGGCTGGCAGGAGATCGACGGCGGTTACTACTGCTTCGACAGACTTGACGGTTTCATGATCAAGAACGGTCAGGAGGACGGCATCAACGTTGACGAGAACGGCAAGGCCGAGGTCTCCGACTACAACACCTACAAGATCACTACCATGATGACCGCTCACAAGATCATGCTCGAACAGACCGAGCCCACCGACACCATGGAGGAAAAGCGCCTCAAGCTCTTTGAGTGGGAGATGTATGAGCACGGTTATCACCGCTGGAGACTGCTCTCCGACATCTATAACACATCCCCCGACTGGGAGATCACCTTCGCCAACGATATCTTCCAGCGCGGCAGCGGCTGCTGCGTGGCTGACTCGGCTGCGGCGGCGTTCTTGATCCGCGAGATCGGCTACACCGACATCTATATCTGCCACGACACATCCCACTGCTGGTTCACCGTGGGCGGCAAGCTCTTTGACCCGCTCTTTGCCGAGGCCAAGGACTTCGACCTCAACTACAATGCCGACTACACCGACTACCGCCAGTGGCCGGTAGGACGCCGCAGAGTTGACGGCGTAGGCCGCGAGGACGAGCTCAACGCTGAGGAATGATCCCGTCATCAAATACAAATAATACAAGGTTATCGCTCCGGACGGAGCGATAACCTTTTTTGTGTCTCTTGCTGACGGCTGCATCGTCCGGTGTCACAATTGACTTTTTTTGCCCGCTGTGCTATAATATGTAAGTACGAAACGATCTGATCAATTGAAAGGAACGCTATGAGCACAGAAGCAAAAAACGAAAGAGCCCCGATACTGCGGCATAAGTGGTATCTGTATCTCACCGAATTTTTTTCGGGTATGTCCGTCATGGCGGTGGAGCTGGGCGCAAGCAGGCTGCTCGCACCCTATTTCAGCTCGTCGCAGATAGTCTGGACTATCATCATCGGCACCATAATGATAGCTATGGCTCTCGGAAATTACTTCGGCGGCAAAAGCGCCGACAAAAACCCCGACCCCGACAAGCTCTACAAGCGCATACTGATCTCCGCCGTATGGATCGCCGCCATACCCTTTATCGGAAAGCTGGTCATCCTGGGAGTGTCCGCTCTGCTGATCGTTACCGTCAGCACCAATTTCCTGATCTGGGCGGCGTTCATCGCCTGTATGATAATCTTCGTTTATCCCCTTTTCCTGCTGGGGACTGTTACCCCGTCACTGGTGAAATACACCACCGACAGCCTCGAGGACAACGGCAGAACCGTCGGCACCCTGGGCGCCTTCAATACCATCGGCAGTATTATCGGCACCTTTGCCCCTACTTTTATCACAATACCTGCCGTGGGGACGGCTGTTACCTTCCTGATATTCTCCGGCGTGCTGCTGGTGCTGGGGCTCGTCTATTTCATCTCCTGCGGACGCTGTAAGATACGCACCGCAGTGTGTGCTGTGCTGTTCATCTGTTTCTGCATAACGAGCACTACCCTCGGATTTGCATTCTGGGAAAAAACTCTCGCCTACGAGGGGGAGAGCGTTTACAACTATCTGCAAGTCAAGGAGGACGAGAGCAAGACCGCCCTTTCCACCAACGTGCTGTTCGGAGTGCAGTCGGTGTATATGAAGAACGGCGGGCTGTCCTATCTCTACTACGATACTGCTATGGCGGCGCCGCTTATGTCCCCGGCAGGGGATAGGTCCTCGCTGCTGGTGCTGGGCATGGGAACCGGCACCTACGCCAAGCAGTGCCTGAACTACTTCCCCGGAATGACAGCCGACGGCGTGGAGATCGACGGGAAGATAACCGAGCTTGCCCATGAATACTTCGACATGGCAGAGGATATGAACGTAGTCACCTACGACGGCAGAGCCTATCTCAACGCCATGAAGTCCCAGCGGGAAAGCGGAGGCAGTGAGCTGAAAACCAAATACGATGTGATAATGGTGGACGCCTATCAGGATATCACCATACCATTTCAGATGTCCTCCAAGGAGTTTTTCACCCTTGTGCGGGACAGCCTCAACGAGGGCGGCGTCATGGTGGTGAACATGAATATGCGATCCGATACCGAGGACGGAATCAATGCCTATCTGGCTGACACTATCTCGGCGGTGTTCTCCGAGGTATGGACGGCGGATGTCGGCGGCTCCACCAACCGGGAGCTATTTGCCTCCAACGACCCCGGGATGACCAAGCGCCTCGCCATGAACCTCAGCAGTATAAACGACCCCGAGCTGCGCAGCCTTATGACCGACGTATCCGCCGAGCTTGTACACTACGTCCCCGGCGACAGGATACTCACCGACGACAACGCTCCCGTCGAAGTGCTGGGTATGCGGGTCATCGACGACATCATCAGCAAAGAGCTGGAGGTCTACCGCAAGCGTTTCATGGAAGAAGGCCTCAGTGGGCTGTTGAATTGAATGATGCCGGTCTGGGAGTGTATTGCAGACAATTGACCGCAAAAAAGCGAAGCCAACATCTGTGTGTTGACTTCGCTTTTTGGATCTAAATGCTTTGTTTGTTGGAAAAAAGTATCTTATTGTTCCGCTCTCATGTGATATTTCGTGTGATCTTGTGTGATCTTTGGACTTCAAACCTGCATTTTGAACTGTCTGAATTGCAGCTGGGTAAAAGAGGTCAAAAAAGAATGACCCCGCCGTCAAATATAAAAACCGCCCTCTGCGATCCTGCAAAAGGCGGAATTCGGTGGTGCACCGTGTGCACTGGCGGAGAAGGAGGGATTCGAACCCTCGATGAGCTATTAACCCATACACGAGTTCCAGTCGTGCGCCATAAACCGGGCTAGGCGACTTCTCCGTTTCTGTAACATTAAGATTATATCACATTATTTCTCGCTTGTCAAGTGGTTTTGTGATTTTTTTTTATTCCGTTTGTGCAGTTGTCAATGATCTTGGACACTCGCCCTCAAAAAATAATATGTTAAGCACATATTGGCAACTTCACCTCTTGGAGGAGCCGTAGGCGACGGAGAGAGGTGAAGTTGCGGCGGCTCT